>NZ_RPSG01000004.1:0-347292 GCF_003946835.1 Bacillus sp. 2B09
ACCAATTGATCTAGCAAAACAAATTCGGCTTCGTGCTGAGAAGAATTTCTAGTGTGGAACATGAGAAAAACACCTTCCTTTAGTATGCTTTTCTCTATTATAAAATGGGATAGTGGAAAATTTAAGGAAAAAAATAAAGCTGTCGAGATTTTCTCGACAGCCTGACAGACCTTATTAGGTCTGTTTTTTATTTCGGCACTAAGCTACTGTCTCGCTGCATTTCTTTTGATAATAGCTGCCGCCTTAGCCCTCAAGAACAATGGCAAGATTTTGGTGATGAATTTTGGGTCATGCACTTAGACATGAAGGAAATCAACTGATTACACCCCACTGTTTAGAGAATTGTGGAAAATGAAGGACAAACGGTTTGCATATAAGTTTTGTATTTCAACTTTTATGTTTAGAAAAATAATAGCTATTCAGACTTATAATAATTTCACAAATGAAATATCAGCACTTTTTAATGTTACATACGAATTCACCACCGAACGTTTCGTGACTTTAAACCCGTGCTATAAGTCATGAATTATTTCGTCTAATTTTGTCGAAAATCATCACTTCAACATTTTTTGTATTATAATGTTTCCTGTATTACTAAAATATGTATATAAAAGGGTGTAGACAAATGAAAAAAGCTAAACTAATTTTATTCTTATGCTTTATGGCAGTTCTAACTGCTTGTGGTAACACTAACAGCTCAACTGAGCCGGCAAAAAAAGAAGAAACGAGTAAAGAGGCTTCAAAAGAATCAACACAAAAAGAGAATAAACCAACATCAGGACTTCTAACCGAAATTGGCCAATGGGATAAAGATAAAAATGGTTCAACACTAACTTTGAAAAAGATAAATAACAAACAAAAAGAAATAGATTTAAGTCCTATTAAGATGAAAATACACGATGTTAAAGTATTTGAATACAGTAATTTAGGTGAACAAGATAAAGAGCTTCTTTCTTATAATAATTTTGAAAAAGATAAATACCATAGAATACAAATCACTTATACGACTGAAAACACTTCCGATAAAGATGTTTTGTTTTCTGGTGTTGATATTATTACCACTAATACAAAGAAACAAATTGAAGTCTATAAGACTAATTTGACTACGGATACAGGTGTTGGTTCTTTGTATGGTAAAGTCGAAAATGAAGGTATGGTTGTAGTTCCTTTACTGGTAGATGATGTTTCGGATTTGAATTCAATCACACTTCACTTAAGTGATGTCTATCTAAATGACGAACCTGAATTATTGCATGATGGGGCAAAAGTTAAATTCGATTTTTAAATTCTGCACCCCCCTTTTGACTTTAATAATGAAATCCTGATGCATTTACGCGCACTTAAAAAAACAAAAAAAGACGTCTCTCTGCATGACCCCATCGGTCAGGATAAAGAAGGAAACGAAATTTCATTAATTGCCTTCTTACCATCTGAAAATGAAGATGTGACTGATACCATTCAGCTCTACATGACCGGTCCGGTTTGAAGTTAAAGAAAGAGAAGGCGAATTGAGCAGGGAATTTTAATAGAAAACATTTTGCAACAGAACAGGCCTTATAAGGTCTGTTTTTATTTGTTTAGGCTCTTACCATTTATGAATTATCTTTTAATTTTAAAAATGGTTTCGGTATATTTTTTTGCCCTTCAAATCTGAAAAGTATATAATTAATATACTTGTATGACAAATAAAGAGGGGTGATTTCTATTACATTCAATCCTGTTTCCAATAAAAAATTATACATACAAATTTATAATCAGATCCTTTCTGAAATACAGTTAGGCTCTTTTCAAATAGGAGATAAACTTCCTTCAGAAAGGGAATTATGCGAACAATTTGGTGTCAGCCGCGCACCTGTTAGACAAGCCCTCAGTGCACTAGAAATGAATGGTATTATTTATTCACGTCAAGGAGAAGGTGTCTTCGTTAAGAGTACGACCATACACAATGAAGGGTCCATCTCTATGAAATCGGCATCACCTGAGGATATCGTGGAAGCTAGAATGCATATCGAGCCTTTAATTATTCATTTTGCGGCTTTGAGAGCGACTGACGAAGATATTTTAGAACTGAAACAAACCATCAAAAAAATGGAAGAAGAAACACATTCAGGTGTATACGTCCCGGCAACTGACGAGCAGCTACATATGGGAATTGCAAAAGCGTCACATAATGATTTATTCATTACCTTTATGTCTTCCATTACGAACGCTATGAAGCAGCAGGAAATGTGGAGGTTTATACGTGATCGAACCGTTACCCGTTCTGACTATCGTGAGGTCAACTTTCAGGAGCATAAACTGATTATAGAAGCACTCGAAGAACGGAACGCAGCAGAAGCTGTGAAACGTATGACTGCCCACATGCAAAACCTATATGATCGATATTGGAAAAGCTAGGATCTTCCACTTCCAAATACGATATGAGAAGCTTCTTTTTATTTAATCGAAAAATAAGACGCATACAACAAGTAGAAGCCTTGCTGTTATGCGTCTTTGTCTTTTTAAGTTCATTTATTTTCCGATGCTCGGCACCCTTCGCATATTCCGTATAAGACTTTAACCCCTTCAGAGCCATAAGCGATGTCAATGATTTCTCCACATTCCCGGCAAACGATCGTATTTTGTGGTACATTTGTCTCTTTTTCCATGAAAATTTCAGCTCCAATCGTTTTATCCTCATGTATTGTCTCGTTTTCTTTCAGAACTTCTCCTGACAGCTAAATCACCACAATATTTCCCCTTACTACTTCCATCATAGTTTTTTTATGACCCTCGTTTAAATAGACTTTTCTATACTGGATTTTTCTGTACTTGCTTTTACAACTAGTGCTTTTCCTGACTGTTTAACTAAAAACACAATAATAAAAGAAGCCAGTATCATACTAACACCTAAAAAAATCATACTGATGTGAAAAGAACCTGTGACATCCTTAATGTACCCGACTATATATGGCCCAAAGAAACCGCCAAGATTGCCAATACTGTTGATTAGTGCGATCGCTCCACCGGCGGCTGCTCCTGTTAGAAAAGAAGGGGGAATGGCCCAAAATGGAGAATAAGCACCAAAGGCTCCGCACAAGGCAATGGTTAAAAACACAAAGGATAAGATCACACTGGAATTTGCTATATAACTGCTAATGATCATGGCCATCGCACTGACAGTTAAGCAGGCAGATACATGCCATCGCCTCTCGTTTTTCTTGTCAGAATGATTCCCGACCAGCACCATTACAATGATAGCGACGGTATACATGAAACCTAACAGCCAGCCCATTCCCTGCGTACTTAAGGAAATGGTGTCAGATAATCCTTTAGAGATTGTCGGCAAAAACATATTGATGCCGTAAAACCCAACCATCCAGCAGAAATAGCCTGCCGATAAAATGAGTACATCTCGATCTTTTAAAGCTTGAGTGAATGTATATCGCTTGACCTGTTCTTTCTCAAGCTTTTCTTTTGTTGTGACATGAATCAGCCACTCTTTTTCATCTTGATTCAGCCATTTTACATCTTCAAGTTTGTCATCCAAATAAAAGAATGCAATTACTCCAAGAATGAGTGCTGGAATCGCTTCTAAAATAAACAGCCACTGCCATCCAGACATATCCAGCCAATCAACACCTAATAGAAATGTAGAAAGTGGTGCACCTAGGGCATTCGCTCCCGGAATCGCCAGCATAAATCCAGCAATGGCTTTGGCATGATGTTTGGTTTGATAAAAACCGCTCAAATAAAACACCATACATGGATAAAAGCTAGCTTCTGCCGCACCCAATAAGAAACGTGCTGTATAAAACTGCCATGGTTCTTGAACAAAAGCCATTAAAATCGCAATAATTGCCCATGTCACCATAATTCGGCTGATCCATTTACTCGCACCGATCTTTGCCATAATGGCACTTCCCGGAACTTCTAATAAAAAATACCCTAAAAAGAATATTCCAGCCCCAAGTCCAAATACAGCATTTGAAAATCCCAAATCTTCATTCATTTGAAGAGCAGCAAATCCAATATTCACACGATCTAAAATAGCGATAACAAAACATAATGATAAAAATGGGATAAGGCGAAGTGTAACTTTACGAGTCGTCGACTTTTCTAATGCTTGTTGATTCAACATGATTCCCCCTTCAAGTTGCTTTGTCCAACTGCGTGAAGATGTCTAAATGGCATGACATATTTTTATTAAGCGCTTACAAAATATCATTTCATCAATCATTTTGACTGTGACTCTACTTCCTTTTTATTTAAAATAGAGTCAGGCATGTTCATGTGCCTGCTCCATTTCTTTCTACTAGTCCATATGTGAACCACCATTGATATCGATTTCTTCTCCTGTAATGTAGGATGCTTCTTTAGTAGCCAAAAATGTAATAGCAGCTGCGATTTCTTTCGTTTCACCTGGTCGGCCAAGTGGTATATTATCAATTACTTTTTCGGCTTCATCGATAGGAAGTGACTTCCAAATATCCGTATTCACAAGGCCTGGTGCCACACAATTCACTGTGATACCATCTTTCCCTACTTCACGGGCAAGGTTTTTAGAAAAACCTAATACTGCTGCTTTGGAAGCTGAGTAATGTGCTCCTCCAAATACGCCTCCTCCCCTTTTAGCCGATACAGAAGACAGGTTGATAATACGCCCATATTGCTGCTTGATCATTGGTTCTAGCACGGCTTGTGTACACAAAAACAAACCAAACATATTTACATTAAAGACTCTTGTCATATCTTCAAGTGTCATGTTCTGAACGGTTACTTTTTGAGAAATACCTGCATTATTCACCAATATGTCAATGCGGCCAAACGCCTCAAGCGTTACAGCCACCATATGATCAATTGATTCCTTATTTGTTACATTTACTACTACGCCTAACGCTTTTCCTCCGGCTTTTTGAATGGCTTCTACTGTGAAGCGAATCCCTTCTTCATTGATATCTGCTACCACGACAGCAGCACCCTGTTTAGCAAGTGTTAGAGCGATTGTTCGGCCAATTCCTTTTTCAGAACCGCTCCCTGTTACAATAGCTACTTGATTGTTTAATGTAAACATTGTAAATAACCTACTTTCAAATGTGATTGTTCAGCATGTCTTTTGCTGTATTTATGATGTTTTCGATTGTTATTCCATTTATTTCTAAAAGTTTTTCGTAAGGTGCAGATTCTCCAAAACGGTCTTGCACTCCGATCCGTTTGACTTTTCCTCGACCTTCTTCTGCTGCTACTTCACATACAGCACTGCCTAATCCGTTCAAAATGTTATGATCCTCTACAGTGATCATACGTCCAATATCAAGACACTCCACAACCGCCTCTCGATCTAGAGGTTTGATCGTATGCATATCTAAAAGTGATGCTTCAATCCCTTGTTCTTCTAGTTTTTTAACCGCTTCCAAAGCAAGGTATACTGTATCACCATTTGCAATGATCGCAATATCTTTGCCAGACCTTAATTTTTTGGCTTTTCCAATCACAAACTCCTCATGTTCATCATAAATCATCGGCACAGCATCTCGGGTAAAGCGCAAATACATGGGGCCATACGTATTCGCTGCCTCTTTGATCAATTTTCTCGTCGAATAGTAATCAGAGCCCATGATGACCGTCATGTTGGGAAATGTTCTTAAAACGCCCATATCTTCTATCGCTTGATGACTTCCACCGTCATTTCCCGGTGTCAATCCTCCGTGCGAGCAGGCAATCTTTACATTCAAATTCGGATAGCATATTTCTTGGCGGATTTGCTCTGCCATGCGCAGCGAGCCAAAAACTGCGTAAGTGCTTACAAATGGAATTTTTCCAGTTGTCGCAAGACCAGCTGCCAGCCCGGCACCATTTTGTTCGGCAATTCCAACGTTCACATGCTGATTGGGAAGCTGTTTTATGAATTCTCCTGTTTTGCATGATTTTCCGATATCAATATCAATCACGTAAATATGTTGATTCTCTTTTCCTAACTTAACAATTTCATCACCGAAGGCTTCACGTGTCGCTTTTTTCTTAATGACCGCTTTTTCAGTTTGGCTCATGATCTCAAACCTCCTGCTAATTCTTCTATTGCTTGTTCATACTCTTTCTCATTTGGCGCAACACCGTGCCATGAGCAGATATTTTCCATGTAGGAAACGCCTTTGCCTTTAATCGTGTCTGCTACAATACATTTCGGCTTTCCATTTTTCATGTTTTTCACTTGATTCAATGTTTCGACTATCTCTTCCATCGAATGTCCGTCAATTCGCTTTGTTTCAAACCCGAATACTTCAAACTTCATTTCTATGTCTTGCAGCGGCATGATTTCCTCGCAGAAACCATCAATTTGCAGACGGTTATTGTCAACAAAAACAATTAAATTATCAAGACGATATTTGACTGCGGTTTGAACCGCTTCCCAAATTTGTCCTTCTTGACATTCGCCATCGCCTACCATCGCAAATACCCGATAATCTTTTTCATCCCGTTTACCCGCAAGCGCCATACCAACCCCACAAGAAAGTCCTTGGCCTAATGAACCTGTTGAAATATCAATTCCAGGGCATTTCTTCATATCAGGATGACCTTGGAACGGTGAACCGTACTGTCTCAATTTGTATACGTTTTCAAAAGGGACATAACCTTTTAGCGCTAAGGCAGCATATAGAATAGGTGCAACATGGCCTTTCGATAAAACAAAACGATCACGATCTTCCCAGTTAGGATTTTGGGGATCGATATTCATCTCTTTGAAATAAAGGGCCGTGATGATATCAGCAGCTGATAAAGAGCCGCCAGGATGCCCCGATTGCGCTTCATAAATCATCGTAATCGCCGTTTGTCTAAGTTCAATCGCTTTTGCTTTTAAATTCGCCAAACTTACATCTTTCACTGGATCACCTCATTTTATTATTTGAAATCCAATCTTATATTCTTAGTTACTTGTTCACTTGTATGACAAGTAATTTATGAGAACACTATACAATTCTTGCAAGCATTTGTCTATCTATTTTTTGAATTTTTAAAAAATCAATGCGGATTTGTATTAGATGTTCTTTAGATTACATAGAGCAAAATTTTATAAAATCAGTATCCAACATAAAAAAACATCACTCGTCATTTTCATTGAGTGATGTTTCACATTCTGTATTTATCTCACTACCCCGTTTTCTTTTAAAAAACGCTCAAACAGCTGATTTCCTTCACCTTCAATTTTGTCATCTTCAATAGAATACTCGCCAATCAACAGCCCTAAATCTTCATATTTTTCATAATGCTTTAAAAGCGTTATCCCATACCATGTATGGTCAAAGAATAATTGCCACTTTCCTGTTTCTAAACTCTTAAAAAACACCCCTTCAACATCAAGACCATGTTCGTAATAGCCAACATGTACATGCATGGTATCATCTAAACGACACATTTTATTCTCCTTCTTGTTCCCCGTAAAACTTTATAGACCTTGCTGAAATTCAATCGTCCTCAACTCCACCCATTCAACACTATCAGGTATCGATTTTGTTTTTAGAAAATGTTGAACGATTTCATAAGCTTGATGTCGATCGACGTAGCTGCATGAAGGTACATACAATGGTGCGCCTGCAACGACATGCTTGATCGTTTCTATCTTCTCTACTTTTTTAAAAGGAACCAAAAAATTTGGATATCTCATGAGAAAAAAGCCATAAGGTTCATGATAAAAGAAAACAAGACTTTCCGTTTCCCAATCTTCATCCACTTCAATAGAAGATTCTCCATTCCCTTGTTTCCAATAGTCTTCACCCTTATGGAAGAAGATTTCTTTCATCCATTCTTCTCCTGGATTTTCCACTGGAGCACCGGTTGGTCCATAATACAAAAACATTCCATTCTCTCCTTATTCATTTATTGATCCCTTGTTCTCTTTCCTTCAAATGTGTAAAATGCACGCGCCTGTTTATTTAATTTTAGCATGCTGAATAACTGTGGATTTAATTTTTCGGCATCCTGGATGCTTACCCATTTTACTTCTTCAATATCATGATCAGGATCTAAAATATTCATCTCTCCCCCGATGATTTCCGCAAAAAACGTAAAAATAAGTGCATGATGCATGTTATCTTGAAAAAGTATTTCTCTAACAGAATGAAGTTCATTTACTTTGATCACATATCCTGTTTCTTCTCTCACCTCACGGATCACAGCTTGCTGCAGATGTTCTCCTTTTTCCACTGCACCACCAGGAAACTCCCAATAACCTTTGACATTCTTTACCATGAGAATATGTTCATCCATGTCATAAATCAAAGCTGACACCACGTCTACTCTCTTCAACTGAATCCTCCTCACCCATTGTCGAAAATATAAAACGAGCTGTTCATATCAATCTTTTCTCATTATACTGTATCCTTGTTACGAAAGATTGGAGGGCTTAGCTCGTAGATCATTATGCTCTTGCTGATTGTCCAAATCAGATTTACGAGGAACATCGTCTCTCTTTTGAGACAATTCAAGGAGTCAAACGAGAAAATCATTGAAAAACGACAAGTAAAAAACCTCCTTCATTTAGCGGGAGGTTTGTTTATTTGATTCTCTTTCAATTGTTTCTCATCGTATAACAAATATCTGATCCGCTGTAGATAATGGAGCGCAATGTGACCGAGACAGAACATAAGCCCGATCATTGAAAGTATATAGATGGGCAGCATCAAACTAGGTACATTGTTTATGACAAAAGCCAAACCAACCACTGTCAGCATAACGAGACTTAAAAATCTTATCAATACCACTTGAAGTCCCCCTTCATATTCACCATAACAGATTTTCCCTTTATTTTCATGACCTGCCTAAAAAAAGATGCGAATCCGCTAAGATTCACACCAAAAGGGGTATTACCTATTCGACTCACTTCTCTTCTCACGCGCTTCCTTCCACTGCTCAAGCTCAGACACCGTCAATAATTGATATCCCTGTTTGGTGAGTTCTTTGATAATCGTGACGGCTGCGTTGGCTGAGGTGTCATAGATGTCGTGCATTAAGATCGTTTCACCGCTAGATGCATGAGTTAGAATGTAGTTCGCGACGTATTGGCTGTTTCGATATTTCCAGTCTTCAGGATCCACATCCCAAAGGGTCACTTTCATGTGAAGAGCTTCGTTGATTTGCCCGTTTGTCCCGCCATATGGTGGTCTAAAATGAGTCGGTGTGAACCCGCTCGCTTTTTCAATGATTTGCTGCGTGTCTTCTACTTGTTTGACCGCTTGTTTTAAAGGGAGTCTTGTGAGCAAAGGGTGGTTATAGGAATGGTTTCCAATTTCATTTCCACCCTTTCTGATTTCACTTAACATATCGGGATAATACTGAACCCTGCTGCCTAATACAAAAAATGTGGCATGTCCTTTGTTCTCTTTTAATGCTGTTAAAATTTTTGAGGTCGTTGATGGATTGGGCCCATCATCAAATGTGAGTGCAATGGCTTTTTGATTCGGATGAAATGTGGATGTTTTCGGCAGTTTCACAATCTTTCTTGTTGGAATCGGTTCTTTTTTCTCGTTTTTGTTCATTTCTTTCTTCATATATTCAGGTTTTAATATTCCTTTCAGCAGTGTTTTCTTAATCGCTAACACTTGAGGGCCTTGATGATTTGGAGCGATTTGTCCTCTTGGAAAGTAGAATTCGATATAGCGATCCTTGATGGCAAAATACTGATAGTTCTTCGCCACAGGAGACGTTCCCTGTTTGAGCAGCGGCTGATTTTCAGCTAGCGTTCGATCTTTTTTTAATTCCTCAAAAGTCATATGAGATAATTTTTGAAGATTGTCCTTCTTTGATAGAAAGATATCGTTGATTGATAAAAATGTCTGTTTCTTGAAATCAAAGTTCATCACCTTCGTTTGATTGACGCCTTGCTTTCCGCCCTTCACTTCATATGTATTGAATTTGATTGCGACTGTTTGCTTGGCATAATGAATGATCTCATAATCGATGTTTAGTTCGTATCGTTTCTCTTCATTGGCATCACTCGCTTGACTAAACGATGTTTTAAACTTTTCTAACGCGGTCTCTGCAAATCTTTTGATCTCCTGATCTAGTTTTTCTTGATGAAACAGCGGATAGTTGACAGCATATCTCATGAATTTCCCGTCATTCACAAGTGTGACAATTTCAACTTGTTTGTAGCTCGCATCTTGTTCTACTTTTTTCCTCTCTGTCCCGCTTGCCTGCTGGTTATGATAAAACGAAGCGATACCGATGACGATTGCAAGTCCACATAGGACGAGGCTGATCTTCCCTTTCGTTGACACAATGATTCTCCTCTCGTGATGCCGTCCTGTCTGGATGACGTGTGTTTGTAGGATAGACTTTTCGCAGCCCCTTTTTAGTTTGCAAAAAACACATTTGTCACATTTTCGACATATTTTACGAGAGATATATAAAAAGGGCTTGATCGCTCAGCCCTTATTTTTGCATATACAGTTGGAATAACTTTGTTTCTTCATCAATAGAGCGTGCCTGGTCAAAAGCTGCTCTGACTGTTTTTGAGTTATTCACCAGCTCATACAGCATGGTGAGAACAAAAATAAATGACGCATTTCCATCAATGTAGTCATCGGGCGCTGTATAGGATATCGCCCCTGTTTCTAAAAAAGCTTCTGCCATCTTTTTTTCGCCTAGTGTACAGCCTGTACATATAATGTGGACTCCATTTAACGAAGCATACCGCTTTATGTCATCCGCACCAAAAGCAGCACCTCTCGGCTCACCCTCTTCGTATACATCTTCTCCTAACTCCGGTATGAGAAACGCTCCTTCTTCTCCGTGAAAGGATAAAAGAATGAAATCCGTCTCGCCTCTATTCCTCCCGGATAATACATCAATCAGGTCATTCGGTCTGCCTATCCAATGCATATCGACTTTTGCGCCAAAGTTTTCAAGTGCTGCACGAAGCGCAAAGGATTCCAGCTCACTATTTGGTCCGGCTGCCAATGTGATGCGCATGACTGGCTGGCTCATTTATATCCCCTCCAAACGATGATAAACATAGCACCATTTTTTCCTCATCTACATAAGCACCATTTATTTTTAGTGCTTTTTCCTCTACCACATACGACTTAAATCCAACAGACTTGTAAAGATGTTTGGCTGAGTCGTTTGTTGTGACCACTGTTAAATACAGTTGTTCGATATCTTTTCTTTCGCGCGCAAAAGAAAGAACTTTTGTCAGGAGCGCTTTCCCAATTCCTTTTCCACGGCCATTAGCCTTTACATACATCGCTGCCACATTGGCACGGTGCTTTAATTTCTGCAAGGTTTCTTGTATGAGTGTAACCGAGCCGACCAGCTGACCTTGATGAAAGGCACCGAATGTCCACATAGATTGTGTAGAGGCAAAACGAGCCTTATATTTATTCTTCGTATCTAGCTTCTCTTCCTCGTAACTCATAGCAAAACTCTCTGGATTTAATCGGAGTGCTTCTAATCTCAAGTTCGCATATTCTTGAGCATCTTCTGGTGTTAACAATCGAATATTCAGAAAATCGCCTCCATCAGAATGAATTGATACTTCCAATTTTATCTTGAAAAGAGATTTTGATCAAAGAATATTGGTTCATTTACATATAACACATTTCTTATAGACTTTTAGGCTCTCTTTCGTTTTTGTGAAAACAAGGTCATTTTGATCATGTTCACTCGATATTTCCTATCCAAAACGATTCTTTTCTCACTTATCTTTTCACTTTTTTTATATTAACCTATAACTAATTCATAAAAAAAGAAAAAAAAGGATTGATATGAACAAAAACATATCATAAGATAGAATAGTAATAAAAAGACAAAAAAGGAAGGAATTTGATATGACAGAAACAAGAAATGAAATCAAACTACATGTTCTTTTTGGTGCTTTAGCAGTAGGATTCCTTATGCTAGCTCTTTTTTCCTTCTCGCTACAAGTACTGCCAGTTGCTGATCTAGCAAAAGAATTTGGTATTCCAGGCAGTGTTGCCGCTGTAGTTCTTAATGTGGTTGAAGCGGGTGGAGCTGTCACTACAATTGTCTCCATTTTAACTGCTGTAGGTTCAGGCGGTCTTTCTCTTATTGCTGCGGCTGGTAAAGAGACAATTCGTCAATACCTTAAAAACGAAATTAAGAAAAAAGGCCGTAAAGCCGTTATCGCTTGGTAATTTATTTAACGACTCAATAGAAGGAGACTCTGTTCTCCTTCTATTTAAATTTTTGTGCAGGTGAGAAGATGTTATATCCATTATTATCACTACTTCTATCCATTAGACTGGAGCAACAGTATTCTAATATCGCTCAGTTCGTTATACGAAAAATTCCATTTCTCAAGTCGTTTTCTTCAAAACAGTACATATTTTTTTCTTGTATTCTTGATATCATATTCGGATGCATGATTGTATTCGTTATATCTTCATTTCTTTACTCCCCCGTCTATCAAATAGAATGGGAAAGTGCTTTTGTGATGTTTTTATTTCTATTTTCTATCGTCAAAGGAATTGAATCTTATAGAAGAACTCATCTTCTTCCTTTTAAAGAATTGATACAGCTAGCACCTGTTTCCTCTAGACAACTTTTTCAAACGCTTCTGTTTTCAGAATTGATTTGGCTTGTGTTTACGAGTTTGAGCACTTATTTGATCTATTTTTTGTTCCAATATGATATTGTTCAAACACACGATCTGGCATTCTGGTTAAAACATGTCAATGTGATGCTGACAAGTATCTTCCTATTTATCATCAGCAATAAGATATTCGGTGCTTATATCTATAACATCGTCGTGAAAAAAATCGGGGCTATTCGTGTCCTCTTTTTTGCAAGCATCGCTTTGCTTTTTTTCTTTTTCGGAAGGGTTCTCATATTAAACATCATTTTCCCTTTTTATCACACCTTCCGGCAACTATTTCAATCGATCTCATCGCTTGCAGAGGATTCGTTTTGGATCACTCTTTCAAACAAGCTGATCTCTTTATATCAACATGATCTTCAGCAAATGCATCATGCTTTATTTTCAGATGGCTCTGTTTTTCTACAATTTCAAGCTCTGTTCCATTCACCTATTACATTGATTGTTGTGCTATTAGGTAGTGCGCTTGTCATGAGAAGTCCTGTTCGATGGATTCCAACGGAAAAAGATCAAGACCAAAGCTCAAAGCATTTTCGGGATTTATTTTATTGGTACTTTCAAGTACTGCATAAAATTCAGGGTTCGCTGTTTAGACAAAATGTGTTGATCCAAAAAGACATCAAGCTGCTGAAAGAAAAAAGGTGGCTCTTATCTAAAGAATTTTTTAATTATATGTTCATGTCATATGAAGCCTTCTTTTATATTGGTGTTTTTACCGGATTGATCTCGATCATCGATCATCAAGCCTTGCAAATTCAGCTGCTATTCACACTCAATATTATGATACTAGCGAATCAATCTTATGAGATGAGAATGCTGACACCTTCTATTTTTGCTTTAAGTGCTGAAAAAAAGAACATTTGGCTTTACGAGCTTTCTCAAATATCTCTTTTGCAATTTTTCTTATCAAAAATCCAGTTATTTTATTGTTTATTTTCCATACCAGCGCTCTTTTTACTATTCATTAATCTATCTATTATGACTGTGTATCAACTGTTTCATGTTCAGATGCTCATTCAACTGGTGGTATTAGGGGTTGGCTTTTTCATTTTTCCTTTGATTCAGCTTTACTTGTTTCCATTCACAACGAAATTCAATTTTATTCATGAGCATGAAATAGGGACAACAAATGAGGAACTAGAGATCATCGATAAAGGTCAGGCATTTGCAAGAAACTTTCTTGTTCTGCCTTTTATGTACTATTTGATTTTGACCTCTTTTCTCCCTATATTGCAGCAATCCTCAGGGCTCGTAAACGTGCTGTTCGCTATATATTTTGTGATCGTTTCAGTGATTTGCTGGATATTATGCCGCAAGACCATTTATAAAGGAATTGAGTATGTTGAAAAAAATAAGATATTTTCTATCGGAGAATAGATTGATTCTACGCCTCGGCTATCTTTACGCCGGTGTATTTATTGTAGCTTTGCTCATTGGAAGTCTCCTTCCTTATGATCAGATTCCTTATTTAAAAAAGGATGAAGACATGTTTTTTCTCTCTATTTTTTCAAACAATTTACAGGTTGGGCTTGCCATTCTAGGTATCGGGGCTTTTACTGGCGGCATTATGTCTGCTGGCATTCTTTTTTATAATGGCTATATCATTGGAAAACTCATTCAGTTTTTGATAGCTCAGCATGAAGTACAGCAGTTATTCACTGGCCTCATGCCACATGCTTTTGTTGAGGTTCTTGGTTTGATCCTATTTTCAATCGTCAGTGCTTTTCCATTTATTTATCTTTACCGGTTTATGAAAGGTAAGGCCATTGATGTAAGAAAGCTGACTCGGACTGTGATTCAGTTAATCTTTGCCGCTGTAGTGCTCTTGTTGATTGCCTCTCTTTTAGAGGAATATGTCAGCCATGTACATCTATCTTAGAAGAAAGGAGAATGTGGTTCTATGGAGCTACTTCTACGCCCTAAGCAATTTTTCAACCAACATCAATCGACCAAAACTGTTATAGGTTTAGTCTTACTATCTTTATTTGTTTCAACTGTTTTTTTAACATTTTTCATTATTGATTTGTTAGTAGAGGAACCATTATCTGCGGGAAAACAATTAGCCAGCATTGTGTTTATCTTTTTACTGACAATCCCACTTTATTTCATATTGAATTTTCTCGGTACTGTCGTGACTTCAATTTATATGTACTTTTTTCATAAAACGTTTATTTTGCGCAAAATGTATTTTGTCATCTTGCTTTATAATGCGTTTCTTCTATTAGTGAATAGCGCAGCAATCTATTGTGTGATGGTACTCGATTTAGATCATTATTTTATCTTCATCCAAGCGGTTTCGTTTTTGATCAACTTGTACCTTTTACGCATCCTTTATGATGGGATCATTTATTATGCTAAAGGATCAAAAAAAGCCGCCCTTGCGACCGTCATCTTGTATATGCTGGTGACCACCGTTTTTGTTATTGGAGGATTTATCAATGGCTAGTTTGCAAGTGTCTCAGCTATCTTTTCGTTATGAAACAACTGAAGAAAGCTCTCCCCTCCTTGATCAAGTATCCTTTCATCTGAAAGAAGGTGATCGTGCTTGTATTATCGGAAAAAACGGTAGCGGTAAATCGACACTTTTAAAGATCATCGCAGGTCTGCTTCCTTCAGTATCCGAAACGGTTTTACTCAATGAACAGCATCATCCTGGGTCAGCTCTTTATAAAGGATTGGTCGCGTACATCCCAGATAAGCCTTTGGTTTATGATGCGCTGACTGGTATCGAGCATATGACTCTTATACAGTCGCTATGGAAAATGAATCAGTCAGAAAAAGAGATATACAAAAAGACCTTTCTCTCGCTTTGTGATGCATTTGATTTAACTCATGCACTCAAGATGCCTGTCAAACAATATTCACTAGGTATGAGATATAAGCTTTTCTTTAATTGTATGGCGGCCAGATCACCAGAGCTAATCATTCTTGATGAACCTTTTACATCTCTTGATGAGGCATCTCAAATGCAGTCTATTTCTTTATTAAAAGAAGAATTCTCTGATCAATGTGTTTTATTTACAAGCCATCAGCGCTACCTTTATTCAGAATTAGGAAATCGTTTTTTCGAGCTTGATCACGGACAATTAAATGAAATAGAGCGTTAAACATACAAAAGGCATCCCATCACAGGATGCCTCACTTCTTTCTACCATTATCTTACCATTTACAGCGTTTGACCGGGCGGCAGCAAGGATTCTTGATATCACTGCCACAGTCATATTCTTCCACAATATACTCATTTCGAGTAGATTGCGTCACAGGGTAGTAGTTTTCAATTCTTTTGATGTTTTTATTGACGTTTGTGATATGAGTTGGATGAATTTTTCTAATCGTTTGTTCATTTGTTGTCGTGTTGACAATTTGACGTGTAGGGGATACAACCGTTTCAACTTCTCCATGATTCCCTCTGCGAGGCCCAAAGAAAAAATTGTCTAATCGATTCCGGCTCATTCTCAACACCCCTTCAAGTTGTCTTTCACTTACACTCTATCGTATGTCAGAGGCACGATTAGTGATTAGATGCTTGTCTATTTTGAAAAAATTCGCTTGTGATCTAGTAGTCTCTTTCTTTACATTAGGACAATTTTAACATATTATACAAATGATCTCTTGTGAAGGAAAGGACATTCATTGATGAAGACAAGACATAAACTTTTTTCATTTTTCATCCTGCTCGTCGTGATCATCACTCTTCCACTGCTGTCGCCTATGGTTTTTACAAATGCGACTGAAAGAGGAGCGATACGGCAGGCCATTTATCAAGAAGGCTACCCTTACCAAAGCTATTTTGCTATTTTGCAAAAAAAGGACGATGTAGACCCTCAATATGGTCAGCTGTATGATGTGTATTGGCAGGCTTGGAAAAGCGAGACAGGAATGACACCTTCCGTCTGTTATTCAAAAAAGATAGAAGACCATGAATATAAGGTCAGCTGCGGAACTGCACCATAACATTTTTCAATAACTTTAAAATTAGAGGTGAACGATTTGATCAACACAACACAAACCATCGAACGAAACAAACTGGACATTGCACTTGAACTGACGCAATTGCATTTAAATCGATATGAAGCAAATCATCCTGATCAACTGAGTGAAATTTATGCGAAATATTATGCGCTTCTTGAAGTGCTGGACGTATCCTCATCTGATCAATTAATGGATTTACTGCCAGATGAACTGAAACAAATACTTGATTAAAAAAGCCATCTATCCGCACAGGATAGATGGTTCAGATTGTTGACAAAGGGCTAAAATGAACTTGATTTTAGCCCTTTGTCTTCTTTTCAGCGTGATAGAAAACCTTTGAATTCTAGGAAGGACGAGTACCGGCGCGGAGCGAATTTGACATTCGTGAGCACTGGCACGCAGGACTGACACCGAATGCGAGGGTTTGTCTACACGCTGAAACCATCTATCCTGTGTGGATAGATGGTTTCCTTTAGAGACGTGCAGCCATATCGGTTTCGATTTGTTCTAAGCTTCTTCCTTTTGTTTCAACTAATACAAAGCGCGTGAACAACAGACCAATTAAGCAGATGACCCCAAATGAAGAGAAAATGACGCCAAAGCTGAATTGGTCAGCCAAGATAGGGAACACAAGGCCAACTGCTAATGATCCCGTCCAGTTAAAAGCAGAGGAAATGCCCGCTCCAATACCCCTGACAGAAAGTGGGAAAATTTCACCGATGATAATCCATGTGATCGGTGCCCATGAGAAGGCATAGCACAAAATAAAGCAGCAAAGTGAAATCAATGTGACCCAGTTTAATATGCCTTCACTCACTCCGAGCGCACCTAATGCCGCTGGTGCAAAGAAAGACAGGGCCATCCCCGTTCCCCCAACTGTGAGAATCGTTCGGCGGTCGAACCGGTCGACGAATTGTAAAAAAATCACGGTCGTCACAACAAATATGACACCAACAATGACGGTAAAACCTGCGGCAACTTGCGGAGCAAGACCTACATTTCTTGCGATACTCGTTGCATAATACACAATGGAGTTCGCCCCCTGTATTTGCTGGAGTGTCGCCATTCCGACCCCAATAAAGAGAGCCATTCGGAATTTCTTTTGAAATAATTCACGAATGCCTGAGCGTTCTTCTTTTGCCACTTCTAAAATTTCTTGCATTTCTGCTTCAATCTCTTCACGTGATGAACGAAGTGATCCTAATACTTCACGTGCCTTATGAGCCATTCCGTGTTTAATTAAATATCTTGGAGATTCAGGAAGTTTCAGCATGCCAATATAAAGCACGATCGCAAATAAAGCAGCACTTCCCAGCATCCAGCGCCAGCTGTCTGGAATTGGTTCAAACACAAATGCGACGATATAGCTAAGCAATAATCCACTCACAATCATCAGCTGATTCAGGCCGGACAATTTCCCACGAATTTTGGCCGGAGCGATTTCAGACATGTAAGCAGGCACGAGCGATGAGGCTGTCCCTACAGCTGTTCCTAAGAAAATCCGGGCAATGGTTAATGAGATTTCTTCTGGTGCAATGGCTGAGCCAAGCGCACCGACAAAAAAGATAATCGATGACACCAAAATGAGCTTTCTGCGGCCAAACTTATCCCCCATCAGACCGCTTAAAATGGAACCAATGATCGCCCCGCCCATTAATGAAGAAACGACGATGCCAAGCCATAACGGGCTGAGCTGAAATTCTTCCTGAATGTGCCCTTCTGCCCCTGCGATAATACCAATATCATATCCAAATAAGATACCTGCAAAGGACCCGAAAAAGAAGATAAATTTACTTGATACTTTTTTCTCCAAGTGGATGACCCCCCTCACTTAATAAACCGCTTTCATTTCTCCCTGCCATTCTACCGTTCACAGTAGAATGCATTTCACCCTTCTTTATAAAACCACATATTCTGCATTCACAAGCTTTGCAAAATGAACAATTTGATCAACCGTTAAATTGAGAGATACGACTGTATGATGACCTCCGCCGTGCTTAATCCATGCTTTGATGCCATCTTGAAAGTTCGGTTTGATTTTCCAGAGGACTCGTGCCACCGGTAAATGAGGTGCTGCTTCCTGCGGCTCAAAAGCTTCCACTTCTTGAATCAACCATTTGAAATGTGTTCCAAAATCAGCAATGGAGACAACAACGCCCTCGCCTGCTTTTCCATCAAACACAAGACGTGCTGGGTCTTCCCGGTTTCCAATGCCTAGCGGAGACACGACAATGACAGGTTTTGTATGTGCAAGCGCTGGATCTACTTCTAGCATATGAGATTGCAGCACTGCTTCCTGACCAGCAGTCATTTCATATGTGTAATCTTCCATAAAACCAGTCGATTGATGATGGCTCATCACCTTTAATAAACGATCCAGTGCGGCGGTTTTCCAATCCCCTTCACCTGCAAAGCCATACCCCTTTGCCATGAGGCGCTGAACGGCTAAACCCGGAAGCTGCTTCATGCCATGTAAATCTTCAAAGTTTGTCGTAAAGGCATTGTAGCCGCCTTCATCTAAAAAACGTTTGATGGCAATTTCATATCGTGCCTGCACTTTCACACTTTGTTCCCATTCTTCTGCTGAATAGCTCCCATAATCCACGTCATATAACGTTAAGTACTCAGCAAACAGAGCATCAACTTCTGCTTCTTCCACAGCATTTACATAGTTCACAAGATCGCCAATTCCAAAGTAATCAACGGTCCATCCCAGCTGGATCTGCGCTTCAATTTTATCTCCTTCTGTCACCGCAACGTGGCGCATATTGTCACCAAACCGAGCCACTTTAATGTGGAAGCTCTCATGATAGGCAGCCGCAACGTCCATCCAATCAGCGATTTGCTGCTTCACCTCCTGCTTCGACCAATGACCTGCAACGATTTGGTTTTGCTTATTTAAACGTGCATTGATATAGCCGTACTCTCTGTCTCCATGTGCCGATTGATGGAGATTCATATAGTCCATATCAATCGTGTCCCACGGAATGTTTTCATAGTATTGCGTGACGAGATGCAAAAGTGGCTTTTGCAAAAGAGACGTACCACGTATCCACATTTTTGCTGGAGAAAACGTATGCATCCAAGTCATCACACCGATGACCTCATCACAATAGTTGACCTCTTTCATCAGCTGTGTGATTTGATCCGCACTGACCGCCAGTTCCTGCAGAATAATTGGATAAGGCAGCAAACCGCTCTCATTTAAGGCATCTGTTATCTTTTGCGCATCTGCCTTCACTTGCTTCAGTGCCTCGTCCCCATATAAGTGCTGTGACCCGACGACAAACCAACATTCTTTCTTCTGACTTGTTAACATAGAAATCCCTCTTTTCTTTATCTTGAAGGTTTTTGTCCGTAATACGCATGTGTTCCATGTTTTCTTAAATAATGTTTATCTAAAATCACCTGCGGAAGAGGCTCCGCATATTCGTTCAATTGCTTTGCAAACAGGTTCATTTTCGCTACTTCATCTAAAATGACACTGTTCGTTACCGCACTTTTTGCATCTTTTCCCCACGTAAAGGGACCATGACCTTGTAGCAAAATACCAGGAACCGCCATGACATCTATTTGTCTTTTCTCAAACGTTTCAATGATCAAGTGTCCTGTTTCCACCTCATACCCGCGATTCACCTCTTCTTCTGTGAGAAATCGAGCGCACGGAACAGGTCCGTAAAATGTATCTGCATGTGTTGTGCCCATTGCTGGTAAATCAAGTCCAGCTTGCGCCCATACCGTTGCCCACATTGAATGGCTATGTGAAATGCCGCCAATTTCCTCAAAGTGTTTGTAAAGAACAGCATGTGTGGCAGTATCGGAAGAAGGATTGAATTCCCCCTCGACCACTTGACCGTCAAAATCGACCACGACCATGTCTTTTGCTGATAATTTGTCATACGCTATGCCGCTTGGCTTAATGACAAACAGTCCACTGTCACGATCGCACGCACTGACATTGCCCCATGTAAATTTCACAAGTCCGTACTTTGGTAGATCTAGATTCGCTTGAAACACTTCTTCTTTTAACCGCTCTAACATACAGGTGCCGCTCCTTTCTGTGGCGTCAAATGTTCTACTGCCGCTTTTTCTATCGGGAGTCCTTCTTGATAGCGCTTTATAAATTCCTCAAAACCTTTAACATCCAGTGGATCAGGATCAATAAGCTCTTCTAATGTATGGGCAAATACTTGATGCTTGAGAAAATGGCTCAGTGTTTGCTGCTGGTGATTGATCATATATGAAGCAAGGACCGCCATCCCAAACGCACCGCCTTCTCCCGCCGTTGATACGACGGATACAGGTGTCCCGAGTGCAGCAGCGACCATTTTTTGCCCAACTATCGGTGTTTTAAATAAACCGCCATGTCCTAGTAAGCGATCAATCTTGACTTGTTCATGTGCTTTTAACCGATCCATCCCGATTTTCATTGCGCCAAATGCAGAGAAAAGATGCGTCCGAATGAAATTAGCAAGAGTAAACCGGCTTTGAGGAGATCTAACAAAAAGGGGTCTTCCTTCTTTTAGTCTCGTAATATTTTCACCAGAATAATAGCCATAGCTTAAAAGCCCGCCCCCATCATGATCTGCTTCTAAAGCTTGATTTAATAGGGTTTCGTACAATCTTTCTGTTTCAACTGGCTGACCCATTGCTTCAAACGCTTCTCTGAATAGATTCATCCAAGCGTTGAGGTCACTTGTACAATTGTTGGCATGAACCATCGCGACTGGCAGGCCATCTGGTGTCGTGACAAGGTCCACTTCTGGGTACACACCTTTTAGATGTTGCTCTAACACAATCATGGCAAATACAGATGTCCCAACTGAAATATTCCCAGTTCTCTTTTCCACACTGTTTGTTGCGACCATCCCTGTTCCTGCATCACCCTCTGGCGGGCAAAAAGGGATACCTGGCTGCAACTGTTTGCCTTGGTCTAAAATCGCTGCTCCAGCTGCTGTTAACACACCAGCTTCTTCTCCTGCTAAATAGATGCGCGGCAAAAGATGACGAAGCTTCCACGGGTAGCCTTTTTCTGCAATCAATGCTTCAAATTGATGAAGCATCACTTCGTTGTAATCCTTCGTTTTTTCATCAATGGGGAACATTCCCGACGCATCGCCAATTCCGATGGCCTGCTTCCCTGTTAACAGCCAGTGAATGTAGCCGGACAAAGTGGTCACATACTCTAACCGGGACAGATGTTTTTCCTCTCCTAGTATCGCTTGGTATAAGTGAGCGATACTCCATCTTTCTGGAATATGAAATTGGAATACATCTGTTAGCTTTTGACTCGCCTCGGTCGTTGTTCCATTCCGCCACGTTCGAAACGGGACGAGGAGCTCTCCTGTATGATGACAGGCGACATAGCCATGCATCATCGCAGATATCCCGATGGAGCCAATGGTTTGAATCGTCACCCCATACAATTGTGCAGCCTGTTCTTTCATCTGACGGTACGCCACTTGAAGACCTGTAATGATCTCAATTAAGTTGTACGTCCATATTCCTTCTTGAAGAGAACTTTCCCATTCAAATGCACCTTGCGCAATTGGCTGAAACTCTTCATCTATTAAAATGGCTTTAATTCGTGTCGAACCAAATTCAATACCCAAAGATGTCCTGCCTTCTCTAATGGCTTTGGCCGTCTCTTCACGATTCATTTTGTTCACCCCCATGATGATAGCGGTTTCAAACATCTATTTCGTTTGATCCATCTTTACTTGTGCACAAAAACAATATAATATTTGTCCGTACATATGTCAATAATAAATATAGTTGTACATACACAATCAGACAAAATCTTTTATATTCTCTAAGGATTAGACGGTAGACACTGCAAGCGCCTGTTTTTGATTAAGCAACCATGTTAAAATATGTCCATACAAGTTCTTCTCAATCCGAGTAGAGGATCAACTGTGAAAGAAGTGAAACGATGAAAAAGAAGTACCAGATCATTATGGATGATATAAAAAGCAAAATACTGACAGGGGATTACCGGATCGGGGAGCGAATTCCAACCGAATCAAGCTTACAAGAGATGTATCAAGTAAGCCGGCATACGGTGCGAAAAGCCATCTTGGAATTATCAAGTGAAGGTTTTTTACGAAGCGAAAAAGGCTCGGGCACATTTGTCACCAATCAATATCAAACAAAACCTGCTGGACATGCTCATATGAAAACGATTGGTGTCATCACCACATACATATCAGATTACATTTTCCCGTCGATCATTCGGGGCATCGAAAGCCGATTAAATGAAGAGAACTATTCTTTGTTACTGGCGAGTACAAATAACGATGTGGAGCAAGAGAAAAAAGCGCTTGAAATGATGCTGTCCTTTGGTGTGGACGGATTAATTGTCGAACCGACAAAAAGCAACTTATATAATCCAAACATTTCGTACTACCTATCCTTTAAAGAGCAGGATGTCCCGCTTATAATGATCAATGCCTACTATGAGCAGTTAGAGGTTCCCTTCCTTTGTTTGGATGATGTAAAGTCCAGCTATTTAGCGACAAAGGAGCTGATCACCTCTGGACATCAGCACATTGGACTGATTTCAAAAACAGATGATTTACAAGGGAAATATCGAATGAAGGGCTATATTCAGGCACTTGGTGAAGCAAAGCTCAATTTCCTACCAGAGCATGTCCTTTTTTTCGATACAGAATCGAAGCAGTATTTAGGGGATCATATCAAAACCTTTTTACAAACACACCAGCATGAGCTGACCGCCCTTGTTTGCTATAACGATGAAGTCGGGTTAGAAGTAGCAAATGTATGTAGTGAAATGGGTTTATCTATTCCAGATGATCTTTCCATTATTGGACAGGATAACTCGTATATTGCCCAAAAAAATGCCCATGTGAAACTGACAACGCTGACACACCCTCAAGAGCAAATGGGACGAGATGCGGCAGACTGGATGATTAAAAAAGTACAAGGGAAAAAGAATCTCCCTGATCAAACATTTTATGAGCCTGAACTCGTTCCTGGTGAAACGATTAAAGCGCTGAACGCAAGAAAAAATGAGCCCTCTTCATAGGAGGCTCATTTGGCTTTAGGCTCTTGTTCAAGCATATTCATCACGTCATAGGCAATTCGGTCAGGAGAATCTTGCGTGATACGATTGCGATAGTTAGACAAGACGACCACTCCTGTTTTTGAATGCGGGCGGAAGCCCATGAAGCTGGAGAAACCAGAAGTTGCACCATTATGGCAAATCAATCCCGTATCATCTATGACCCACCCGAGTCCCATTGACATGTTTTTCCCTATCTTCACCTTTGGCTCGTGGGTCATTTTCCATGGAGAAGCGACGTCTGCACTCATATGTGCAGAGAGAAATGAAAGCAAATCAGTGATCGTCGAACGAATCGCACCAGCCCCTTGATAGTCATGCATCTGAAGCGGAGGAACCTCTTTTCCATTCTCTTGATGACCGAGGATCATCTTCTCTTTGACGTCCTCCTTGATCGTAATAAAGGTGTTCGATAGTTTCAGCTCATCCACGATATATTCAGTCAGCAGCTCTTCATATGTTTTGTGAAGAGACCATCCCATGATCAACCCGAGGAGTCCCATCCCTACATTGGAGTAACGAGATGGGTATTCCTTTCGCTCATTCCATTTTTTCGAGTGTAACAGTTTCATTAATTCATCAAGGGAGTATTGACAGTACATATCTCTTCTCACTTTTGGAAGGAACCTTAGTTGTAAATCTCTGAGAAAACGATATGAAGGAAGTCCAGACGTATGGGTTGCCAGCTGTTCCAATTGGATGGGGTGATTCTTTCTTATTTCGGGACAATACAGTGAAATGGAATCGTCTAGCTTCATCTGCCCTTTTTGAATCATGCTTGCCAATATACTTGTCGTAAAGACTTTTGAAATAGAGCCGATTTCAAAAATGACCTCCTCAGGCTGCACGCGCTGCTGTATGGGGTGATCTCCGAAATGAAAAACGTGTCTTTCTCCTTGATGAATCAGTCCGATCACGAGCAGTGCCTGTTTCTTTTTTTCCGTATAAGAAGAGGCAATTCGCTGTACTTCTTGTTTGAGCATCATCAATGGATCATCATCCTTCCCCTTCATTTTGATCTACAATCAATTGATCAAGCTTTGTATAAATGGATGTCAATGTGTTGATCTCTTCGAGGCTTAATTTTGAATAGTATTTTTCAATGATCGCAAGTTCTATCTTTCTCATATTCTCCAAGTACGTCTTTGCCTTTTCAGAAAGTTCAACGTGCAATTCCCGACGATTTTGCGGGTTTATGCTGCGGCGAACCCATTCTTTTTTTTCAAGCGTGTTTAACAACTGGCTCACAGCACTTTGGGTGATGCCTAGTTGCTGAGCAATTTGAATAGGTGAGCTCCCCCCTTTTCGCTCTACGAAATCAAGGACAATGTGCTGCTTATCAGTTAACTCATCTACAAATAACTCTTCAAACTCTAATCGGAGCTTTTGATGGATGCGCGCTTCGATTTGGTTTAATTCTTGGATCATCGTTGTTTTGGATGTCACTGTCATCACCTTTATAATTAAGATAACTTAAGTATAAAGGTATGTTAATTATTAATCAACAAAAATCCCTATCTTTTATCAAAGATAGGGAAAATGCCGATTATACTTCTTCTTTAGGTGAAGGTACTGCACATACGCCATCTGCACATGCTTCTTCAAATGAAGCATCAGCCGCTTTCTCCGTTTGCACTGCCTCTTCTGTCCAAGCCGTTTCAAGGGCACGAAGGAACGTATCTGCTGGCTGTGCACCAGCAACCGAATATTTGTCATTGATCAAGAAAAAAGGCACAGCAGAAATCCCGAGCTGTCTTGCTTCTTTTTCATCTTCTCGTACATCGTCTGCAAATTCTTGCCCGTCTAGAACCTTTTGTACTTCGTTCTGATCAAGGCCTGCTTTTTCTGCGATTTCTAAAAGGATTTGACGATCACCAACATGCTTTCCATCTGTAAAATACGCTTGAAACAGCTCTCCCATGACGAGATCGCCTTTTCCCATTTTTCCAGCATATTGTGCGAGCTGGTGGGCATCAAAGGTGTTTGTCAAAACGAGTGGATCGAATTGAAAATCGATTCCTTTCTCCTTGCCCGCCTGTTTCACCTGTTCATTCATCGCGATGGCCCGGCTACGGCTCATGCCATATTTTTTGACAAGCATATCATGCACATCATAATCCACTGCAACAGGTGCATTCGGATCAAGCTCAAAGCTTTTAAACTCTACTTCTACCTGTTCTTTATGAGGGAATTGCTCAAGCGCTGTTTCCAACTGTTTTTTTCCTATATAACAAAAAGGACAGGCGATATCTGACCAAATTTGCACTTTCATCTTCATCTTCCTTCCGTTGCTTACGTTTTTTCTTTCAAGATGTAACTATTATAGTTACATCTTATCCTTTATGTCAAGTGATCCTTCTTTTTAAGTACCATGTATTAAAAAAACCTTTCCTTCAAAAAAGGAAAGGTTTTCATCACGGCTATTCTAAATTCGCATGGTGACCGTACATTTTATGGGTGTCGAGCTCTTTCATTTCCATCAATCTCAAGATGACCGCATCGTACATAAGAAGCAAAGTTTGCTCAAATAATGAGCCCATCGGCTGAATCGTATGATGGTTTCCTTCATGTTGATCCTTTGGCGCACCTGACAGTAAGATGACTTCATCCGATAGATCAGCTATAGGTGACTCAGCTGAAAGTGTGAACGACGCCACGCTTCCGCCAATCGCCCTTGCCTTTTTCGTGAGCACAAGCAGCGTCTCTGTTCGGCCAGAACCGCTCCCTACAATCAATAAATCCTCAGATGTAAAAGCAGGCGTATTCGTTTCACCGATCACATAAGCTTCGACACCAATATGCGTGAGTCTCATCGCAAACGATTTCCCCATCAAACCAGACCTGCCAGCCCCTGCGACGAAGACCTTTCGAGCCGCTAAAATGCTTTTGACAAGCTGCTCTGCTTGTTCGTCTTGAATCGCGGGCGAGTGCTCAGAAAGCTCGCTTAGAATCGCTCTCACATAGTCACTTGTTTTCATGATTGTGCAATCAACTGCTTCATTTGCGCAGCCACTTCTGCTTTACTGTCTTGAGCCGCAATGCCGCCGCCGACAATAATCAAATCAGGGTTTAATTTGACGACTTCAGGCAATGTATCAAGCTTAATACCGCCTGCAATCGCTGTTTTCGCCTGTTTAACCACTTGTTTAATGGTCATGAGGTCAGCAAATGAGTTTTGACCAACCGCTTGCAGGTCATAGCCTGTGTGCACACAAATATAATCTACCCCAAGCTCATCCAGCTCTTTCGCACGGCCGGCGATATCTTTGATACCAATCATATCGACTAAAATTTGTTTCCCTCTTGCTTTTGCTTCCTTCACCGCTCCTTGAATGGACATATCTTCTGCCGCCGCAAGAATGGTCACAATATCCGCTCCAGCTTCAGATGCCTGCTGCACTTCATAACCGGCAGCATCCATAATTTTGAGATCCGCCAGCACACGTAAATTCGGAAACGCCTGTTTGACTTCTTTCACAGCACGAAGTCCTTCGTTGATCACAACAGGTGTCCCAATTTCCACCACATCAATAGACGCTTCTACTTCTTTGATCAGCTCGATCGCTTCTGGTATATTCACTAAATCTAACGCTAATTGTAATTTCATCTACATTCACTCCTGTTCATTTATTTCACCTTCAAGAGCTCCGCGGATGGTGCATCTTGAATCTTTCTTGCATGAAACGAGTATAACAACAGGAATGGCGCAATCCTAGTACGCACTTTTTTTTTACATACTATACTTTTTCGCATATGGGCACAAAAAAGATACTGTCTTTCGACCAGTATCTCATGTAGGTATTTCTATTTATCATCTTTTAAGAAATTGCTGTCGAGATATTGTTTGCCCCAATCATACATCGCCTCTAAAATTGGCATTAAGCTTTCTCCGAGTTCTGTGAGAGAATACTCAACCTTTGGCGGAACGACAGGATAAACCTCTCGGTGCACAATGTGATCTTCCTCTAATTCTCTTAGCTGATTGACAAGCATTCTTTGCGTAATCCCAGGCATTAACGACTTTAACTCACCAAACCGTTTTGTCCCTTCTCTCCCAAGGTGCCATAAGATCAACATTTTCCACTTACCACCGATAATATTCAGCGTCAGCTCTTTTTCGCAATTGAACACTTTATTTTCCATACGTGATGACAACGACATACACTCCTTTAATTTCAAACCACTTTATCATATACTTCGGCAAAATGGATTGCCCTAGCATACAGTCTTTGTTATTGATTTTGTTTTTTGACGAAAGCCATCACAGCCTTTGTCATCTCTTGCGCTTCTTTTGGCGCTCTGTCAGATCCAAACCATTTATTTAAATCACTGTGGCTCAGCGAATGAACCCGAAAAACAAACCGTGAGCCTTGATCATGGTTCAGTTTTTCTGCAAATCGGTACACCTCAGGGTTTTCCCAGCCTGTGACCAAATAAACAGGCGGTACATTCGTTTGATTCATATAAGTGACAGGTGATGCCTTTGTCCAGTTCTTCTCGTGTTTGCCAAACACTTTTTTATACGATGGAATGGCTTGTATAAATTGATTGATGTTTAACGGCCCATCTAAAATCACGATAGAATTGATCGTTTTTGGCGACAGCCCCACACGTTTTAAGTAAGTCGAATCTGTAGCAACCAATGCTGTCAAATGACCACCCGCTGAGTGACCCATGACATTGATTTTTGACGAATCGATTTGATATTCATCTGCATGATCCTTCACCCATTTAATAGCGCTTGCCGTATCATCTGCCATCTGCTCGAAGTTGGCATCAGGGTGAAGCCTGTAATTCATTGAAACAAACACATACCCTTGACCCGTAAAATAATCAGCCTTTGAAGCGACTCTATTCTTATCGCCGCCTGTCCAGCCGCCGCCATGGAGATAGATCATGACTGGATGCTTCTTCTTTTTGTCTTCATCTTTTCCCTTTGGCATATATATATCCAGTGTTTGCTGTTTGTTTTGTGTGTCTGCATAATGGATGTTTGTCGTCGGCTTAGGCTGGTTGAAACGGAACACAAAGAATGCGCATACCAATAATCCAGCGATGACCGCCGCAAATAAGAGCCATTTCATGATTCGATTCAATGTCATTGCACCTTTCTGTGTTGGGATGGGGAAGCATGATTCGCACATATGTAGAGCGACTAGCCCGATTTATTTGATACGACTTGTATGACTTGAACCGTTTGACAGTAAAAAGAAAAATACTGTTCTTCATAATCTTCGACAAAGTAATTCAAATATTCCCAGCCTCTATCCAAAAGTTGAATGTTCAAAAAAAGAGAGGAATCGTTTGTTAACTCCAAATCATTGATTTGAACAGAAGAGACGTTGGTAAATTTCAGATGAATGTCTGCTTTATGGGTTGCAGATTCGTATGGGATGTGTAGATGAATACAGTTGATCAAGTCGTAATGTTCATTATACTCTTTAAAGTAGTGAAATTCATTGATTTGCTTTAGATGGTTGATATTGAAATCAGGGATTTGTTTCTGGACTTTTTCATCTAAAAACCATGTCATCGTTTGTCCTCCAAGAGGTTATTGTAGAAGTGCAATGATTTGTTTTCTTGTTTCTTCATGGTATTGAACATAGGAGTGCAGTAAAGGATATGATTCAAGGATCTGTTGATACGATTTGATTTGGGGATATTGCTCTTCAAATGACTGACGCAGCACGTTTAACTGTTTTTTCGGTATTCGTTTATGATCGATCACATAACTTAGGCTACCTGCAACAAGTGAAAAAAATAAATAAAAGTCATCTGAAAATATACTAGTTTCTGCTTCAAAAGAGACGATTTCATCTGGATAAGATGAATCTAATAAGTATTGATAACGTTGTTTTACATCATCGAATAAACCTTGTTTATCTCGGCTGATTTTCATGGATTTTCCCCAATCTCTCATTGTTTTTAATTCTTATTTAGACGCTAATGAGATCTTCCTATACACTGCAAATAAATTCTTGTGAATCGAAACATACGTTTTTCGATTCTATTGCGAGTAACATCCCATTGATGTTAAATAGAAAATTTGCATTTGAATCAAATTCTTCAAGAAGTACATTTTTAAGGTTCCCTATCCCATTAGGATGGTAACTACATTCGAAAATTTGCCAATTCATCTCTTCTTGTATCAATTCTTCAAATCTATCATTACCTTCACCCCCATTATAATAAAGACTCGCCACATTCATAAATCGCAATTCATGTTGAGTAACTTTATTTAATTCTGATACTTTTACGCTCAGTACTAATTCTTTATGAAACAAATCAAATGTGACTCCAAGTACATTACAACCACCATCTAGATAATCGATCCATTTTTGTACACTATTAAACATCTCATTCACTCTCCTATTTTTTCAGGATGAACTCTATTCTTATCGTGTCACGGAGTATGTAAATATTCTTCAAATGAAATAAAGTCCGCTTTTTTTCGAAATTCGCTTAAGATTTTCTGATCTCCTGTAAAAATAACATCTGTCGAATCAAAAAATCCGATTTCAAACACGGCTTGAGGGATAACGGGTGTATAATTCACGTTCCAATATCGTTCATTATCTTCAATTTGAGGTATTGAATGAATATTCAAATGATCTACATGACGAGGCAATGCGGTCAAAACAGCGAAAATAAAAGAATAAGAATAGTCATGTAAGAATTTTTTGAAATGTTCACCCTTCAGAAATAAAAAATCCGTATAATCCGGCATGACTTCTGAATGAGATTGATTATTCCGATCATGAAGCATTGGGAGTGTCACATCACTTATGACCCAATGATACTCTTCTACGTTTAAATTGATTTTCTTTATTAATTCATTTACTTCGAATAGATTTTTCTCTTTTGCTAATACGATTCTCATTACTTGCTCCACCTCACCGATTTAAAACATCAGACGAAACTAAAAATATTCCACAGTATCAAAATCTGACCATAATCTCCAGTCAGTGTTCGTGTTTATATTTACAATGCATGTTGGATCTTGATAGATCAAACTCTTCGCAACCGATTGAAAAAAAGGAGATTGACTAGGGAGTTGGCTATGCGTTTCTGGATGAAACCATGATTCAGTTGTATAGAGCGGTTTATCATATACATGCTGAACGATGTCAAATTGTTCTTGATCTGTCATCCATAAACTATCCAGCAAATCTCGATGTTTGGCCATTTCTCTTAACAGAGTAATCCATTCATTTTCCTCTGTTACATCAGATTGGCATGACTCTGGTATGTGAACATTAAAATAGCCACCATTCAATTTAATTCGTAATGGTTGTTTGGTGAATCCAGGTTCTATCTCATCATCATCTATTATTTCATCATGCTGATCCACGAAAACAAAGAGCTCATCCAATAGAAAATTGATGGATCCATTATTCAACTCATGACCAAACGCAAAAAAATCAATAGCCGGTCCTAACTTCGATAAACCGAATAATTGAATCGTGATCAGCCAATTTCCATCTCTAGTAAATAGAGAAAGCTTCCCTTTGGCAAAATCAAAGTTCTCGTTATCTAATAGCGGAAACTCTTTATTTAGAAAAGACTTATCTAATGTGTTTAATACATGGTCTATTTGTTTCATTTCTTCCTCCTTATGAAGTCATTTCTTCAAAGTTAGTATAATTTCGAATCAGTTCTTTTTTAAAATCATCAGGAAGTTTTTGATTCGGAAATACAACTGAAATCCAGCCTAATACAATCTCATCTAAAATTCTCCACGTTTTTAACAATTGTTTATTCATTTGTTCTAATTGAAGAATCGCTAGTACTCCTATCTCATAACCTCTGTCGCCATAAATGATCCATTTCGCAGAAGGGGAAACCCATATCACACGTGAAGCAATATCCATTATGCTATCATTTACACTCTCTATCGGATAATCGGTTAAGAGATCGAGGTAATCACTTGGTGTGAGGTTTAACGGTACTTTCACCCAAGGATAATAACCAAAATCATGATAATAATCATCCATGCTCTTCTGCTCATCTAATACAGCCATGAGTATATAGTCATCATGATGATTCAAAGCTAAACCTTTTAACATTTCCCAGCCATCATCTGATAACAACCAATGGAATTCTTCGAATAAATAATGAGGGGTTTTCGTTTTCAACACTTGATCAGGGAATGTCTTCGTACTATGAACGAGCGAATGAACAAACGATAGAACATGTTCAAATTCTTTTGGATCGGATATAAACAAATGTTTCACTTTATGCTCCTTTCATATCTTCGGGTAAGGCTATTATCAGTCATTGATTCTCAATTCCACCGCTTGGAACATTATGCATAACTAGAAAGCATTTGAGTGAAATAGTTATCGAATGTTTTTTGATCCTTTAATAATAGTTGTAGCCATTTTGCTAAAACAGGGTGATCCAGTGGCTTCCATCCTTCTTTTAATAACATATTTTTTGCAGAATCTTTTGTTGATACCATCCCTATAATACAAATTTCCATATCTCTATCTGCCCAAATCGCCCACTGCAAAGAATGAGATAACCAGACAACTATATTCGAATTCGTGATTATATTATCCGCTATGGCACCTTTTGGGTGCATCCATAGTGCATTTACATAATCCTCACCTGAAATGTTCACACTCGCTTTCAGCCAATGATAATAACCAAATTCCTTCAAATAATAATCAGTTGGATCTGGTTGAAGGACTGCAGTCAAAAATTCTCTATCTTGTGTAACAGTTGATAACTCTTTTATGGTTGGTAAAATATCATCACTCAATGCCCAATCAAACTCTTGAAACAAAAAACAATCAAATGTCTTACGAAAGACTTGTTGTGGCAGCTCTTTATTTGTTTCAAACACATGGTCTACTAAATTCTGATAGAATTTGAATTCTTTTTCTGAACGAATAAATAAGTCTTCAAGCCGTTTCAAACAACTACCTCCACTCTTGTCGAACTAGTAGTTTTTTAATTCTTCCTCTATATCTTCTTTTAATGTTTGAATTTCAATTGACACCGAATTATTTCGATTATAGAAAATGGACGGATTGATTCCATCTGCTATCATTCCCGGCAGCCATTCTTCTATAAAATCGTCTAAATCAATCATTTCTGGTACTGTTTTTTCCCATTGATCGATCGCACAATAAGCGGCATGATCCTCTGTCGGCCAAAAATGAAGCTGCGGTACACGATAATCATCCTCTGACATCACCCACCCCTTCTCGTTTCTTAATGACCAAACCTCTTCAAAATCAACAATCTTTTTGATGAAATAGTCATAACGCTTTTTCGCAGGTAATTGCATGGTGGTTTCTAATTCTTTCGGATGCATGGATATTGCGTCACTCCTTTTATTTATAAATGGGCTTAACCATAAGAATTTAGCAAGCTCATATATAGAAACTATTTGTATTCTTCTAACCAGTCATTCAAATCATCTACAGGATGTAAGTAAGAATTAGGTGAATCTTTCAAATCAATTCCACTTAAAAGAATCAGCATATCCCAAACTTGATCATCGTCTATTTCTGGATCGTCTGCAGAAACGTAAATTTCAGCCCAATCAGACACTTGTTCTCTTGTGATCGTCCCCTTTAAGACATTTCGTATTTTATTTAAACAGTCTAGCATTTTTGGTTCAGCCATTTATTACACCATTCCTTTCTCAAAACTCATTTTACGCTGTAAACTGCCTATATTTCATATTTAATAATATCCTCCATTGACATACCTTTAAAATATAAAGTAAGAATGTTTTTAATAGTGTATTCGCTACGTATACCCATCGGGTTAAATATAGTCTTAGCCGTTTTTGGATCAGCAACCTCTAAGTCCATAGCAGGTGTATCGGAACCTTCTTTACCCTCGCTTACGTAATAATTTCCATTTCGGTATTCCACGAATTTCAGATTTTGAAGATCCTCTTCTTTTATAAAATCTTGATTTATTTTTGTGATGACTTTCCATGAACCACTTAAAAAGCCTGTCAGGCCTGTATTTGCAACGAATAGTCCTTTCTCTTTTTTTATCAATTGTTTTAACTCATTTTTTTCTATTCTTTCATCAACAAACAAATCATAGTATTGGATTAAAATATCATCATATTGATTTTTCCCCTCACCCGAAATGATCAAAGCATAGCTCAATTTCCCAACTTCTTTTAATGGGAGTTCAAATATAGCTCCTGGTTCTACTTTACTTAAAGTTTTTACTTTTTTAGTTGTTATTTTAATATCCGTTACTTCTTTGTCGTTTAAATCATCAAAATAGTGACTACCTCCATTGTTTAAAGCCATCATAATTGTCAAAAGCATCTCATCAATCGTTGGCTTTCTCTTCAAATGTTCCTCAGTCATTTCATAGAATTGTTCAATCGCTTCTTCAAAAATATCTAATCCATCATCACCAATTATGATGTTCTTTTTCTTATGTACTTCTTCCCAAAAGCCCATTTAGAATACCCCCTTTATATATTGTGTTCTTTATGTTATTCTCATTTTGCTTTATCACGATAAACGTATACTTGTATAAACTGTTTTATGTGCACGTTTGAAAAGTGCCACTTCATGATCCGTTAACCACTTAAGCTCTCTCATGTGATAGGAAATTTCTTCTAAATAAGTATCGGTTTTTGCAATTAATTTTTTATCTAAGATATTTCTTTTATTGTCTTCAACTACAAGATAAAGAGTAAACTGTTTTAAATCTAATTCGATAAGTGGGTAAGCTTTTCTTTTTTTATCGGGACTTAGTTTTGTTCTCCCTTTAATCTCCGCTTTATATTCCTTCTCTTTCATTTTCTTAAATGTCGCTTTGACTAGCTGACTGTCCCAATTTTTCAGTTCACACAGATAGAGTATCGCTTTTTCCAAAGTATCTGCTAAGATCTTTTTCTTATTTGTTGCATTTTCAAATTCACTGTAACGGAAGGGTACTTCCAGCTCGTACGTATTTTTTAAAAATAAGATGTCTGGTTCATCTTTTAAAGTACTAATTAATTTGTAGTCTTTAAAAGACCCACATATCAAAACAATAGCCTCACAATCTTTCGTTTGAAATTTCTTTTCTAATTCGTATAAAAACATTTCAGTCATACAAAGGGATTGGCTGGCTAAGTTCCCACGGTCGTCATCTGACATTAATTGTATATTTTTCAAATACACTTCTTATATCCTCCTTTCTAGAATTACTATCTCCGCTACATTCAAACTGAGGGACCTTAATTTTTATTTAAAGAAAATATTCTTTTTAGAGATTTTTCTAATAAATCAATTGGTACATGGTCTTGACTAATATAGTGAAATATTGCTATACCATTTTCCAATGAGAGAATTGTCCATGCCATTTCTTCAGGTGAAAGAGTGCATGTAAGGTTCTCTTTTTCTATTAAATTCTCAATGGATTGAGAGATTTGTTTTACTGATTGTAGGATCATATTTGACCACTGACACCTTACTTCCTCATTTCTCATTGAATACAAAAGAAATTCCATATTTAGCAGGCTCCACGTCCTATTTTCTTCAAGATTTTGAATAGACTGTTGATTCATTTTTTCTGGAAAGTGTAAAAGAGAAGGCTGTTCTGCTAAAAAAGAATTGATTTTTTCTACATGTAATTGCATTTGTTGTTCCAATAGAGCTAAAAAGATCTCTTCCTTTGAATGAAAATGCGTATAAAAGGCCCCTTTGCTAAAGCCTGCATATTCCGCCAATTTATCAATAGAGACCCCATGAAAACCATACTTGGCGAAATTCTCAACTGCAGAATTTATGAGTAATTTCCGTGTTTCCTCTTTCCTTTCATTTTGCGTTTTTCTTTGTCTAATCATTCCTTTACCTCCTTATCTTGACAATCATACCATATAGAATTAATATACCAATTAGTATATAAATTCTATATGGTATATATATTGGTGAACAGCATAAGCAATTAATAGCTATTGAAAAGGAGCAAAACAATGCGAAAAGTGGGGAAAAAAATTCACAAAACGAAAAGGGACATAATAGGTCAAACAGTTAAATCAGGAATTATTACATCAAATTTAATGCCAATGTGTGCTGGCTTAACCTTGGCATTATACACTTATCAAATTGACATCCTTCATAAATCTATTGAGATACTATTTGCATTTGCCGGTTCAATTTTATTAATTGGTGCTGCTGGAGCATTAAACAATTTGTATGACAGAGACATAGATTCCGTGATGAATAGAACAAAAAACAGACCTACTGTAACAGGAGAAGTCAATCTTAAAAAAGTTCTATGGCTTAGTATCTTAATGTCTATTTTAGGTTTGATTTTTTTAGCATTTACAACCTATCTAGCAGCTATTATAGGATTGATTGGTTTACTTTTTTATATTTTCCCTTATACAATGTGGAGTAAAAGAAAAACCGTTTACAACACGGAAATTGGAAGCATTTCTGGGGCAATGCCGCCTCTCATTGGTTGGACGGCTATTTCACCAGACATCTCACACCCAGCTATTCAGGGGTTGTTTTTCATTACAATTATTTGGCAGATGCCGCATTTTTATTCAATAGCTATTAGAAAGCAAAATGAATACAAGGCTGCGAACATTCCCATGTTACCTGTTGTAAAAGGAATGAAAAGAACATACTTGCAAACGAATCTTTATATCTTAGCAATTACCTTAAGCAGTTTTCTTTTCCGTTCTTTAAGCATAGGGCTTGTGCTTGTGTCTTTTTTTCTAGGTTTTATATGGATTTGTTTAAGTATTTTAGGTTACAAACGAATGAATTCTGAGAAGTGGGCATCATTTATGTTTGTCTATTCACTAATTTATATGACAACTCTTTATTCAACGGTCATTATCTATACTCTTACTCGTCAAATTTTTTGATTTATTCAAACTTTAGTTTTGTAGATAACCATAAAAAAGCACCCTAAACGGATGCTTCTACCAAATGATATTTTTTCAAAATACGATAGGTAATTTCTTTTGCTTCTAGTCCGGTGCCTTCTATATTTGTGGCGAAGATGTAGGTTTTGTTTTCATGTTTGATGAAGCCTGCGTACCAGCCAATTCCTGATCCGGAGCCTGTTTTTCCGTATAGCGTGGCGTGTTTCTCTTCTTCTTGTATCATCATTCGCTTGACGGTTCTCATAACAGATAGGTCAAATGGGAGACTTTCTTCATATAACTGTTTTAGGAAATGGACTTGTTCTACTGGAGAAATGCGCAACGTACTGCTTAGCCAAAATTGATCGATTCCGCCAGATATGTCTTGATTCCCATAATGAATGGCTTTTATCCAATGGCCCATGCGCTCTTCCCCGATGTCACGTGCCATAGCTTGATAATACCAGACGACTGAATCTCTCATGCCAGAGCCCAGTGTATGGTCCTTATTCCAATTATCAATCTCTCTTTTTACTCCGTCCCAATATTTAATGTCGTATTCATCTTTAACTGCGCCAGTTTGAAGTCCGATTAAGGCATTTGCTATTTTAAACGTTGATTGTGGTGCAAAGCGCTTGTTCGCTCTTTTTTTGTTATACACCCATGGTGATTTTTCTTTTACTTCTTGAATCACAAATGTGCCTTCCCGCTCTTTCATGAATTCATCGACGGACCATTTTGGAGATGTTCCTTCACTTGATGCAGGCTTGCTCATACAAAGTGCTGCAAGCATCACGCCAGCAATCAGCCATTTCATCTTCTTTTTTTGCAAACAATCACCCTCTTTGCTCATGATTGCAATCGATTGTAGCATGATGACTGATCAGAAATAAGAGCCGCTCGTCCTCTTTTTCAATAAAAAAAGCCGGTTTTATCCGGCTTTCTGTTTATTGTACGTTCCATTTTTTCTCTTCAATCGCTTGCTTTGCAATTTTCGAAATGGTCATATCGTCCATTGGTGGGTTATGAAGGCCAGCACGAATGTCTCGATAGTAACGTTGAAGCGGGCAGCTAAGGCTTAAGCTTTTTGCACCGACTAAACGCATGGCTTTATCGACCACTTGCAGACTATGATTGACGACTGTATGCTTCACAGCACCGAATTCATTGATTAACAGCTCTCTTTTCTCTGACTGCTCATACAATGTTGTCGTTGAATAGATGACATGGCGTGCTTGCTTTAGTAGTAAATCAATTTCGCCAATCAGTGTTTGGACATTTGGCAGTTCGCTAATCGTTCCGCTAATACTGTTCGGTGAATGGGTGATGGCATACTGAACAGCATAGTCTCTTGCCGCTTGTGCAATCCCTAAATAACAGGAAGGAATATGTGCTATCCAAGGGTTTAACGTACCGCCCCGAGGTCCTTTTTGCACTTCAACCAACATGTCATCTGGAACTTCCACATGATCTAGAATTAAATCATGGCTCTCTGTTCCTCTCATGCCAACAACATCCCACGTTTCTTCTATAGAAACACCTTTTGTATCACGGTGAATTAAGAAGAAGCCCATCGCTTCTTTTTCTTCGATCCATACACCGACGAGAAAGTATGTGAGCGCTGGTGACATCGTTGTGAATGTTTTCCTGCCACTGATCACCCATTGATCTCCTGATCTCGTTGCAGTTGTTCCAGGTTTGCCTCCTCTTGTTGGACTCCCTGTTTGCGCCTCACTGACGGCCCGGTTCACAAGAGCCCCATTCTTGATTTCTTCAGCAAAAAATTGCAGCTGCTTCTCATTCCATAGTTTCTTTTCATAAATTTCACCAACAACTCCTTGATGCCAGCCGATCGATAAGGCAGTTGCTCCATCCATACTTCCTAGTGTTTCTTGAAAAAGGACCATATCCTTTACAGATTGACCACCACCCCCGTACTCAACAGGCAGAGACAACGTTGTATAGCCCAGTTCTACTAATGATTCGATATTCTGTTTAGGAAAATAGGCACCCTCATCATGTTCTTTTGCAGACTGTTCGATCGTTTCACGAAGGGATTCTAGTTGATTCAGCCAATTTTTTTGAAAATCTGTATCGACAAATAATGCTTTAGACAAAACGTATCCAACTCCTCTGTTTCTCGCAATCTATCATATCCGATTTATCCAATAGGTATTATTAAAACACACTTTACTTATAGGATTTAATGTGTTAAATTTTATCAATATTAAGTACATATGTCAAAGGAACGTGATGCTTTTATGATTTCTGCTATTAATCTACATAAATCCTATGGGTCAACTCATGTGTTAAAAGGAATTGATTTCACCGTACAAGAAGGTGAAGTGGTCGCCATTATTGGACCGAGCGGATCAGGAAAAACAACCCTTCTCCGCAGTTTAAACAGCCTTGATATCCCAGACAAAGGAACGCTGACAGTTGGAGAAGCCACGATTCAATTTGAACAATATCGAAAAAAAGATCTTCTAAAACTCAGACAGCAATCGTCTATGGTGTTTCAGCATTATCACTTGTTTCAAAATAAACGAGCACTTGAAAACATCACAGAAGGATTGATTGTGTCTCAAAACATGTCTAAAAAAGAGGCGGAAAAAATCGGAGAGCAATTGTTAACGCGAATTGGGCTGCTTCATAAAAAAGATGCGTTTCCAAGTGAATTATCCGGCGGTCAACAGCAGCGGATTGGGATTGCTCGTGCTCTTGCCATGAATCCTGCGGTGCTTTTGTTTGATGAACCAACGTCCGCACTAGACCCAGAGATGGTCGGAGAAATCCTTGAAATGATGAAAGATATTGCGAGCCAAGGCATGACGATGGTCATTGTGACGCATGAAATCTCGTTTGCAAAAGATGTAGCGGATACAGTGATCTTTATGGCAGATGGGGAAATCGTTGAAAAAGGCTCACCAGAAGACGTCCTGATGAAGCCTCAGCATGAACGGACGAAACAATTTTTATCAAGAATTCATCGCGGGATGTGGCAAGGATTGGAGGAAGACAGATGAAGCGCAAGACTTTATTCACCGCCGCTAGTATCCTTCTGTTTCTCCTCTCTCTCATTGGCTGCAGCAGTGTGAAAACGACAACAGATGATGGCAGACAAATTGTCAAAGTCGCACTAAGCGCAGAAGTCAATCCGCCTTTTTTAGCCACAAATGACCGCAACGAACCGATTGGCTATAACATCGATTATTTAAATGAAGTCGAGAAACGTTTGCCACACATTCATTTTGATTATATCTTCGGCGAGGAAGAATCCAATTTAATTGGGATCGGCGCTGGGAAATTTGAAATGGCGGCTAATTGGTTTTTTAGTAATCCTGAACGTGAAAAACGCTTTCTTTATCCTAAGGTTCCATACGGCTATTCGATGACAGGTTTAATTGTGAATGAATCAGAGCAAGATATTCAATCTCTAGACGATATGACATCAAAAAAGCTCGCTCCCGTCAGTCCTAGCGGCGGCCTTCGTTCCATATTAAATCAATATAATGAAGAAAATGATCGGAAAATTCCGCTCACGACCATTGAAAGCCCTTCAAACGAACTCAATTTAAAACGAGTCGAAAGTGGACGGTCCGATGCGGCTTTTATGAATATTTCGACCTTTGATACGATTCAAAAACATCTTCACCTGAAAGTCAAAGTGGGCGGCATTGTCTCAAAGGAACCTATTTATCTTGTCTTACAGCCTAGTCAAAAGAAACTAGCATCACAATTGGACCGAGTGACACAAGAGATGATAGAAGACGGAACATTACCTGACCTTGCGAAGAAATGGTTTGGCGTTGATTTCTTTCAAGATATTGACTATATATCAGAGCAAGGCTATCAATATGAAGAAAGGAAGGAAGTGCCATGACGTTTACAGCTGGAGATTGGTTAAGAATCTTTTTACAGGTGGTTGATCGCCTGCCACTCACATTTCTGATGATTGTGGTGTCATTGTTTTTTGCCATCATCATCGGATTGCTGTTTGCTTGCATTCGAATCAAACAAATTCCAGTGCTGAAACAATTGGCGGTCATTTATTTGTCATTTACACGAAGTACACCGCTCATTGTTCAGTTATTCCTCATTTATTTTGGCCTGCCTCAGCTTTTACTCATGGCGGGAATTCAAATCAATCATTGGGATCGTGTGTTATTTGTGATGATCACATTCTCGTTACATACGGGCGCTTATTTATCTGAAGTCTTTCGCAGTGCATATTCCTCTGTTGGGAAAGATCAGCTTGAAGCAGCTTACATTGTTGGGATGACAGATACGCAGGCATTAATGAGGATCATTATTCCGCAAGCCTTTCTCATTGCACTTCCGAACCTCGGAAATTACACCATTGATCTCGTGAAAGATACCGCCATTGCATTTACAATCGGACTCATTGATATGATGGGACAGGTCAAAATCATACTAGGTAATAACTACGGGATAGGGATGTTTGAAGTGTACGTCATCATTGCAATTGTGTATTGGCTGATTTGCATCAGTATTGAACTGATCACGATGCTACTGGAAAGAAAATTTGTGAAAGGCCGCACCAGCCTGTCACGCTAAGGAGGCGATTTGATGCAAACCATTGATATATCATTTGCGATTGACCAAATACCACATATTCTAAAAGGCGTTCCCTTTACCTTATTGATTGCACTTGTTTCTATGGCTGTGAGCCTTTTGATTGGATCTATTTTTGCTTTCATTCGCCTCTTTCGTATCCCTGTGCTCCGCCAGCTGGTCACGCTCTATGTCTCATTTTTTAGAGGAACACCTCTCATTGTTCAGTTGTTTGCTTTCTTTTATGGCATTCCATTTGTTCTGACCAAAATGAATAGCACTTTTGGGTTGACCTTTCACCCGGATATGGTCTCCCCGCTTACCGTTGCCCTTATCACCTTCAGCCTGCATTCAGCCGCACATTTAACAGAAGTGGTCCGCAGCGCACTCCTTGCGGTAGACAGAGGGCAGCTTGAAGCGGCGAAAATCGTTGGCATGACCACCAGACAGGCGATGATGCGCATTATTTTACCGCAAGCGTTTGTGGTTGCCCTGCCAAACCTAGGGAATCAGCTCATTCAGCTGTTAAAAGCCACATCCCTTTCGTTTACAATTGGTGTACTGGAAATCATGGGGATCTCTCGCATCATTGCAAATGACGGCTACAAATTTTTAGAAACGTATCTTGTCTCTGCTTTGATCTATTGGATGCTTAGTATTTTCTTTGAACTCGCTTTTGCTTTGTTAGAGAAACGAGTCAGCGTGTACGGAAAATCTCTTGGACGTTAAAAAAGTCGATCAGGTACAAACCCTGATCGACTTTTTTATTCTCCTTTTTTCGGTGTGTTATATAGTTCTTTCGGTGCTGGTTTGAGTTTAGGCGCAGAGCCGAACACGACAGGAGCAGAAATATATCTGAATTCTCCCTTTCCATCCATACTTCGGCCATGTGCCCATCTGCCTTCTTTGCTTTCTTCTCCTCTTGAGAAGTTAAACAAATCATAGGATACTTGCTGTTTTTCCAGTGAGCGCGGGAAGGTGGTTGGAACAACGACATCCCCTTCTCGTTCTTCTAATTCCTTAATTGCAGCCAGCCACATATTTTGATGATATGTATCACGAGCAATGAGAAAGGAGAGCATATCCTTCACTCCGCGGTCATCGGTCATTTCATAAAGCCGTGTAACCTGAAGTCTGCCTTGTGACTCCGCATTCAAATTTGCCCTGAAGTCAGCCATTAAATTTCCGCTTGCAATGATATATTTTGCATTCCACGGATACCCTTGACTATCTGCTGCCATTGCCCCTAAGCCTGCAACAATTGCATGTTGAGGATTCATTCCGCCCATGACGGCTGCAAGTGCTGGATCACTTTGATACGCTTCTTCTTGTTCTTTAACTGGGGCATTATCAAGTAATCGAGCAATCATCGTTGCCAGCATTTCGACATGACCGATTTCCTCCGTTCCAATGTCATGGAGCAAATCTTTATATTTTTGATCCGCTCGGCAGTTAAACCCTTGAAATAAATATTGCATCATCACGCTGATTTCTCCATATTGACCGCCTAACACCTCTTGTAATTTTTTCGCATAAAGAGGGTCCGGCTTAGAGGGCTTTGCTTCATATTGCAGTTCTTTAATGTGATAAAACATGATGTCATCTCCTTTATTTACAAAAACCTTTGCACTTATCACTATTCAGCCGATGCCCTCTTTATGAAAAATCGCATGCTCTTATAAAAAAAAAGAGAACGGCATCTGCCATTCTCTTTATCGTCCTACTTATTCAGCACTGACTAAAATTTTCACTTGATCTTTTTCATTGATTAATGCATGGAAGCCATCTTCGATCACATCGTCCAGCTTGATTTTTTTCGTGACGAGTGTATCTGCAGAGAAATAGCCTTTTCTCATTAAGTTTAATACAGATGGGAAAACATCTCTGTAGCCGATGATTCCTTTGACTGTACGTTCTTTAATGACAATGTCATTCGGCATAATTTCTGCGCCTTTTTCCCAAATGCTCACAATGACTGTTTCACCTGAAATTCTAGTTGATTGGATTGCTTGCTTCAATACAACAGGTACACCTGTCACTTCAAAAGAAACATCGACTCCACCATTTGTACGGTGTGCGATTTCTTGAACAACATCTTCATACTGAGAAGGATCTACAATGATCGCTCCAAGTTCTTTTGCTTTTTCTTGGCGCTCTTTTGATAATTCCACTGCATAAATGTCAGTAGCACCAGCTGCTTTTAATGCTTCAATGACAAGTAAACCGATTGGCCCACAGCCAAACACAGCTGCTGTATCCCCAGCTTGCACTTTACTAGAACGAACCGCATATAAAGCAACTGCAGAAGGTTCAACAAGTGCACCTTGCTCATATGAAATTTCGTCTGGTAACAAATGAAGTAATTCTTCATCGACAGATACATATTCAGAGAATCCTCCACCGCCACCAGCAAGTCCTAAGAAGCCCATGTTTTCATCTAAGTTGTAAGCACCTTGGTGCCCGTGAGTTGCAAAAATAGGTTCAACAACCACTCGATCGCCTACTTTGTAATTACTCACGCCTTCTCCAACTTCTACAACTTCACCAGAGAACTCGTGTCCCAGTGTAATGGGTGCTTTTTCTTTTGTAAGTGGATGAGGTTCATTCACAGGAATAAAGATCGGTCCGCCTAAATATTCATGTAAATCACTACCGCAAATGCCGCACCATTTTACTTTCAGTTTCACTTTTCCTGGAGCAACTGTTGGTTCATCAATTTCCTCTAGTCGAATGTCCTTTTGATCGTGCCAGCGTAGTGCTTTCATTTGTAAGACTCCTTTTCTCATCAATTTAATTAACTTACTTAAATAATGATATCATAATTTTTTTAATTTTCTAAGTAAGATGCACTATTTTTTTGACAGTCAATGGACGAAAAATGACAAAACATAGCAACAGACAAATAAGAAGCATACATATGCAGCCAATTATGACAGAAGTACGTATCGATAAAACATGCGCCAATGCGCCGCATATTCCTGTCATCATCATCGTCAGAACAGCTTCACATAACGCATAAAAACTTGCCACTCTCCCCATAACCTCTACCGGGATATTCGTTTGATAAAAAGTCATAAAACCGGTGTTTGCAAATGCTAAAAAGAAAGCTAGAACAAAAAAGCCAGCTGCTGCGACAGTCAATGTGCTTGAAAAAGCATAGATCAAGTATCCAAAAGCCACAAACAAACTACCCGCACCAAGCATCACTGAAATAGGCAGCCTTTCGACAATGACCGTATTGAGACATGCCCCTGCGATAATCCCTGCCCCAGCTACACTGACAAGAAACCCATATTCGGTATTGGTCAACATCAGCACTTCCTTTGCAAAAGCTGCTTCAAGTGAGTCAATTGCAGTCGGCAGCACCGTGATGGCGGCACTAAATAATAAATACACGGCCATCACTTGACGGGATGTGAGACTGAAATGAAATACAAGTTTTGCATCTTCCTTTAATACTGAGAGAGAAAAGCCTTTTTGTGCCCCGGCTGCTTTTGACAAAATCGGTAAACACATCGTCAAAACAGCAGATATCAAAAGGCAGATTGCATTTACATAAATTGAAAGGACTGGTGTACCAATGAGAAAAAGCACCCCTGCTACGGCGGGTCCGAGTAAAAATCCACCAGACTGAAGCAAAGATCGAATGGCATTAAACCGTTTTCGTTTATCCGCCGGGATTAGTGCTGTCATATACACCATCGAAGCTGGATGAAACATGGCTTGTGCCATATGAATGAGAAATAGCATCACATATACGATCAATAAGTGGCCTGAAAATAAGGCAAAGGGTAAACAAGCAATCAGAATGGCCCGGCATAGATCTAGACTGATCATGACATTCCGCTGATTCAGTCTATCTATTAAACTACCAGACCAGCTATTTGTTAAAAGAGCCGAGACAGGTCTTAACATATAGACGGCTGTTACAGCAAGAACGGAGCCCGTTTCCTGAAAAATCAGCAGATGGAGAGCAATCATATAAATCCATTCTCCTATGTTCGCAATACCAATTGCTCCAAGTAACATGCTCATATCCCGCCAATGTTTTTTCATCGTAGTGCCCTCCTTTTTGTCATAAAAAAATCCCGCCCCCAAGACATTTCTGTCTTGAGGACGGGATTGACTCCGCGTTGCCACCTCAGTTCATTCACCTGTTACCAGATGAACCTTAGCAGGTTATCGCTAACCCTTCTCTATAACGGGAGAATGCCGCTGCACCACCATCACAATGAATCCGGTGCAGAGCTAAGAGGCTTGGTTCTGTAACGCTTCCCAGCTCCTTCTCAGCTTCACGGAGTTCTCTGTGTGAGGCAGCCATTACATACTCTTCTCTATTTGCGCTTTATCTTTTTTTCATCACGATCTTCAGCTGAATTGTTCTATATTCTACTGCGCCTCCGTCAAGACGTCAATGTTTTTTCATGTTAATCCGCATAAATCATTTTTCTAGTCATGCCGCCATCAACAACCAAATCGGTTCCTGTCACAAATTGATTGTCTTCATCTGTTAAATAAAAACAAGCTTTGACAATATCCTTTGGCGTTCCTACTCGATTGGAAAGGTGCTGCTGATGGTCAATTTCTCGCAAATTTTTCTCATCCTTCGTTTCAATCCACCCAGGGGAAATGCTGTTTACTGTTATGTGATCCTGACTAAAAGAAGCAGCCAACGCATGAGTAAGTGCTGATATCCCGCCTTTTGATGCAGCGTACGCTTCTGTATCTGGTTCTGACATGGTCGCGCGAGTGGATGAGATATTAACGATAGAACCGCCTGATTGATTCTCTTTTATATAACGTGCCGCTTCCCTTGCACATAAAAAAGCACCTCGTAGGTTTGTATGCAGCACATGATCAAACTCATCAACCGTTAGCTCATAAGGCGATTTTGTACACATAACCCCTGCATTATTGATGAGAATATCGATCGTTTGATAACGAGCCACAGCAGCCGACATGATGTCTTGAATATCCTTCTCTTGTTTCACATCCGTTTTTTTAAAAAAAGCCTCAAAGGACTCCTTTTTCAGCTGATCTTCCAAGCGCTTGCCCTTCTCTTCGTCAATATCCGCAAGCACAACACGCGCCCCTTCTTTCGCATAGCCATACGCGATCGACTCACCAATTCCATTGGCTGCGCCAGTGATAACGACTGTTTTATTGTGAAAATTCATCGTTTATCCTATCCTTTCTCTCATGAGATGTTGTCGTCTATCATACCACTCATGTATACACGATACCTAGTCAAATGGGACATAGAAAAACCACCACCTAAATCATACATTAGGAGGGTGGTATATTTGTAATTCTCCATATTGACGACATAGTCGTTTGCTTCTTGTGTAAAGTCTGGGAAAGTTTGTGTTTATCATTCAGTCATTCTATTCGGCTCTTTTTCTGTATGACTATATGAAAAAGCAGCCTTTAGTATATCTAAGTAGTCCGCTTTCGTAACGGCACGAACATTGCTTTTTGTAGAGTTGTTTTGTTCTGCTAGTTCAGCCATTTTTTCAAAATCTTCTACTTTTACATAAGATAATTCTTTTAGTGATGGAATACCTAAATTCTTTGTGAATGTATACATACCATCCATTAATTTTTGAATCGCCACATCATCTGCATCCGTTTTATCTGCAAAGCCCATAATGTTTGCAAGCTCTATGTGCAATGATTTGTTTTCAGCTGCATTAAATTGTATGACATAAGGTAAAAACACAGCATTTGCGATACCATGAGGCGTATCATAAAGACTGCCGAGCGCTTCGGCTAAACAATGTACGGCTGCTACATCAGCGGAACCGAAGCATAAGCCAGCGAGTAAACTGCCTTCCTGCATTTTGTATCTTGCTTCTAAATCAGAACCGTCTTCATACGCCTTCGGTAAATAGGTCACAATGGTTTTCATTGCGCTTGCCCCCATCGCCTTAGAAATAGGGTTTGTTTCTTTACATGTATAGCCTTCAATCGCATGGACCAGTGCATCAACACCTGTTGCCGCTGTTATACTTTTTGGCACCGTAGAAGTAAGAGCAGGATCCAAAATCGCAATAGTTGGCCGAAGCAAGGCATGTTTTAAGGTGATTTTTTTATGTGAAGTAGCTAACGTAATCACAGATGAACGGGTCACCTCAGAGCCAGTTCCAGCAGTGGTTGGAATACAAATTAAGGGTGATACATTTGTATACGCCTTCTTCCCTGCAATATACTCTTCAGGATTACCGCCATTTGGACCTAATAAAGCAATGGCTTTTGCCGTATCCATTGGGCTTCCTCCACCAATCGCAATAACCGCTGATGCTTGTACTTTTCTAAAGAGCTCTGCACCCGTTAAACATTCATGATCTCTAGGGTTTGGTGATACTTGATCAAAGACGACAACGGAATAACCAGCTTCTTGCAAATACGCTTCAATAGGCGTCACCAATCCTGCGCTTTTTACACCAGGGTCAGTCACAATCATAATTGTAGCACTAGGCAATACAATGTCCTCTACAATAGAGGCAATATCTTTAGATTTTCCAGTCCCCATGATCATTTTCGTATGACAATCATATTCAAAATTTATCATTGATTTTCTACCCCTTCATTTGTTGATTTAATCGCTTGTTTTTCTGCTCCCCACCATTCTATTCCTTTTAAACCTGGAATGGTAGAAGCGTAAAAAACAGGGTTCTTTCCTACCTTTCTTTGTCCCATGTAATCATTTAGAGCCGCAAAAGCAAATTTGCCTAAAATCGCAATGGCAACCAAGTTAACAATAGCCATAATCGCCATCGACAAGTCCGCTAACGTCCAAACGATTTGTAAGTTGGCGAGAGCACCAAACATGATCATCATTAAAACAGTGATTCGATACACGAATAGCGCGGATGCACTGTTATGAATAAAACCGATATTGGCTTCACCGTAATAGTAGCCACCTACAATGGAGCTAAATGCAAAAGTAAAGATCGCAAATGCTAAGAAAATACTAGCCCAAGAACCGAAATGCTGCGCCATTGCAGCTTGAGTAATTTCAATACCTGACAAATCACCTGCTGTTTCTACTGTTGATAGCATAATAATAAATGCTGTACAACTACAAACAACTAATGTATCAAAAAATACGCCTAATAATTGAACAAACCCTTGTTTTACTGGGTGTGAAACATGCGCAGCAGCAGCTGCATTTGGCGCACTTCCCATTCCTGCTTCATTGGAAAATAAACCGCGTTTGACACCGTTCATTATTGCAGCGCCGATTCCGCCTCCAACCATTTGCTCTAATCCAAACGCACTTTTCATAATACTTGCTAATGCTGCGGGTACATCAGCGATATTTGTGACAATCACATAAAGTGCTAAGATAATATAAAACGAGGACATGATTGGCACAATGATTTGGGTAAAGCGGGCAATTCTCTTTACACCACCAAAAATGATGAGAGCCGTAAGAATGGTTACGAATCCCCCCATACCAATTGGACTGATACCAAATGAATATCGAAAGGCATTTGTGATGGTGTTCGTTTGTACTGCATTAAAAATTAAGCCAAAACTAAGAATAACAGAAAAGGCAAAGATCCTACTTGGCCATTTCAGTCCAAATTGCTTTTGTATATAATAGCCTGGCCCACCTTTAAAACCATCACTTGTTCTCACTTTATATATTTGAGCGAGTGTGCTTTCGACAAATGCAGAAGCTCCCCCTAAAACTGCTGCAAACCACATCCAAAAAATAGCTCCAGGACCACCAACTGTAATGGCAATAGCAACACCTGCCATATTTCCAGTTCCAATCCTCGTCGCTGCTCCGATAAAGAAAGCTTGCATTGAAGAAATATCTTGACTCCCTTTTATTTTTGGAGCTTTTTCAAAAATAGAACGGAAGATCTCTTTTAGTAAGACAATTTGCATAAACTTCATTCTCACCGTAAAGTAGATTCCAATCCCTATTAACATAACGACTAAAATATATGTCCATAAAAAGTCATTTATTGAATTGACAATCGTTTCAAACAAAGCCATCCCCCCTATAAAATCTGAACATTCTAAATAATGAAAGCGCCTACTTTTATCATAGTAAAAATGTTATGATCTATCTATAGAAGTTTTCTGATTGCATCAATCGGCTCATCCGATTTAGGAGGGATTGACGTTGGAAATAAAGCAACTGATGATGTTCCAAACAGCATCAAAAGTATTAAACTTTACAAAAACAGCACAAATACTTGGCTATGCTCAATCTAGTATCACGGCAAATATCGCTGCATTAGAAGAAGAGTTAGGAACCCCTCTTTTTGAAAGGCTTGGAAAAAGGGTCATTTTAACAGAAGCTGGCATGAAGTTTCAAGATTATACGGATAAGATTTTAGGTTTAACAGGAGAAGCATTAGAGGCTGTTGGTGGGATGAGTGAGCCAAGCGGCATTTTAAGAATATGTGCATCTGAAACACAATGTACCTATCGACTTCCTCATATTTTAACGGACTTTCAAACAACGTATCCTAAAGTAGAACTGATTTTCCGTCCCGGAATAGCTGAAAAGGATGTTTTAAATCTATTACTGGAAGGACAAATTGATGTCGCCCTATTATCGATGAATCCTGTCGTATCCTCACATTTAATTGTAAAAGAATTAAAAGATGAACCGATGGCCATTGTATGCTGTCCAACAAATCCATTGAGCAAAAAACAAAAAGTATATCCTATCGATTTAGACGAGCAAAGATTGTTGTTAACTGAAGACTGCGATTATCGTTATGCCTTCGAACACTCTTTGACACAGGCAGGAGCAGAACCGAGAAGTAAACTAGAGCTAGCAGATGTAGAAGCCATAAAAAAATGTGTAATGGCTGGTCTAGGAATTGCTGTACTTCCCGAAATTTCTATAAAAAGAGAAATAACAGAAGGCCATATGATTAAAATCAATTGGATGGGACCCTGTCTCACAACAAAAATCCAACTATTCTGGCATAAAAATAAATGGATGTCTCCTGCTTTGAAGGCGTTTGTTGATTTAACAGAGGAATATATCCTTCTCAATGGGTAATCTGAAATATTTATTTGGGCAGCCTTCCATTTCTTTCACCATTAAATATTAACGAGTTATCCAATCATTTAAAGTAAATCACGTGTATCCAAAAAGCCCTCTACATAGCTATAGAGGGCTTTTTAGAAGAACAAAGGATTAATAGGATCTGATACTCTTCAAACCAATGATCATAAAGATCACCGTAAAAGCAATTAAAACCGTCGCATCTAATAATAAGATAGAAAGATTAACATTGTCGCTCATGATCTCACCAAAACCAGACATCATCCATGTTTGCGGTATAGTCAAAGAAATCTTCTTCATAATGTCTGGAACGATATCTAGAGGCCAATAAATACCACCCAGCATGCACGATCCTACAATGACAATTGCACTAAAGATTTCAGCTTGTTTTTTTGTTTGAGATAAAGTAGCTATCATAAATCCTAAACTTACGACAAGGCCTATAACAAATGATCCGAACAATAAAATAAGAAACAGGTTGCCTAAGTAGACATTAAAGAAAATAGATAAGATGGTCAAAAGAACACCTAATTGTAGCCATCCAAGAAGGAAATATGCCATTAAATAGCCCAGAAGTACATATATTTTATGGATTGGACTCGAAAGCAATCTTTGCCATGTATAATTTTTATACTCCAAATGTATAGAGGACAAAGAGCTTGAAATCGCAAACATCATAAACATAATGGTAAAGCCAAGCGGTATTAAATTTGGGTGCTGGCTTGCTTGACCATCTTGATTTTTTTCAACCAACGAAATGGTGCCAGATTCATTTAACTTAATCAATGCAGTGGTGAGAGAAGCACTTCTCTGATCTTTCACACCGTAATTGATCTGATAAATGATCGCTGCTGCCTCTTTTAAATAGGGAGATAAGACTGCATATTCCTCAGTTTTCTTATAAACTGTCACATCAAAAATCTCTTTATTTTCTTTTAAATGGGACTCTAATTGATCAGAGACTTTAACCGACGCAATTACCTTTTCATCAGATACTAATTCTTCCGCTTCAATTTCAGACGCCTTTATCCAAAGAAATGTCGTGTTCTTTTTGAGCATTTTTAATATTTCCTTATTGAGTTCGTCTTGTTGAGGATTTTGAACAAAAGCAACTGTGGGTTTCTTTGTATCTGATGCCGTGCTGCCAAAGATAAAACTAAATATGATTGGCATAACAAATAAAAAAATGAGAGCCAATGGAGACTTTAATGTTTCTTTTAACTTTAACGTGATAATGGCTAATATTTTATGCATAGCGATGCTTCCTTTCAAAAGGCATTCTTAATAAAGCAATGATGAAGAAAGCTAGTCCCATCCCACAGCTAAGTAATAATCCACTTTGAATTTCACTAAAATCAGCACCTGCCATACTTTTCAAAAACATTTGAAGTGCAAGAGAATTAGGTAAAAAATAGCTGATATTCATCACCCATTGTGGGAATAAGTATAAGGGCACCATACTCCCACCTAAAGCAGCTAACACTTGAGTTCCTAAAATCCCCACACTGTTAAACGTTTTTTCTCTATTGATAAAAGAACCAATCAGCACCCCTAAACCCGCAGCATTTAATATAAAACTACATCCGATCATAACAACAGTAAAAGGCTCTCCCCAATTCACCTTAAAGACAAAACTAGTAAATAAAATAATGACCGCAAGTTGAATCATACTCATTAAAAAAATGCCCAATAACTTTCCAATGATATAACTAATATTGCTTAACTTTGATACTAGTAGTCTTTTATAGACTTCTTCTTCTTTTTCCTCTATCATACTGCCAACCAAGAAAACAACAGTCATTAATAAAAAAAGCACACCCATCCCGCCTGCGTAGTATTGGAAGGATGTAATCGGCTGGCTGTTGATATGAATGTTCCTTTCGTTCACTAGTTCTTTTTTCAGTTGATCAGACACGATCTCCACTTCTTTACCTTGATTCAACGGCATCAGAATACGATTCATATGATAATTTTGAAAGAATTGCAAAACCACATTTTCTAGGACCATTTCCTGTAAGCTTGAATTAGGTCCTTTTAAAATATTCAATTGCACATGATCGTGATTTAATATGCTTTTTTCAAAATTCGGCTTGATGATTATACCCATTGTAATGTCTCTACTATTTAATTCTTTCTCTAGCTGATTTTTCGAGGTGACCTTCACTTCAAATATGTCACTGAGTTCACTCTTAGACAATGTTGAGAGAAACATTTTACTTGTAGCGGACTTATCTTGATCTGTTATTCCTACTCGAAATGAATTGATCCTAATTTCGCTATCTTTCTTCATGTTGTCTCCAAATGCTGCACCTAATATAGCAATTAATATGATAGGCATAAAAAAAAGTGTAAAAAAGCTTTTCTTATCCCTAAAAAACAATAATAGATCTTTCAGTACAACCCAAATGCTCATATGCTCACCTCTATTCGGTCTAGTCTCGTAATTTCTTACCTGTGAAATACAAGAATACATTTTCTAAATTTGGTTCTACAACTTCTGCTGAAATTAATTGAACATTTAATGCGGTTACACCTTGAATAAGTTGACTTAGTAAATGCTGAGGATTGTCATCAAATAATTTGATTTGATTTCCCTGCACCATAAAGTCATTCAGTGGGTGATATTCATTTATATATTGGCACACTCGCTCCATATCCTTTTGTCCTTGTTCACATTTAATCGTAAAAATGATTTCTCTTTTTTCTCCAACAAGCTCAGCCAATTCACTTAAATCACCTACCTTAATGAAAGAACCTTGATCCATAATAGCTATTTTTTCACATAGATATTCGACTTCCTCCATGTAATGACTCGTATAAATAATCGTCATTCCTTCACTATTTAACGTTTTAACTGTTTCTAATATATGATTTCTGGATTGCGGGTCTATACCCACTGTAGGCTCATCCATTATTAATAGTTTTGGCCGATGCAAAATCGCACATCCGATATTCACTCTTCTTTTCATCCCACCTGAGAATACTTTCACCTTATCATTCGCTCTATTGCCCAGACCAATTAATTCAAGGATTTCTTGTACTCTGCTTTTTAATTCTTCTCCTTTAAGTCCATACATTTTCCCCCAAAACGTTAAATTTTCTTTTGCTGACATATCTAAATATAAAGCGATCTCTTGCGGAACAATGCCAATCAATTGCTGTGCATGCTTTGTTTCTTTATGTAGATCAATGCCTCCAATCGTAATAGTCCCGCTCGTTGCATGTATAAGTCCTGTCATGATACCGATTAAGGTTGATTTCCCTGCACCATTAGGGCCCAACAGTCCAAATGATTCACCTTGTTTTAAGTGGAAGCTAACCCCTTTTAATACTTGTTTACCTTCATAATTTTTGATGATGTTTTGTACTTTTAGCAATCGCAATCTCTCCTCTATTCTTCCTATCTATCATAATCCTGTCCAATCATTGCCAACTGTTTTATGGTATGTCTTTCAACTAAAGATCATTTTTTCCAATTTACTCATTTTACCACGTTATGAAATGTAGAAGAACAGTATAGGTCTTTTTATATTTATAAACAAAAAAACTTACAGGAAAAATCCTGTAAGTTGTTTTCGATGGATCATTATTTAGAAATCATGCCATGCGGGTCAATCACAAATTTCTTCGCCACACCCGAATCAAAATCGCTATATCCTTTAGGGGCTTGATCAAGGGAAATGACGGTTGCATTAACGGCTTTGGCGATTTGTGCTCTTCCGCTTAAAATAGATTTCATCAAGCTGCGGTGATATTGCATGACAGGGGTTTGGCCTGTCACAAAAGTATGGGCTTTTGCCCAGCCAAGTCCAATTCGCACTTTCAGAGATCCAACTTTTGCATCTTCATCCACAGCACCTGGATCTTCTGTGACGTAAAGTCCTGGAATTCCAAGCTTACCGCCAACTTTGGTAATATCCATAATTGTATTTAAAACGGTGGCTGGTGCTTCTCCTTGATCTCCATGACCTGAAGCTTCAAAACCGACACAATCGACCGCACAGTCGACTTCTGGCTCTCCAAGGATGTTTGTCATTTGTTCACCGATTCGATCATGTTTTCGTAAATTAATCGTTTCGCAGCCAAAGCTTCTCGCCTGCTCGAGCCTTTGTTCATTGAGATCGCCGACGATGACAGCAGAAGCGCCAAGGAGCTGAGCGGAATGCGCTGCTGCAAGACCTACTGGCCCTGCACCAGCAATATAGACAGTAGAGCCTGGTTTTACGCCAGCCGAATACGCACCATGAAAACCTGTCGGGAAAATATCGGAAAGCATTGTCAAATCAAGTATTTTCTCCATCGCCTGATCTTTGTCCGGAAATTTAAGCAGCTGGAAATCAGCATATGGCACCATGACGTACTCTGATTGGCCGCCAACCCATCCGCCCATATCAACATAACCATAAGCTGAGCCAGGTCGATCGGGGTTCACATTTAAACACACATGGGTTTTTTGTTCTTTACACATGACGCAGCGACCACAGGCAATATTAAATGGAACTGATACGAGATCACCCTTTTGGATAAACTCTACATCTCGTCCAACTTCAACGACTTCACCAGTAATTTCATGACCAAGGACAAGTCCTTCAGGCGCAGTTGTACGCCCTCTTACCATGTGCTGGTCGCTCCCGCAAATGTTTGTTGTCACCACTTTTAAAATGACGCCATGCTCACACTTACGTCCAACATTGGCTTTAGGTACACCAGGGCCATCCCTTAAAACCAAATCAGGGTATCCAATATCCTCAACTGCTACATTTCCTGCTCCTTTGTAAACGACACCTTTGTTTCCCGACATGTTTTCATTCCTCCCTTTTAGTTTAAAAATGAAGTCTCTCCAAAATTCTCTCTTTCTCGGGCTTTTTCCTTCTTTTAACCGCACATTGACTCAAAAAATAAGTGACAAATGTCTATCTAGGAGAGAAAAATGTATTTTCCAGTCAAATAAAAAAGAAAATATTGAAAAAAAAGCTAAACATTTGCAGAACATTGTCGATATAAGGAATAAGCCAGACAGGTATCCTTAATCGACAAACAAATTCCTTATATATACTATCATTCCTTACACACCTGGCTGGCCCCTACATATGAAATGAATGCAAAAGACTCTTCTTGTGAAGAGTCTTTTTTATTGATGAATGATCAATTCCCACATGCAAAAAAGGCCCTTCTGACGAAGAGCCTTTTTTTGAGTGCTTGTTCATTACCTGGGAAATATTTTCATCATTTTAAGGCTTTGATACAGATGTATGTATCATAATGGTAAACAGAGACGTCTCTAAAGTGATACGCTGAAAAAAGACAGCTGATGTCTTCTTCACTGTACGTTGAAAGAGACTGAGAGCGTTTTTGTTCCTTCATCAGTTCCTGCTTTTGAAAAGATAAGAATACTTCTCCATCCACTTGAAGAACACGATATACCTCTTTCATGACTTGTTCGATATCTGGCAAGTAATAGATGGTCTGCACTGTGAACAATTTATTGAATGATCTGTCTTCAAAAGGTAATTGCTCAGCTTTTCCAAGTGTGATAACGGCTTTTTCCTGCTCGACAAGCCTCTTATGTTTTCTTTTCGCGTATTTTACCATATGACGCGAAGCATCGATTCCATATACTTTCCCTCGATCAAGTTTTTCCGCTACTTTAGATAATGTCATACCTCTTCCAGTACCAATTTCTAAAATCCGGTCGTTTTCTTGTATATTTAAGAGTTGAATCGTCCATTGATTGATATTATGATGATTTTTTTCCATATAGCGGGCAACCCATTTTGAGAACAAGCCCTTTGGTTCCCTCATTTGTTTTCCAATCCAGCTTTGAATCAATGTCAACACCTGCTTTGCACCAGTAAATAAAACTATTTACGAATTTTCTTACTTTTCATATCGGCTCTCGCCTAACAAAAGTTAAGACCTAGTCCTAATTTCTTTGTCTTTTATTAGACGGCACCTTTTCTGAAAATGTTTCGCACGTCATGAAAAATATTTAAACAAATAGGCATTTTCATTAATTGTGCTCAGATTGATTTCGTTTTCTGCATGAGCTGCATATTTTATGAATGTATCTTGATTAGATAAAGGTGGTGCTAGATTATGGGCTTTGGCGGTTATTCTGGAGGCTACTGCGGTGGCTACGGTGGCGGTTTTGCAGGCGGATTCGCATTGCTTGTTGTACTGTTCATTTTGTTAATCATCATCGGTGCAAGCTGGATTTGCTAATGTAAAAGGAGCAGGAAACGATAACGTTTCCTGCTCCTTTTCTTTAATACCAATAAGTTGGATAATTGTGCATATAGCGTCTGAGCATTTCTTCTTGCTCTCTTTGCATTCTGTATGGATTGCCGTATCCGTGCTTTAAAGAATGCGGAATAGACGCATACCCGTGCCCCACTGACGGAAACCTCATATATGGTGACATCGACATTCATTGATCACCTCACAATCTCCTTTTACGGTTATCATATGTGCAGGTGATCAATGTGGAGCGTGTCTAAACCTGGTCCTTCTCCCTTGTATAACAATCAAGCATTGCAAGCATCATAAACATGTCAATCTCCTCCTTTTCATGTTTTTATTGTCCTTTTTAGTTCATGTACTTTAGTTGTTTCTGCTTCATTTCTTCATAAATTGTTTCGACTTGTTGTTCATAAAGAACGGTTTCAATGTCCTTGTATTTACGTTGGATCGTCAAAGTAATAAAAAATAAATGGATTGTCATATACGCTCACCTCCCTTCAGTTCGCAGCACGCGAAATAGCCCGCAGATCTTCTTTATCAGTTGACCTGCGGGCACACAAAAATGCAGATCAAAAGACAGTGTCTTCTAACCTGCGATGGATGATACGTGAAATCCTCGTTTACTTAAACAGTTTTGTAGCGTGAACCGTAAAAGGTAAAGGAAGGACACGAGCTCTTCCACAGGCTGATGACATGATGAAATTGGTTGTTGAATTGATCACAAGTAGATACGAATAACATATTCTTCAGCCTCCTTTACGTTTTTAATTACTTTGTAAGTATATCCAGCAAGCACCATTTTGTAAACCTGTTTTTAGTAAATTAGATGATTTTTGTGTGTTTGACTAAATTTCCATAGTGATTCTTGTCCGATTATCCAGTGCAATTTAAAAAAGTCTCCTCATCACATGAGGAGACTTTTCGACTTAATCTTCATCTAGTTCTTGTAGCTTTTTTTGAAAAAAGATCGCACGTTTCACGCAAAGAAAAGCAGCCAATAGGAAAACACAATCAACTGCCAGCATCAGCATTTTTGGTGATGCTTCTATGTGCTGATTCGGTAAAATCGTACCAATATATAAAAAGGTGCTGACAGCAAGCAAAATAAAAGCGTATTGCTTGTAATCTGTCACTAAACCATCCCACTTTTTCTTCACTTGATTCACCTTCCCGTTATCAATGTCTATTGATAGCTTACCATAGTGAGAGAAAGCGAGGGGCATGTAAATCTATCCATTCGTTACTGCGTCGAGCCCTTGTTCAATATCATGTAATAAGTCATCAATATCTTCAATACCGACAGAAATACGGATTAAACCATCTGTGATGCCAAGCTCTTCTCTGCGCTCTTTTGGAATGGATGCATGGGTCATGCGAGCAGGAACAGAGATTAAACTTTCAACCGCCCCTAGGCTTTCTGCGATTGTAAACAATTTCAATTGGCTTAAAAACACGTCGACATTTTCTTCTTTTCCAATATCAAAAGAAATCATACCGCCAAAGCCTGTTGCTTGAGTTTTTGCAAGCTCATGACCTGGGTGTGCGCTTAAACCTGGGTAATAGACACGTGTAATCGCAGGATGCTGTTCTAAAAACTCAGCGATTTTCTGCGCGTTTTGTTGATGTGCTTCCATTCTTAGCCCGAGCGTTTTCATCCCTCGCATTAGAAGCCACGCATCTTGCGGTCCAAGAATACCGCCTGTAGAGTTTTGAACAAAGTGCAGTTCTTCACCAAGCTCTTCAGTAGCTGTCACGACAAGTCCGCCCACCACATCACTATGGCCGCCTAAATATTTTGTGGCACTGTGCAAGACAATGTCAGCCCCATATGAAATCGGCTTTTGAAAATATGGGGTAAAAAACGTATTATCGACAATCATCAAGATGCCAGCTTCTTTTGTGATCCGGCTTATGGCTTGTAGATCGGTCATTTTCAGCAATGGATTGGTTGGTGATTCAATATAGACGGCTTTTGTTTCTGGTAAAATTGCTTTTTTCACCGCTTCAGGATCACTTGTGTCTACAAATGTGGCTTTAATGCCAATCCGGTTGAGCACCTTTGTCATCACACGATAGGTTCCGCCGTACACGTCGTCAGTCAGTACGATATGATCTCCGCTGTTAAACAGCATCATCACAGCTGTAATTGCAGCCATCCCTGAACCGAATGCATAGCCGTTTGCCCCGCCTTCAAGATCACGAATGACTGTTTCCAGTGCTGTTCTTGTTGGATTCGCAGTTCTGGAATATTCATATCCAGTGTGCTCGCCTGCTTTAGGCTGCTTATAGGTGCTGACTTGATAAATAGGAACAGACACGGCTCCTGTTTTTTCATCACCAGTGATTCCACTATGAATCATCATTGTTTTTGGCTTCATTTTATTTTCCTCCCTCATAAATACCTTTACTTAGATAACGCTCACTGCTATCAGGAAAAATGGTGACGATCACTGTCCCAGGTGATGCCTTTTTCGCTTCCTCTAAAGCGGCAAATAGAGCGGCACCAGACGAGCTTCCGATCAGAACACCTTCCTTTTCAGCTGCTTCTTTCACCATTCGGAAAGCATCATCGTCACTGACGGTATAAATCTCGTCAAATAAAGTCGATTCCATATAATCTGGAATAAATTCAAGGCCAATTCCTTCCGTTCTATGCGGCCCCGGCTTTCCGCCATTTAAAATAGATCCTTCTGGTTCCACGATCACTGTTTTTAGCGCTTCTTTTTGCTCTTTTAAATAGGCAGCACATCCTTGAAATGTTCCGCCAGAACCCGCTCCTGCTACAAACACGTCTATGTTCCCCTGGAGGTCAGACCATATTTCTGGCCCGAGTGTTTTATAGTAAGTCAATGGATTTACTTGGTTTTTAAATTGTAAGACGCAATAAGCATTGTCAAGGCTTGCCTCTAGTTCAAGGGCTCGATCAATCGCACCCTTCATCCCATCTTTTCTTGGTGTATGAATAATTTCTGCACCAAGCGCCTTCATGAGCTGTTGTTTCTCTTGACTAAAATGTTCTGGTACACAGAAGATCGGATGCAATTGATGTTTTCTTGCACTTAGCGCAAGCCCGATGCCTGTGTTTCCTGCAGTTGCTTCAATAATGGTTCCGCCTGGGCGCAGTTTGCCCGATGCCAGCGCTTCTTTAATCAGCATATCACCTAAGCGATCCTTAATACTTCCGCCTGGGTTCATCATTTCAAGTTTTGCATAAACATCAACACCTGCCGGCACACCCATCCCTGACAGTTTTAAAAGCGGTGTGTGGCCAATTAATTCCGTAATATCATGTATGACAGCCATATAAATCCCTTCCTTTGTATGGAAAAGAAGGGGGAAACCCCTTCTTTTATTGTGTTTGCTTTATCATACGCAGGACAAGGTCTGTTGAGTGAATCGCTGCTTGCTCTAGAAATTGATCAAAAGAGATATTGGATTCTTTCCCAGCAATATCTGACAACGCTCGAACGACCACAAATGGCGTTTCAAATAGATGGCAAACTTGCGCAACTGCTGCTGCCTCCATTTCCACTGCATACAGCTCTGGAAATTTCTCTCTCACAAACGCGACACGACCAGGATCATCCATAAATGAATCTCCTGTTGCAATCGTTCCTTTTGCCACTTGAATATGATCGATTTCTGAAGCAGATTCCTCTGCCAGCTTCACAAGCTGATCATCTGCGATGAAAGCAGCTGGTAATCCTGGCACTTGTCCATATTCGTAATTAAAGATCGTCACGTCCACATCATGATGTCTCACATCAGTAGAGATGACAATATCACCTACATTTAATGAGTGATGGAAACCGCCAGCTGATCCTGTATTGATCACATAATCTGGCTGAAAGCGGTCAAGCAGAAGTGTTGTGCTGACCGCTGCATTCACTTTTCCAATCCCTGATTTTAATAAAATCACTTCTTTATCTTCATAAACACCTGTTGTAAATTCACACCCAGCGATGTTTTCTTGTGTGGCATTCTTTAGTTGGTCTCTTAAAATCGTCACTTCTTCTTCCATTGCACCTATCACTGCGATTTTCAAATAAAAAACATCCTTTCATTCCCTTTTCTTCGCTTCTACGATCCACACAAAATCATTCATTTGATGAAAAGATGTGCTAAAACCTTCTTCTTCAAAGATTTGCTTTAACACACCTATGGATGGATAGTATTCCGTTTCTAAATCCTCTGCAAGCTGATCGAATCCAGCGGCTTTCGCTTTGTTCGTTTCAGCTTGATGTGCTGCTTGATTTTGAAACATTGTATCAGCAAAGACTATTTTACCACCTGAGGGAAGGATGTTGCCATAGGTGTGGATGGCTTGTTTTTTTTCTTCGTCCGTTAAATGATGGAAAGCATATGAACTGACGATCGTATCAGGCTCAAAAGGTGGAGCTGGAAACGATAAAAAATCTCCGTCATGAAATACATTTGGTATTCCTTTTTGAAGAGCCGCTTTCTTCATGGCTTCTGAAGGTTCAACGCCAAACACTTTCTTATCTGCTTGAAGCAGTGCCGCCGTTAGGTTTCCTGTGCCGCTTCCAAACTCAATGACATGTTGACCTGCACGGCGAGTAATCTCTTTTAGAATGGCCGGATACCGGCGAAATACTTCTTTATACTGCTCGTCATGACCACTTACAGTGTCATCATAAGATTCAGCCCAATGATCAAATAAAGAAAGAAACTCACGTCCCATTTTTCTTTCCCTCCACTTTATCTATTTATTCCTATCCGTATAGTATGTTTTATTCCGTCGAACAGTTCCTATCCTACCACATCTTCTGATTCTTTCCTACTAAAAAATACTGGGCGGGGTAGAAAAATATTTGCCCTTTTGAATGGGAGAGATTATGATGAATCTAGAGCATGGAGGGATGAATGAAATGGATTTTCAACTGGATTTTTTAAAGGACAAAATTGAATTTTTTGAAGCAACGTCTTTAAAAGAACTTGAACAAAAGATCCAAAAACAAATTGAACATAATCAGGCGATCTTGCTGACTGTTCATTCTGTGAGTCATCAAACGACTGTCATTGATGATAAGATTTTGTATACAGCAGTTGTTCATTTTAAAGCGAATGTCTCATAAAAAAAGATTAGCGTGTAGGCAGTCAGGTCTGTGCGCCGGTGCTAGTCCTTCCTAGACTGCAAAGGTTTTCTATCACGCTGAAAAGAAGAAAAAGGCTAAAATGAAGTTCATATTAGCCTTTTTGCATGCATCTTTTTTATTTTATTTTAATTTTTCAACCTTCACAGGTTTCCAGCCTTTTTCGTCCACCCACGTAATTTCTACACGGTAGCGTTCACCTGTTGATTTATCACGGATGGTTCCTTTTGCATCTTGAGGTCCTCCGTTATTTCCTAACCAAATAACAGTCATTTGATCTTCTGAGATTCCTGTCGCATAGGACATGGCTTTGATCATTTCTTTCCAGTCTTTTGAGTTAGCATCATAGGTTGCTGTATGTGATCCCGATTGCTCTGTTCCTACAGGCTCCCAGTTATCGTTTTCATATGTTTTGTCTACGTCACTTGTTTTACCGCCATCTGTTTCTGTGGCATCTTTTAACGCATCTTTGTTTGGCTCTTCTTCATCATCTGTTTTCTTTGTATCGTCTTTTTTGTCAGATGAATCGTCTTTTTTTGCATCCGCATCATCGGATGTATCTTTCTTTTGATCTTTCACATCTTCTTCTGAGTTTTGTTTATTTTCACTCGATGCAGGTGCTGTTTTGGATGGTTCGTCTGCTACATTTGTATCTTTCGGTTTATTAAAAATTAACAAACTCGATGCGACAACCAAAATAAGCACCACAACGATACCAATTAATATGTTAAGCACCATATTCGCCTTTCTGCGCTTATCACGATGTTCAAATCGAGAATTTCTACTCAAAATCTCTGCACTCCTTTGCCTCTGTTCCCTAAGTCGTTACTATTCTAACATGACATGAAGGGATGTTCTATGTCTGTTTCTTTTCAATTTCATTGACCTTTTTTACAATATCATAAAACGCTTCATTTGTCTTAGCCCGGCCACTTGCCTCGTCAAGGTGAACAACGACGAGAGCGTATGTTGGTTTTTCTGCCGGAAAGTATCCGGCAAACCACTTGTGATAAAGTGGATTCCCCTGTTTATCTTTGCTGCCGGTTTGGGCAGTGCCTGATTTCCCTGCTATATGGAACGGCAGGTCTTGAAATCTTCTTCCTGTTCCTTTGTCAGACGTCACCACCTGCCTTAAATACTTTTGCAAGGTTTGAGCTGTATAGCGGTCAATACTGTCACCATCAGGTCGTTTGTTTTGAAAGGATAGCATCGTTGTTCCGTTTTGATACATCACTTTATCTGCAATCCTCACTTCTTTTCGTTCTCCGCCCCTTGCAATCGTTGCCATCATATTGGCAATTTGTAAGGGGGTTGTTTTGACATTTTTTTGACCAATCGCCGTTTGCGCAATGGCTTTTTTGACATGCTTGTCTCTTTTATCTCCCCACACACTGCCTGTTTCTTCACGATCAAACTGTTTGAATTGTTGCTTGTGATATACATCCCCTTCCCAGCCGGCTCGATCCACAAGCCCAAGCTTTGAAGCTGTCTTTTCAAGGATTTGATCATCTGTTTGGATGAGCTGCTCAGCGAGTGTCGCAAATGTATAATTACAGCTTTGCGCAAAGCTTTCAGACAGATTCAGTACTTCCTGCTTTCCTTCTGGCTCTCCATATAAATTCTTTCGACAATCATACATCGTTTGTGGCTGGTTCAAGTTTTTTTCAATCGCTGCGGCAAGTACGACCGTTTTAAATACAGAACCGGGAGCCATTGCGGTCAGCATGTAATTTCTTGCCTCATGGCGGTTTTTGCTGGTCACATTTGGAACACTCGCCATCGCCAGCACACTGCTATTTTGAATGTCGAGCAGAACCGCTCCGCCTTTTTCAACACCTTGTGCTTTGAGAACATTCTCCATTTCCCTCTGCATGTCTTCGTCCATGGTTGTCTGCACTTGCAGCGGATAAAACGAATGAGCTTCTGCTGTATATTTGACGTCCATCCCAAACAAAGGGTTTCCCCTTCCGTCCACATGATATAACAATTTTGTGTCTTGCTCTGGTAATAGAAATTCGTCAAATGTACTTTCCAAACCGAATGTACCGATCTCAGTGCGGATTGAAAGCTCTTTTTTGTCCGGATAACGTTTTCTCAAGAGTTCTGGATTCTCGCTTGTGAAACCTAATGTGTGGAGGGCAAGTCTTTTTTTGTCCTTCTCTTTCATATATACGCCGTAAACACCTGAATATTTCATATCATTGATGTCTTTCAGCTTTTTTTTCGTGACATCATCTTTTAAAATGAGTGGTTTCTTCGTTTCTGTCAGCTGGCTCTTCAATTCATCTTCTTCCATCTCAAGTATAGAAGCGGTTTGTTTTAAGTGAGGGAGGTCATATTGCAGGAAAGGAAATATGATGACCGCAGGCTCTTCTTTTGTGAGAAGTGCCTCGCCGTTTCGATCTAAAAATTCGCCGCGTCCGTCTGAAATGACTACTTCTTCTGTCCGCTGCCTGACACTTTCTTGGATCAAATTAATATCAAGCTTTGAAAAAGATTCTGTGAAAAACAACTGAATTTCCGCTAGTCTAAATAGGAGACCGAGCAATAAGATAAAAATAATGACACCTGTCCATTGGATTCTTCTTGTTTTCAGCATAAAAACACCTCGTCCCTATTGTGGACGAGGTGTTTATCGTATAAACGTAATTATGAAATTTTTACAATTTGGACGAACATTTCTCCGCCAGGTGTTTGAACCGTGACTTTGTCGTCTACTTGTTTGCCTAAAAGGCTTTTTGCAATTGGTGAATCGTTTGAAATTTTGCCTTCAAACGGATCAGCTTCTGCACTTCCTACAATCGTATAAGACTCTTCTTCACCGTCCGGTAATTCAACGAATGTGACCGTTTTACCGAGTGAAACAATATTTGAGTTACCTTCATCTTCAATAATTTTGGCATTACGAATCATATTATCAAGCGTTGTAATACGACCTTCTACAAACGCTTGCTCTTCTTTAGCAGAATCATATTCCGAGTTTTCAGAGAGGTCTCCAAAACTTCTAGCGATTTTAATACGCTCTACAACCTCTTTACGTTTAACCGTTTTCAAATATTCAAGCTCTTCTTCTAATTTGCGCTTTCCTTCTTCTGTCATTGGAAATACTTTCTCTTGTGCCATGAATCATTCACTCCTTCTATTAATCCTCATCATACAAGCTTTCTGCATGTGAGTGACGACTGAAATATACAAGAATGAGGACATATTCCGGCCCTCATTCCTTCTGTCCCATATTCGTAAAAGTCCATCTTACATGGCGTCCCTTTTAGATGCAACTATTATGCCTTTTTATTAGGCAGGAACAGCAGCGGTCTCATGATGATGTATTATCTTCATCGCACAAACTGTGGAAAGGCACAGGAAGCTCCTGTACCTCGTTCGGCCATTTCGATCATATGTAGAAGAATAGCTTATCCATTCTCCATCTTCCAATACATAATATGGTCAGTGTACGATATGTCTATGCTATATTATTACAAAATTGCATTTTGATCAAGAATTGTTTGAAAATTTGTGATGATTTGTTTGTCGTTTTTTTAATATACTTTTACAAAGCAGGAATAACTGAAACTTTCAGCATTCCATCGTGATTTTCCTGTCTCCATTTCGCAGCATTGTTTTCCTATCATATCAAATCTTTTACTCAGGGACTGCTTCTTACAATTTAAAGTATTGACTACAAGAGCATGATGTTGAAAAGACCTTTACGTCGTAAAGGTCTTTGTTCTTCTCCACCAATTACTCTCCGCGGTTTTGAAGAATCGTTTGAATTTTTGTCACCATGAGGTCAATGGCCACATGATTTTGACCGCCTTCTGGGATGATGATATCGGCGTATCGTTTTGACGGTTCAATGAATTGATTGTGCATCGGTCTGACGACAGATACATATTGTTCAATCACGGAATCAATCGATCTGCCTCTTTCTTTCGTATCACGTAAAATACGGCGAATGATCCGAAGATCTGCATCTGTATCCACATACAGTTTAATATCCATTAAGTTTCTTAGACGTTCGTTTTCAAGAGCAAAGATTCCTTCAACGATGATGACATCCTTTGGTTCAACATGTACCGTCTCTTCTGAACGTGTGTTTAGTTTAAAATCATAAATTGGTTTTTCAATGGACTCGTACTTTAGCAGCGCTTCTACATGCTCAATCATCAGGTCATTGTCAAATGCAAGCGGATGATCATAATTGGTCAGCAGGCGCTCTTCAAATGGCATATGACTTTGATTTTTGTAATATAAATCTTGCTGAAGCATGAGGATTGAATGTCCTTTAAATTTTTCGTAAATGGAATTGGTGACGCTCGTTTTACCTGAACCCGAGCCGCCAGCGATTCCAATCACCACTGGTTTTTTCCCCATGTGCCGGTTATTTCCCCTTTCTCATCATGTTGCTAGGGTATACTTTTTGATCAAGCTTAAATTTCACAATTTGCAGTGGATGACGAGCGGCATCGAGTTCGTTCCCTTTTTCGTCCCAAATCGTCTCAATCTTGCATGTGAAATTTTCGATTTCTGGACCGAAAAATTCAACTTCGTCGCCAGCTTTAAAGAAATTACGCTGCTGTAATGTGACAATTTGTTCTTGTTCATCATAATGAAGTACAAGTCCGACGAAATCAAAGGTCGTTTTCTTTCCGTGAATGCCAAACATTTGTTCATCCGTTCCTGGTACACCTTCAAAAAAGGCAGGAGCCGTGTCACGGTTGGCACATTTGTCTAATTCATCGAGCCATTCTTGTTGAATGACGAAATTGTCTGGATCCGCACAGTAAGCATCAATGACTTTACGATAGACACTGACAACTGTTGCTACATAATGAATGGACTTCATTCGTCCTTCAATCTTTAAGCTGTCAATTCCCATTTCGATCATTTGCGGTATGGATTCGATGAGTTTTAAATCTTTTGGACTCATCGCAAATGGTGCGTCTTCTTCACCGAATAAAGGCGCTTCCTCAGAGCCTTCTAGTTTATAAAGGTCATAATCCCAGCGACAAGATTGGCAGCAGCCTCCGCGGTTTGAATCTCTCGCTGTCATATGGTTACTGAGCACGCAACGGCCAGAATAAGCAATACACATCGCCCCGTGAATGAACGTTTCGATTTCAATATCCACTTTTTCTTTCATTTCTTTAATCTCTAGAGCGCTTGTTTCACGTGCAAGAACCACACGCTCAAGCCCCTCTTCCTTCCAAAACTGCACCGCTTTCCAATTTGAAAGAGACTGCTGTGTGCTTAAGTGGACTTCAAGCTTTGGAGCTACTCGTTTGCATGTTTCGATGATGAGTGGATCAGCGACAATAATTCCCGCTACACCCGCTCCTTCAATCCCTTGAAGATATTCTTCCAGCCCGTCCATGTTTTCGTTGTGGGCGAAAATATTCGTTGTCACATAAATGCGAGCACCGTATTTGTTCGCAAATGCGACACCTTCTGCCATTTCTTCGATTGAAAAGTTATCTGCATTTGAACGAAGTCCAAATTCTTTCCCACCAATAAAAACAGCGTCTGCTCCATAATGCACTGCAATTTTTAGTTTTTCTAAGTTTCCTGCTGGCGCTAGCAGTTCTGGTTTTTTTGTAATGACACGTTTTCCATCGATCACTTCAGAAATTCCATCTTTTAAAAGTGCCATTTCCTCTGCCTCCTTTTATCTTAATAAACCGTTTCTTTAAAGAAAAATCCTGTATCGATTGAGCGGTTGACAGGCTGGATCTCTTCAATACGCTCCACCCATTCATCTTTCTGATCTTCATAGGCTTCCTTATCAGTCACTAGTAAATCAATGGCTTTTCGATAGAGGGATGTCACCTCTGTCATATAAGAAAGTGACTTTAAAATTCCGTCAATTTTAAATGAGTCAATGCCTGCGTCGACAAATTCTTCTAATTCATCAATCATACATACATCATTTGGACTCATAATGTGTGTGCCATTTTCATCCTCAAAAATAGGATATTTGTTTTGGCGCTCCTGGTCGTGAAGGAATAGACCTTCTTCCATATTTCTGCCTTCCACGTCCATTTGTTTGCCTTGATATTCAAAATAGTTGCCAACAAGTGTCCGTTTCGATTGGAACATACAGGTCATGCCGTGGACTTGAATTTCAATCTCCACTTCAGCGTTTTCTTTGATATCAATCACGCTATCCATATTGAGTTCTTTGGCAAGAACAGCACGTGTTGCGCCTTTTCTGCCCCAGTAGTTACAAGTGTAATAGTTTGTCCCAGTTGTTTCTGTACTCCAGTGCAGATTCAAGTTGACACCTGTTTCTTTTGCGGCCATGATCACTGCCGGATCTCCAAAAACGACACCATCCACGTTTAACCCATCGAGAAAGGTTAAATAATCTCCAAGCAGTGCCACACGGTCATTATGAAAAATCGCATTCATGGCGACATATACTTTTTTGTGATGTGCATGCGCGATTTGAACCGTTTGTTTCACATCTTCTCTTGAAAATTCACCTGCAAGACGGATTCCATATGTTTGTTCACCTATTAAAAATGCGTCAGCACCCGCTTCAATGAGCGGCAGTACATCCGACACCTTGCTTGGTGTCACAAGCAATTCTGGTTTTTTCATGATTGGTCACCTCTTTTTGTACTAATAGCGATCCCATCTCCAACCGGAATGATACACGTTTGGTAGTCAGGATTTGACATCAGCCATTGATTGTATCGATCAATTTTGCCTATTAATTGTTTTTTTCGTTTATCTTCAATTTCTTCTTCATAATTTGTCGCAACTAAGCCTTTAAATAATACGTTGTCTGTAATAATCATTCCATCATCGGACAGCATCGGTTCAAACAGCTCAAAAAAGCGTTGATACTGGCCTTTTGCCGCATCAATGAAGATCACATCATAGGGCGCCATCGTCTGAACCGTTTTAGCTGATTCGATCGCATCGCCAAAAAACACGTGAATTCTATCTTTGAAATGTAATTCTTCAATATTTCGTGTCGCTTCCTCATAACGTTTTGCATTTCGCTCAATCGTATAGATTTCAGCATCTGGCAGAGCTTCTGCCATTCGAATCGCTGAATAACCAATCGCTGTCCCAACCTCAAGAATCTTCTTCGGTTTTTTCAAAGAAAGCAGCTGCAATAACAGTTCAATGCTCACCTTTTCCATGATTGGCACATGATGCTCTTTCGCATACTCCTCTAATTGAGCGATGGCATCAGGACTCGGCTCAATTAAATCTTCAATATAATCATTTATTTGATCATCTTCGATTGTCATTATATGTCTAGCTCCTTCATGACCTGAAAAAGAAGAGTCCTGCCTGCTGCAGCTCTCTTTCTCGTCAATCTTTCGTTCATCTAAGTAAAAACAACCCGATATATTTTACCACAAAGATGTGGTAATTGCGAACCTATAAAATGGATATAACAACGAAAAAAACTGCAGGCAATTTCACCATTGTCTACAGTCTTTTTCCTCTCACATGGGCGTTAGTTGCTGCCTGTGATGTATTTCGCTTTTGCTTTGTTGTGCTCATTTAACGTTTTCGTAAAGACGACTTCGCCATTTTTCTTTGCTAGGAAGTAAACAAAATCTGTTTTCTCTGGATGGAGTGCTGCTTTCCAAGAAGATTCTCCAGCATTGGCAATAGGTCCAGGCGGCAGCCCTTTGTTTGTGTACGTATTATAAGGTGATTTCACTTTTAAATCTTTGTAATAAACACGGGACTTATGCTCGCCAAGCGCATAAAGAACGGTTGGATCTGTTTGAAGCGGCATGTCCTTTTTCAACCGGTTATAAAACACACTTGAGATTTTTGCCCGGTCTGTTTTTTCGGTTGCTTCCATTTCTATTAGGGATGCCATCGTTAGGACATCATGGATGGACATCTTTCTCTTTTTCATGTCCTTTTCGTACGTTTTCACATATTGATCTGTTTGTTTAATCATTGTGTCAATGATTGTTTCAAGTGATTCATCCTCACGATAAAACGGATACGTCGCCGGGAATAAATATCCCTCTAACGGATGCTTGACTTGTTTCCCGTTCACTTGTGATGTCACCGTTTTCGGGTATTTTTTCATCAATTTTTTAATAAAGGCTGGATCATCCAGCTTCGCTTCAACTTCTTTCGCTGAAAAATTCGTCTGGTTTGCAATAATGGCTGCAATATCAGACAACTGTTTCCCTTCAGGTATCACAAGCTGAAATGCGTAGTCTGTCCCGCCAGATGTCAGCTTTTGAATCAGCTGATCCGCATCCATTGTTTGTTTGAGATGAAAATAGCCCGCTTTAAAGCCTGACGCTTTTTTGTACTTTGCATAGTAAGTGAAAATCGTGTCATTTGAAATCAGTTCATTTTCTTTTAAAATGCTAGCAATTCCACTGACAGATGTCCCATTTGGAATATGAATATTAATGGTTTGTTTGCTTTTTTGATCGACCGGCCCGAGTGCTGATTTTACATATAAAAAACCTGATAATGCTGCAATGATGATCACAGCAAGTACAGATAACAGGACGATCCCCATTTTTCGTTTAAAAAATGGTCGTTTCTTTTGTTCTGAAAACATGCATGGCCCTCCTCACATCTAGCTTTTATAGTACATGATTCGACGGAGTTCGGCAATTACTTGCTCATGCATGTCATGACAGAACTTGCCATAGTGTGGCTAAACCGACACCGCCTCCACTTCCAATTGCAGCCATGACATAGCTTCCATTCGGTAAGGCGCGGGCTTCGTAAAACAGTCTCACCATCATAGCAGCTCCCGAGGCGCTATATGGATGCCCAAGACAAAGCGCACCGCCTCTTTTATTGATACGGTCATAAGGAATACCTAGTGTCCGGGCAATGAGCACTACTTTGAGCGCAAACGCTTCATTGATTTCAAAAAGTGCAACATCTTCTATCTTCACTTGTTCTTTATGTAAAAGTTTCTTGATTGCATCAATTGGTGAAGCAGCAGGATAATGCGGGTCCATAGCGGTCACGGCACTCCCGATATACCGCAGCATAGGGCTGAAGCCTTTTGCCTCCGCTTCCGCTCTTTCCATCACAACGACGGCAGCTGCACCATCTGCTTCTTTACAGCTATTGGTCACAGTCACAGTACCTTTGCCTGGTAAAAAGACAGGTTTTGCCCGCTTTATCAAGCTTGCAATCGGTCTTATTTTAGCTGCCGCTTCATCTGTACTCATCCCGCTAATCGGAACAATTTCTTCTGAATACGTTCCTTGCTTGAATGCGGTTATACTTCGTTCCCAGCTTAAAAGTGCATAGTCATCTTGCTCTTGTCTCGCAACTGAAAATCTCGACGCCGTCAGCTCTGCCGCTTCCCCCATATGAGGGTCCCCTATCCACTCTGGAGAAAAGCGGGCCCTTTCTTTCATTGGTGACCGAGAAATGCTTTCCGTTCCACCAGCGATATATATTGATCCCTCCCCCGACTGAATCATGATGCACGCTGTTCTAATGGCTTCAAGACCGGAAGCACACTGCCTATCAATGGTCATACCCGGAATATGTAATGAAAGCCTGCTTCTAACGAGGACAGACGGGCAATGTTGCCACCACCCCCGACGACATTGCCTAAAATGATGTCATCTGGCTTGGTCACGTTTGAAAAATGCTGGATCAAGGGCGCAGCTAGATGCTCTGGCCGGTAATCCTTCAACATTCCATTTTTCTCACCGAAGGGCGTCCGTTTCGCTTGTACGATCACGGCTTGCATAATAGTTGTTCCTCCGCCCACTTTTTCATACTGGCACGAGCGATTTTCCCTCCTGATGTTTCGATCATTTTGTCCGTGACGAGCCATTTTTTTGGTACTTTGTATGCCGCTAATGTTTCTTTTACAGCTTGCCGAATAGTTTTTGTTTGTTGTACATTCTCAATAATGGCAACAGGGATTTCCCCCCAATATGGATCAGGAAGTCCAATCACGATTGACCGATTCACCTCTGGCTGTTCATTCAGCACACGCTCAATTTCCTCTGGAAAAATATTCAGTCCCCCATAGACAATCATGCCATTCTCGCGGCCGCTCATATACAAGTAACCATCCTCGTCAAGCCACCCCATATCATAAACGGTCAACCACTCTGCGGGCGGCTTTTCATCTTGTAAATAGCCTGAAAAAGACATTGGGCTTTTCACATAAATTCTCCCGATTTCATTTGGCTTGCAAACGGTTTGATCTGCCCTCCTGATTTCAACCTGAATAGAAGGAAAAAGCTTTCCGACAGAAGTAGGCTTTTGCAAAAAATCATCTGAAGATAAATAGGAGACAAAGCTCAATTCTGATGTTCCATAAAAATCAAAAAATGTGATGTGGGGATTGCGGTTGACGAGCTGTTTTTTTGAAGAGTTTCCCCAATCTGCACCAGAAGACAGGACAAGAAGCGGATGTTTTCCGAAGGCATCCATTTGCAGTAACGATTCTGTCATGGTCGGAACCGTATAAATAGCCGTGATGTCTCCTCTTTCTAAGATGTTCTTTGCTTTATCTGGCACAAATTTTTCTAACAATGTCACGGTGCCCCCGAAATAAAGTGTGCTGATCGCCCCGTATAAAAAATGAGAGGATAAAAGTGTGCCCAAAATCAGTACATGATCTTTATGTGTGATCCCAAAGACGGAAGCTGTCATTTGAAAGCTCTCGATCCATGACTGCTGGCGTCTTATGAAGGCTTTGGGCGATCCCGTTGATCCTGAAGTAAATCCCATATAAAAAGCAGGATCTTCCTCCGGTTCACCTTTGTTCGATTGAACGTTTATGCTGATTCTTTCTTTCCATTCAGATAAAGAGAGCACTGGCATATCCAGCTTGTACTTTTCAATCCTTTTGATATATCGATCTTCCACAATGACAAGGTCCGCGTCGCTTAATAAAAGCTTTTCCGCGCATTCCTTGTCACTCCACCGCGGATCAAGAGGCACCGCTGTCCATCCTGCAGAAGCTGCGCCAGCAAATAGTTGGAGAAACGGAACACCATTTGATACTAAAAAAGCGACTCTTTTTTGCTGATGAGGCGTTTCTTTTAACCATTGTGCAGATGACTGCACACGCTCATGCCATTCTTCATAAGTGATCTTCTCTTTTTCATCTATAATCGCCATCTGATCTGGCTTCACTTTTGCATGAGCTGCATAGCTTTCCGTTATTCTCATCAAACTGCTCGCCTCCCTCTATGTAAGTCCCTTTTTCGATATGACATCGCTTGAATGATTTTCACCGTGAAGACGGCACATATCCCTGCTTTGATCAGATCACCCGGTAAATAAATGACGCTGAACAGAGCTGCTTGCGTGATCTTTATATGCATCATCATGGCTTGAAAGGGTATTCCGCCTATATATAATATCCCGATACTGCATACCGCATAGATCAAAAATAGTCGTAAGGCCGTCACTTTCTTCAGCCGGTTCAGCCACAGGCTGATCATAAAGGCAGCCACTGGATAAGCAAGTAAAAAACCACCGCTTGGCCCAAAAAAGACCCCTATACCGCCTCTCCCTCCAGATAAAAGAGGTGCGCCTGCTGCCACTATTAGGAGAAACAGAAGTAAACTAATCAGCGCTTGCTTTGGTTTTAAGAGCCCACCAGCAAGCAAAAGACCTGCGGTTTGCATTGTGATTGGTACAGGTGTAAACGCAAGAAAAATAGGCGGAATCAATCCTAACATCCCAATAACTGCTGTCATTAATGCCATTTGCATCATATCGTGAATTTTCAATTTTCATACCCCTCACTCGATGTTTTTGATAAAAATAGCGTAAAAGGTCGAGTGATATATGTCAACTAAATTTATATAATAGTTTACATATAGAATGTAAAAAAGACCTGTGAAGAAAGATCACAGAGATCATGTTCACAGGCCTTTTATTCGTTCTATTCTTCTTCGTCTTCTTGATCTAAGAACGTATTTAACGTTTCTTCAATCATGTCCCACTCTTCATCCGTTTCAATTGGCTCTAATTCGCCATCTTCACCGTCTTCGTTTGGTGTGAAGCTTGATGCATGAATTTCAATTTCTTCGTTATCTTGTTCAGAAATTGGGTAGTAAAGAACATATGATTTGTTAAAATGGTCGCTTTCAAAAGTAAATAGTACTTCGCAAAGCTGCTCATTTCCATTATCATCAACGATTGTAATTTGCTTTTCTCCGTGTTCCATTTGATTCACCTCATTTTAATTTAAGCTGTCTAAGTACCCTTGAAGGATCATAACAGCCGCCATTTTATCAATGACTTTTTTACGCTTTTGTCTGCTCACATCTGCAGAGATGAGCATTTTTTCTGCTGCCATCGTTGACAGACGCTCGTCCCAAAGCACAACAGGAACATTGTACGTGTTTTCTAACACTTTCGCAAATGATTGGCTGGCCTCGCCTCTTGGACCGACCGTACCGTTCATATTTTTTGGAAAACCAAGTACAATTTTATCCGTTCCATATTGCGAGACGATCTCAGACAGGCGGCTGAGACCAAAGTCTCCGCCTGCTTCATCAATTTTAATGGTTTCAATCCCTTGAGCTGTCCATCCCATTTCATCACTGATTGCCACACCAAGGGTTTTCGTGCCTAAATCTAAGCCTAAAATTCTCATGTTTTACGCCTCTTTATGTGTCTCTAAGTACGATTTAACCAATTCCTCAATTAATTCGTCTCGTTCTAGTTTACGAATTAGGTTGCGTGCATCCTGATGTCTTGGAATATAAGCAGGGTCGCCTGACAGCAAGTATCCGACAATTTGATTGATCGGGTTGTATCCTTTTTCTTGGAGTGCGTCATAAACTGTTATGAGCACTTCATTCACATTGGTTTCAGCTGAATCATCAGAGAAGTTAAACTTCATTGTCTTATCAAATGAACTCACTGCTTCTTGCACCTCTCTTCCAACATTCTACTAGCAAGCTTTTTTCTAACCGCTCATCTAATACCATTATTCTACACTACATTGACTGATTATAAAACGGATTTGACAGATTCTTCGACAGTTGCCAGTGCTTCTTCAAGCTTTTCTGGCTGTTTCCCGCCTGCTTGTGCCATATCTGGGCGTCCGCCTCCGCCTCCGCCGCAAATTTCAGCTGCCTGCTTCACAAGTTTTCCTGCATGAAGACCTTTTTCAATGACGTCTTTTGTCACACCGGCTGAAATGTTGACTTTTCCATTTTGAACGGCACCAAGTACGATGACAGCTGAACCTAATTTCGCTTTTAATTCATCAACCATCGTTCTTAAATGGTTCATGTCTTTGGCGTTTACTTTTTCAGTTAACACGTTCACTCCGCCAACTTCGATAACTTTTTCCAAAATAGAGCCAGCTTCTGCTTGACTTAATTTCGCAAGAAGTGATTCGTTTTCTCTTTGAACTTCTTTTAAATCAGCCTGCAAGGAAGCGATGCGTTTTGGTACATCTTTTGTATTTGATTTCAGTTCATTAGCTGCCTTTTCTAAAATCGCAAGCTGATCATTTAATTCTTCATAAGCACCTTTACCTGTTACAGCCTCAATACGGCGTGTTCCAGCACCAATACCCGATTCAGATGCAATTTTAAACAATCCGATCTCCGCAGTGTTTTGAACGTGACAGCCTCCGCATAACTCGATGCTGTAATCACCCACTTGCACCACACGGACAATATCGCCATACTTCTCGCCAAACAGCGCCATTGCACCCATTTCTTTTGCTTCAGCAATTGGTTTCAGGTCAATGGCAACCGAAATGCCTTCCCAAATCTTTTCGTTGACGATTTTTTCAATTTGTGACAATTCTTCTTTCGTTACTTGTCCAAAGTGAGAAAAGTCAAAGCGAAGTCTGTTTTCATTCACAAGTGAACCGGCTTGGTTAACGTGGCTGCCCAATACATCTTTTAGCGCTTGGTGCAAAAGATGTGTCGCTGTGTGATTTTTCACAATGCCTTTTCGAAGCGCTGATTCGACTTCTGCAGTGACTTCAATGCCTTTTTGAACCGTACCACTTACGACGACTCCTTCGTGGACATGCTGGCCGTTTGGCGCCTTTTTCACATCTTTGATATCAATGATCGCTTCGGCACTTTTTAACGTTCCTTTATCCGCCACTTGTCCGCCGCTTTCCGCATAGAAAGGTGTTTCATCTAATAAAATTTGCACCGTTTCCCCTTCGTGAGCTTCTGTGACAATTTCACCGTTTTGAAGCAATTCGATAACACGAGCATCTGCAGTTAAATTTTCGTAGCCCACAAACGTACTTTCTGCTTTAATATCGCCTAAAGCCCCTCCTTGAACCTGCATACTACCTACATCTTGTCTGGCATTTCTTGCACGTTCACGCTGCTTCTCCATTTCTAGCTGGAAGCCTTCACGATCGACTGTCATGTTCTCATCTTCTGCATATTCTTCCGTGAGTTCGACCGGGAATCCATATGTGTCATAAAGCTTAAACACATCTTTACCGGAAATTTGTGAGCTGCCATTGTCTCGTTCTTTTTTGATCACTTCTGATAAAATGGCTAACCCTTCATTCAGTGTCTCATGGAAACGCTCTTCTTCATTTTTGATCACTTTTGCAATAAATTCTTCTTTTGCTTGAACATCTGGATAGAAATCCTTCATGATCTCCGCAACAACTGGAACTAGGTCATACATAAATGGACGGTGGATATGGATCGTTTTTGCATAACGCACAGCACGGCGCAGCAAACGTCTTAACACATAACCTCGGCCTTCATTAGAAGGAAGTGCTCCGTCACTGACGGCAAAGGCAACAGTACGAATATGGTCAGCAATGACTTTAAATGCTGTGTCTTTTTCTTTTGACTCCCCATAGCTTTCTCCAGAAATCGTTTCTACTGCACGAATAATCGGCATGAACAGGTCTGTATCAAAGTTCGTCGGTACGTTTTGAATAACAGAGACCATACGCTCAAGACCCATTCCTGTATCAATGTTTTTCTTCGGAAGCGGTGTGTATGTACCATCTGGATTATGGTTAAATTCAGAAAAAACAAGATTCCATACTTCTAGATAACGTTCATTTTCTCCGCCTGGATATAATTCAGGGTCGTTCATGTCGTTGCCATATGCTTCGCCGCGATCATAGAAAATTTCTGTATTCGGACCACTTGGCCCCTCGCCAATATCCCAGAAGTTGCCCTCAAGACGAATAATTCGTTCCTCAGGGACACCCATTTTATCTCTCCAAAGAACATACGCTTCTTCATCCTCTGGATGTACCGTGACAGATAACAGATTCGGATCAAAGCCAATCCACTCGTCACTTGTGAGGAATTCCCAAGCCCATTCGATTGCCTCTTCTTTGAAATAGTCTCCAATAGAGAAGTTGCCCAGCATTTCAAAAAACGTATGATGGCGTGCTGTTTTCCCTACATTTTCAATGTCATTTGTACGAATTGATTTTTGTGCGTTGCAAATACGTGGATTCTCAGGCACGACGCGGCCATCGAAGTATTTCTTTAATGTTGCCACCCCGCTGTTAATCCATAAAAGTGTTGGATCGTCATGCGGTACGAGGGACGCACTCGGTTCGACAGCATGTCCTTTTTCTTTAAAAAAATCTAAAAACATTTGACGTACTTGAGCTGAAGTTAAAGTTTTCATCATAAATCCTCCCTTTTTATTCTCAATCTTCACACAAACGAAAAAACATCCCGCCCTATGCAAGCAAAAAACTACTTACACAGGGACGAGATGCTCTCGCGGTACCACCCTGATTATAGACATATGCGTCTATCACCTTCACATCCGATAACGCCGGAAGAGAGCGGCAGTGTTTATCTGCACTCGGGACTAGCTTCCGTTAAAGGTCTGATAAGGCTTTTCTCAGCAAACAAAGCCTCTCTCTGCAACAGCTTTTTAACGTACTCGGGTCCGTCATTGAATTCAATATGTATGAATCGAAATTATTATAGACAACTCGGCTCGTCTTGTCAATGAACGCTTCGTCTCATGTGAATATATTGCACAATAATGACCCTCATAATGGCTGCGGACGGTACGGCTAAAATCATTCCAATCAAGCCAAACAGCTCACCTCCAGCGAGTAACACCAGCATGATCACGACAGGATGCATATGCAGGCTTCTCCCGACAATGATCGGACTCAGTACATTGCTTTCTAAAAATTGAAGCACGGCTACTGTAATTAGCACAATGATCACTGACTTCACTGAGATGGTAAAAGCGATAAAGACAGCTGGGATCGCTCCAATAATCGGGCCAAAATACGGAATGACATTCGTTGCGCCGATTAACATACCTAGTACAAGCGGATATGGAATATGAAACAGCCAAAGAACAATGGCAGCAGCTCCCCCAATTAAAGAACAGACAAGCAATTGCCCTCTAATATAATCCCCAAGTGAGTCATCCACTGCTTTCACAAAGGCATGTCCCCTTTTTCGAAAGCTTGGCGGGGTTAAATACCATGCTGCCCGCTTCATCGTGTTCATATCTTTCACCATATAAAAGACAAGAAAAGGAATAAGTGCAGCAACTAAGGCGTAATCAAGCAATACTTTACAGCTTAGAATCATCCGCTCTGCCCCATTTGCGGCATACGTCTCAGATTGGACAATAAAACGATCCAGCCGTTCATGCAGTCCATCAGGCCAGTGGCTTGTATGACGATGAACATGTGATAAAGCACCATTATACGTTTCGGCAAGCATGGGAATTTGCTCCGACAATTCATTTAACTGAGCGATTAAAACCGGTGCCCCTTTATACACAGCCAAACCAATGCCGCCAAAAAACAGCACATATATCAATAAGAGACTGACCGTCCTCGGCAAACCTCGCTTATGTAGTCTTTCAACAATTGGATAAAGAAGATAAGAAATAAAAATAGCGATTAGAAGCGGGATCAAAACCGCTTTGAGCAATAAAAAAATAGGCATCCATAACTCGTCGAGCTGAACCAAAATGAGTAAAGACGCAAGGACAAGCAGTACACCTGCAGCATATATTAGAAACTCGATCGGACGTTTCTTCACCTTTTTCACCTCTCTTCTTATTGTTTAACCAACTTCTGCAATTATCCATGTAAATAAAATTTGTCCTAACTTTGTTAAAAATGAATACACATGAAACATACGGCTCCATCCAAAGTCACTGTTTGCTGTAAAAATCTCGTTAGAAAATATTCCATTATTTTCTTATTTTCGCCTCATTTATGCTAGAATCCGCTTTAGCTCAATCATTAGAAGAGGAGGTTCTTCATGATCACATTCGAAGAAGTCAACAAGCATTACGGCCAGTTCCATGTACTTAAGGACATTAACCTACATATTCAAAAAGGTGAGGTTGTTGTGATCATCGGTCCTTCAGGATCTGGAAAAAGCACGATGCTCAGGTGTATCAATCGTCTTGAAAGCATTGATGAAGGAAAAGTCCTTGTCAATCAAGTGTCTGTTCAGCATCCGAAAACCAACATCAATCTCATCAGGCAAAATATCGGGATGGTGTTTCAGCACTTCCATCTTTATCCGCATAAGACGGTGCTTGAAAACATTATGCTTGCGCCGATGAAGGTTAAAAAAGTGAGCAAAGAAGAAGCAAAGGAAACAGCTGAATTTTATTTAAATAAAGTTGGCATTCCTGAAAAAGCAGACACCTACCCTTCTAGACTCTCAGGAGGACAGCAGCAGCGTGTGGCAATCGCAAGGGGACTTGCAATGAAACCTGAGGTCATGCTTTTCGATGAACCAACATCAGCTCTTGATCCAGAGATGATCGGTGAGGTGCTAGATGTGATGAAACAGCTGGCAAGGGAAGGAATGACAATGGTCGTTGTCACGCACGAGATGGGGTTTGCCCGTGAAGTCGCAGACCGTATTGTGTTTATTGATGAAGGAAGAATTCTTGAAGAATCTACACCAGCTGCCTTTTATGAAAAACCGCGCGAGAAACGCGCTCAGCTCTTTTTAAGCCGTATTTTAAATCACTAGGGGGAATGAATTTGATGAAAAAAATGAAACGCTTTGGCCTATTACTGTTGATGACTTGCTGTATGATCGCTCTCGCTGCCTGCGGCTCTGCCGAGAAAGGCTCAACCGATGCAAAACAAGGCAGCTCATTAGAAGCCATTAAGAAAGACAAAAAAATCGTTTTCGGTGTGAAAAACGATACTCGTTTATTTGGTCTAAAAAATCCTAGTAGCGGGGATATTGAAGGGTTTGATATCGATATCGCAAAAGCGATCACTAAAGAAATGCTCGGTGATGAAGGAAAAGCAGAATTTAAAGAAGTGACATCTAAAACAAGAATTCCTTTACTGCAAAAAGGAGATATTCATGCCATTGTTGCCACAATGACGATCACAGAAGAGCGTAAAAAAGAGGTCAATTTCTCAGATGTTTACTTTGAAGCAGGACAATCACTGCTTGTGAAAAAAGGCAGCGACATTCAATCGATTGATGATCTAAAAAAAGGTACGAAGGTGCTTGCAGTGAAAGGGTCCACTTCTTCTCAAAACATTCGCGAAAAAGCACCAGAAGCATCCGTTTTAGAATTTGAAAATTACCAAGAAGCCTTTACAGCCTTAAAATCAAATCAAGGGCAAGTTCTGACAACTGATAATGCAATTTTATTTGGCATGGCAGACGAAGATTCAAATTATGAAGTCGTTGGTGGAACATTTACCGATGAGCCTTATGGCATCGCTGTGAAAAAAGGCGATGAAGAATTGACAGAAGCCATTAATAAAGCGTTAAAGGCATTAAAAGACAATGGAGAGTATGACAAGATTCATAAAAAATGGATCAAAGAATAATCAATTGACTCGATCAACCTCAACACCCTCAGGAGAGCCGCTTGCCGGCTCCTCTGTTGATTAGGAAGGAAGTGAACTGATTGCTGCGGTTTTCCATTTTAACTGAGAACTTCCATCTTTATTTAGAAGGGTTTAAATATACGATTGGTGCAAGTGTCATTGCGTTGATTGGAAGCTTTTTCATCGGTACACTCATTGCCATCATGAGAATTGCGCCACTAAGGCCGCTCAACTGGTTAGGGACGGCTTATGTGGAATTTATTCGGAATATTCCGTTATTATTGATCACCTTTGTGTTCTTTTTTGGTTTACCGGTACTTGGCATTGTGGCAGATGGCTTTACAGCAGGAACCATTGCCCTCTCCATTTATACGTCTGCTTTTATCGCTGAAGCCATTCGTGCAGGTATACAAGCTGTACCGCTTGGACAAATGGAAGCTGCTAGAGCTTCTGGTCTGTCCTATGGCGGAACGATGCGATATATTATTCTGCCGCAGGCCATCAAAATTGTCATTCCACCACTTGGGAATCAATTTATCAACCTTGTGAAAAACTCGTCTATTTTAGGTGTCATTGCAGGGTTTGATCTGATGTACCAAGGAGACCTTATCGCTTCGAGAACGTTTGTGACATTTGATGTATACATCTTTGTTGCCATGTTCTATCTTCTATTGACCATTCCGCTTAGTCTAGGCGTTGGTTATTTAGAAAAAAGATTAGCCCGAAGCCACTAGAAAGGAGGAAACACAATGGATTTTATAGGTGCCTACCAGCCCGATCATCTCGCCTTTTTACTTGAAGGATTTGCTGTCACCTTAAAAGTGGCTTTTATCTCCATCATTTTAAGCTTTATCATCGGATTAGTCGTTGGCACATTGAGGTTCGCACAAATCCCTATTTTATCAAAGGTGCTTGCGGTCATTGTTGAAACCGTTCGGAACCTGCCGCTTTTGCTGATCATCTTTTTTACGTATTTCGCCCTGCCTGAAATCGGTATTAAGCTGAGCATTACGGCCTCTGCCATTGCGGCTTTAACCGTGTTTGAATCCGCCATGCTGTCAGAAATTATTCGTAGTGGATTAAAATCAATTGATAAAGGACAAATCGAAGCGGCCAGGTCCTCTGGTTTAACGTATATTCAAACGTTAAAAATGATTATCATGCCACAGGCGTTACGCCGAATGGTCCCGCCGATTGTCAGTCAATTTATTTCTCTTTTAAAAGATACATCGCTTGCCGTTGTGATTGCCCTTCCAGAGTTATTGCATCACGCGCAGATTTTAAATGGTCAAAGCCAATCTTATTTACTTCCTATTTTCCTCTTGGCGGCCATGATGTATTTTGTTGTGAACTTCAGCTTGTCTATACTTGCACGGAGATTAGAGTACAGGCAGGCATAAAAAAAGGACATCCGCTCATGGTGGATGTCCCTTTTTGTTTAAAGCATTCGCATAACTCGTTTTCTCATCTTTTTCATATCCCGCTTAGATGGCATATCATATCGACTTGCAAAGTGATATGCGAGTGCACCTGCACCAAGCGTTAATAGTGAAGAAGTCATTTTGCCCATTCGAAATTCCCCCTTAACACTTATAGTTGAATTGAACGTTCATCGTCACTAAACAGGTCGTCTAAACTGCTTAGTGTACCGTCTTCCTCCACTTGGTGAGTAGATATTTTGCCTTTTGACAATGTCAATTCAATAAAACAGCCCCAGCAATAATATTGATTGACCCCAATTTTTCCGATGTCTTTACATTTGCAATTTGGGCAAATGAGCATATTCAGCACCTCTTTACGTTCGGTTTAGAACAAGTGCTTCCTTTTGAACATCCATCAAGGTTCCGGCAGCATGCAGCTGCTTTCGAATCCCTGATAGCTCTGTAAAGAAGCCGTCCGAGAGTTCATATGCTACGATTGTGCCCGAATTCATGCAAAAGTATACATCTTCCAAAACACCTAATGTTTCACCATCTGGCGTGCGGATCATTTTCTTTTTTAATTTCGAAAAGAAGAAGGATGGGGCGGAGGTATCTATCTCGATGCCCTTCTGGCAGCTCACATATAGACCTTTGTCTGTCAGTTTGTCGCCAGCAGAGAATGGAATGAAAGCACAGTCTTTCTTTTTCCCATCTAAAATATATCCCCCGCAGCTGCCGCCGGCTAAAAAGCAAATATCTTTGATCGCCCCAAGTGAATGAGACAGCTCGTCTGTATAGATCGTCAGTCCTTCAAGCTCTCGACATGTTCTCAAAATGTGATCAACCACCTTTTCGGAACAGTCTTATCGTGTGCGTTTCCTCTATGACTCATACGAAGAAATGGCTTCCATGAAGGAAGCCATCAGCGTGTAGACAAACCCTCGCATTCTTTGTCAGTCCTGCGTGCTGGTGCTCACGAATGTCAAATTCGCTCCGCGCCAGTACTCGTCCTTCCTAGGGCTGCAAAGGTTTTCTTTCACGCTGAAAAAAAACAAAGGGCTAAAATCAAGTTCATTTTAGCCCTTTGTTTAACAATATGATGGCTTCCATGGAAGCCATTTACTCTTGCATAAAATCAAACGGAGTGATTCCCTCCATGCCAATATTGGCATCGTGTACGCTGAAAGGAAGTTCTTTTTGGAGGGCTGCTAGTTCAGCATCCATGACTTCTTCCGTTTCAGTAAGACGCATGGTTAAAGACGTTTGTCTGAGGGAGTCTTCATTATTTTTTACGCCCCACTCTAATGCTGATTCCTCGCCGCACAAAATTAAAAACTTTTTACTTCGTGTAATGGCCGTGTAAAGCAAATTTCTTCGAAGCATTCGATAATAACTTCTCACGACTGGCAGCACCACGATTGGGAATTCACTGCCCTGGGATTTATGAATCGAGCAACAATAAGCGTGTGTAAATTGATGAAAATCTTTTTTCGTAAACGTGATTTCATTTCCATCAAAGGAGATGACCGCCATATCTTCTTTTTCCGTGTTTTCTTTCGCATAAAAGATCGAGACAATTTCGCCAATATCTCCATTAAAAATGTTATTCTCGGGCTGATTGACAAGCTGAAGTACCTTATCACCTGTCCGGTAGACGACATCACCAAATGGAATTTCTCTTCCTTTTGGCTTTTTAGGATTCAAAATTTGCTGGAGCATTTTATTCAGTTCATTAATGCCTGCTTTTCCTTTATACATCGGGGCAAGTACTTGAATGTCCTTTGCTGAATACCCCTTTTGAGCAGCATTGCTGACCACTTTCTCGATGACTTCTTTCATTTGGTCACTAGAGCACTGAATAAAGGATCGATCCTTCGAGCGTGCAGTAATATCCTTTGGCAATACACCATTTTTCATATCATGCGCAAGCTCAACAATTGTTGAACCGTCTGCCTGCCGGTAAATATCAGTTAATGTAACTGCCGGTATAGCTTGTGACGCAAGCAGGTCTCTTAACACTTGACCAGGTCCGACAGATGGAAGTTGATGTTCGTCTCCAACCATAATGACTTGAATATGATCTGGGATCGCCTTAAACAAATGGTTCGCCAGCCAAATATCCAGCATACTCGATTCATCAATGATGACAAGCTTTCCTTCAATCGGCTGGTCTTCATCATGTGAGAAGCCTTCTGATCCATTCCAGCCTAGCAGCCGGTGAATGGTCACAGCAGGAAGTCCAGTGGATTCTGTCATTCGTTTCGCAGCACGTCCAGTTGGTGCGGCAAGCACGAACGGAAATGCTTCATCTTTTTTATAATCACCCGGGTCAAGAGATACGCCGTGAAGATCGCTGTAAAGCTCGACAATCCCTTTAATGACCGTCGTTTTCCCTGTACCCGGTCCGCCTGTTAAAAGCAGCATTGGAGACATGAGTGCCTTTTGAATGGCTTCTTTTTGGGTTGGTGCATACTGGACACCCAGCCGTTCCTCCAGTTCACCGAGTGCGAGCAGAAATTCTGATTCAGGAAATTGATCTGCATATTCCGTTTGAGCGACAATTTTTTGAATGCGTTTTGCCACACTTTGCTCCGCATAAAAGAGCGACGGATGATAACAGCGCTCATCTTCAATGATCATGTCTTTCCCTTCACCAAGTGCAATGATCTGATTGGCAACGTCCATTTCAGTCACTTTGTAGTCATTGCCGGTTTGATTCAGTAGTTTACGGGTTTCGATGATCAGATCTTTCGTTTGTATGTACGTATGACCGTCTTGCAGGCTTGCTGTCTCAACGGTATACAAAAGGGCTGCACGAATGCGTTCTGGATCATTTCCAGATATCCCTGTTCTAGCGCCGAGTTCATCTGCTTTAATAAATCCAATCCCCTCGACGTCTTTGACGAGCTGATAAGGATTTTCTTCAATTTTCTGCAACGTTTCACTCTCGTACGCTTGGTAAATCTTCATACTAAGCTGAGGACCAAAGCCATATTGATTCAGGCTGATCATGATTTGCTCAAGCCCTTGATGCTCCTGAAGTGCGGCAGCCAGCTTATCTGCCTTCTTTTTTGACAGGCGAGGGACGTCATACAACACAGACGGATCACGCATAATTTGATGAAGCGTCTGATTGCCTAACTTGCCGACGATTTCTTCCGCCGTCTTTTTCCCAATCCCTTCAAACAAGTCACTAGAGAGATAATGAATAATGCCTTGTTTTGTTGTAGGGACTTCCTTTTGAAAATGAGTGGCTTGAAACTGCTCGCCAAACTTCGGATGACTTGTGACCTTGCCATAGAAGGTGTAGGTTTCCTCCTCATGAAGCGCTGGGAAGTAGCCTGTGACAGATGCTGTTTTTTCCTCTAAATTCTCTGATGTTTCAATCACTTTTACTTTTAACACCGAGTATAAATTACTTTCGTTATGGAAAATAACGGCTTGAACCGTCCCTTTTAAAAACGGTTCGTCTTCAAGCTTCATTTGATCTGGATGTTCCTGCACAGGTCTTCCCTCCTTCCGGTTATTCTGCCTCTTGAATTAGCATTTGCGCATGCAATGCAAGCATATGATCAGGCTGCACGTCAATGGCTTTTCCTAGCATTTCAAGCGCTTCGTCCTTTTTCTCTAAATACGCATACGCAACGCCTGCATTATAAAAGGCGTCTGCATGCTGCGGATCTCGCGTAATCACTTCAGTAAAGACTGCGACCGCTTCCTCCAGCAGATGTTCATTCGCTAAGCACATGCCAAATTGAAATCTTGCTTCGTTATCTTCTTCGTTTAGCTCAACTGCACGCTGAAGATAAGGCATCGCAAGCTTCGGCTGCTCTAATTTCATCAGTGTCTGCCCTAACATATAAAACAAATCACTGTTTTCCATTCCAGCTTGTAGCGCTTGCTCAAAATAGTCTTTCGCTTTCATAAAGTCTTCTTTCATCGTGTAGACATTTCCTGCCCCATAATAAGCTGCAGCTGCTGTATGATCAAGTTCAATGGCTTTTTGAAAGAAGTTCAATGAACGTTCAAATTCATGAACACTTGAAAGTAAATTCGCAAAGTTAATATATGGAACCGGGTCCTTTGGGCTTTCTTCAATGGCTTTCGTAAAAGCTTCAGCTGCCTGTTCGATGTTCCCTTGATTTAAAGCTTCAATACCGATTTCGTTATGATTCATTCGCTCTCTTCATCCTTTCATTAAAAAACCTCAACAGCGACGTTGAGGTTTTTAACACATGTTACACATACGACAGCTTTTGGCCATCTTTAAAGACATCGTCAATGGTCCCGCCGCCAAGACATTCTTCGCCATCATAAAAAACAACAGCTTGTCCTGGAGTGACAGCACGAACGGGTTCATCAAAGATCACCATTGCTTCCTGCTCACCTGTCATTTTGACTTTTACATGATGGTCTTCTTGACGGTATCGGAATTTCGCTGTGCATGTGAGTTCACCGTTTTCGCCGACAATATGAGGACGCGTCCAGCTGATGTTAACAGCTGAAATACTTTCAGAGTATAAAAGCGGATTGTGGAAGCCTTGTTCAACAAATAAGATATTTTTCTCTAAGTCCTTCCCAACAACAAACCACGGATCACCGCTTCCGCCAATGCCAAGTCCTTGGCGTTGACCGATCGTGTAATACATGAGTCCATCATGTTCACCTTTTACTTCTCCGTCCATTGTCTGCATCACACCGGGCTGTGCAGGCAAATATTGGCTAAGGAACGTTTTAAAGTTTCTTTCCCCAATAAAGCAGATGCCCGTAGAATCTTTTTTCGTTGCTGTTGCGAGCTCTGCTTCTTTCGCTAATTCACGCACTCTTTTTTTCTCTAAATCGCCGATTGGGAACAACACTTTATCAAGCTGTTCTTGAGTCAGCTGATTCAAGAAATAAGTTTGGTCTTTGTTTGTATCAAGACCTCTTAGCATTTTGACTTCATCGCCGGTTCTGTCGACACGGGCATAGTGGCCTGTTGCCAAATAATCCGCTCCAAGCGACAATGCATGCTCAAGAAATGCTTTGAACTTAATTTCTTTGTTACACATGACATCTGGGTTCGGCGTTCTGCCTGCTTTATATTCATCAAGAAAATATTGAAACACTTTGTCCCAATACTGTTTCTCGAAATTCACTGCATAATATGGGATTCCAATCTGGTTACAAACACGAATGACATCCTCATAGTCCTCCGTTGCTGTACATACACCATTTTCATCTGTGTCATCCCAGTTTTTCATAAATATGCCGATCACATCATAGCCTTGCTCCTTTAACATGAGCGCAGCAACTGATGAATCGACGCCTCCGGACATACCGACCACAACTCTTGTGTCTTCAGGTCTTTTTGTCATCTTCATCAACTCCAATTTCAATGAAACAACGTGCGCGTTTCGTTCTTCAGGTGCCTAGCTGTTTCATTTTTCACACACGAACAAAAGGGAGCATTTATTTGGCTAGGCGTTTCACGACAGCCGCTATCTTATGCGCCGCCTGCTTCACATGTTCCTCTTCATTTCCAAGACCGAAGCTTATTCTGACTGAGGATGTCAGCTCTTTTGCTTCTTCACCATACATGGCGCTTAATACGTGCGAAGGAAGGACAGATCCAGCCGTACATGCTGACCCGCTTGAAACAGCAATCCCTTCCATATCTAAGTTCACAAGTAACGATTCAATAGAAACGCCCGGGAAGTGGACATTTAAAATATGCGGCAATGTCTCTTTCGGATGTCCATTGATAGAGAAATTGAGTGATTCCTCTTCGAATACTTGCAGCATCGCTTCTTTGAGCTTACCATAATGCACTGCTTTTTCTCTTCTATTTTGCTTTGTTAATTGAACTGCTTCTGCAAGCCCAATGATTCCCGCCACATTTTCAGTGCCAGCACGGCGTTTTCTTTCTTGTTCTCCTCCGAATAGCTGCGGAGAAAGTTTTACACGCTCATTGACGTATAAAAAGCCTGTTCCCATCGGGCCATTTAGTTTATGACCGGACGCAGATAAGAGGTCGATATGAAGTTCTGTGACATCAATTGATATTGTCCCAAATGCCTGTACTGCGTCTGTATGAAAATAAGCAGTGTGTTCGTGTAAAAGTTGACCAATTTCTTTGATTGGCTGAATCACACCCGTTTCATTATTGCCATACATGATGGTCACAAGAATTGTATCGTCTCTTAGTGCTTGTTTTAATTGATCAAGATGAATCAATCCAGTGTGATCCACATCTAAATACGTCACATCAAAACCAAGCTTCTCTATGCGTTCGCATGTATGCAGCACTGCATGATGCTCAGTTTTTGTTGTGATGATATGTTTTCCTTCATGCTGCCTTGCCATTGCCACACCTGTAATGGCCAAGTTGTCTGCCTCTGTTCCCCCGCTTGTGAGGATGATCTCCTGCTGCTTACAGTGTAATTCTCCTGCAATGACTTCCCTTGCTTCATCGAGCCACTTTCTTGCCTCGCGCCCATATGAATGAATACTAGAGGGATTGCCAAATATCTCTGTAAAGTAAGGCATCATCTTGTCCACAATTCGCTGATCCATCGGCGTTGTGGCTGCATGATCTAAATAGATACGTTCCATTTCCGGTACACCTCTGATCTAAATATAGAACATATACGCCTCTTGATCCTCATCATCTTTATAGCTTGCTAAGTCTTCAAGAGTTGTATTGTCTAGTACGTCTTTTACTGCATCACGAATACGAATCCAAAGTGCACGCTTTGCCGGCTCTTCGTTTTCGATCACTTCAACAGGACTAATAGGTCCTTCTAATACTCGAATAATATCACCGGCTGTAATCTCGTTTGGCTCATGGGCAAGCACATAGCCGCCATACGCTCCACGGATACTTTTCACAAGACGTGCATTGCGAAGTGGTGATACAAGCTGCTCTAAATAATGCTCAGACAAATCATTGTTTTGAGCGATTGATTTTAATGATGTAGGGCCTTCGCCATGTTTTTTGGCTAATTCGATCATGATCGTCAGACCATATCTGCCTTTAGTAGAAATTTTCAAGTTAAACACCTCTGCGTTTTCTATTTCTATGTCATCAATTATTTTTCTGATTTCATATACGCTTATATAGACCAAAAGCAATTATATCATACTTTTAGCCAACTTTCATTTGCGGGTTCTGAGCTCAAAACGAGGACGCATCCCTTTTCTATTTGAAGAAATTTCGGTACTCTATACAAACAAGACATTGCTTTAGGAGAGATAATCATGAAACCTTTAGCGTATCGGATGCGCCCAAGTCATATTGGAGACATTATTGGGCAGGAGCATCTCGTTGGAGAAGGTCAAATTATTAGACGAATGGTCGAGGCGAAACATTTGTCCTCGATGATTTTATACGGACCGCCGGGAATCGGCAAAACATCCATTGCAACTGCAATCGCTGGCAGTACAAGCATTGCCTTCCGTACATTGAATGCGGTGATTCATAACAAAAAAGATATGGAAGCTGTCGCCGCTGAAGCGAAAATGAGTGGTCAGGTCATCTTGATTTTAGACGAAGTCCACAGACTCGATAAAGGGAAGCAGGATTTCCTTCTTCCGTATTTAGAAAATGGCATGATCATTTTAATTGGCGCGACAACAGCTAATCCGTATCATGCGATCAACCCAGCCATCCGTAGCCGGACACAAATATTTGAGCTGAAGCCGCTGGAAACAGAGCAAATTAAAGCTGCGTTAACAAGAGCCTTACAGGATGAGCATCGCGGACTTGGCGGTTATGAGGTGACAGTTGACGATGAAGCGATGAATCATTTTGCCAATGGATGCGGAGGAGATGTGCGTTCCGCTTTAAATGCGCTTGAACTAGCCGTCTTATCGACAAAAGCGGATGAATCTGGACAGATCACGATCACTCTAGCTGCAGCAGAAGAATGTTTACAAAAAAAGAGCTTCTCGCATGATAAAAACGGTGATGCCCATTATGATGTCCTCTCGGCTTTTCAAAAATCCATCAGAGGATCTGACGCAGATGCTGCGCTGCATTACCTTGCAAGACTCATTGAAGCGGGAGACCTTGAAAGCATTTCGAGACGATTACTTGTGATGGCTTATGAAGATATTGGCTTAGCCAGCCCGCAGGCAGGGCCACGTGTGTTAAGCGCTGTTCAAACAGCTGAGAGAGTTGGTTTCCCAGAAGCACGAATTCCACTCGCTAATGCCGTGATTGAACTGTGTCTTTCTCCAAAGTCAAACTCCGCTTACCAAGCGATTGATGCGGCACTGCATGATATTCGCACGGGGAAAATTGGTGAAGTTCCCGTTCATTTAAAAGATGCCCACTATAAAGGGGCAGCTGCACTTGGAAGAGGCGCCGATTACTTATATCCGCACGATTATGAAAATGGCTGGGTGAAGCAGCAATATTTACCTGACCCGCTGAAAAACAAGCAATATTATGAACCAAAGCAAACTGGAAAATTTGAAGGTGCACTAAAGCAAGTGTACGAAAATTTAAGACGGCAAAAATAAAAAAAGCCCCCTGCTCTAAGCAGGCGGGCTGTTTATTTATCTTTCACACGTGTAATCGGAATGTCTTTTAACAGTTTCATAATGACATGACCACCCATGATCAGTCCAGCCACAGATGGAACAAACGCATTGGATGACGGCGGCATTTGAGCCTTACGAATTTTCGCTTCATCATTTCCCACTTCTTTTCTCACATCTTCACGAATGACAATCGGACTTTCATCAGAGAAAATAACTTCAATTCCCTTACGAATGCCTTCCTTCCGCAGGCGTGTTCTTACGACTTTCGCAATTGGGTCTGTATGTGTTTTCGAGATGTCATCAATTTTAAAACGTGTCGGATCTGTTTTATTTGCAGCACCCATACTCGAAATAATGTTCACATCGCGTTTCAGGCACTCTTTCATTAAATGAATTTTATAATGAATTGTATCTGATGCATCAATGACATAATCAAGTGGATACTCAAAGAATTGTTCATATGTTTCTTCTGTATAGAACATTTTGAGCGCAACAACTTCACATTCTGGGTTAATGTCAGCAATTCTTGCCTGCATTAAGTCAACTTTAGGCTGACCAACCGTTGATAGCAAAGCTGGCAGCTGCCTATTTACATTTGTAATATCAATATCATCTTTATCAACAAGAACAATACGGCCAACACCTGAACGAGCAAGGGCTTCTACTGCAAAAGAACCTACGCCGCCTACTCCAAGCACTGCAACTGTACTGTTTTTTAATATATTTAAGCCTTCCTTGCCAATGGCAAGCTCGTTTCTTGAAAACTGATGTAACAAGTGCCTCACTCCACCTTTATTTAAAATGAATCGAAAGAATCATATCATATTCAGCGTTCTCCGTCATCCTTCTCAAATAGAAAAAAAACACAAAAAGTCCCGATCACGCCGCCAGCTTTTCCTTCGTTTTGAACCCCGCACCATGCAGGTGGGTGCTTTCTTCCTCACTTTATAAGTCCTCAGAAGAGGCATTTATGCAGAAAGGAAAGGCAAGCTCCCGTAGAAAAAAATGTTCGGTCAAAACTAGGTAACCACCGTACGTATCAGGACTTTATTTATTGGTTGATGAAAGCATATCATAGGCATGTCCCTTTTACAAGCGTTTACATGCCTATAAACATGCGCCTATTTTACTGTTTTACTTTTGTTTTAATCGCCAAACTCAGTTCATCTAGCTGCGCTGCGCTTACAGTGCCAGGAGCATCTGTGAGAACACAGCTTGCACTTGCCGTTTTCGGAAACGCAATGGTATCTCTTAGGTTAGATCGGCCGGCAAGCAGCATCACTAAGCGGTCAAGTCCAAGCGCAATTCCGCCGTGCGGAGGCACACCATGCTCAAATGCATCAAGAAGGAAGCCGAACTGATCGTACGCTTCTTCTTTAGAAAAGCCAAGTAAACCAAACATTTTCTCTTGAATGTCCTTTTCAAAAATACGAATAGAACCTCCGCCAAGCTCATAGCCGTTCAGCACAAGATCATACGCTTGAGCTTTCATATCTTCTGGACTTGTTTCAATTAATTCAAGATCATCCCGAACTGGCATTGTGAAAGGATGGTGGGCAGCATAGAAGCGGCCTTCTTCTTCATCTTTTTCAAGCAGCGGCCAATCGACAACCCATAAGAAATTGAAGACAGACTCATCGATGAGTTTAAGCTCTTTGCCAAGTTTTAAACGAAGTGCGCCAAGCGCATCATGGACAACAGACGTCTTATCTGCAACAAAGAGTAAAAGGTCGCCTTCTTCAACTTGAAGCTGTTCTTTTAATTCTGCTTGTTTTGACTCATCAAAGAATTTAGCGATTGGTCCTTTTAACTCTGTCCCTTCAGCTTTTAGCCAAGCAAGACCTTTTGCACCATAGTTCGCTGCAAATGCACCAAGTGCATCGATGTCTTTTCTTGAATAGTTTGCTGCAGCCCCTTTGACATTAATGGCTTTGACAGCTCCACCATTGTTTACAGCACCGCTGAAGACTTTGAAATCTGAGTCTTTTACCGTGTCTGAAATGTTGACAAGCTTCATGTCAAATCGGGTATCTGGCTTGTCAGAACCATAGGAATTCATCGCTTCATCATACGTCATACGAGGTAATGGCAATGTCAGGTCAACACCTTTGACATCTTTCATCACCTTTGCCATCATCTCTTCAGCAAGCGTCATGATGTCTTCTTGACTCATAAAGGACATTTCAATATCGACTTGTGTAAATTCCGGCTGACGGTCAGCACGTAAGTCTTCATCTCTAAAGCAGCGAGCGATTTGATAGTAGCGGTCCATCCCAGACACCATGAGCAATTGCTTAAATAATTGCGGAGACTGCGGCAGCGCATAGAATTCTCCTTCGTGTACACGGCTTGGCACAAGATAGTCACGTGCACCTTCTGGCGTACTTTTTGTTAAAATTGGCGTTTCAATGTCTAGAAAGCCGTGATCATCTAAGAAATGGCGGAATGCTTTTGTGACTTCATGTCGCATTTTCATCGTTTCAAACATCGCAGGACGGCGAAGATCTAGGTAGCGGTATTTTAAGCGCACATCTTCTGATACCTCATCTGCTTGATCAGAAATCACAAATGGAGGCGTCTTGGCTTCATTTAAAACAGTGACCGTGTCGACTTGAATTTCAATTTTGCCTGTTTTTAAATTTGGGTTGATCGTGGCTTCTTCTCTTGCGACCACTGTCCCTTTAATATCAAGGACATATTCATTCCGAATCGATTCTGCTGTCTCAAGCGCCTCTTTTGATTGGTCTGGATGAAAGACAACTTGCACAATGCCTGTACGATCACGCAGGTCAATAAAGATTAATCCGCCAAGGTCACGACGTTTTTGTACCCATCCTTTTAATACAACGGTTTGACCGATTTGGTCTTCTGTTACTTCTCCACAATAAAAAGTTCTACCAAACACAAACATTCCACTCCTTCTTTACGCTTTCTGGTGGGCTTTCATCATTTGAATCAGCTCATCAAGCTTCACTTCAATTTGTTCACCCGTTGTCGTATCTTTTACATTTACAATTTGCTGCGCCAGCTCATCTTCACCAAGAACTGCAATAAACTTGGCTTTCAAGCGGTCTGCCGCTTTAAATTGTGCTTTTAGCTTTTTCCCTGTATAGTCCATTTCACTTGAAATGCCTTCTTTTCTTAGGCGATTCAATAAGCCAACAGCATAATCTTTTGCTTGATCTCCTAATGCCGCAATGTATAAATCAATGCCGTCTTGAACAGGAAGCTCAATCTTCTCTGCATCAATCGCTGATAGGAAACGTTCAATACTCATCGCAAAGCCGATACCTGGTGATTCAGGACCGCCAATTCCTTCAACAAGTCCATCATAACGGCCGCCGCCGGCTAATGTTGTGATTGCCCCAAAGCCTTCTGCATTACTCATAATCTCAAAGGCTGTGTGATTGTAATAATCAAGACCGCGCACTAAGTTCGGATCGACGACATATTCAATGCCTAGATCGGTTAAGTATTGTTTTACTTTTTCAAAATAAGTCCGTGATTCTTCATTTAAGTAATCTTGAATGGATGGTGCCGTTGCCATCAGTTCGTGGTCGCGGTCCTTTTTACAATCAAGAATACGTAATGGATTTTGATGTAAACGAATTTGGCAGTCGTGACAGAATTCATCAATTCTTGGTTCAAAATGCTCGACAAGTGCTTGGCGGTAATCAGCACGGCTTTCTTTGTCACCAAGGCTGTTAATGACGAGTTTTAAGTTGGAAAGACCCGCTTTCTCATACACACTCATCGCTAATGAAATGACCTCTGCATCAATGGCAGGATCTTTTGAACCGATCGCTTCAATTCCGAATTGATAAAATTGACGATATCTTCCCGTTTGCGGACGCTCATAGCGGAACATTGGTCCAATGTAGTACAGCTTTGTAGGCTGTGCAGGCTGTGCAAACAGTTTATTTTCAACATAAGAACGGACAGTTGAAGCTGTTCCTTCTGGGCGAAGTGTGATGCTACGTCCTTTTTTGTCTTCAAATGTGTACATCTCTTTTTGAACGATATCTGTTGACTCGCCTACTCCTCGTGCAAACAGTTCCGTATGCTCAAAAATCGGTGTGCGAATCTCTTTGTATTGAAAGGCTGCACATGTATCTCTCGCAATTTGTTCAACATACTGCCAGCGTTCTGATTCTCCCGGTAAAATATCCTGTGTGCCTCTTGGAATATTAAAACTCATTTTTCGTCCTCCTACGACCATCATTCATTTTTTATGTGGACATATAAAAAACCCCCGCCTCTACTATGTGTATAGTAGGGACGAGAGTTATACCCGTGGTGCCACCCTAGTTGGAACATGATCTAGCCATGTTCCCGCTCAAATCCTTAACGCAGATTCACGTTCTCCGCCTAATGACTCATTTTTTGAGTGTTCAGCAGGAAACCTACAGAGTGTTCTTTCGTGATAAATGCCATGCGGATTCGCTTTCAGCCTAAGGCGATTCCTCTCTGCTCACGCAATTTACCCTACTATTCTCTATCATCAGTTCCACATTTTAAATTTTCAAGTGTGTTGATTTATATTATAATAAGGTCGGTGCTGCCACTCTGTCAACCCTTGCCGTGCCTCTTTTTCTTTTCCAGCTCTTCTTTTGACGTGCATCCGTATTCAGATGCCGTTTCTTCAAGGAAGCCTGGTTGATCCATTTCGTCGTGCTGCCAGCGATCGATATCACGATGTCCATTATATTGCACTCGTCCTAATTTTCTGCTTAATCTCATGTTTGTACATCCTTTTATCACATTTTTATCTAGTATAAACAGATTGATTCATTTTTATTAGGGAAACTGCAAGGAATTCATCCATTACATAACGAATTAACATTCATCGGTTTTACAAGGGAGGGGAAAACACCGTTTTGAATCTGAAAACACACCATCACATGATGTTGCTGCTCACCTGTTTTATCCTTATTGCCAGCACTTGGCCAATGACACATGCGACGGCTCAAACAGATCAAGCTGTCGTTGCAACAGATGAAATCAATGTGCGAACCGGACCTGGTTTAAGCTACGGGATCGCAGCAGTTGTGAAACGAGGAGAAAGCTATCCCATTCTCACTGAACAAGGAGAATGGGTACAGATCGGGCTATCGAACGGACAAAAAGGCTGGGTCGTCTCATGGCTGATTACCAAGTCATCTGATGCACAAAAGCCTGCTAAGCAAAAGACGCAAGGTCAAAGTACGCAAGGAAGCAGTTCGATTACGTCAACAGCCTCTGACCTTCGCATTCGGACAGGCCCAGGGACTTCCTATCAAGTCATTGGCACTTTCCCTCAGGGCGCTTCCGCTAAAAAGCTGGACACAAGCGGCGAATGGACAAAAATATCGTACAAACAAGCGGAAGGCTGGGTCCACTCTGATTATATTTCTGGCGGACAAAACGCTTCTTCATCCAGTTCAGCTGAGCCCGCTCGTTCTAAACAGTCCGGCACAGTTGGCGTATCAAGCTTGAATGTTCGTAAATCGGCGGCACCAAACGCACAAGTGGCCGCTTCACTTTCCCGTAACACTCAAGTCACCATTTTACGGGAGCAAAATGGCTGGTATGAAATCGAAGCAAAAGGCGTTAAAGGCTGGGTTGCAAGTTATTATATTGTCTCAAGCCAAGGAACAAGTTCAGCACCTGAAAAGAATTCATCCTCTTCGTCATCTCATCAGAAAGCGTACATTGTTTATGATGGAACGAATATTAGAAAAAGCGCTTCTACCTCTGCTGGTATTGCAGAAAGAGGAACAAAAGGAGCTGCTTATCAAATTGTTCGTACACAAGGTGACTGGTACGAGGTGACATTATCAAACGGCGGAACAGGCTATGTGGCGAGCTGGGTCGTTCAAACAAAGAAAAATAGCAGCGAAGCACCAAGACCTCAGCAGGATTCATCGTCTGGCACTGGATCTTTAAAAGGCAAAACAATTGTGCTTGATCCTGGCCATGGCGGAAAAGACAGCGGCACGATCGGCGCAGACGGTGCATTTGAAAAGAATATCACGATCAAAACCGCTCATTTGCTGGCGGGTAAGTTAAGAGCTTCTGGAGCAAATGTCTATTTAACAAGAAGTGATGATACATTCATCAGCCTTCAATCGAGGGTTGCCACTTCACATTACCGAAATGCAGATGCATTTATTAGTCTTCATTATGATAGCTTTATGGACCCAAGTATCAGAGGGAGCACCGCATATTATTATCAGGCATCCAAAGATCAACGTCTGGCGACAAGCGTTCATACTGAAGTCGCAAAACGATCACAGATCCCTGATAAAGGAGTCAAATTTGGAGATTATTTTGTTTTAAGGGAAAACAAGCGCCCTTCCCTTTTATATGAACTCGGCTATTTAAGCAATCCTCAAGAAGAAGCGATCATTTATAGCGCCTCTTACCAAGAACGAGTGACAGAAGGAATGACAGAAGGATTAAAACAATATTTCCGATAGAAAAAAGAGGCCGATGCGCCTCTTTTTTGTTTGATCGCAAAAGAAAAAGACTCTAAACAAACTCTCAGCAAGAGTTTATCTACAGTCTAATGTCTTTCTATTCTTTGCTGTCCATCAACATGGTAACAGGCCCCGAATTGGTCAATGAGACGTCCATCATCGCCCCAAAACGTCCAGTTTCAACATGGATGCCTTTTTCTCTAAGCGTTTCATTGAAGCATTCGTAAAGTGAATTCGCCACATCCGGTTTGGCAGCTTTCATAAAGTTCGGCCGTCTGCCTTTTCTCGTATCACCATAAAGGGTAAATTGAGATACAGACAGCACGCTTCCTTTTACATCCAATAACGAAAGATTCATTTTCCCGTTTTCATCTTCAAAAATACGCAAGTGTACGAGCTTTTCAGCTAAGTAATGCACATCTTCTTCTGTGTCTTCATGTGTAACCCCAACGAGCACCATATAGCCTTCATTGATGGCACCTGTGATCTCTTCTTCTACTTTCACAGATGCACTCGTCACACGCTGAACAACAAGCCTCATAGACGATATACTTCCTTTCTAATTCATAAATCGGCGAACTGAGTAAATGTCTTTGATTTGTTTGATGCGTTCGACCACTTTGTGCAAATGGTTAATATTTTGGATAAAGATCGCCATATGGATCGTCGCCACTTTGTTACGATCAGACTTACCAGAAACCGACGAGATGTTCGTTTTGGTTTCGTTGACTGCTTGAAGCACCTCATTAAGTAAGCCGCGTCTGTCATATCCTAATATTTCAATTTCCACATTGTATTCTTTACGGTTTCGAGCAGGCTGTTCATGCTCCCACTCAACCGGGATTAACCGTTCCTGCGCTTCTCCTGTCTTCACGTTCGGACAGTCATCACGGTGAACAGATACGCCACGGCCTTTTGTAATAAAGCCAACAATGCTATCACCAGGAACAGGATTACAACACTTAGATAAACGGACAAGCAAGTTATCAATGCCTTTCACTCGCACGCCAGCTTCCCGTTTTTTCCCGTGATATGGTTTTGACTCTACAGACACTTCTTGAACGGTTTTCTCTTGTTCTTCCTGATCTCTTTGTTTTCTTTCTTTTTCCGTTAAACGATTGGCGACTTGAAGTGCCGTAATTCCGTTATAACCGACAGCTGCATACATGTCCTCTTCATTTGAGAAATTAAATTTATCGGCCACTTTTTGCAGATTTTCAGCGGTCAAAATGTCTTTGACATCGAACTCAAGGTTTTTGATTTCTTTCTCCACAAGTTCTCGGCCTTTTTCGACATTTTCTTCACGGCGCTGTTTCTTGAAAAACTGTCTGATCTTGTGCTTCGCTTGGGAGGTTTGGGCAAGTTTGACCCAATCCTGGCTTGGTCCATAGCTATGCTTAGATGTCAGAATTTCAATAATGTCACCTGTTTTTAGCTTATGATCAAGTGTGACCATTTTACCGTTGACCTTGGCTCCGATTGTTTTATTCCCAATTTCCGAATGAATCCGGTATGAGAAATCAATTGGTACGGAACCAGACGGCAGCTCGATGACGTCACCTTTTGGTGTAAATACAAACACCATATCAGAGAAGAGATCGATTTTTAACGATTCCATAAATTCTTCCGCATCTGTGGATTCATTTTGGAATTCAAGGATTTCTCTAAACCAAGACAGCTTCTTCTGGAAAACGGCTTCTTCCGTCGATTCTGCTGACTCTTTGCCTTCTTTATACGCCCAGTGTGCGGCAATTCCGTATTCAGCAATTTCGTGCATCTCCACTGTACGAATCTGAACTTCAAGCGGGTCCCCTTTTGGACCAATCACCGTTGTATGAAGAGACTGATACATATTCGGCTTTGGCATCGCAATATAATCCTTAAATCTGCCTGGCATCGGCTTCCAGCATGTATGAATAATACCAAGTACCGCATAGCAGTCTTTAATGCTGTCAACCAAAATACGTACAGCCAGCAAATCATATATTTCATTAAATTGCTTATTTTGCATGACCATTTTTCGATAAATACTATAAATATGTTTCGGTCTGCCGGAGAATTCAGCCTTAATGTTCACCTCAGACACGCGGTCTTTTACTTCATTGACAACCTCGTCCAAGTATTCCTCACGTTCCGCTCGTTTACGCTTCATGAGATTCACAATCCGGTAGTATTGCTGCGGATTTAAATAGCGGAGGGCTGTATCTTCAAGCTCCCACTTAATCTTTGAAATCCCTAATCTGTGCGCAAGCGGTGCAAAGATCTCAAGGGTTTCATTTGAAATTCTTCGCTGCTTTTCCTGCGGAAGATGTTTGAGTGTTCTCATATTGTGAAGACGGTCTGCCAGCTTAATTAAGATGACGCGAATATCCTGCGCCATTGCAACAAACATTTTACGATGGTTTTCAGCCTGTTGTTCTTCTTGTGATTTATATTTAATCTTTCCGAGCTTTGTCACACCATCAACAAGCATGGCTACTTCTTCGTTAAAATGCTCTTTTAAATCTTCTAATGTCACATCCGTGTCTTCGACAACATCATGCAAGAAGCCGCCAGCAATGGTCGAAGGGTCCATTTCAAGATCAACAAGAATTCCCGCCACTTGAATAGGATGGATAATATAGGGCTCACCGGATTTCCGGTATTGCTCCTTGTGAGCATTTTCAGCATATTCGTATGCACGCTCTATAAATTGAATATGTTCAGCGGACAGGTATTCTCTTGCCTTATCAATGACCTGCTGCGCCGTTAAAACTTGTTCGTTCGCCATGGAATCACCTTTTTAAATGAAAACTGTATTGTAGTTTATTATCAAGAAAAATTCGATAGATGTAAAGAGAAGAAGTCCGCTAAAAGATTTTTGATAGGAAAAAAGCACCCTTCTTACTGAGTGCTTTTTGCGTAAAACTCCATTAGTATTGCATTAACGTCAAGATGTCGTAACCGTCAAGCTTCTTTCTGCCATCAAGATACGTCAGCTCAATTAAAAATGCAATCCCTGCCACAACGCCGCCTAATTCTTCAACCAGCTTGATGGATGCTTCAATCGTTCCACCTGTCGCAAGCAAATCATCTGTGATCAGTACACGCTGACCAGGACGAATTGCATCTTTATGAATCGTTAATACATCTTTACCGTATTCCAAACCGTAATCGACTTTGATGACTTCACGAGGAAGCTTTCCTTCTTTACGAACTGGGGCAAAACCTACACCAAGTGCGTATGCTACAGGGCAGCCAATAATGAATCCACGCGCTTCAGGTCCAACAATGAGATCAATGTCTCTTTCCTTCGCGTATTCAACGATTTGATCCGTTGCATAACGGTACACTTCGCCTTTATCCATTAACGTTGTAATATCTTTAAATTGTACACCTTCCTTTGGGTAGTCAGGTACAACTGTCACATATTGTTTTAAATCCATCTTTTCCTTTTCCTCCTCGTACGTCAAAGCACAGGTGAGACTTCGCTCATCATGCTATTCAGCCATTCCTTCAGCTCTTTGGCTGAGGAATATGTTAGTGTTTGATCGAGTTCCATCAATCGTTGTTTTGCTGTATAAGACGATGATGCGGTTAAATCTTTTTTAGGGGCATCACGCACTATTGACAGCACACCATTCTCTATTTTAACAAAACCGAGTTCAAAAAACACCTTTGTCATAAAAATGATTGTATCTTTTGTCCAACCTCTATGTTTGGCAAGCTCCATGCCTTGTTCTTTAATAGGAAAACTTCCCCGTTTGAACAAGAACCCATAAAACCATTTGAATTGATCACGGCTCGGGAATGAGGACATAAAGTGATCTTCTTTCCGCTGAAACACCGTATAAATTCTTGCTGGTTGTTGATTTTCTAAAAGCAGCTTGAGCAAGTGTTCATCGGCAGGAACATCGGCAAAGATCACATACTTTTCCTGCACATCAAACGTGGATACACTTTCTGCATCAATAAGGTGAATCGGAATATCCACCAGCTCCGATTGCTTTTTTGTTTCTTCGTCAAAACAGAAGACCATCGTTTTTGCTGGATCAAGTGTTGATACTTTCTTTTCCCAATCTTTTTTCCCGCGTAAATCAAACAGCTGCCATTCATCGACTCTAGCGTCTTTTAGCATGAGCTGAGGTTTCTTTCGGTTATTCCATTCATTAATCGAGACCTCACCAACGACAGAAATTTGACTCCCTGGGACAAGTTCTTCTTTTAGCTTGCCTTGGTGAAAACCGACACAGTCCAGCAGCTTGTCTTCGTCTTTTAGTGACATTTTAATGTGATTTTGATTGGCCCCGATCGTTCGGATGTCTTCAAGCTGGGCGTCTTCAATCATAATGAACGGCTTAGGATTCTGCATGCCAAACGGGGACAGCAGTCCCACTTCTTCAATGGCTTGCACCGTCATTTCGTCCACTTTACATACTGCATCGACCCGTTGAATTGGAATAAAATCTTCTTCTGTCAACGTTTCATTTGCATATTGATTCAATCTTTCCCTAAGTAAAGGAACATCATCCGCTCGAAGTGTCATTCCTGCTGCCATCGGGTGTCCACCGAAATGCGGCAGGATGTCACGGCACTTGCTCAAATGGAAAAACAAATCAAAGCCAGGAATACTTCGTGCTGACCCTTTCGCCATCTGCGTTTCTTCATCTATTCCAAGCACAATCGCCGGACGAGAAAATGTATCCGTCAATTTTGAGGCAACAATGCCGACAACGCCTGGATTCCAGCCAGCTTTTGCTACGACGATAGCTGACTGGTCAGCACCTGTCTCTTCGACCATTTGAATGGCTTCTTCCGTGATCGTACTCACAATTTTCTGCCGTTCTTTGTTCAATTCTTGTACAAAACGAGCGAGTTCTTCTGCTTCATCCATATCCTCAGTCATGAGAAGATGAACAGCCGGATCTGCCTGCTCAATTCGTCCAACAGCATTCAGCCTTGGCGCAATTTGAAAGCCGACCGTTTCCTCATTTGCTTCTTCAAGAGTGGCGCCTGCTTCTTTTAATAACGCTTTTAACCCAGGCCGTCTAGACTGTCGAAGCTGCATAAGACCTTTTTTGGCAATCCATCTATTTTCATCATGCAGCGGGACAAGATCCGCAATTGTACCGATTGCAGCAAGATCTAATAATTCTACTGGGAGTTTACCGAGGAGTGCATGTGCCACTTTAAACGCAACACCGACACCCGCCAGCTCTTTAAACGGATACTCACACCCAGGCTGCTTAGGATGTACAATTGCAAGTGCCTCAGGCAGTTCCTCGCTTGGTTCATGGTGATCTGTGATGATCAGGTCTAATCCTATTTCTTTTGCAATACGTGCTTCATTTACAGCAGCGATCCCTGTATCCACAGTGATGACAAGCGATGCTCCTTGCTCTTTGATATATCGGAAAGCCTGTTCGTTTGGCCCATATCCTTCTTTAAATCGATCTGGAATATAAAAGTCTACCTTCGCAGATCGTTCTTTAAGTGTATGTAAAAGTACAGAAGTACTTGTCACACCATCTGCATCATAATCTCCGAAGATCACAATCGATTCCTGCTCTTCAATCGCTTTGTTGATGCGCTCTACTGCTTCTTTCATTCCTTTTAATAAGAATGGATCATGAAATTCGGCTTTTTGATCAAATAAAAAAGACCTCGCTTCTTCTACTTCTTCGAGTCCTCTTTGTACAAGAAGTGATGCAGTCAGCGCTGAAATATTCAGATTTTCAGAGAGTGATTTCACTTTTTCTTCGCTAGGATGTTCATATTCCCAACGCATTTTGGATAATAACATAAATTCACCCCTCAACCACACTATTATACTAGAGTGGACTGAGGGGTTTCAATTTTTATTTTATGAAATTGTACTGGAAGATTATTTTTCCTTCCGGTCAAAAGACGCTGGCTGTTCTTTTAAAGGTGTGACATTCGTTTTCTTTTGAACGTCTTTGTCTACCTTTTTTGGAGAAGCAGTAGGGGCAGTCACAGCGGCTGCACGTTCAGCTTTTAATGCTTTTAATTCACGTTTCAGTTTCACAATTTGGAAAATCCCCGCAAAAGCCACAATGAGTCCGCCCATCAGAACAGAACCGATAATGACAAGGATCAGCGGCCATTCAGCCGTTCCAAATAAGTAGTCTACCTGTACAGGCCGCACGTTAATAACAGCAAATACTGAGACAATTAATACGAAAATAAATGCGAGTATGATGGTCCATTGTTGTTTATTCATCTACAAATCCCCCAAGCTTTTTCTTTTATTCTTCCCTCTTTCTTGTCCTTTTTAAACACCGAAAGAACATGGCGGAAGGTTTTCTATCAGCATGGGCGTTTAGCTGCTGAGTTTTTCTTTAATGAGGCTCTTTAATTCTTTTCTTTCTCCAGAGATGACAAGGGTGTCTCCTTCTTCAATCACCGTATCTGGTCCTGGATTTAAAATTTTCTCATGTGATTTTCTCACAATGGCGATGACTGTTACTTGATAGTTTTGGCGAACACTCAGGTCTCCGATCGTCTGGTTAACAGCCGGTGCGTTCTTTTCAATCTTAAACCATTCAATGATGAGTTCATCAATGGCCACCTCCACTGTCTCAAGCGCTTTTGGTTTATAGACCATGCCGCCTAAAATAGCCGAGATTTGTCTTGCTTCTTCATCGCTAAGCAAGATACCAGAAATACATTCTTCGTGATCATCTTCTTGAAAATGATACATCTCTCTTCTGCCGTCATCATGTGTGATAATGGCAAGCTTCTCATTATTTCTTGTGATCATTTCGGCTTTGTGACCGATACCTGGCAGTTCAGTTTCCCGAACCTTCATAACAGCCCCTCCAATGAATAAAAGCCAAATGCCCCAAACGGACACTTGCTTTCTATACTGATCTAAACGTATGTCATTATAGCAAAAGACCATTTCAAGATCAATGAAACCCGAAATGTTTTTACATATCATCTTATTGTTGTGACGATGACAAGTATGATGCATGAAAAAAAGACTGCCAAGCTGGCAGTCTTTCTTGTTTAAATATCTTGTTCTGTGTCGATTTTCGCCGGCTTTTTCAGCTCACGACCTTTCCATATCAGCCAAATTTGTGCCGCAATGTAAAGGGATGAATACACCCCTGTTAATAGGCCGACAAGTAAGGCAATGGAGAAGTTTGTAATAGATGCTGAACCGAAAATGAGAAGTGCAATCACCACTACAAGTACGGTAAGCACGGTGTTCACAGAACGCGTAAAGGTTTGCTGTAAACTTAAATTCACAATGTACGATAAATCTTCGATCGTTTTCGGTTTGCGTTTCTTCATTTGCTCACGCACCCTGTCGAAGGTGACAATCGTGTCATTGATCGAGTACCCAATGACCGTGAGTATCGCTGCAATGAAGGTGACATCCACCTCTAAACGCGTAATGCTAAAGAAGGCAACGATAAAAAATGCGTCGTATAGCAGAGAGACAATGGCTGCAATCGCCATTTTATACTCAAATCGGACGGATACATATAAGATAATCCCGATTGAAGCAATGATGATAGCGTATAATGCGTTACGTGCCAGCTCTTTTCCGACCGTCGGAGACACTGTACTTACGTTAGGCTCCGTTCCGTATTTATCTTTGAAGTAATCTTTCACTTCAGCAATTTTTTCTTTATTCGGAACACCGACAAATCGAGCTGCTGCTTGATTTTCTTTTTGCCCCGATAACACAACACTGTCTGTCTCAAGGTCTAGCTTTTTAAAATCTTGCTCCACCTGTTCTGTTGACAGTTTATGGTCACTTTGAATATCAACTCTAGTACCACTTGCAAAGTCAATACCTGCATTGAGCTTGAAGATCGACAGCACAATGATTCCAGCAATGGTAATGGCTACCGAAAAAATCATAAAGCCTTTACGTTTGCTGACGAAATCCCATTTATCAAATGGTGTTTTCGGTTCAGTATTTTCAGTTGTTTCATGAATATCAATGATGTCTTTCTGACGAACACCAAACCAGCCTTTTCTGCGATCGAGATAACGGCTTTCTACAAGTAAGCCAAGAAGGAATCTTGATAGGAAGACAGCCGTGATAAAGCTTGTCAAAATCGATAGGATAAGCATGGTTGCAAATCCTTTGACAGAGCTTGTTCCAAAGAAGAACAGAACCCCTCCGGCAATAATACTTGTTAAGTTTGCATCAAAGATCGTGGCAAATGATCTGCGGTTACCCGATCTGAAAGCAGAACGGACAGATTTACCGAGCTTGAGCTCTTCTTTAATCCGCTCATACGTAATAATGTTGGCATCGACAGCCATCCCTACCCCAAGAATCAATGCAGCGATTCCAGGCAGTGTCATGACCGCACCCATCCAGTCAAAGACTTGCAGTGTGATATAGATATAAGCTGACAGTGTAATGACAGCAACAAGACCTGGTAATCGGTAATAAAACAGCATGAATAAGAAGATAAATGCGATTCCTACAATTCCTGCGAAGACTGTTTCGTTTAGTGCTTGCTCACCAAACTGTGCACTCACAGATGTTGAATATTTTTCGGTTAATTTTACTGGCAATGCGCCAGCATTTAAAATGCTCGCAAGGTCTTTTGCCTCTTGAACCGTAAAGTTTCCTTCGATTTGTACGTCACTGCTGTTAATTTCTTGGTTTACATTCGGCGCAGATACATACTTATGATTTGATTTAGAGACTTCTTTTTTGAAGGAATCTCCCTTATGATAATCAAGCCAAATGACAAGCTGATTGTTTGGTGCCATCGCCGCTACTTTTTTTGTCACGTCACCAAACTTTTTCGCATCCTTTAGTTTGACCGTCACGATCGGCTCATTCGTTTGATTGAATGTTTGTTTTGCACCATTTTCAACAAGATCAGATCCGTTTAGAAGCTCTTTGTCATTCGTATCTCTGAAGGAAAGCTGTGCTTCAGTCGATAGAATCTCCCGTGCTCTGTTTTGATCTTTTACACCCGCAAGCTGTACGCGGATACGGTTGTTTCCTTCAATCGAAATGTTCGGCTCACTGACCCCAAGCACGTTGGCTCTTCGGTTTAAAGCCTCTACTGTACTGACGAGAACACCATTTGTGATCTTGTCTTCTTTTTTCACTGGGTGTACATCATACAGAACTTCAAATCCACCCTGTAAGTCCAGCCCTAGCGTCATATCTTTCGCAACGGGCTTCGTTAATAAGCCCACACCAGTTCCGATTAACAGAACCACTAAGAAAAACGCAAGTATGCGCCCTTTTTTCATTATGTATTTCCTCCTTAAACACCTGAATCCATTTAGATGGCTTATTTCAACAGTTCGTCCAGCATATTCTTGCCATCTTCACTGTCCAAAAAAGCAGACGTTTTAAACGACTGAACGGTTGCATAGTTCATAAATTCGCCAATTTTCACAGATAAAATATCTGCAACCATTTCATGAATCGGATACTCTTGTTTTTTCTTCCACTTCTTATTCTCTAAGTATGACCATAATTCCTCTAAATCTACATCTTTATAGCCCAAAACGATGAATTCTTCAAGCTTACTGAACAGAAAAGGCTTTAGATGGTCTTTGTATATAGCAGCCGGATGTTGTGTCAATGTGAGGCTCCCCCTTTTCAGTTTTTTATCGAGAGACTTGTCATGCTTGGACGATATACACGCATATCTTATTGTATATGATTCTATGTCGTTTGAGAAGGCAGGTGATCTGTGATTTGACGAAGCAAACGTTTTTAAAAGGGACGATTATTTTAATTTTAGCAGGTTTTATTACAAGAATATTGGGTTTTGTCAATCGAATTGTGATTGCAAGGTTCATTGGTGAAGAAGGCGTAGGGCTTTATATGATGGCAGCGCCTACCTTTTTTCTCGCCGTGACGCTAACTCAATTCGGACTTCCTGTTGCGATTAGTAAGCTAGTCGCAGAAGCAGAAGCCCGTGGTGACAAACAGAAAACAAAACGCATTCTAGTGATGTCCCTTGCGATAACAGGAACACTCAGCCTGATTTTCACGCCCCTCTTTTTATGGTTTGCCCCTATTATGGCGGAAAATATGCTGACAGATCCTAGAACGGTCTATCCTCTGCTTGCCATTACACCAGTCGTACCCGTTATTGCAATCTCAAGTGTGTTAAGGGGCTATTTCCAAGGAAGACAGCAAATGAGCCCGCTTGCGATGTCGCAAGTACTAGAACAGGTCGCAAGAATTTCACTCGTGGCAGTATGTACAACAGCGTTCCTGCCTTATGGAATTGAATACGCAGCAGCAGGCGCCATGATTTCATCTGTCATCGGGGAAATGATTTCACTTGCTTACTTACTGATTGCCTTTCGTTATAAAAAGACCATCCGTATCCGAAAACGTTTTTTCAAGGCAATTCATGATGGGAAGGATACGTTTAAGCAGCTCATGAGTATTGCCCTGCCAACGACAGGCAGCCGTTTCATCGGCAATATCTCTTGGTTTTTAGAACCGATTGTCGTCGCGCAAAGCCTTGCGATTGCCGGTTATGCAGCTGTGGAAGCAACAAGGCAGTACGGAGAATTGACGGGACTTGCGCTCACCCTTTTGACACTTCCTAGTTTTATCACGTATTCTCTCTCCACCGCACTAGTTCCAGCGATTAGTGAGGGGATGGAACAGAACAAACGCAAAACGGTCGAATACCGGCTCAAGCAGGCGATGCGCCTTTGTTTATTAAGCGGGGGCATTTCATGTATTATCCTTTTTGTGTATGCAGAAAATTTAACCCTCTTCATGTATGGTTCATCTCATGCCGCTGTCTATGTAAAATTCATGGCCCCCTTCTTTTTGCTCTATTACTTTCAAGGACCGCTGCAGGCTGTCCTTCAAGCATTAAATTTAGCGGGGGCAGCGATGACCAACAGTTTGATAGGAGCTGTTGTGAAAACAGGCATGATCTTTGTTCTTGCTTCACAGCCAAGCTTTGGCATTATGGGCGCAGCGCTTGCGATCCTCATCGGCATCGTTCTTGTCACGTTGCTCCATGCGGCAACTGTCGGTAAAGTACTGCCTATTCATTTACCATTAAAAGAATATGGACTTTGCGTCCTTGTGATCATCGGTACTGGGGCGGTCAGCTTATGGATGAAACATCAAGCGAGCGGACTCTTTTCCGCCCCTTTGGAGCTTGTCATGATGATCGTTTTGACGTGCGTGCTGTATGTCATTCTATTAATCTGTCTTGGGCTAGTGAAACGAGAAGAGCTACGCCGCATCCCGTTTATTGGGAAGCTGCTTTAGCTCATTCTTTCTTGATCACTTCATCTTTCAAATCAATATAAAAATCCTTCTGATTAAAGCTACAGTAGGAGATCTGCTCGATGTCATCATAGCCTCTTTTGGCAAGCTCCTTTATCAGCCACTGTTTATCATGGTTGATCTGCTTGAGATGATCATGCTGAACCACACCGTCTGCAATAAGCGGGAGCTCAAGCGCTGCATGTTTGCGCTTGTTTTCTTTTTCAACAACGGCGAGCTTTCCTGAAGGCTCTAAGATGGCATATGAGACATCCTGGATACTATCGATGTTATTTTCTCTTAATTGAATCAGCAAATCATCAAAATTGTATCGCTGTTTTCTCATCGCACCCTCATCTATTTTTCCGTTGATGATGAGCAGGGCTGGCTTACCGTCGAGAAAACGCCGGACACCTTGGAATTTTAGTGACAAATAGGCAAGGGTGATTTGAATGAAGGTTAACAGCAGGATCGGCCATACTGTATGTAACATGTGATCCTCTACTTCTTCTATGGCGAGCACCGCAATTTCAGCGATCATCATAAAAATAACAAGATCTAAAATACTCAGTTCCCCAATCTCCCTTTTGCCCATTAAACGAAAAATAAACCAAATGAGAAAATATAAAATGATCGTTCTCATGGAGATAATTAAGATGTCCTGCATATGATGTAAACCCTCCTTCTCCACCATAGCTTGTGTCAAAACACTTTATTTATGTAGAAAAGAAAGTCTCGGCTTTTATCACGAGAACAAGTCTATTTTTTCTTCTCCGTGAATACATTTTAGTAAAAGACAAGCTTCGGTCAATTGGAGAGGAGACGAATCACATGCAGGAAACGAAACAAATAGGAAAAGGCATTTTATCTGGCTTAATTGCTATTTTTGTCGTGATGATTGTGACAAGCTTACTTGTATCACTGATGCTTACCTTCACAAGTATGCAGGAATCATCGTTTAAATGGATGATCATGATCTTGTCCTTTGCGGCACTTTTTCTAGGAGGAATGATTTCTGGAGGGAAAGCAAAGGAACGAGGCTGGCTCATTGGCGCCATGACCTCTTTTATCTTTTCACTCACTGTCTTTTTATTTCAATATTTAGGGTTTGGAGAAACCTTTTCACCAGAACAATTCATCTATCATGCAGCCTTTTTGGGAATTTGTATGCTAGGGGGAATGATTGGCGTCAATCTTCGGGGCAAATAAAAAAAGAGCGAATGATATCGCTCTTTTTTTATCGCTATGTATTGGAGGATTAGCCTTTGTCAGCTAATTCTCTAATAGCACGTCGGTCGAAAGTTAAACGGTTGTTTTCGCTTGTTTTGATGACCACTTTTGATTCATCAATGTAGTCGATTTCACCGTGTAAACCACCGATTGTGACGATTTTATCGCCTTTTGATAAAGATTGCTGCATCTGACGCACAGCTTTTTGTTGCTTTTGCTGTGGACGGATTAACAAGAAGTAAAGCACAGCAAACATGACAACAATCATAATGATTGAACCCATACCACCATCCATTCTATCTCACCCCTTTCTAAAGCATTGTAAAGCCTTTCGTTTATGCGTTAAAAGTTTTTCGCATTCGGTTTGTTAAAACCATAACGCTCAAAAAACTCTTCTCTAAAATCACCTAAACGATCCTCACGGATAGCTTCTCTCACTTGCTCCATTAATTTTAACAGAAAATGAAGATTATGATAAGTTGTTAATCGAATTCCGAACGTCTCATTTGTACGGATTAAATGTCTAATATAAGCGCGTGTGTAGTTTTTGCATGTGTAGCAGTCACAGTTTTCATCGATTGGTCTGAAATCTCGCTCATATTTAGCATTTTTCACAACAAGGCGTCCTTCACTTGTCATCAGCGTACCGTTTCTTGCAATTCGCGTAGGCAGTACACAGTCAAACATATCGACACCGCGAATCGCACCGTCAATTAATGAATCTGGCGAGCCGACACCCATTAAGTACCTTGGCTTGTCTGCCGGTAAATATGGCGTTGTAAACTCCAGCACACGGTTCATCACATCTTTTGGTTCACCAACAGATAAACCTCCAATGGCGTAGCCTGGGAAATCAAGTGAAACAAGATCTTTTGCACTTTGTTTACGAAGCTCTTCGTATTCTCCGCCCTGCACAATGCCAAACAGCCCTTGATCCTCTGGACGCTGGTGCGCTGTTAAGCAGCGCTCTGCCCATCTGCTTGTCCGCTCTACAGACCGTTTCATATAATCGTACTCTGCTGGGTACGGAGGGCATTCGTCAAATGCCATCATAATATCTGAGCCGAGCGCATTTTGAATCTCCATCGCTTTCTCAGGAGAAAGGAACAACTTATCTCCATTTAAGTGATTACGGAAGTGAACGCCTTCTTCTTCAATTTTTCTAAATTCACTTAAAGAAAACACTTGGAAACCGCCTGAATCTGTTAGAATCGCTCGATCCCAGTTCATAAATTTGTGTAGGCCGCCTGCTTCTTTGACAATGTCATGCCCCGGGCGCAGCCATAGATGATACGTATTGCTTAAAATGATGCCTGCTTCCATTGCTTTTAACTCTTCAGGCGCCATTGTTTTCACTGTAGCCAGTGTACCAACTGGCATAAATACAGGTGTTTCAAAGGAGCCGTGCGGTGTATGAACGCGTCCAAGACGTGCACCTGTTTGTTTGCATGATTTAATGAACTCATAACGTATCGGTAATTGCGACAAAAATGAGCCCTCCTGTCTTTGTTGTATGATGTTATTGAATCAGCATGGCATCGCCAAAACTGAAGAATCGATATTCCTCTTTTACAGCCTCATTGTACGCTTTTAGGACGTGTTCTCGTCCAGCTAATGCACTGACAAGCATAATTAAAGAAGATTTTGGCAAGTGGAAATTCGTGATCATGCCATCAATTGCCTTAAATGTGTAGCCTGGGTAAATAAAAATCGATGTCCAGCCGCTTGACGCTTTGAATTCACCATCATAAGCACTTGCAATGGTTTCAAGCGTTCTTGTCGAAGTTGTTCCGACTGAAATAATCCGTCCGCCTTCTTTGCGCACGCGATTAAGTTCTTCTGCCGTTTCTTCATTCATTTCGTAAAACTCTGCGTGCATTTCATGTTCTTCAATGCGTTCAGCACTGACCGGTCGAAATGTGCCAAGTCCTACATGGAGCGTAATAAACGCAATATGCACTCCTTTTGCTTTCAGTGCATCTAGCAGTTCATTTGTAAAGTGAAGACCGGCAGTAGGCGCAGCAGCCGAACCAACCTCTTTGGAATAAACGGTTTGATAACGCTCACGATCGTCAAGCTGCTCTTTAATGTACGGAGGCAGCGGCATTTCACCTAAGGATTCAAGTACTTCATAAAAAATGCCTGTATACTGAAACTCAACTTTTCTTCCGCCATGTTCCAGTTCTTCTGTACATACCGCTTTTAATCGTCCATCACCAAATGTAATGACTGTTCCGTTTTTCACACGTTTTGCTGGTTTCACGAGCGTTTCCCATTTGTCTCCTTCTTCTTGTTTCAAAAGAAGCAGCTCCACTTTAGCACCCGTATCCTCTTTCGTTCCAAACAGACGTGCAGGCAATACACGTGTATTGTTTAAAACGAGACAATCACCCTTTTGAAAGTAATCTGTGATTTGCGAGAATGTATCATGTGTGATGTCACCTGTTTGTTTATTTAAGACCATCAGTCTTGATGCATCTCGTTTTTCAAGCGGCACTTGTGCAATCAATCTTTCTGGTAAATCAAAATCAAATAGTTCTAACTTCATTTCCTTCACCTATTCTGTAGTTAACTAGTTAACGTTATTTCATCCGTCCGAAGACATTGAGTAAAATGGTTAGGACGATGCTAATGACAATGCATGTAATCACAGGAAAAAAGAACGTTACATTCCCTTTTTTCACGAAAATATCGCCTGGAAGTTTCCCAACCAATTGAAACACTAAACCTGCGGCAAAAAGGACACCACCTAAAATCATCAACATTTTAGGGAATTCAGTCACGAATCGGAACCTCCATATGAAAATGTTCATACGCTTCTCTTGTGACGACCCGCCCTCTTGGTGTTCTTTGCAGAAAACCAATTTGCAGTAAATACGGTTCGTACACATCTTCAATCGTATGTGATTCTTCTCCAATTGTCGCTGAGATCGTATCAAGTCCAACAGGACCGCCTCTAAATTTTTCAATCATACTTAAAAGCAGCTTATGATCGATATGATCAAGTCCGAGTCTGTCAACTTGCAGACGCTCAAGAGCATCTTCTGCAATGTCTTGTGTGATCGCATGATTTCCAAGCACCTGCGCAAAATCTCTTACTCTTCTGAGCAGACGATTGGCGACCCTCGGTGTGCCTCTAGATCTTCTTGCAATCTCTTCAGCTGAACGAATGTCGATCCCAATCTCAAACAGCTCGGCTGTTCTTGCTACAATGTGAGCCAAATCTCTTTGCTCATAGTATTCCAATCTTGCATGAACCCCAAACCTATCACGAAGCGGCGCTGTTAAAAGCCCAACACGGGTTGTAGCACCTACAAGCGTAAATGGCGGTAAATCAAGCCGCACAGAGCGTGCTGTATCTCCTTTTCCAATCACGATATCTAGACAAAAGTCCTCCATCGCTGGATATAGCACTTCCTCTATTGAACGCTGCAAGCGATGAATTTCATCAATAAACAGAACATCGCCAGGTTCAAGAGATGTTAAGATCGCCGCCAAATCGCCAGGGCGTTCAATCGCTGGTCCAGACGTTGTACGCAGCTGAACATTCATTTCATTGGCAATGATCGACGCAAGCGTTGTTTTCCCAAGTCCCGGCGGCCCATATAAAAGAACGTGATCCAGCGTTTCCTGCCTCATTCGGGCAGCTTCAATAAATACGCTGAGATTATCCTTTACTTTCTGCTGGCCAATATATTGACTAAGCGTCTGTGGACGCAGACTTTGCTCAATGGCTGATTCATGGTTGTCTGCTTCAGTTGAGACGAGCCGTTCATCCATGAGACATCACCCTATTTCAACATTTTTTGTAAAGCTTTTTTCACATATTGATCGGTTGTAAGATTCTTCTCTTCTTTTAATAAAGGAAGAACCTTTTTGATTTCACGATCACCATACCCAAGGACACTTAAGGCTTCAACCGCTTCATCTAAAGCGCTTTGCTGCGTTTCAATCTGGATATGATCCTCGTGGTTAAATAAGTTTCCTATCATTTCAGGCACCACATCTGCGAGCTTCCCTTTCAGATCTAGAATGATCTGTCGTGCTGTTTTTTTGCCAACACCCGGGAATTTAATGAGAAAAGCTTCATCCTCTCGTTCGATCGCTGAAATGACAGCGCCAGGGTCACCGGAAGCAAGAATCGCAAGCGCACCCTTCGGTCCAATCCCTGTGACATTTAACAGTTTTGTGAACAACGCTTTTTCTTCTCGTGTTTGGAATCCATATAACGAAAAAGCGTCTTCCTTTATGTAATGATACGTATAAATCGTTTCTTGTTTTGTTACTCGATAGATAAACGGATTTGGGGTATAGACTTGATATCCCACTCCGCCGTTTTCAATGACAACATATTGCGGGCACACATAATCAATGGTCCCTTTTACAAACTCTATCACCGTTTTCACCTCTTTGACTGTTCTCCATTGTAACATAAATCGAAGAGAAAACCGTAATAAAAGTTAACATACGTTCGCTCAGCCTTTTTTCATCGTCAACCCATGAAAAAGAGCTTGCGGTCTTCACACCAGCAAGCTGTCATACGATTAAAACGATTGTTCATTTCGGTAAGGTTTCATGACTTCAAGCACATGCTCAAATTCATCTTTTGTTCGAAACGGAATGCCTTGTGCAAGCTGCTGCTCTACATGACTTTCCAAGCGGGACGTATCAATTTGAAAAAAGAGATGAATAGGCTCCGCCCACCCGTCAGGCCTTCCATGAAACGTAGAAATCACGCCGTCTTCTGATAATCCGATATATCCATTTGCTTTACTCAAAGGCGATATATCGTCAATTTGCTTTCTAAAAAGGGCAAAATCCTCTCGCTGTTCTACCAATGTCCAGCCCTTATACTGGGCCCAAAATGTGTCTTTGTCTTCTAATGATGCCCGCTGTCTTTCAATACTTACATCGCCGTCTAGATAGACCTTTTCAAGCTGAACGTTGATGGTTTTTGACTCTTTTTGCAAGTGTTCTGCTGCTTCCATATCAACAGCGAAAAAGAGTACACTTGTCATGATAAGTCCTGTAACGAAATACTTTATTTTCACTTTCACTATTTACACCTCTTTAGAACATAAGATCGATGCATGACATATGTAGTTTGACCCATTTTGCTCCACATTAACCAAATCGATGTCTTGACACATATTGAGCGTCTTTCGTTGTATCCTTCGTGCGTAAATGTTATGTTTTATACAATCCATTGCTCTACCGAATTACATGGTTTTTTCATCATTCGTTTTTCAGCCGCATAAACTGAAACCAAAGAAGGTGAAGTCAATGTCAGATGTCAAAAGATTAGCCGAATCGATTCAGTATCAAGAAGAAAAGCGTTTTAATAAGCTCGTCTTTAAACCGGCTGAGCTTGAGCTGTGCGGCAAAGGAAGAAGTGCCTATGTATTTTCATACAAAAAAGACGACAAGAAAATGGCGTTAAAAGTCTTTTTTCCTTCTTATCGAAACATCGCCCGCAAAGAGGCTGCAATTTATGAAAAACTTTCCGGCTCCTCCTATTATCCTGAGATTTACGAGTCTGGGGATCAGTATATTTTAATGGAATATATTAAAGGTTATACTTTCTATGAATGCCTGACAAAAGGAATTCCGATCAAAAAACAAATGATTGAACAAGTAGATGATGCGCTGGAAGAAGCACGCGCGAAAGGTTTAAATCCTTCTGATATTCATCTGCGAAATTTAATTTTAACAAAGGATGGCCGCGTCAGGGTCATTGACGTCGCCCGCTTCACGCAAACGAAAACATGTCATCAATGGGATGATTTAAAAGCTGCATACGCCTATTATCAAAAACCTTTTTTCCCTAAAAAAGCGCCGCGTCTGTGGCTTGAAGTGATTGCCTATTTGTATAAGAAAAACTGGCTGTCTCGAGGTCAGCTGAACAATCGAAATGATTTTACTGCATAATGAAAGCCGCTCTTTTCGAGCGGCTTTTAGTTTTATTCTGTTTCTACATGGATACTATTCACATTTAATAGGTTAATGATTTCATTATTCAGCTTAAACCAATGATTGGCTTCCTCAATTTTTTTATACACATCATAGGTGGCTGGACGTTTCAGCTCGAAATCGAGCACTTCCCCATTGTTCATATGAAATGTTACCTTAAATACTTTCATCATAAGATCACCTTCCACTCTGTCTTGTTCACTAACCGAATCGGTCAGCTCTTTTCATTCATTCTCTATTCAATCCGTTTCCCCTGCTTCTTTCCTTCTAAACACAAGAAGTTTAAATTTTGTTTAAATTCGCACAACATATCTATCTATATACTCTTCAAAAGAAGTATATTGAATGAAAAGGAGGCTGTCTTTATGAAACAAAAGAAAAAACGAACATCTCCAGAGAGACAAACAGTTCTATTTCATTTAACAGATGCCCTCATCCCAAGTATTGAAACGATGGCGATTGCAGTAAGAGCATTTTTCCACCTCGTGAGAAAAGCCATTTCAGCCGTTTTATAAAACCCCGCACTAGAGGAGTGCGAGGTTTTTTTTAGGATTGATAGATTTGACTGCCTTGATTGATAAACTCTTTTGCCTTCTTCTCCATCTCTCTTTTCACTTCTTCTGATTGGTTGCGGATGTCATGGGATATTTTCATACTGCAAAACTTTGGTCCACACATGGAACAGAAATGAGCGGTTTTAGCACCTTCAGCAGGCAATGTTTCATCATGGAATGCCAGCGCTCGTTCTGGGTCAAGTGACAGGTGAAATTGATCCCGCCATCTGAATTCAAATCTCGCTTTTGATAAGGCATCATCACGCTTTTGAGCAGCAGGATGTCCTTTTGCTACATCAGCTGCATGTGCGGCAATTTTATAGGCGATGACGCCTTCTCTTACATCTTCTTTGTTCGGCAGACCTAAATGCTCTTTTGGTGTCACATAGCACAGCATGGCTGTTCCGTACCAGCCGATCATCGCCGCACCGATCGCGGATGTAATATGATCATATCCCGGTGCAATATCTGTTGTTAGAGGGCCTAACGTATAAAAAGGTGCCTCTTTGCATATCTCCATCTGCTTATCGACATTCTCTTTGATTTTATCCATTGGAACATGACCAGGTCCTTCAATCATGACCTGTACATCATGTTTCCAAGCGATCTCTGTCAATTCCCCTAACGTTTCGAGTTCTGCAAACTGCGCTTCGTCATTTGCGTCCGCAATGGATCCAGGTCTGAGCCCGTCCCCAAGCGAAAAGGCAATGTCATATGTTTTCATAATTTCACAAATTTCTTCAAAATGGGTATAAAGAAAGTTCTCTTGATGATGAGCGAGACACCATCTTGCCATAATGGCTCCGCCTCTTGAAACAATTCCTGTGACCCGGTCGACTGTGAGCGGAATATACCTTAACAGGACGCCCGCATGAATGGTGAAGTAGTCAACCCCTTGCTCTGCCTGTTCAATTAATGTGTCTCGGTATACTTCCCACGTCAAATTTTCTGCGATTCCATTCACTTTTTCAAGTGCCTGATAAATTGGGACAGTTCCTACTGGGACTGGGCAATTGCGGATAATCCATTCTCTCGTTGTATGAATGTCCTTTCCTGTAGACAGGTCCATCATCGTATCTGCCCCCCATCTAATTGCCCATGTCATCTTCTCCACCTCTTCTTCAATGGACGACGTCACAGCTGAATTGCCAATATTCGCATTAATTTTCACGTGAAAATTCTTTCCGATGATCATCGGCTCACTTTCAGAATGGTTGATATTCGCTGGAATGACCGCTCTCCCACTAGCCACTTCCTCTCTAACAAACTCAGGACTTAGCTGTTCTCTCAAAGCGATAAACTCCATTTCAGGCGTAATGATGCCCTTTTTTGCATAATGCATTTGCGTCACACAAGCACCTTGTTTCCCGCGGAGCGGCACATGATGAAAATCTGTATGGGCAGCTTGAAAGGATTCTTTCCCATTCAAGCGATATCCATTATCTTCTGGCTTTACTTGACGCCCTTCATAGCTTTCAGTATCTTCTCTTTCCTTAATCCATGCTGATCTCAGGCGCTTTAATCCCTTTGTGACATCAATATGAGCCTCCGCATCTGTATACGGTCCACTTGTATCGTACACACGAATCGGTTCATTTTCGATATCACCTGCTTGTGTCACTGTATTTGTGAGCACGATTTCTCTTTTTGGCACCAAAATGTCAGGTCTTGAGCCTTGTTCATATACCTTTCGACTGCCTTCAAAGTTTGATAATAAAGATTGCGTTGATGGAACATTTGTCTTTTCATTCATTTGCTGTTCTCTCCTTCTTTTCGTGTGACCGGTCAGGATGGAATCAGCACCAGCAAAAAACCAGATTCTATGTAAAGAACCTGGTTTCGTCGTCAGAAAAAAACATGTATGCCATTCATATGGCACATGTATCATCTTCAACTTCCCCACGCTGGTACGAGCCAGATCAGGTCCAAAGGGTTAAGAAGCTTGTCTTCTCTCTCAGCCCGCATTTCCGGGCACCCCTAGTCACTTATATTGATTTCCACAACAGTGTAGCATAGCTGAGAAATGAAAAAAAGAAGTTTTAGGAAAATAGTTCCTTTCCCCTACAATGAATACACGATCTTCACGATATACATTTTTCTATACACGATTTATCTCTCTCATTTCGATTAAATAAGAAATAATCATTGATCCTTTTCTCCTAATATGTATAATTAATCTAAACGGAGAATTTTTATACAAACATGATTCAAAGGAAGTTCTAGTCGATTGCAAACATTTCTTACATTTATCGTCGTTGGATTCTCAATTGCTCTACCTGTTGGAGCGATCACGGTTGAAATGACAAAGCAGGGATTAAAAAACGGATTCTTTCATGGATTAACTGTAGGCGCTGGTGGTATGACCATCGATATATTGCTCATCTTGGCTTTATATGCTGGATTTGCTCAATTTTTATCTTTGCCCTTTATCCAAATTCCTCTCTGGCTGATCGGTGCCATCTTTTTAATGATTCTTGCCTACGATTCGATTAAAAATGCGGATCAAGACATCCATTTAGCAGGAGAAAAAGTGAATAAATCATTCGCTAAAACATACCGAAATGGGCTGCTCGTCGCGGTATCACCTGGAAACCTTGTGTTCTGGGTATCTGTGTTTGGTGCTGTACTGGCAGATGCTTATACGAATACAAATTCATCTGAATTTATATTGGCTGCTGCGGGTATTTTGGCAGGGATTCTTCTTCATGACATCGGTCTTCTCACGATTGTTTCCCTAACAAGAAAAGTGATGAATCGAACAATGATTAAGTGGACATCCATTGTTGCCGGTATTTTATTACTTGGATTTGGCTGTTATTTCTTTTATGAATTTTATATCGGGATCAAAGTTTATTTTTAAAGAAAGGCTAAAGTTCATCATGAACTTTAGCCTTTTTTATTCCAGCTTAACGGGTCATGCCTGTCTGACCTGTTTCAAATTGCGTTTTTCTCATATCTCTGAAGCGTGTAAATGCGCCTTCGTCTTTAATGACTTGGACAGCTCTTCCATCTGCATAACGAGTCGCTGCTTCTTCTACTTGTGATACACCCTCTGATGTCAAGCGCCCATCTGTTTTAAGAGCAATATACACATTTTCATCCGTCACCATGACTTGTGAGTCTGTCACATGGTTCATTTTGTTCACTCGGTTGGCGATTTTTCTTGAACGCTGGATGTTCTCTTGTTTATCGTAGCCAGAGAACGACATTTGGTTATGATAGTTCATATCTCCATGACTGTAGCGTCCATCTCCACCAGTAAGTGGCATTCTCACTTGATCCTGTGTAGGGCGTGAACGATCATCAACATTCGTTGTATTTCTTCCATTCATTCCCTCCATAAGCTCAGAAACCGGTCCTTGATGATCTTGGTTGTTGTCTGTTGCCTGTTGATTGGAGTGGTATCCAACTGGCTGGCCTGATTGATTATGACGTGTATCTACACCCGCATTGTTATTTGTACCACATGCCGTTAATCCAATAGGTAGAAGCACTAAGGCGATTGCTTTTTGCCATTTTTGTCTCAAACGAAAAACCCCCTGTACAAATTGAATCTCATGAGCGCAAAACATGCTCTGTTTTAGCATGTACAGTTGAGGACAAAAACAAGCTGTCAGTTATAAACAAAAAAAGGAACGATTGAGATCGTCCCTTGTGACATTAATCTTCTTCGTTTTCTTCTGGTCTTGCAAAAACAGATGGGTTTTGATAAGGCTGCTGCATATAAGGCTGTGCTGGATAAGCACCCATTTGACCATATGGAACAGGGTTTGGATAATGTCCAGGCCATGGTTGATGATGCTTCATCCCATCATCGCATCCGCAGTCTTCCTTGCCATATGCTTCATTTGGAGCGTTTGGATAAAAGCCTTGATTGGCATTGGCATTCGCATTCGCTCCTGCATTTGGATGCATATGGTGGTGCCAGTGATGCCCATCGTTTGCATGATGCTCGTGATTTTCACCGTAATAAGCTGGTGCTTGATACGCAGGGTAATACGGCTGAGCCGCCGGATAAGGGTACGGCATCATGTGATGGTGATAATACGGCTGTACCGGATAACAAAGGCCTGATCCCGGTAATATAGGAGAAGCGGGTACCATTTGCTGCGGATATGGATACATTGCTGGCATGTAATGACCATAACCATAATAAGGATCATATGATTCTTGATGATGGTGGTGATGCTCTTTATTTTCAGCCATGCCCCCTACTGCTGCCCCTCCAACATTCGGCATTTGCGGGAAATTAGGAAGGTTTGGGTAATTACTATGCTCCATATCTTTTCCCTCCTCTTTTTGATGTGGGATATGAATGAATGGATCATATCCCTTTGCCACTTCATCTTTGAAATGATCCTTATTTTCATGATGAAAATGGTCCTTGTGATCTTTATGATCCTTTTTCTCATGAACATGATCTTTCTTTTCATGAACGTGATCTTTTTTCTCATGATGTTCTTTTTTGGGAGGAGGCGTGAATGGCTGGTAGAGATTCGTCTGATAATAGTTTACATCAACTTGTGGAAAAACTGGCTGTTCAATCTTTGGTACTGGTGGCACATAAGGTACCGGTTCATTCGGCTTTTCCTTCGGCTTCGTATCTTGAACTTGCACGACATCCTTTGGCTTTTCTTTTACATACGGGTGTTCTTTTGCTTTTGGCATTTCTTTTGCTTTGTGATGATCGGTTTTGACAGGAACACCACTAGATGGAATTTTGATTTTCATTCCTGGCATGATCAAATCTGGATTACTGAGCTGCGAATTTAATTTTTTCAATTCTTGAAAGTCGACTCCGTACTTCTTTGAAATTTTCCAAAGGGAGTCTCCTTTTTGCACAATATGAATTTTCAACGTTTTCCCCTCCTATGCAAAACGTGAACGTAGCGGTTATGTCAGAAGTACAATATGTTTCAACATAAATTTATGCCTATTTACAAGCCGATATGATAAAAACTTGTTTTCTGATAGGAGGGGACACTGCATTATTTAATGGTGAGCATCTTATTTAAAGCGAGCAATGCCTCTTTTGTCGTCTCTTCATTCACTTGAATCAAACCGACTGGCTCCCCTTTTTCAATGCTTTCAAGTGACCATAGTAGATGAGGCAGATCAATACGGTTCATTGTCAAACATGGACACATATCTGGATTGAGGGATTCGATTTGTTTGTCAGGGTGCTGGTCAATGATGCGTTTCACTAAATTCATTTCTGTTCCAATGGCCCACTTGCTTCCTGCTGGTGCCTGCTTGATCGTATCAATAATAAATTTCGTTGAACCAGCTAGATCAGAAGCCTTTACAACTTCATGTGTACACTCTGGATGAACAAGAATCTGTATGTCACGGTCTCGTTTTCTCGTTTGTTCAATATTCTCAATGGTAAATTTCTCATGAACAGAGCAATGACCTTTCCATAAAATCATTTTGATTCGATGAAGCGGTTGGTCGGTGATGAGCTTTTCTTCTATTTGATCCCAGACAGCCATTTCCTCTAGCGGAATCCCTAAATCATAGGCCGTGTTACGCCCTAAATGCTGATCAGGAAGAAAAAGAATCCGCTCTTTTTGGGTCAGCGCCCACTCCAATACTTTTTTAGCGTTTGAAGATGTGACAGTCGATCCGCCATGTTTGCCGACAAATGCTTTAATATCAGCCGTTGAGTTTACATAAGTCAGTGGAAGGATCGTATCTCCAAACAGCTCAGTGAGCTGATCCCACGCCCTGTCTGTTTGTTTCATATTCGCCATATCTGCCATTGAACAACCTGCTCTCATATCTGGCAAAAAGACGTGCTGATTCTTTTTTGATAGCATATCGGCCGTTTCTGCCATAAAATGAACCCCGCAAAATACAATGTATTCTGCTTCGTGATTGTCAGCAGCAATTTGTGCAAGCTGCAATGAATCACCTGTCACATCAGCAAATTGGATGACTTCATCTTTTTGATAATGATGACCCGGTATAAAAAGCTTTGATCCAAAGGCGCGTTTAATCTCTAATACTCTCTCTTTCATTTCATCATAAGAGCGCTGTTTATATTCATCTGGCATCATGGCTGTATGCTGCGCTGCTAACACATCAAGCATGGACATGAGTCGTTCCCCCTTTATGGCTGAATTTCATATTCATACTAAAATCGAATGATGGAGCAGAATGTGTGAGGAATCCAAGTGAAATAAGGTCTACACCTGTCCCCCGGTAGTTAGCCACATTCTCTAACGTGATGCCGCCTGATGCCTCTGTCAATATGGTTTCAGGGGTCATTAGTTTAAAGCGCTTCACTTCGTCTGGAGAGCAGTTGTCAAACATGATGACATCTGCTTTGGCTTCAATGGCTTCCATCAGCTGTGCTTCTGATTCAATTTCCACTTCAATTTTCACCATATGACCGGCGTATGCTCTTGCTTTCTCCACAGCTTCCCTGATAGAACCACAAGCCGCAATATGATTATCTTTAATCATCACCCCATCTGATAAGCCGAAACGATGATTCTTTCCGCCTCCGACTTTTACTGCGTACTTCTCCAGCATGCGCAAACCGGGTGTCGTCTTTCTCGTATCACAAATCGTAATTGATGGATCAGCTAATCGCTCTACTGCTTCATGCGTTAGTGTAGCAATCCCTGTCATTCTTTGTAGGATATTCAACACCACCCGCTCCCCTTTCAGCAAATCGTTGACGGGGCCTGTTATTTGTGCCAGTACAGCCCCTTCATGAATCCAATCACCTTCCTGGAAAAACAGCTCAGTTTGAACTTGTTCATTCAGCAGTTTGTATCCCATATCAATGACTTGCGTCCCGGCCAATACGCCTGATTGTTTCGCCATGATGTAAGCTGTTCCTTTCTTGTCTCCAAAGATGGCATCAGCGGACACATCTCCAAACCCAATATCTTCTTTTAAAAAATAAGTGAGCATTTGCTTTAACTGTAAACGTTCCATTTGGCACCAATCCTTTCATTTTTTACGATATAAATATGGCCCTGTTCATGTACAATCTGTTTTGCTCGCCACGAAGCATCATGCCGATTAGGATAATCTGTGCGATAATGACCGCCCCTGCTCTCTGTTCGGAGTAATGCGGATTTGACAAGGCATATGGCTAAAGCCCATTGATTAGTTATTTCGATCTGTTCATTTGTGATATTCTTCACATTGATTTGCTGAAAAGAGACTTGTTCTAAATGATCGAGCAAAGTCTGTAAGCCTTTCTCATCTCTCACAATTGCGGCATATGCTGTCATCCATTTTCTGAGCTGAGCCAGTGACACCATTGGGACAGACCATAATTCTTGAATGGAAGGAGCAAGGTTTTTATCTTGCCAGGTTTGCAACCGCTCAATATACCGTGCTGCGTTGTTTCCTAGAACGAGACCTTCTAAGAGCGAATTACTTGCCAGTCGATTGGCGCCATGTAAACCTGTACAAGCAGCTTCACCAATGGCGAAAAGTGATGGAACTGTTGTTTCTCCATGTTCATTCACCTTAATTCCACCCATTAAAAAGTGCATACCGGGTGAAACTGGCAGCCTTCCGCTTGCCATATCAACTCCCGCACGCTGACACATAGAAGCAATCGCAGGAAAACGTGCAGAAAAATGCGGAATATCACGGATGTTAAGATAAATGGAATGACCGAGTTGCTGCTCATGGAAAATGGTCCTTGCCACCACATCTCTAGGCGCTAAATCGCTCTGCGGGTGGATTCCTTTCATGATCCGCCTGCCTGATTCATCTTCTAAATAGGCGCCCTCTCCCCTGACTGCCTCTGATACGAGACCGATCGCTTTACCTGAAGTGGTCAAAAGGGTCGGATGGAATTGCACAAATTCGAGATCTACTAGCTGTGCCCCTGCGCGATAGGCCATCATCAGACCGTCTCCTGTCACAGACGGATCATTTGTGTTTGTCTCATATAAGGATCCACAGCCGCCAGTGGATAATACAACTGCATCTGCGGTCATTGTATGTACATGACCTTTTTCGTCTTTCCACACAACACCTGTACATACCCCATCATGAACTAACAGATCCATGACATGATGGTTTTCGTATACATGAATGTGTGAGCCGAGCTTCCCTTTCAAAAACTGCACGAGGGTTTTTCCCGTTTGATCTCCCCCTGCATGCAGAATACGATGGGTCGTATGGGCTCCCTCTTTACCTAACTGTGGGATTCCCGTTTCATCTCGATCAAATGGGCAGCCCTCTTCTACGAGCTTCTTTACAAGATCTTTTCCATGACGGACGATCTCCTGTACAGTTTTGTCATCATTGTGACCACACCCCGCAGCTAAAGTGTCTTGCACATGCTGATCGACAGAATCATGTGCGGAAAAGGCTGCAGCGATTCCCCCTTGTGCGAGCATGGAATTACTAGAGGAAAATTGTTTTTTTGTCATCATGATGACTTGGCAGTTCTCTGAGATCGAATTCACAAAGGAAAGAGCCGCAATGCCCGACCCCACCACAATGACTTTTTTAATAGATGACACAATTGCCCCTCCTGTCATTTACACCTGTCTTGACACATATCATTACACAACACTACAATAAATACAAGAAAAAATTTTCACACAGGAGATGGATGGATTTGATTTATTTAGATTATGCAGCTTCTACACCTGTTTCTGAGGAATCACTGCATGTATTTCAGCAGTTGAGCAAAGAATGTTACGGAAATGCGAGCAGCCTGCATGATGCAGGAGGAAGAGCAAATGAAATCTTGGCTTACAGCAGACAATCACTTGCAGCGATTCTAGGGGGCGAACCTGATGGCATTTACTTTACAAGTGGCGGAACTGAATCCAATATCCTTGCGATTCAATCGATCATAAATGGGCTGCCTCCACATAAACAGCATGTCATTACCACATCAGTAGAGCACCCTTCCGTTCATCATGCGGTCAATGCCTTGCAGCGTCTCGGTGTGAAGGTGACGGTCATAGACCCGAATCAAGAAGGAATTATCACAAAGGAGATTCTCAAACAGGCTCTATTGCCTGAAACCGGACTAGTATCCATCCAGCATGCCAACTCAGAAACTGGGATTATTCAGCCATTAGCTGAATTAGCGACGCTCTTAAAAGAAAGAGATATTCTTTTTCATACAGATGCAGTGCAGACATTCGGAAAAATGCATGTGTCGATTAAAGAACTTGGGGTTGATGCCCTCTCCATTTCGAGTCATAAAGTGTATGCACCTAAGGGCGCCGGTGCTGTCTATATGGGAACACATGTCCCTTGGAAGCCTATATATCAACATACTGTACAGGAAAATGGTCTACGCCCAGGGACAGTGAACGTTCCATGTATCGGTGCTTTTGTTGCCGCGAGCGAGCAAATCATGCTGAAAATAGATCAACAGCAACAGCTAGATATTCAGCTTCGTGATTATTTTCTTCAGCAGCTAAAAAAAAGGCAGCTGCCTGTCCGCATGCTGCAAGAAAGTGACCAGCGCCGCACGCTCCCTCATATTATTGGTTGTTTTTTTGAAGGGTTTGAAGGACAATATGTAATGTTAGCTTGTAATCGGCAGGGAATTTGTATATCTACTGGAAGTGCATGCGCTTCTGGTTATCATCACCCTTCCCCTGCTGTAAAGGCATTACATGTATCAGATCGTGATGCCCTTCAATTCATTCGACTATCATTTGGACGAGGATCATCAAAGGATGACATCGATCAGCTTTTGCATACATTTGAGCGCTTGCAAAAGGAGAAGAAAGGAGCATAAAACGTGGAACAAGAGAGAAAACTCATTGGCGAAGAAAGAAGAAACGCCATTTTAAAGTGGCTGAAAGAGACAGATACACCACTCACTGGAAGTTTTTTAGCCAAAAAAGCCGCTGTCTCACGACAAGTCATTGTACAAGATATTTCATTACTCAAAGCAAAAAACGAACCCATTATTGCCACAAGCCAAGGCTATGTGTATATGGCGCAGCATACACCGGAAACTGAAATTGAACAGATTATCGCTTGCAAGCACGATCCTCATCGTACAGAAGAGGAGCTCACACTGATTGTAGACTACGGTGTAACGGTGAAAGACGTGATGATTGAGCACCCTGTCTACGGGGAGCTAACGGCCTCTATTCGAGTGAGTACGCGCAAACAAGTGGCTGACTTCGTTCATCATATTTCTAATACAGGCGCCTCCTACTTATCAGAGCTGACAGACGGCGTACACTTACATACCCTTACTTCCTACAGCCAAAAGCAGCTTGACCAAGCCATTCAAGCGCTTGATGACGCTGGATTTCTCATTAAAGACTAAAAAAATAGTGTCCCCTGCAGGACACTATTTTTCATTCGTTAATTCATATGTTTGATAGCTGCCGAGTAGTTTCACTTCACAGCCAATCGCTTCTAATTCTTGAATGGCGCCAGGGACAAGTACATCATCCATCTCTTTTTCGATATCAATGATAAATAAATAGTGTCCAAGGCCTGTTTTTGTCGGACGCGATTCAATTTTGGACAAATTGAGATTCCGCCATGAAAAAGCTGATAACACGCGGTGCAATGCACCAGACTGATCATCCTTTGGCAGGCTGACAACAATGGTCGTTTTTGGCTTTGAAGAAAAACCAGAATTCATTGGGAACGATGCCTTCGCCTCTTTATGTAAAATAACAAAACGTGTATGATTGTGCGGATAATCATGAATGTCTTTTTTCGCAATCGTCAATCCGTACGTTTTTGCGGCGATTTCATTCGCAATCGCACCAACAGCTTCATCTGGATGCTCACTGATGTATTTTGCTGCATAGCCTGTTGATTCCACTGGCCGATGCGGAATATCAGGGAACTGCCTCTTCAAAAATTGATGACACTGCGCAATGGCGTGCGGATGTGACTGAATCACATCTAATGTCTCCCAGCTCTCCGCTCTCGATGGATGGACAAGCAGGTGCTGACGAATCGGTGCTGTCATTTCGCCTACAATGGACAAAGCGTCCTCATGAATTAAATAATCAATCGTTAAGTTCACAGATCCTTCGAGTGCATTTTCAAGTGGAACGACCGCCAAATCTACTTCTCCCTTTGACACGGCATCCATACATTGCGGAATGGTTGCATAAGCCCGTTGCTCTGCTTCTTTTGGAAAACAAGAACAGACAGCCAAATGAGTAAATGTGGCCTCTGGTCCAAAGTAACCTACCGTTAATTGCTTCATCTGCTATGATCTCTCCTTTTACGCCCCAGAACCTAGAATTTCAACTTTTTCGACAAATTCAAGTTTTCTTAATTGATTCATGACTGTATTGATATCATCTGCCATGCCGGCCGTACTGATTGACAGGGTAACATTCGCTCTTCCTTGCAGCGGAATCGTTTGGTGAATGGATAACACATTACAGCCAGAGTCAGCCACAATTTGCAGCAGCCTAGACAGAGCCCCAGACCGATCCTCCAGGTGGAAAAACAATGTGATGATCTGCTCTTTGACCATCGTATAAAATGGAAAAACAGCATCTCGATATTTATAAAAAGCACTGCGGCTTAAATCCGCTTTTTGAACAGCATCGGCAACTGAATCCGCTTTTTTGCGATCGAGAAGCTTTTTGACTTCAAGCGTTTTTCGCATCGCATCCGGAAGTACATCCTCTCTTACTAAATAGAACGTTTCTTCTTTCACCTGTTTTCTCCCCTTTTAAAAACGGGAGAGCCCATGAACTGGACCCTCCTTTTGATCAATCGATAAATTCAAATTCAAATTCAAGCAGACGAATGATGTCTCCATCTTTAGCACCACGTTCACGCAGGGCATCATCAACGCCCATTCCGCGCAGCTGTCTAGAGAATCGTTTCACTGACTCGTCTCTTGAGAAATCTGTCATCTTAAACAGTCGCTCAAGTGCTTTACCAGTTAAGACAAACGTACCATCAGGATCTCTTGAGATCTCAAATGCTGCTTCTCCTTCATCAAACTTGTACATCACACGGTTATCAGAGAGCTCTTCTTCATTGTAGAGCGGGAATTCCGGTGTTGTTTCAAGCTGATTGGCAATTTCAAATAAGAGCTCACGAAGCCCTTCTCTTGTGATCGCACTAATTGGGAACACTTTATAGTCATCTGTTAATTTTTCTTTAAATGCCGCTAGATTGTCAGCTGCATCCGGCATGTCCATTTTGTTCGCTACAATGATTTGCGGACGCTCTGTCAATCTCATGTTGTATTGCTCAAGCTCTTCGTTAATCGTCACGTAATCTTCGTATGGGTCACGCCCTTCAAGTCCAGACATATCAATGACATGGACAATGACACGTGTACGTTCAATGTGGCGTAAAAATTGATGACCTAAGCCAACACCTTCGTGCGCTCCTTCGATCAGTCCTGGCAGATCCGCCATGACAAAGCTTCGGTTATCGTCTGTTTCAACAACTCCGAGGTTTGGCACAAGCGTTGTAAAATGATAATCCGCAATTTTTGGTTTCGCAGAAGAGACAATCGAAAGCAGTGTTGACTTCCCGACACTTGGGAAACCAACAAGTCCAACATCTGCAAGTACTTTTAATTCTAAGATGACGTCACGTTCTTTACCTGGCTCACCGTTTTCAGACAGCTGTGGTGCAGGGTTTGCTGGTGTTGCGAAGCGTGAATTTCCACGTCCGCCACGTCCACCTTTGGCAATCACAGCCCGCTGTCCATGCTCTGTCAAGTCAGCTAGTACTTGTTCCGTCTCAGCATCTGTCACCACTGTACCCGGCGGAACTTTAACAATCATTTCTTCCGCATTTCGGCCATGCTGATTTTTACTCATTCCATGCTCACCGCGGTCCGCCTTGAAATGACGCTTATAACGAAAGTCCATCAACGTTCTGAGTCCTTCGTCTACTTCAAATACTACATCTGCACCATTTCCGCCGTCGCCGCCTGCTGGCCCGCCTTTTGGCACATATTTTTCACGACGGAACGCCACCATACCGTTTCCGCCGTCACCGCCTTTAACATACACTTTAACCTGATCTACAAACATAACTTCCTCCGTTTCTCTGCATCACATATCTCGTTCTTGCCTCAAACAAAGCTCAATCATGGACTCGTGATTCGTCACATGAAATTGCGTTATACTCATACATGGATAGTTTGCGTCATGAAACGCATTTAACGCATCCAAACTTGTTAATTTTCCTTTGAAATCAAAATATAAGATCACATCATTCTCTTCATGATCCGTTTGGAAAGTGACCGTTAAATGATTTTCAGTTTTTTGGCAAACTGATTGATCGAATATCGAAAACAACTCCCGTGATACCGTTAGCAGCTGCGATTCATATGCTGATAAGTCTCGGGTTTCACCAAGCACTTCATATTCTAGGGTGATAAAATGCGACTCCCAATTAAAGGTTAGAAAGTAATAGGCCAATTGGGGAATTTTTAAATTTGAGAGTTTGGATTCATGCTGTGCTTCAATGACCATTTCTTCTATTATTTCGAACACTCGGTCATATTTTTCTAATGTCAAGTTGCCTTTGATTAACTGCAATTTATTCATCCAGTCGTGTCTTGAACGACTAAGTAGATGGATCAATTCATTCGTTAATGCAACGTGAGTTAATTTTTCGTTTTGTTTACTTGGTATCTCTTCCATTATCGCACTCCCAATCGTTTGGTCTCTCTTTTAGGAGTCTTATCATCAATATGTCTCCCTGAATTATAACAGAGAAGACAGCATAGAAAAACACTAGTTATGTGAGGAAAGGTTGTTTTTTCTGATCGTATAGGAGAAAATGAGGCAAAGTCAGCAAACATTCTTTGATATTTATGGAGTGCATCTTCTTTTATCATCTTCGGTACTACTTGTAAAAAGCGCAAAAGCTCCCTGAATAGTGAAAAAAACTCCAGTCAATGACCGGAGTTTTTAGCAATTATTGTGCCGCAGGATATACGCTCACTTTTTTACGGTCACGACCGAAACGTTCGAATTTAACTGTTCCGTCGATTTTAGCGAAAAGAGTGTCGTCGCCTCCGCGTCCAACGTTTTCACCTGGATAGATTTTCGTTCCACGTTGACGATAAAGGATAGAACCACCAGTTACGAATTGACCATCAGCACGTTTAGCGCCTAAACGTTTAGACTCAGAGTCACGTCCGTTCTTTGTAGAACCTACCCCTTTTTTAGATGCGAAAAATTGAAGATCTAATCTAAGCATGAAGTTCACCTCCTATTTTTTTGTAGATATTCTCACATAATCGTGATAATCTCGTTCAATTGTTTCTAAGGAAACGACCATGCCTTCTAAAAGCAACTGGGCTTTTTCAAAGGTGACTGGATCTGTATCAGCTGGCAGTTCAAAAGAGAAATACCCGCCTTTATCTCCAATATCAAGCAGTGGATCCATTCCTGTCAGTGCAATAATTGAATTGACTGACCCGAAAACAACAGCAGATACACCTGCACAAACGAGATCCTGACCTTTTTCAGCAAACTCGGCATGTCCAGTCATCTGAAAAGACGTAATGCTTTCATCTGCTGGCGACCGAGTAATGGTTGCTTTGATCATATCACTCACACGCCTTAAGCGTTGATTTTTTCGATAACAACTTTAGTGTAAGGTTGACGATGACCTTGTTTCTTGTGGTTGTTTTTCTTCGGTTTGTACTTGAACACAGTAATTTTCTTACCGCGACCTTGTTTTTCAACTTTAGCCGTTACTGTTGCTCCAGCAACTGAAGGGTTACCCACTTTGACAGTGTCTCCGCCGACAAACAATACGTTTTCGAAAGTAACTGTTTCACCTGCTTCAGCAGCTAGTTTTTCAACATAAACAGTTTGACCTTCTTCAACTTTTACTTGTTTACCACCAGTTTCGATAATTGCGTACATCTCTGCACCTCCTAATAAACTCAGACTCGCCGAATACAGGGGGCCAATAGGCACTTTACACCTGCTCCGCGCGGTTGTAGCACGGGTGCTACATATCCATAACATTAAAAAATATATCAAATTAGACGCTGAATGTCAATGTATTTTCACCATTAGTACGGCAAAAGAAGATCTTCCATGGAAGAGGTGGTTCTTCGATCTGAAAAATAAGCATGGAGCAATTCATTTTCATCGAGCTGGCTCATTTTCACACCATTCCGTTCGATAATAATGGGATGCTTACAGCCCCTTTGGAATCGCGCCATCACTTCATATATTTTCTCCTCAGCACTGGCTCTCAGCGGAATGAGTTTCTCTACCTTTTGCTCTTTTTTACCGTAATAACGTTCTAGTAAAAAACGTACCCTGATATAATGCCGCTGCCGGTGCTCCATCACAAGCGAGTAGGCTAAAAAAGTGAGCAGGATCCAGCCGTTGAATTGCAGCGGAGCAAAACAGAGTAACCCTGCTGTCAAAAGACCGAAAAAAATGAGTGAGCCTTTTATTGCAAGGGCGTGTGCCTGTTGGAAAGGGTAAAAAACAGATAAGAGCAAAAAGAATAATTTTCCGCCATCAAGCGGCCAAATGGGCAAAAGGTTCACTAGAAAAATCGCTATATTATAAAAAGTAAACATCGTAAAGACGTCATATGAAATAAGTGAGGCTTCCATGAGAAGCCAGGCGACGAGCTGGAGCGGGACATGCTGAATCGGTCCGCATAAAATGACCGCCAGTTCTTCTTTTAGCGGACGGTTGCCATGCTCTTCTACTTCTACCGCCCCGCCAAATGGCAGTAAAAACATCCGCCGAATCCGCCAGTGATAATAACAAGCAGCCGCTGCATGTCCAAGCTCATGGACACAGACGATGATGAGTAAACAAAGCAGCGGCCTAATTTGACCTGATAGCATGGCAAATGCCATGACTATCCAAAGGAGCGGGTGAACATGGACCTTTGTCAGCATGAGTAGCCATCTATTCAAAGGTCATCACCTGAATGGGATCAATAAACTGTTCATTTTGCTTAATGGCGAAGTAATATGTCCCCTTCCCTTGTTCATCAAGCGCAATTTGACCAATTTTTTCCCCCTTATCGACAAAATCGTATAAAGCCACATCAGCTTCTTTTAGTTGGCCGTACCAGCTATAGCTGTTATCTGCATGCTGCACCACGACTGTGAGCCCTGTATCACTTTTCTTTTTCACTTCTACGACATAGCCTTCTTTCATACTATCGATGGCTTCAGCAGATGTTTCAACTTTCACTCCGGCACCATTTTGCGTAAAGGATTCCTGTACTTTTCCAGAGGCAGGGACAGCCAGTTCTTGATTGGCTTGTACGTCCTTTTGCCCTTCTTTTCTATCGGTTAAAAAGGCAAGTGGGTTTCCGACAGTTTTCTCAAACCACCGGTTGGCGGCGGCAAATTGAAAATCTTGTTCAAAGGTTTGACTGATCATCGGCTTCAGCTGCTGAAAAGGCCCCGCCTGCCCTTTAAATGAAATAGCGGCAATCAGTACAAGAGAGGCAGAAAGTAAACATTTAAGCACAAATGTATTTGAATGAAATAACGGATGGCGAAATTTTTTCGTTTGGTGAGACGTTGACTCGTAGGAAGCCGAGCCAGAATGCTTTTCTTCTTCTGTTAACATGACCCATGGCGGAATATCATCTTTCTTCTTGAAAGCTGCCTTCTTAGGGGCAGCAGCTGGCTGCTTCATTTTGCGGCGCTGCGCTATTTTCTTTCGATACTCGTCCACTCTTTTCATAAGATCACCCTTTACATACAAACAGTTTGTACATTTTATGTGGCGACCTCATATGATATGCAACAAAAAGACCGATTCTCATCGAATCGGTCTCATCTCACGTGAATCATTATGCTCTTACACCGAAAAATGCTTTCAGCTTTGCAAACATCCCTTTGTTTTCTTCTTCAAAGGATTGAAGAGGAACAGATTCACCTAGTACGCGGCGAGCAATATTGCGATACGCAATGGAAACTTTATTTTTAGCATCCATGACAATCGGTTCACCATTGTTTGAAGCCTTAATGACGTCATCATCATCGGCTACAATGCCGAGAAGATCAATTGATAAATGATGGACAACTTCATCCACATCCATCGAATCGCCATTTTTCGCCATGTGTGTACGAATGCGGTTCACAATCAAACGAGGCGGTTCAATATCCTCTTGTTCCAGCAAGCCGATAATTCGGTCTGCATCTCTCACAGCTGAGATTTCAGGTGTCGTGACCACAATCGCTTTGTCAGCACCTGATACAGCATTTTTAAAGCCTTGCTCAATTCCAGCAGGGCAATCAATGACAACATAATCAAAGTCTTGTTTCAATGATTGAATTAATTCTTTAATCTGCTCCGGCTCTACCGCCGTTTTATCGCTTGTTTGAGCAGCAGGTAAAAGATACAAAAGATCCTCGAACCGCTTATCCTTCACAAGCGCTTGGTGAATCTTGCATCTTCCTTCTACTACATCGACTAGATCATAAATAATGCGGTTTTCAAGCCCCATCACGACATCTAAATTCCGAAGGCCGATGTCGGTATCAACTAGACACACTTTTTTTCCTTGAATTGCTAGTGCTGTGCCTAAGTTTGCAGATGTTGTTGTTTTGCCAACGCCGCCTTTTCCTGAGGTAATCACAATAGCCTCGCCCAATTTCACATTCCTCCCTCAAGCCTTGTCAGATTAGGTCTTATATGAGCCAATTGCTGCAGGCGTTCAATGATCATATTGCCATCTATATCTAAATAAGCACATTCCATTTCATTTCCATCTTCTTTTTGATCCGGTGCACGGTTAAACACCTGTGCGATGCGAAGCTGGGTTGGAATCATATGAGATGCTGCAATCACAGCTTGCTTGTTTCCATTACATCCAGCATGCGCTACACCTTTTAACGCACCGAGCACAAAAATATTCCCCCCTGCACGAATGGTTCCGCCAGGGTTGACATCTCCTATTAATAAGAGATCCCCTTCGACATAAAGCACCTGTCCAGAGCGTACAATTTTTGCTACAGAAGTAATCTCAGCCTCTGCTTTTAAACGTCTCGCCTCTTCAGTTGACATGACGTCACTTTCAATAGAGTGAATGACAAGATGTTCATTTTCAGACACCGCTTCAGTTAAACGCGCCTCTTGATCCTCTGTTAAATATCGAAAACCAAGTTTAATATGCACATTGACTTTATGTCCTTCTCTTCCGTCTGTATATTGCTCAAGTAATAGAACCTCTCGCAAGCCAGAAAGAAGGTCTTCAAACGAACAGTCATCATTTAACTGTAATGTTAATCCGTTTTTTGTACCTTTTATTGTCACATACTGCTGTTTTTGAGTTTTCAAGATGCTCACCTCAACAACATACTCATTTCGCCGTAATTGGACAAACTCCTGCTTTTATTCGTCGATCAGTCCTTGTTTCACATTGATGAAAAAGAGCCTAAGCGGCACAACAAGTATGAGAGACGCAGCAGTATTTAAAAGAATCGTTGGAATAAAGCGTTCGATGACATACGTATTAAAAGGCATAATATTTGGTTGAATCGTCGCTTGAACACCGTACACATAAAACTCCATCACTGCAACAGCAATCACCGACAGAAAGACAACGACTAACATATTCGTTTGGAGGACTTTGAAGGCTTTTGCTAACAAATAGCAGAGCGCACCAAAGCCAAACATATGAACACCAAGAATACCTGTATACGAAATATCATATAAAAGTCCAAAGACAAATCCATAAATCACACCATATTTTTGATTCACAAAAGCTGTCATAAATACAAGTGCGAGTAAGATGAAATGAGGTGCTAAAATTTGATTGTCTGAAACAAATGGGAGCTTCACTAAATCGACAAAAATACTGTCAAATACGAAAATAAACAACATGACGAAAGCAAGAAGGACACGTTTCACGAGCCTTCCTCCTTCGTTAATTGAGATGCATCTGCCGTACTTGTGCTGCGATTCACAACAATCACGCGGTCTAAATTATTGAGTTCAGCAGCTGGTTCTACATAAATAATTTTTGTCAGTCCGTAATGGTCCGGCTCAATTTCGCTTACCTTTCCAATCGTCAAGCCCTGCGGGAATACGCCCCCTGCTCCAGATGTTTCAACAAGATCTCCTTTTTTGACATCCCCATCAGCATCGGATTTTAAAATGTTCATTGTCAGCATTTTTTTCTTGCTGTCATAACCGTTAATAATTCCATTGAGTTCTTCTTTGCCCTTTTTCGCAAAAATTTTCGTTGAAATTCTATTATTTTGATCTGTAGAGCTTAGCAACCTTACAGTCGACGTAAAATTGTTGAGCTTATCACTTTCAATTTTCCCAATTAACGCACCACTCTCATTGGTGACCGCCATATCTTTTTCAACGCCTTGTTTTTTCCCTTTATCAATCATGACAAAACTATCCCAAAGGGACGGGTTTCTCGCAATGACTGTTGAAAGAATGGGCGTGTAGTCACGAATAGAGTTCACATACCCGAGCTGCTTGCGAAGCTTTTTGTTCTCATCTTCTAGTTCTTGAAGTTTCGCCTCATATTGGGTTTGTCCATCAAGTTTTTTTCGAAGACGCTCGTTTTCATCATATGTGTTCTTTAAATCTTGTACGTTCCCATAAATACCGGCAATAAATTGTGATGGTTTATGAAAGACACCTTGAAAAAAGCCTGTCGTATCCCCCACTAATTTTTCCGGCCATGAAGCACCTCTGCCGCTTTTCACTGAAAAACCAATCATGGCCACCAGTACGATGACACAGACAAGGAGCAACATTAATCTTTTATTCATAAAAAACTGCGGCATGTCTTACACCTCTTTATTTACGCCCAATTATCGATTATCTTTAGATTTTCCTTTGAACAAGTGAATATGTTCTAGTGCTTTCCCTGTTCCGATCGCCACACAGTCAAGCGGATCTTCAGCAATAATGACCGGCATTTTTGTTTCATCACTAATGACTTTGTCAAGATTACGCAGCAATGCACCGCCGCCTGTTAACACAATTCCACGGTCCATAATATCTGCTGCCAGCTCAGGTGGTGTTTTTTCAAGTGTCATTTTGACCGCATCGACAATTGTTTCCACCGTATCGCGAAGCGCTTTTGCAATTTCTTCTGCCGTAATAGAGATCGTTTTTGGCAGACCTGTTAAAAGGTCACGGCCGCGAATGTCCATCTCATCATGTACGTCAGGCTGCGCAGAACCGATTTCCATTTTAATCGCTTCTGACGTGCGATCACCAATCATAAGATTATACGTTTTACGAATGTAGCTGCTAATCGCATCATCCATCTCGTCTCCTGCAACACGGATCGATTGAGATGTTACAATACCGCCAAGTGAAATAATGGCTACTTCTGTTGTACCGCCGCCAATATCTACAACCATGCTTCCAGTTGGCTCCCATACAGGAAGGTTAGCACCGATTGCCGCAGCAAATGGCTCTTCAATAGGGTATGCGTCACGAGCACCAGCTTGTCTTGTTGCATCAATGACTGCACGCTCTTCTACTGCTGTAATACCAGATGGTACACACACCATCACATACGGTTTACGAGCAAAAAGCCCTTTACCTTTTAATGCTTGATTAATGTAATATTTCATCATTGTTGCTGTCGTCTCGTAGTCTGCAATGACTCCGTCTTTCATTGGGCGCAGTGCCACAACATTACCAGGTGTACGACCGATCATGTTTCTAGCGTCATTTCCAACCGCCACTATAGACTTCGTATCAGTTTCCAAAGCTACGACCGAAGGTTCTCTCACAACAATGCCTTTTCCTTTAATAAAAACAAGCGTATTCGCTGTTCCAAGATCTATTCCAAGGTCTTTTGTACCAATTCCAAACATATGTATGTATCTTCCTTTCTTAAACCAAAATTCCCTTTAGGGAAAAACTCATAAACTCTATTATATCGTAAAACATTGAAAAAAAAAGTGTTACAAATACCCTTTTTCCTTCAAACTCACAAATTTTTGATCACCGATCACTAGATGATCAAGCAGCTGTATTCCAATCAGCTTCCCACATTCAAAAAGTCGCTGTGTGACTTCAATATCTTCCCTGCTGGGCGTCGGATCTCCAGATGGATGGTTGTGCACACATATAAATGAAGCGGCCGAACGTTTAAAGGCCTCTTTAAAAATTTCGCGCGGGTGAACAATCGACGAATTTAGACTTCCGATAAACACAGTATGTTTATGAAGAACTTGATTTTTGGTATTGAGATAAAGACAAACGAAATTCTCCTGCGTCAAAAATCTCATATCTTCCATCACAAAATTCGCACCATCCTCCGGCGTGCGGATCACATAACGATTGTCCGTCGTTTGATGGTGTAATCTAGTGCCGAGTTCTAAAGCAGCTAAAAGAGAGATCGCCTTCGCTTTTCCAACTCCTCGAATCTTTGACAATTCTTCAATCGAAGCTTCCTTCACAGAACGAAGACCACCAAATGTTTGTAAAAGTCTTGCGGACACTTGAAGAACTGATTCCTTTTTTGTGCCTGTTCTCAAAAGAATCGCGACAAGTTCATGGTTTGATAAGCTGCTTGGGCCATATTTGACAAATCGTTCGCGCGGCTTTTCATCATGAGGAAAATGCTTCAGCAGCATAGGGAAATGATTCAAGATCTACACTCCTTTTTTGATTCCTTCCCGTCATCAAAAAGGGGTGATACCAAATGTTTCAAGCACTCTGACTGTTTTAGCAATAGGGAGTCCTACAACGGAAAAATAATCACCGTCTATTTTTTGTACAAACAGGGCACCTTTTCCTTGAATGCCGTAGCTTCCAGCTTTATCAAGAGGCTCACCGGTTTCAATATAGCGGTCTATTTCATCTTGTGTAAGCGGCCAAAATGTCACTTCTGTCTGTTCATAAAATGTTTCTTTTCTATTCTCTGATTGAATCGTGACACCAGTCAAGACTTGATGTGTCTTACCTGACAATAATTGAAGCATTGAGGCTGCATCTTCCTTGTCTTTTGGCTTTCCAAGACATTTGCCATCAATTGCAACAATTGTATCTGCACCAATGATCACAGCTTTGGGATGTATTTTTTGAATATCATTTGCTTTTTGTTCTGCCAACCATTGGACGTTCTCAGCAGGAGAAAGGTTTCGATTTATTTCTTCTTTTAAATCACTTGCTTGAATGTCATAAGAAAACCCTGCTAAATCAAGCAATTCTTTTCTTCTAGGTGATTGAGATGCGAGTATTAACTGGTTCATGTTTGTTCATCCTTTCAGGGTTTAGCCTAAGAAGTAAGATACCCATTCATCCTATCAAATGAACATCTTACCGACAATTGACGAAAATGCCATTTTCATGTTCCTACATCATTATGTTGGAAGCAAAAGAAAAAAACTAGTCATTTTTTGACTAGTTTGGCTGTTAAAAACATGATTTTACGTATTTAGTTGATCTAATAGCGCTTGCTGAGATTTCCAGCCATTTTCAGCAGATGGGTCATTTAAAAGCTGTACAGCTTTCAGCAAACTGCTTTTAGCTGGTGCGTCGGTTGTTTTGGCATTTTCGAGTTCAGAAATCAGCTGAGTGACTTCTTTTTGATCCACATCTTCTCCTGCAATCACCTTAGAGGATAAGACAGATGCCTTCTCTATTAAACCTGTCAGCTCATCCGGCACTTGAAACGAGAGCTCTTTTCCTCCCCATGCTTCAAAGTGCTGATCGATCAATTTTTTCCCAACGGCACTTGTCATGCCTTGTTCTGTGGCAAGTCCGGCAATCACATAATATCCATCATCCATTGATACCTTTTTACCTGCATATCCTGCCTCTTTTAAACTGTCCACTAAGTCATCTGCTCCTTTTTCAGAAGAAAACTTTCCAGCCTGCACCACAAAGGTTGAAAAATGACCTGATGCACTTTTTTCACCTTCATTGTCCTTTGACGTATCTGCAAGATTAGCCGGTGGTGCATCTCCCCCAGCTTTCGCCGAAGGCCCGCTTCCAGATGCTGAGACGCTGATATGATCGCCTCCTGATGGATTGGCAGATCCATCTTTACTTAAACTTAGTGCAAATACACCGAGGCCTGTCCCTAGAACGACTGCAAACACAATCGTTGTCATCACTCGTTTGAAGGGACCGCGGTTTTTACTGAACTTCTGGTCAAAAGAACCTTTTTTCTTTTGATAAGGTGTGACGACCTTTGGATCCGAATGGTAAATGTGATCAGCTGCATCGTCCCATTGAAAATCTTCTTCTTTCGGTTTGGACGGTTCTTCCTCGGAAGCGGCTGTCTCCTGTTCCGACTGCCTCTTTTCCTCCCAGTTCGAAAACGTCACTTGATCCCCTTGCTGTTTTTGAGGTTGATGCTCTTCTCCATGCAGCATTTCTTCCTTGCCATTAATATTGACCTTTAACCCTTGTTTTTTTGCCTGCCTTTTTTTCACTGTCATTCCCCGCTTTCTGACATTGTTTGTAAGAAAGACCTTCTGTCCAATGAAATAGCGCGAATGTAACCCGTCCTTCTTTCTGTTTCACACTTTAACATAGCCAATAAAAAAAAGAACAAGACTTTTGTCGGCAGGTTCAAAAAGTGTTCGCCAATTTTCTCATCCAAAAAAATGACCAATTGGGCTTAACAAATCACCACAAAAAAAGATAAAGCCAGAAAGAACAAGCGATGGCAGGAACAAAAGGAAAGGGTTCATTTGCCTTGTAAGAAAACACCTTTGCGTAAACCATTCCCGTGACAGACGAAAGAAAAAGAATGATCAGAAACGGCTTAAATCCGAAGCAAAATGCAAGCACACCAAATAGTTTGACATCCGCTCCCCCCATACTATTTGGCTTGAAATGTTCTAAACTATAAAACAAAAGAAGACAAATAAGAAGAGATGCCACTCCTTCCCACCAAATAAAAAGCGGTTCTTGCGTGCGGTATATGACGAAAAGAGGAAAAAAGAAGAGAAAGAGCTCGTTGGGTACTCTCATATAAAAAAGATCGCTCACGACAGCAATCACGAATAAACTACATAGACTCACAAGAAAAAGGCCCTCAAAAGAGAAACCAGCATGTCTATAAACGAGTAAAAAAAGGCCGCCTGTCAACAGCTCAACCAGTGGATAAAGCAAAGAGAGCCGGGTTCCACAATGCTTACATGACCCTTTCAATACAACATAAGAAACAAGCGGGAGCATGTCGTGAAAAGAAAGCGGCTCTTTACAAGCTCCGCATTGTGAACGAGGAAAAAGAATGGATCGCTTCATTGGAAGCCTCTCACCAACTAGGTGAAAAAATGACCCCATGATCATGCCTGAACAAAACATAAAAAAATCAATCAAATTAGGTGACTCCTTCCGGAAATAGAATAGACCGGATTGTACCATAGCGATTCACCTTTGATCACCTTGCGAAAAAGTGAATTTCCCCCTCTCCTACATATCAAAAGAAAAAAGACGCACACTGCATAGAAGCAATTTGCGTCTTTTCCTTACTGTAAAATACGACTTCGTACATCTGAGATAAAATAAAGCGAACCTGTCACCAGAATCATTGCTGCAGGGTCATCTCTTTTCTTCTGAATGATGTCAAGCACTGCACGAGGGTCTTCATCAAACGATTTTGCTTCTAAATGACTGCAAGCATAAAGCTTTTCCGCTGATTCAGCTCTTGGAAAGTCAAAGGAAACAAAATGAATCGATGAACTAATCCTTTCAAGCTTTTCGATCATTTGTTTGTAAGGTTTATCTTTTAACGCACTAAAACAAACATGAACCTGTTTACTGGAAAAATGAGCTTGTACAGTTTCGATTAAACGGTCCATTCCTTCTTCGTTATGAGCACCATCTAAATAAACAAGAGGCTCATCTTGGATTTTTTCAAATCTTCCAGCCCACACCGCTTGCCGAATTCCTTCATACACTTGCTCATCTAGCACATGGATATATCCTTCTTGCTCCAGCCATTCGATCAGTAGAACGGCAAGGGAGGCGTTCTGCCTTTGATGCGTTCCGATTAACCCTGTCTCTAGCTGCGAGTACTCCCTTTTTGGGGTAGTGAATGTGAAGCGTTCACCTGTTTCAGTCGGCTGCTGGTCCTTAAAGGTACAAGTATCATGTAACGAGATAAACGGCGCATTTTTTTCTTCTGCTTTGTGTTGAATCACAGTAAGAGCTTCCGCTTGATGAACGGCCGTGATCATCGGAATCCCAGCTTTAATAATGCCCGCTTTTTCTGCTGCAATCTGATCAAGTGTGTCACCTAAAATGGCCATATGATCGTGACCAATCGACGTAATTGCTGTTAAGATGGGCGCTGCCACATTTGTAGAATCAAGTCTTCCGCCAAGCCCTGTTTCCAAGAGGACAAAGTCTACTTGGTGCACATGGGCAAAATAAGCAAACGCACATGCTGTAATGATCTCAAACTCTGTTGCTGCACCAAGCTCTGTATCATCTAATTCATCAACTAAAGGCTTGATGTCGTTCACCAAACTCAGCCACTCTTCGTCCAAAATCGGCTCCCCATTAACACTAATTCGTTCATTGAACGTTAAAATAAATGGTGAGGTGAAGGTTCCAACTGAATAGCCCGCTGACTGTAAAATGGACCGAGTAAATGCAATCGTTGATCCTTTTCCATTTGTTCCAGCTACATGCACCGCTCTTATTTTTTGTTCAGGATGGTCTAGTCTGTCCATCAGCCATTTCATTCGTTCAAGTCCCGGTTTGACACCGAAAGCGAGTCTGCTATGAATCCATTCAATGGCTTCATGATAGGTTGTAAACAATGTCATCTCTCATTTCATACGAAATTTTCAAAAAAGACGACTCCATTCCGTTAGGAGCCGTCTTTTCAACATTATGCTTTCAGCTCTTCAATACGCTTTTGAACAGCTTCGCGTTTTGCGACATAATCACGTTCTTTCGCACGCTCTTCTTCTACGACGCTTTCAGGCGCTTTTTTCATAAAGCCTTCATTCCCAAGTTTTTTCTGTACGCGCTCAACTTCTTTTGTCAGCTTATCAAGCTCTTTTTGCAGACGGGCAATTTCTTCGTCTAAATTGATTAAACCTTCAAGCGGAAGAATGAGCTCTGCTCCAGAAATAACTGCTGTCATCGCTTTATCACTAGCAGGAACATCCGTGCCAATTTCAAGCACACTTGGATTCGTAAAGCGTTCAATATATGAACGGTTCTTCTCTAAACGTTCCTGTACATCAGATGTGGATGCTTTGATATATAGCTCGACTTGTTTGCTCATTGGTGTGTTGACTTCACTGCGAATGTTACGAACAGAACGAATCAGTTCAACAAGCAGTTTCATATCAGCAGAAGCTTGTTCGTTGGAAAGCTCCGGCTTCACTTCAGGCCATGCCGCTACAGTAATGGACTCACCTTCATGAGGTAGATGCTGCCAGATTTCTTCTGTTAAGAACGGCATAAACGGATGTAGAAGTCTCATCGTTTGATCTAATACATACGCAAGGATCGAACGAGTCGTTTTCTTCGCCGCTTCATCTTCTCCATAAAGCGGAAGTTTCGCCATTTCAATGTACCAATCACAGAAATCATCCCAAATGAAGTTGTATAAATGTCTGCCCACTTCACCGAATTCATACTTATCAGCAAGCTGTGTGACACTTTCAATTGTTTCATTTAAGCGTGTCAAAATCCATTGATCAGCAACTGATTTTTCTCCTGTCAAATCAAGCTCATCGTACGTTAAACCATCCATATTCATGAGAGCAAAACGGGATGCGTTCCAAATTTTGTTCGCAAAGTTCCAAGTGGATTCAACCTTTTCAAAGCTAAAACGTAAATCTTGACCTGGAGAGCTTCCAGTCGCTAAGAAATATCTCAGTGAATCCGCACCGTATTTGTCGATGACCTCCATTGGATCAATTCCGTTGCCAAGTGACTTACTCATTTTACGCCCTTGTTCATCGCGAATAAGACCATGAATGAGGACATCTTTAAATGGTTTTTCTCCTGTGAATTCAAGACCTTGGAAGATCATACGAGATACCCAGAAGAAGATGATGTCATAGCCTGTTACAAGCAGATTGGTTGGGTAGTAGCGCTTGAAGTCTTCACTTTCTGCATCTGGCCAGCCCATTGTAGAGAAAGGCCAAAGCGCTGAACTAAACCATGTATCAAGTACATCGTTATCTTGCTCCCAGTTTTCAATATCTTCTGGCGCATCAAGTCCCACGTATACTTCCTTCGTTTCTTTATGATACCAAGCCGGGATGCGGTGGCCCCACCATAGCTGACGAGAAATACACCAGTCACGGATATTTTCCATCCAGTGTAAATACGTCTTTTCAAATCGGTCTGGAACAAATTGAACTTGCTCATCACCTTTTTGCAGATTGATGGCTTCATCTGCGAGCGGCTGCATTTTCACAAACCATTGTGTTGATAAATATGGCTCCACTACAGCGCCACTGCGCTCACTGTGACCAACTGAATGCATGTGGTCCTCAATTTTGAACAAAATGCCTTCTTCTTGAAGATCTTTCACAAGCTGTTTACGACATTCGAAGCGGTCCATTCCTTTGTATTGAAGTGCGTTTCCATTCATTGTGCCATCTTCATTCATCACAAGAATGCGCTCTAGGTTATGACGGTTTCCAAGCTCGAAGTCATTCGGGTCATGAGCCGGCGTAATTTTTACAGCTCCTGATCCAAATTCCATATCGACATAGTCATCCCCGACGATTGGAATCTCTCGGCCTGTAATTGGTAAAACAACTGTTTTCCCAATCAAATGCTGATAGCGTTCATCTTCAGGATGTACAGCGACTGCCGTATCTCCCAGCATCGTTTCAGGTCTTGTTGTCGCAATTTCAATCGAACCTGATCCATCTGCAAGCGGATATCTCAAGTGATAAAACGCACCTTGCACATCCTTGTAGATGACTTCAATATCAGAAAGGGCCGTTTTTGTTGCTGGGTCCCAGTTAATGATGTATTCTCCGCGATAGATCAATCCTTTTTCATACAATTGAACAAACACTTGGCGAACCGCTTTATTCAAGCCTTCATCTAATGTAAAACGCTCACGCGAATAGTCTAGACCTAGACCCATTTTCGCCCACTGGCTGCGAATAAAATCGGCATACTCTTCTTTCCATTTCCACGTTTCTTCTACAAATTTTTCACGTCCGAGATCATAGCGGCTCACGCCTTCTTCGCGAAGCTTCGCCTCTACCTTTGCTTGTGTTGCAATACCCGCATGGTCCATTCCTGGCAGCCATAAAACATCATAGCCCTGCATCCGTTTCATACGAGTCACGATGTCTTGAAGGGTTGAATCCCAAGCATGCCCTAAGTGTAATTTTCCTGTCACGTTTGGTGGAGGAATGACGACTGTATATGGATCTTTCGTTTTGTCATTTTGTGCTTCGAAGAATTTCCCTTCAAGCCAGTACGTATAGCGGTCTTTTTCAATCGCATTTGGATCGTACTTTGTTGGCATTTCTTGATTATTTGTTTCCATTTGTGTTACCTCCACATTTTTTCGGCTGATGAAACATAAAAAAAGCCTTCTCATCCTTATAAAAGGACGAAAAAGCTTTTTCGCGGTACCACCTTTTTTCACGAAACACTTAGACGTGTCCCGTACTCTCTAAAGGATAACGGGGATCTCCCGAATTTCTCTACTACATGTTTCAAGAAATTAAGCTCACAGGCGACCTTCCAAACAAGTGTATCCTAGAAAACCTTTCAGCTATTGGTTTCCCTCTCTTTAGGGTCTTGCTCGTACTCTTCCTGATCCACGCTTACGATATATCACGTTCATCAGCTTATACTCATCTTTTATTAATATTACTAAATGCCTTTTGTTTTCGTCAATCATCTTTTCCGCTTTTCTTCTTCTTTATACAAATTGGGCAGGCACCCTTTGCCTCTTTGCCCATATGATAATAACAAAATAAAGAAGGAGGGCGTTTTATTTTGAAAAAGATCAATCCTTACACACTCCCCCCATGGCTTAGACAAATTCGGGCAGTTGCCTCCCAAGTCGTTCTCCCGATTGCCATATTTCAAGGCTTTCGCACGATCATTTTTCCCACAACATTTGACGTCCTCATCTTAGGAATTCTTATATTTCTCGCCTGTGCCTTTCACCTTGATTGGTTTTAAGAGAGCTGAAAGCTGCAGGCTCACTCTTATGTATAGGTCATCCCTCGTTAGACATTTCATAGCGCAACAGCAAACAACCTCGTCACTCTTCTGATGACGAGGCATTTTGTTCTTCTTCAAGGCGTCTAGCCTGCTCAATTTCGTGTATTTTCATGACGGTCGGCTCAGAATTTTTCATTTGCCAATACGCCCTTAACAGCTCCTGACAACTTTCCATCTCATCCTGTCCGCCTGCTTCATAGGCTTTCACCGTATCAAACAAACCCTGCGGATAAGCGAGGTAGCTCAAGAACAAATGAATCTCTTCCTCACGAAGTTTATTTCCCTTTTGATACGTATAAAACAAAGATGTGCATTCAGGACAAGGAGTAGGGTAGGTTTTGAATGTGCGATAGTAAAAGGTCAAAAGGTCATATATGGGGGCAGCCTTTTTGGACCGCTCAAAATTGGTGAAATGTCCTGTACCTACATCATTGTACAAAAAGTGATGGACTGACAATTGCCCATGGTTTAACACAATACGTGTCGTCTCTTGGTCTTTCATTTCCTCATGCCAATCCTCTAAACGTTCAAGTGCAAATTCACTTGCAGACATCGCTTCTGAAAAATACATAGCAGCAGCCAGCTCAAATGGCGACATATACCATGTTTGTTCTGCCCGCTCGATAAATCGTTCATACATGTCTTTCTCTGTTTCCCATTTGCTTTTCATTTGGGTGTAGTGAGCCTCTATTTCCTGCTCAGTAATGTCCATCATGACTTCTGTTCGTTTATGAAGTCTTGCAATCTCTTGAAATAAATATTCATGTTTATCGTCCTGCTCTTCTCTCTTTTCATTCGTCAGCCATGGCATGAGATAATACGTGTACTGGCTTTCTCGATGATTAGAGAAAAAGGAACCGCTCTTCGTGCGATAAATCGGCACAAACGAGCGATAGCCTTTTGATTCTAGTTCAAGCATTTGCTCTGTAAACTGCATGTGTCGATGGGGTTTTACTCGCTTTAGTGCAAATACGCCCTGCTTTGTATACACTCTAACGACTGCTGGACTGACAGGTTCGATATATTCAGCCTCAAGCCCGTATTCGTATAGGACAGATTGGATTTCATCCACGTTCTCTCACCACATTTTCTCGGTCCATCATCTCATACTATGCATTGCTTTTTTGATATTCAGGAATATAAAGAATCTGCCCTTCTTCAAGCTCTGCATCCACCGACAATGAATTCGTTCGAAGGAGCTGCTGCACATTCAACTGATATCGCTCACAAATACGATCGACCGTATCTTCTTGCTGAACTATACATATTTTCATGCGAGAAAAATCTTCCTCCTCCTGCTTAGCGAACAGCTTCGTTAAATAAAGAGAATTCTCACTGCCAGACGCTTCTCTCTGGTCATGTTCAAACTCCTCAGCTTCTTGAGCTGATTCATACACCTTTGGTGCTTCACGTTCATATAATCGTTCGAACTGATAGCTGTCATCCCGCTCTTCCTGTGTCTGTTCCATCTGATAAGCAGGTGATTCAAAGGCTGGATAAGCTGGCGGCTCTTCTTCTTCCTTGCTCTCTGCTTCAGGGTCTTTCCTCACTTCCACCTCAAAGAACGTATCATCCCGCTCCTCTTCTTCTAACAGCTTAGGCGGGTCAAAGAATGGCGGCTCTTGAACTTGAGCTTCTGGGAAGGAACGATACCCAAGCGCCACGGCTTCTTCTTCCTCATTTTCCTCCTCTTCTTCTGTTTCTTCCACCATCACCGTCTCGATGTCTATTTCATCCTCTTCTTGTTCAGTTCGCGCTTCATGTTGCAAAGCGGCCTGCTGTTCTGCATTTTCTTCATGCTCTTCATATTCAGACTGCGCCTGATATTCATAAGTGACATCGCCATATTCCTCTTCAGCACGATGGACAAATTCATATGGCTCTCCTACAAGCGGTTCAGGCGTTCCTTCATCTAACAGACCTTCAATGGCCAAATCAGCCTGAATCGTGAGCAAACGACTTTCTGTCAGCTGGTAATCAAATGCATCAATAAACACAAATACATCATTTAAATGACTAATTTTGTTCTTGGGGATCGTGATATCCACCGGAAATTGATGCAGCAGCTCCGCCGTTCCATCCTCTCTTACCTTCACCTCATCAGCCTGCCTGTATGATGCATAGGAACTGGATTCACCCATTAGCTCCTCTTGATTTATGTTGTATTCTCCTGTTAGCTCGAGTGAACCTCTAATGGAAACATAATCATTCACTTCTTGAACGAGAATGTCAGGATCGAGAGAAATTGACAGTAGCTCACTGACTTCCTGTCCGTTTTTGAAATAAATGGACTCTTCTACCGAAAACTGTAATCGATTGTTTTGAGACAAGTCGGTGTCCTCCTTTCATCTAATCCTTCAAAATAAAATTAGATGTCAATACAGATGTATGAAGGAGGCAGTGAAAATATGATTGGTTTTATGCAAAGCAAAAAGCCGATATGTCTCCATATCGGCTCAGCGTGTAGACAAACCCTCGCATTCGGTGTCAGTCCTGCGCGCTGGTGCTCACGAATGTCAAATTCGCTCCGCTCCGGTGCTCGTCCTTCCTAGACTGCAAAGGTTTTCTTTCACGCTGAAAAGAAGACAAAGGGCTAAAATAAAGTTCATTTTAACCCTTTGTCAACGATCTAAGCCGATATGTCTCCATTTCGGCTTTTGGTTACTGAGCTAATTTTTGAAATACCTTTTCAACTGTCTCAATTGTATACTCGATGTCTTCATCCGTATGAGCAGTTGATAGGAACAGCCCTTCGAATTGTGAAGGTGGAAGGAAGATGCTGTGATCAGCCATTTCCTTGTAGAATTCAGCGAATAAAGCGAGGTCAGCTGTTTTCGCTGTATCGTAATTGACGACTTGTTCGTTTGTAAAGAAGAATCCAATCATGGAACCTGCACGGTTAAATGTTAATGGAATCCCATGTGCTTTCGCCGCTTTTGAAATGCCTTCTTCCAAACGATCTCCTTTGCGTCTAAACTCTTCATAAGACTCAGGTGTCAGCTGTTTTAATGTTTCAAGACCTGCTGTCATCGCAAGCGGGTTACCGGATAACGTTCCTGCTTGATAAATCGGGCCGCTCGGCGCAATTTGTCTCATAATGTCCGCTCTACCGCCATAAGCACCAACTGGCAGGCCGCCTCCGATGACTTTACCAAGACATGTCAGATCAGGCGTAATGCCAAAATAGCCTTGGGCACAATGATAATCCACACGGAAGCCTGTCATGACCTCATCAAAAATGAGTAAAGAGCCATATTGTTCGGTGATGTCTCTCAATCCTTGCAAGAAACCTTCTTGCGGAGGGACAACCCCCATATTTCCTGCAACTGGTTCTACAATGACACCTGCAATGTCGTCTCCAAATTCTTCAAAAGCGACTTTGATGCTTTCTAAATCATTGTATGGAACGGTGATCGTATTGCTTGCTGTACCTTCAGGGACACCAGGGCTATCCGGAAGTCCAAGCGTTGCCACACCCGAACCAGCTTTAATAAGCAAAGAATCACCGTGGCCATGATAACAGCCTTCAAATTTCACAATTTTGTTTCTGCCTGTAAAACCACGTGCTAGACGAAGCGCACTCATCGTCGCCTCTGTTCCAGAGCTGACCATACGAATGACCTCAATAGAAGGAACTCGTTCTGATACAAGCTTAGCTAATTCATTTTCAACTAAAGTAGAAGCACCGAAGCTTGTACCATGTTCAGCTACTCGTTGAATACTTTCAACCACACGGTCATTTGTATGCCCTAAAATAAGCGGTCCCCATGATAAGACGTAATCAATATATTCATTTCCGTCAATATCGTATATTTTTGCGCCTTTGCCTCGTTCCATAAAAATCGGGTCTGTATTGACTGATTTAAATGCGCGCACAGGGCTGTTCACACCACCCGGCATTAACTGCTGCGCTTCTTTAAATGCTTGCTTTGACTTTTCATAGCTACGTCCCATTTCAATGTCCTCCTGTCTATCCGTTCTTTATTCTGAGAGCCATTTTGCTGCATCTTTTGCATGATACGTAATGATTAATTCTGCGCCTGCACGTTTCATGCTAGTCAGCATTTCAAGAACAAGCTCTTTTTCAGAAATCCAGCCATTTTGAGCTGCTGCTTTCACCATTGCATACTCTCCGCTCACATTGTACGCAACAACAGGAAGTGTAAATTCATTTTTCACATCACGCATGATATCTAAGTATGAAAGTGACGGCTTCACAATCAGGAAGTCAGCGCCTTCTTCTACATCAGACTGCGCTTCTCTCAGTGCTTCTAAGCGGTTTGCAGGGTCCATTTGATACGTTTTACGATCTCCAAACTGCGGTGTGCTATGCGCCGCATCACGAAACGGACCGTAAAAAGCACTTGCATATTTCACAGCATATGACATGACAGGCACATGAACAAAGCCGGCCTCATCAAGCGCCTCACGTATTGCGATAACAAAGCCATCCATCATGTTTGATGGAGCAATGATATCTGCACCTGCACGAGCCTGACTGACAGCGGTTTTCGCTAAGAGCTGAAGAGATTCATCATTTAAAATTTCTCCATCTTCAACGATTCCGCAATGTCCGTGATCTGTATATTGGCATAAGCAAGTATCAGCAATAACCACAAGCTCAGGGAAATGCTTTTTGATTTCAAGCGTTGCTCTTTGAACAATCCCATGATCGTGATAAGCTTCACTGCCTACATGGTCTTTATGGTCTGGTACCCCAAAAACAATGATAGATTTAATCCCAAGGTCAACAAGCTCTTGGACTTCTTCTTTCACAAGATCAACTGAAATGTGATAGACACCCGGCATTGAAGGGACTTCTTTCCGGACATTCTCTCCCTCTACAAAAAAGATCGGATAAATGAAATCAGAGGGTCTTAAAAATGTTTCTCTCACCAATTCTCTCATTCCTGCGCTTGTACGCAATCTGCGGTGTCTGTTAAATTTCATCATTGGTTCAACTTCCTTTCAGATAAACGGCACATCAAATCAAGCATCCCGTCTATCGTATAAGTATCTGGGGTTTCAGAAGAAATCCCGTATTGAAGCAGTGCCTCTTGTGTAAGAGGACCGATGCTCACAAAACATGTGTCTGATGCAGCTAATCTATCGATATCAGCCTCCATGGCGTGCATAAAAGAATGAACAGTGGAGGAGCTTGTAAATGTAATAAAATCAAATGATTGCTCCATCATTGCCGACTTGAGTGCGATAATTCCGTCCTCATCCTTCACTGTTTCATATATAATCCACTCTTTTACGTCAATGCCAAGCGGAACGAGGGTATTCTTCACCACATCTCGTGACAGATGGCCTTTTGCTACAAAGACACATTCTTCTGGGTGTACATGATCAATTAAAGCATCTGCCAGTTCTTCTGCTATAAATCGCTCTGGAACCACATCCACTTTTAGGCCGTGCTGCATCAGATAGGCAGATGTTTTTTCACCTACGGCCGCCACTTTCAAGTGGGATAAGCTTTGATGTAATTGATGCTTCTCTATATAACTAAGAAAAAAAGACGCACCATTTACACTCGTAAACACAAGCCAATGGCTTGCTTCTAAATCTTCTAAAAATGCCTTCGCTTTTTCTTTTGTCAGCGTTGGTTCAAACCTGATAAGAGAGGTTAAAACAGCATGGCCGTTCAGCGCTTCAATTTTCTGCTGAAACGCACCCGCTTGACGTTCATTTCGAGTGACAAGCACCGTCTGTCCGTAAAGCGATTTGGCTATCGTCATTGGGAAGACAGATCCTTTTTCACCTTGTCGATCAAATCTTTTGCTCCCTTATCCGCCATTTGCTTCGCACATGCTGTTCCGATTGCCTCAGGGTCAGTACCTGTTACGGTTTCTCGAATAATCGTATGGCCGTCCGCAGATGCCACAAGACCTGTCAATTCAATTTCATCACGCTCATTCATCGTTGCGTAACCAGCGATCGGCACTTGACAGCTTCCATCCATTTGCTTAAGGAAGGCTCTTTCAGCAAGGACCGTTTTCTTTGTATACTCATTTGTGAATTGAGCTAACAGCTGCAAGAGCTCTTCGTCATCTCCCCGACATTCTATCGACAATGCGCCCTGCCCCACAGCAGGAAGGCAAGTATCAGGAGATAAAAATTCCGACACGACTTCTTGACTCCAGCCCATTCTAGACAATCCAGCAGCCGCTAGAATAATCGCATCATATTCTTCATTTTTCAGTTTTTCGAGTCTCGTATCAATGTTTCCACGGATCCATTTAATCTCAAGATCTGGTCTCTTCTGAAGAAGCTGGGCACTGCGCCGTAAGCTGCTCGTTCCCACAACCGCTCCCTTTGGCAGTTCATGAAGACGGAGATGATCCTTTGAAATCAATGCATCCCGCACATCTTCACGCTCAGGAATACAGCCGATGACTAAACCTTCCGGAAGAGAGGCCGGCATATCTTTCATGCTGTGTACCGCCATGTCAATGTCATGGTTCAGCATTGCCTGTTCAATCTCTTTAACAAACAGACCTTTTCCGCCAACCTTTGATAAGGTCACATCTAAAATTTGATCACCCTTTGTCACAATCTCTTTAATTTCAAAAGAATAAGAAGGGTTTAGTTCAGACAACTTTTGAATGACCCATTTTGTTTGTGTAATCGCAAGTTTGCTTCGTCTAGAACCTACTTTAATTGTACGCATTACGTCTTCCTCCCGACAATGCCCTTAAGACTCATCATTATTGAAACCAATGAAAGGTTGATAAGCTACCAAGCAGAAAATAATTGATCATCAGCACAAGAAATGAAGCGACATTCCATCGCGCCACGATTTTGCCCTGCATATTTCTCACCAGTCTAATGTATAAGTAAAAGCCGTATAAAAACAGCATAATAAACGAACCGAGCACCTTTGCATCTGTCCAGTACAACGTATCATACGAAATATATGCCCATATAATGCCAAGAATTAAACTTAGCAAGAGCATCGGCACGCCAATAATATTTAAGACATACGCCATATGATCAAGCTTTGATAAGTCTTCAATTCTCAAAAGCCATTTTCCCCATTTTTTCTTTTTCAGCAAACGATATTGAAATAGGTAGAGTAGTGAAAAAGCAAATGAAAGTGAAAAAGCGCCGTATGATAAAATGGCCATCGTAATATGAATGACGAGCAGCTCACTCGTCAGTTTTCCAGTCAGTTCGGCAGAATGAAGATCAGATGGTGTAAAGGTGTGAATCGCCATCATGGAAAAACCAATCACATTTGTAAAAAAGACAATAAATTCAACGCGTAATACTTTTGTCAAAACAAGTGACAATGTCACAAGCACCCACGTATAAAAATATAACCCCTCTGCTACATTCAACACAGGGAATCGGTCTGTTTCCATCATAATATAAAACATGTAGACTGTTTGCAGCAGCCAGACAATAGAAAGCAACCAGAAAGCCATTTTTCCAGCCTTCCGGTTGTGTTGAAGAAAATCTATGAAATAGAACAAGACACTGAGTGCATAGATCAAGGTCGTCGCTTCACCTAGTCTCGCTACAATGGATTCCATCATCGCCTAATCACTCACTGGCAACTGTAGCAAGGCCTTGTGCCATATTTGTTTTAAACAGCTGAAACGCCCCTTGCTCCACCTGCATCGGCTCTGCCTTTTGCTCTTCATCTTCAACCTGTAAATCAAAGATTTCTTTAAAGAGTAAAAGTTTTTCCTCTGCATTCGGCTCCCCGGCAATTTCTTTGGCCTTTAAGATAGGATCTTTCAGCATTTGATTGATGATGCTTTTCGTATGTTTATTTAACAGCTTCATTTCACGATTTGTGAGGTTTGGAAGCTTTCGTTCGATGCTTTGCATCGTATCCGCTTGAATCGAGAGTGCTTTTTCTCTTAAAGCAGAAATCACAGGAACCACTCCGAGCGTATTAAGCCATTGCTTAAATTCCACAATTTCAGCTTCGATGAGAAGCTCCACCTCTTCAGCTACTGCACGGCGCTCTTTCAGGTTAGCTGCCACAATGCCCTCAAGGTCATCAATGTCATACAAAAAAGCACCTTCTACTTCAGAAATAGCTGGATCTAAATCACGTGGTACTGCAATATCCACCATGAATAGAGGTCTGCCTTTTCTCTGTTTGTTCGCTTTTTCGACCATTTCCTTTGTGATCACAAATTGTTTAGCCCCAGTAGAGCTAATTAAAATATCCGCTTCAGATAAAGTTTTTTCTAATTGATTCAAGCTCTTAGGCTCTCCTGAAAAGCGGCCGGCCAGTTCTTTGGCCTTTTCAAACGTTCGATTGATGACTGTTACCTGGCCAATCCCTTGACCTTGAAGGTTTTGAGCCGCCAGCTCGCCCATTTTACCCGCACCAAGAATAAGGACATGTTTATCAGAAAGACGTCCAAAGATTTTTTTGGCAAGTTCCACTGCCGCATAGCTGACAGATACAGCATTAGACGCAATATCTGTTTCCGCATGAGAGCGCTTCGCAACTGTTACCGCCTGCTTAAACAAATAATTGAAAACGGTACCAATGGTCTTCTCCTCTTGAGCGACTTTAAAGCTTGAGCGCACTTGACCGAGTATTTGTGTTTCACCAATGACCATAGAATCAAGTCCACAGGCAACCCGGAATAAATGCTCAACCGCACCATCATTTTCATAAAACTTCAAATATGGAGAGACATCTTCTTTTTCTAAACCGAACCAATCTGCTAAAAATCTTTTTATATAAAATCGACCAGTATGAAGCTGATCTACAACTGCGTAGATCTCTGTTCGATTACATGTTGAGATGACGATATTCTCTAGAATGCTTTTTTCTTCTTTAAGCTTGGACATCGCTGTTCCGAGCTCGCTCGGTTCAAAGCTCAGCTGTTCCCGTATCTCAACAGGGGCTGTTTTATAATCTAAACCCACAACAAGAATATGCATAACTTCAGCTTGCACCCCCAACGCCCTGTCTAATTTATAATAATTACAATATAGAATTTATTATTTATAATGATTATAACATATATTCATTTTTAACTGGATAAAAATTGTGAACAGATTTCAAAAATGTTGTGATATAGTAGAAAAATGTTCGACATCGAATGCCATATCATCACTTCAAGCAATTTACCAGATTTGGCGCGTGCGGACAAATGATCTGCTTATAAGAAGGTGACATCTTTGAAGAAGAAATCTATTTTGCTGCCGCTCACTTTGCTGGCTGTAGCACTATATGCCATTCTCTCAGGAGATCAATTTGACATTTGGAAAGATCAGGAGAAATGGTATACACTTGTACTGCTTTTTGGCCTTGCTTTCTTATATCAAGGAAAGAAGGAACAGGAAACCTCTCATGTGTTTATCGGTATGCTCATGACAGGCCTTGCGCTACACTTTATCCTTCAGCCGAAATTAGAACACTGGCCAGATACATTTACGATGATTGTGTTCATCGTCGGCCTCGCACTTTTGATGAAGTCATCACAGAAAAAGGAATATCGAATAGAAAGTATTGTTCTCATTGCACTCGGTCTATTCCTTTATTTCTTTCAACAAATTACAAAGCAACTTAGCACACTTTCGATCCCTACTTCCGGTTTTGAATTGTACTGGCCATATGTATTGATTGCCGTCAGTCTCCTCTTATTATTTTTAAAAAGGAAATAACTTATACAATATAATTGTTTGATAAGCCATCAATTGGATGTTTTATAATACACATCTTACGAGAAGAAGAAGATCCAGTTTAACTGATATAGACGACAATAACCGCCTTATCTGCAGTTGCTTGTGTAGCAACATTTTGCAGATAAGGCGGTTTTGTTTTTCTCCCCTTATGTCAAGTATCATTAAATTGATATCAGTGTCACTGTCAAGCAATTATTATCATTTTTATGGTTTCGTCTCAAGTTCGTTTTCATCAGGTAATCTAAATCCAAATTCTTTTTCCCATAAATCATTTCCGCTATCAAACATTTCATTTAGTATATCCACTTCATCAGCTTGATTCCCAAATCCAGCATCATGAGCTAAAATAACGCCGAAATACGACATACAATCGTAATAATAGTTTTGTGGTAACAGCATATGTAAATGCCAAACCTCATCAATTTCAGTATTTGGGGCAAAAGAACAATCGGGATATTTTTTGATCATGAACCAAAATTTTTTGTATTGATCTACTAATCGAGTGACATTCTCTTTATCCATTCCTTCAAAATAGTAACCAAACTTCAAACATGCTTCTACTAAGTCCACCGAAAAGTCAGGATAACTCACTTTATCCATTCATTGAATTCCCCTTTTTAAAATATTTTTTAGAATCAAAAATCGAATGATTCCTATACAAAGACATAATGGAATGATATAAGAAATATTGAAAATTTTAGAACTTTCCAACATGAATGTAATCACTGTAATGATTAATATCGTTCCTAGCTGATTCAATGTATTCATACCTGCAAGTGCCATACTTCTATAGTGAGGATCAAAAACAACTAAAAAAGATGCTTTGATTAAGCTCATAAACAACGGGTTAATGAGTGTCAAAATAAAAAAACCAATTAAAAACAGTGAACTATTGGGCGCTAAAATCATTAGAATTAACCCAAACATAAGATATATCGTTATAAGGTAGACTTTCGAATGTATTTTTTGTATATCCATTCTTCGGATCAATAGATTTCCTAGTAAAACCGATACTCCGCCAATTAGCCAAAATAATGATACAGTAAGATCACTTGCCGAAAACGTTTCTTTCAGAATAATAAACGAATAATTCATTACTACAGGTAAAAACATCCCATCAATAAACATGATGCACAAATAACTCTTTGGTACTTTTTTAAATATTTCAACATTCGCGAAAGATATACTTTCGATTTTCAACTGGGCAACAATTGGATACAAATACTCATAAACCAACAAACCAATAAAAAAGAGCAGAAAAACAAGATACATTTCTGATCCAAAGAATATAAACAAAATTGGTCCACTAAAGAAACCAATTGTTTTAGCTGAGAGTAAAAACATATTACGATATGCAATATCTTTATGGGGTTGATTGGATAAAAACATGTTAAATCCCGATTCTAAAATAAACGATAAGCCATTTATAAAAAATTGAAAAGCAAGCATTAAAAAAAACATTAGATTAAATAATTGATTGTTTAAAGCAAAAAACGAAGCAAGGGTTAGGATAGACAATGTGGTGACGAAAAATTTTGCTGTGTATCTAGAAAAAACTTTAAATAAATAGTTGCTCACAATATTACTTAAAATAAACGAAAAGCCACCAATCAGATACATGCTGCCTGCATAAAAATAGGAACCAGTCATCTCAAAGAAATAAAGAGGCAATCCAGTCCAAACTAGTGCCCCTATGAAAACAATCATAGTATCCAAATAAACTAATGTACTCACTCTACTAATATTCATGTACACTATTCCTTATTTAAGTGTTAAGAAACAGAGATTCTAAAAAACCTCTGTTTCTCATCATACTCTCTTACTTTTTCTTTAATTCCTTTTGCATTTCTTTCATTTCATTTAGCGAGTAATTATAGCATGTTCTCGCTTTCAGTTTTGATTGTTTTTCCTTCATTTCATTTAGTGAGTAATTGTAACAAGTTCTTGCTTTTAATTTCATTATTACCACTCCTATCTGAAATATTTTCAATATCATATTACCGTAATTGATTTTATTTGTAAATATGGAAATTAATTATAATTTAGCATCTATTTAATAAACTTTCGGCATTCAATAATTTCTAGAAACAGAACGAATTTAAACTTAATCGTTTTCCTTCAAGTTCTACGTTTTTCTCAGCATATGAAAAAAAGTTGTAAGAAAACAAATGTTTTCTTACAACTTTTTATTATCTTCTTAGCTGTTAATCTTCGCAAGGATCGCATTCCATGCTTCATCTTTTCCCTTTTTTGTTTCAGAAGAGAAAAGGATTAATTCATCTGATGGGTCGATGTCGAGTGTCTGTTTGACGACTTTCGCATGCTTTTCCCATTTGCCTTTTGGAATTTTATCGGCCTTTGTCGCAATAATGATCACAGGAACTCCATAGTATTTAAGGAATTCATACATGTTCACATCGTCTGCGGATGGCTTATGACGCAGATCCACAATTTGGACGACTGCTTTTAACTCTTCACGCATTGTAATATACGTTTCGATCATTCTCCCCCATGCTTCGCGCTCTGTTTTTGATACTTTTGCAAAGCCATAACCTGGGACGTCCACAAAATGGAGCATATCATTAATAATGTAAAAATTAAGCGTCTGGGTCTTTCCTGGTTTAGAAGACGTACGCGCTAAATTTTTCCGATTAATCAATGAGTTAATGAACGAGGACTTTCCAACATTTGATCGTCCAGCAAGTGCGATCTCAGGCAGCCCCCCGCTCGGGTACTGCTCTGGTTTCACCGCACTAATGACGATATCTGATTTTGTTACTTTCATCTTCCCTCTCCTACTAACGCTTTCTCAAGCACCTCATCTAAATGTGAAACCGGAATAAAAGTTAATCCTTCTCTCACACTTTCAGGAATATCATCAATATCCTTCTCATTGTCCTTTGGAAGAATAATCGTTTTCAGTCCTGCACGATGTGCGCCTAATGCTTTTTCTTTTAATCCGCCAATCGGAAGCACTCTTCCTCTTAACGTAATTTCTCCTGTCATACCAACCTCTTTTGAAACAGGACGTCCTGTGAGTGCTGATACAAGAGCCGTCGCAATGGTAATACCAGCTGATGGCCCGTCCTTTGGAACCGCACCCTCTGGAACATGGATATGAATATCGTGCTTTTCATTAAATTGAGGATCAATGTTCAGTTCATCTGCTTTTGAACGAATATAACTGAATGCCGCCTGCGCAGATTCTCTCATGACATCACCGAGCTTACCTGTTAGCAAAAGCTTGCCTTTACCAGGCGAGAGTGAGACCTCGATGGACAAGGTGTCTCCGCCAACTGTGGTATATGCAAGGCCTGTGACAACGCCGACCTGATCGGTCGTTTCCGCCTGACCATAACGGTAAAGTCTTTTTCCGAGGAATTCAGATAAGTTCTTTTCCGTCACTGTGATGCGTTTGCGGTCTTCAGCCACAATTGCTCTTGCCGCTTTTCGGCAAATCGCCGCAAGCTGACGCTCTAACCCGCGGACTCCTGCTTCTCTTGTGTAATAGCGAATCATATCGTAAATCGCTGCTTCACGAAGCTGCAAGTTCCCTTTCTTTAATCCGTGCTCCTTTAGCTGCTTCGGCAGAAGGTGATCTTTCACAATTTCTGCTTTTTCAACTTCCGTATACCCTGCAATCGTGATAATCTCCATTCTATCACGAAGTGGACCTGGAATGGTTGCTAAATTGTTGGCAGTTGCGATAAATAAGACTTGAGACAAATCAAATGTCTCTTCAATATAATGATCGCTAAAGTTATGATTTTGCTCTGGATCTAACACTTCAAGCATCGCAGAAGACGGATCTCCTCTAAAGTCAGAAGACATTTTATCAATTTCATCTAAAAGAAATACCGGATTCATCGTGCCCGCCTTGCTCATCCCGCGAATGATACGGCCCGGCATCGCACCTACATAAGTTCTTCGATGACCACGGATCTCAGATTCATCACGTACACCGCCAAGAGAGATACGGATAAACTTTCGATCGAGTGATTTGGCAATGGATTTAGCAAGTGACGTCTTCCCTACCCCAGGAGGTCCTGCTAAGCAAAGAATCGGTCCCTTTAATGAATTTGTCAGTTTCTGAACAGCAAGATATTCGAGTACCCGCTCTTTTACTTTTTCAAGCCCGTGGTGCTCGTCATCTAAAATTTCGCTTGCAAGCTTTAAATCTAGACGATCTTCTGTATAAGTGCCCCACGGCAGATTGATCAGCCAATCAATATAATTGCGGATGACAGAACTCTCAGCAGAGCTTGAAGGGATTTTTTCATAACGGTTCAGTTCTTTTAAAGCCGTTTCACGAACGGAATCTGGCATGCCGGACTCTTCAATTTTAGCCATAAGCGTACTGACTTCGCCTGTTTTCCCCTCTTTGTCTCCAAGCTCTTTTTGAATAGCTTTCATTTGTTCGCGCAAATAATATTCTTTTTGCGTTCGCTCCATTGAACGTTTGACACGCTGCCCAATTTTCTTTTCAATCTCTAGCACTTCTTTTTCATTGTGAATGAGACTGATGACCCGATTCAACCGTTTTTTGACATCGACTGTTTCCAGCACTTCTTGCTTGTCTTTTAATTTCAAAGGAAGGTGGGAAGCGACGATATCCGCCATTCTTCCAGGTTCTTCAATATCCGTCACCGTTGCATATGTTTCAGCTGAGATTTTTTTTGAAATTTTTATGTACTGATCAAAGTGATCTAACAAAGTGCGCATGAGTGCTTCTGCTTCTGCGTCCTTTAATTCTTCTTCTGTCAACTCTTTAATATCGACTGACGTATAGTCTTCTAGCTCCATGTAGGATTCGATCTGCGCTCGATTTAAGCCTTCGACGAGCACACGGATCGTTCCATTTGGCAGCTTCAGCATTTGTTTAATTTTTGTGTAGGTGCCGACTTTGAAAATTTCCTCTTCACCTGGTTCATCTATTGAAATTTCCCGCTGTGTTGCTAGAAAAATCATATGATCGTTCATCATCGCCTGTTCTAATGCTTGAACAGACTTTTCGCGCCCAACGTCCAAATGCAAGACCATTGTTGGATAAACAAGCAAGCCTCGCAGCGGAAGGAGCGGAACATTCTTTTTGATTTCATCTGCCATGTTGATAGACACCTCCGTCACTAGTATGAATCATTATAATATACCTGTTTCAGTCTTGTACAATGTAAAAGACTTGAGAAATGATGATCTTACCGTAGTATACCCTTTCTTTTTATCTTGAAAAAGAAAAAAAGATCTATTTCACTAAAAAATCCCCATATGAGATGGGGATTAAACAGATTTCCTTTTCATTTCTTCTTCTAGTCCATCTTTCTTCTCATCTGGCGGATTGACCAAACACTGATCCAGCACTTCTTGGAAGTGCTTCACAGGCACAATCGTAACCCCTTCAATCTCTTTTAAGATCGACTGCTGATTGTCATAAGGGATGATCACTGTTTTGACACCCGCTTGTTTGGCTGCCTTGATTTTTGGTATGACACCGCCGATCGGCTTCACCTGACCTTGTAATCCAATCTCACCGGTCATCGCCGTTAAATGATCAATCGGGATTTGATGAATGGCTGAGAAAATGGCTGTGGCCATCGCAATTCCAGCAGATGGCCCATCAATCGGGGCACCAGCCGGAAAATTAATGTGGATATCATATTCATTTGTTCGTATACCTAAGTTTCGAAGCACGGTTAAGACATTTTCAACTGAGCCCTTCGCCATACTTTTCCGTCTGATCGATTTCGACTGATTGCCGATGCTTTCTTCTTCCGCAATACCAGTAATATTGATACTGCCTTTTTCAAGCGCTTTACAAATGTTCACTTCAATTTCAAGCAGAGCCCCGCTATTCGGTCCATACACGGCAAGACCATTTACTACTCCTACCTTTGGCTTTTCCGGTACTTTTTGTTCATATCTTGGTGTCAGCTGGCTTGAATGAATGACCCATTCTACATCGGCGATCGTAATATCTTTTCGGTTTTCAGTGACAGCCATACCTGCGGCGATCTGTACCATGTTGACCGCTTCACGTCCATTTTTCACATAGGATGTTAACAGGTTCAGCCCTTCATCACTTAATTCCTTCTGTATTTTCTCGACTGCTTTAGCTGCAACAATTTTCAGCTCATACTGATCCAAATCCTTGAAGAAAATCTCCAAACACCTTGATCGAATAGCCGGCGGAATTTCGTCCGGTGTTCTTGTAGTAGCACCAATCAGTCGAAAATCAGCGGGCAACCCATTTTGAAAAATATCATGGATGTGATTCGGGATCTGCGTATTTTCTTCACTGTAATAAGCACTATCTAAAAACACTTTTCGATCTTCTAGCACTTTGAGCATTTTGTTCATTTGAATCGGATGCAGTTCTCCAATTTCATCGATAAAGAGAACGCCGCCATGAGCATGTGTGACGGCTCCTTGTTTCGGCTGCGGAATGCCTGCCTGTCCCATGGCCCCTGCTCCTTGATAAATGGGATCATGTACGGAACCAATCAAGGGGTCTGCGATGCCTCGTTCATCAAATCTTGCCGTTGTGGCATCAAGCTCAACAAATACTGCATCTTTTTTAAATGGTGAATCAGCGTGACGCTTCGCCTCTTCCATCACTAGACGGGCAGCAGCTGTTTTTCCAACACCAGGCGGCCCGTAGACGATGACATGTTGCGGATTCGGTCCACACAGGGCAGCTTTAAGTGCACGTATACCGTCTTCCTGCCCTACAATATCTTGAAACCCCTTTGGCCGGACTCTCTCTGATAAAGGTTCACTCAGTTTAATGGATCGCATCTTTCTGAGTGCTTCCATTTCTTTTTTTGATTCTTTATCGATCGTCACCTTTTGTGTGCGCTGATTTTTCAGTAAGTTCCAAAAGTACAACCCGATGACGATACCAAAGAACAGTTGTATGAATAATACGATTCCTGTCCAGCTCAATCGGTGCTCCCTCCTTCATCTATCGTTATGTATTGGTTTCTGTCTGCTAGTATTTCCTAGAGCTGGACGGAATAAACACAACTTCCACGATAAATAAAAAACTCCTGAATCAAAAGATTCAGGAGTCATTCAGATGGGCTTATGCCGATGTTTTTGTATCTTTATTCACGACTGTACCGTCTTTTAAGACAAGGCGAGGCGGCTCACCATCAGCAACCGTTTCACCAGTAATGACACATTTCTCAATATCATCACGAGATGGAAGATCAAACATCACATCAAGCATGATGCCTTCAATGATGGAGCGAAGACCACGAGCTCCTGTTTTACGCTCAATTGCTTTTTTCGCAATTTCGCTAAGAGCATCTTCTTCAAACTCAAGCTCAACATCATCAAGCTCAAGCATTTTTGTATATTGCTTAACGAGCGCATTTTTAGGCTTCGTCAAGATTTCTACAAGTGCTTTTTCATCTAACGGCTCTAGGCTTGCAATAACCGGAAGACGACCGATGAATTCTGGGATTAAACCGAAGCGAAGTAAGTCTTCTGGCAGAACTTTTGATAGAAGGACTTCTTTTTCAAGATCTTCAATTTTATTTTCCGCACCGAATCCAATCACTTTTTGACCTAGGCGGCGTTTGATGATTTGCTCAATGCCGTCAAAGGCTCCACCACAAATGAAGAGGATATTTGTTGTATCAATTTGAATGAATTCTTGATGAGGATGCTTACGTCCACCTTGAGGCGGTACACTAGCGACTGTTCCTTCAAGAATTTTCAAAAGGGCTTGCTGTACACCTTCCCCAGATACATCACGAGTGATAGAAGGGTTTTCTGATTTTCTTGCTACTTTATCGATCTCATCGATGTAGATAATGCCTTTTTCAGCTTTTTCTACATCATAATCTGCTGCTTGGATCAGCTTTAGTAAAATATTCTCTACGTCTTCCCCAACGTAACCTGCTTCTGTTAAAGACGTCGCATCTGCAATCGCAAATGGAACATTTAAAATACGTGCAAGCGTTTGAGCAAGTAATGTTTTACCGCTTCCTGTAGGTCCAATCATAGAAATGTTACTTTTCGAAAGCTCAACATCATCAATCTTACTGTTGGAATTAATCCGCTTGTAATGGTTATAAACCGCTACAGCTAAGGATTTCTTCGCATTCTCTTGTCCGATGACATATTCATCAAGAATTTCCCGGATTTCATGAGGTTTCGGAACATCCTTGAATTCAACTTCTTCCTCAGTACCGAGCTCTTCTTCAACTATTTCCGTGCAAAGCTCGATACATTCATCACATATATATACGCCAGGTCCTGCGACCAGTTTACGCACTTGATCTTGCGTTTTTCCGCAAAACGAGCATTTTAATTGACCTTTTTCCTCGTTGAATTTAAACATTCTTTCACCCCTTATTCTTCTTCACTTGCCTGTAGCTAACAGTCAGCTACCCTTCTGGGTCCAGTATGTATGCATTTTACCATACTTTCCTAAAAGACGGTAATGATGTGTTTGTAACACTGCACATTGAGATATGTATGACAGAAAGATGCGACTTACACTATCGTTTCCAAAAGAAGCGATGATAAGTCAAAAATTGTACAAAACAAGGCACGAGTCACTCGCGCCCTGTTTTATTATTATGCACCATATTAACGGTTTTCTACAAGAAAATCAATTGCTTTACGAACTTTTAAATCTTCTTTCATTGCTTCAGTAGAACCGATCGCTTGTTTGATATTTTCAACTGGCATGTTGTATGCTTCAGCCATTTTTGAAAGTTCTTCTTCCACTTCTTCATCAGACACTTGTAGGTCTTCTGCAGCAGCAATTGCTTCAAGAGTAAGATTAGATTTTACGCGTTTAGCAGCATCTTCTTTCATTTGCTCTTTTAGCGCATCTTCATCTTGTCCAGAGAACTGGAAGTAAAGCTCAAGGTTCATCCCTTGCATTTGAAGACGTTGTTCGAATTCTTTCATCATGCGGTCTAGCTCAGTGTCAACCATCGCTTGAGGAACGTCAACTTCCGCATTTTCAGAAGCTTTTGCTACTAGCTCTTCACGAAGTTTGCCTTCTGCTTCGTTTTCTTTTGCTTCTTCAAGACGTTTCTTCGTTTTTTCAGTTAATTCAACAATCGTTTCTACTTCTTCATCAACATCTTTAGCGAACTCATCGTCAAGTGCTGGAAGTTCTTTTGCTTTAATTTCATGAATTTTCACTTTGAATACAGCTGGTTTACCTGCAAGGTCTTCAGCATGATATTCTTCTGGGAATGTCACTTCAACGTCTTTTTCTGCACCTGCTTCAAGACCAACCAATTGCTCTTCGAAACCAGGGATGAATGAACCAGAACCTACTTCAAGAGAGTAGTTCTCAGCTTTTCCGCCTTCGAATGCTTCTCCATCAACGAATCCTTCGAAATCTAGAACAACTGTATCGCCGTTTTCGATTGCGCCTTCTTCTTTGACAACAAGCTCAGCTTGACGGTTTTGCATAGCTTTTAACTCTTCTTGGACATCTTCATCAGATACAGATGTGTCGTCTTTTTCTACGTTAAGACCTTTGTAGTCACCAAGTTTTACTTCTGGCTTCACTGTTACTTTTGCAGTGAAGATTAAGCTTTCGCCTTTTTCGATTTTCTCAACATCGATTTCAGGGCGGTCAACCGGCTCGATACCAGCTTCGTCGATTGCTTTCGGATATTCAACTGGAAGAAGAATATCTAGTGCATCTTGATAAAGAGATTCTACTCCAAAACGCTGCTCGAAAAGACCACGTGGTACTTTCCCTTTACGGAATCCAGGGATTGATACTTGCTTAACTACTTTCTTAAATGCATCATCAAGTGCTTTGTTAAATGTTTCAGCGTCAACTTCTACTGTTAAGACGCCTTCGTTACCTTCTTGTTTTTCCCATTTTACTGACATGTGTGTTTCCCTCCAAAAATCTATTCAGATTGTGCGTTGTTACATTCTAAAGCATCATAAAGACTTCGTCCAATCAAAAACCACGCACTCCGCTAAAGAAGCGGTCTTATGTATACAACATTTGACTTGATTATACATAACGTCTTTCAACCGTTGGAATCTTACAACCGCACGATATATGCACAAATACAACCATTATATTATAACATAACAAGTCCGTCTTTCAACTAAATCGACAAATTACAAATAAGAAATTTCTTCAATATCTTTCAGCATTGTACAAGCTTCTCTCAGCTCTCGTTCGTTAAAATCATACAATAAATGCAATTCTTCGAGGTCAATCTCGATTCCATGCATTTCATAGCCGACTTTATGAAGTGCCGCAGCCCAAAGACTCGGATCCGTATATTTAGGAAGAAATGGATACAGCACAAATAAGTGACGGCGCCATAACTCTTCAACCCCTTGGTAAAGGGTTGGGTTCTCATTGCCGAGTGTGTCATCGAGCTTTCGAAGGACTTGCTGAAGCAGTGGCATTTGCTCTGGCTTGACAGTCTCAGAAGGAACAAGCGTTAATGAATCACCGAACTTCGTCACATGAACCGGCTTTGCCACATCATGATCTGACAGAAGTTGCAGGATCAATGATTTGACCAAAGGGTTTCCATCAGGCTTTTGTAGGATCGTATTTAATAGACCCATATGCGGCGTGATGTTTCGGTCTTTCAGCGAATGGATGAACTGCACCTGCTCTTCTGGCCGCTCGAGCATTTCATCTATATTGATTTCTCCGCTGCCTTCCTCGTCTTCGTCTAAAATCTCTTCTGGTGATTCAATCATCTTTCTGCTAAATTCAAGCAGCTTATAAAAATGCTCCGCACTTTCTGCTGGAAGGTGATTTTCTTCAAGGACAGCCTCAATTGTTTGTTTGACTTCCTCGTACTCTTTCAGCTGAATTAAGATGGTCATATACACTTGAAGCACAGTGAAATAGTGTCCATATCCTTCATGTAGCATCTTTTCACATACTCGCTTTGCATCCTGCAGCTCACCAAGCTCTAGAAAACAAATCGCCATACCGAGATGAATATCGGATTCTTCATCGTCATCATACGATTTCGCTTCTGAAAATAAGTGAAGCGCCTCTTGATACTGTTTATCTTTTAATGCTGCCATTCCTTTTTCAATCAGTCTTTCTTTCAGACCAGGAAACAAAATGACATTATCTTTCTTCTTGTCATGTTTCATGCTTACGTTCCTTTCGGGCGCATATTTTTTATCAGTTTACCAACGAAGGTTAGTAAACACAAGTAACGAGAGGTTTTCATGCAAAAAAGAAGCCGTCACACCACGGGGACGGCTTCTCGTTGTTTATGCACGCAGCCAGCTGCTACGTTTCTCTTCAAATGCTTGAATCTCATCTTCTAGTAACAATGTTAATGAAATCTCATCATAGCCATTCAGGAGCATTTCTCTCCAGTGTGGATCTACATCGAAAGGAGTAACATTCCCTTCATGGTCTTGAATCTGTTGTTTTTCCAGATCAACTGTCATTTCATATCCTTTGTTTTCATATGATGCAGCAAACGTTTTCCACACATCATAATCAAGGCGGATTGGAAGCATCCCGTTTTTAAAACAGTTTTGATGAAAAATATCGGCGAAAGATGGGGCAATGACAATTTTGAAACCATAATCATCAAGTGCCCAAGGCGCATGTTCCCTTGATGATCCGCAGCCAAAGTTTTCGCCTGCGATCAAAATAGAGGCTCCTTCATAAATCGGCTGATTGAGTTCAAAATCTGGATTCGGACTGCCATCTGCTAAATATCGCCAGTCGAAGAAGGCAAATCGGCCATATCCTGTTCGTTCGATTCTTTTCAAAAACTGTTTCGGAATGATTTGATCTGTATCTACATTTATACGGTTAAGCACAGCGGCTTTTCCTTTATGAGTGACTAAAGGCTCCATCTATGACACAACTCCTTACACGACTGTTTTCTCTTGATTAAACTTCCTGACATCGACAAATCGGCCATGTATGGCTGCCATCGCAGCCATTGCCGGGCTGACTAGATGCGTTCTTGCACCCTTCCCTTGACGTCCCTCAAAGTTACGGTTTGATGTAGATGCACAGCGTTCACCTTCTGGCACCACATCGTTATTCATGCTGAGGCACATACTACAGCCAGATTCTCTCCATTCAAATCCTGCTTCTAGGAAAATTTCATGAAGTCCTTCTTCTTCTGCTTGCAGTTTGACACTTTGTGAGCCAGGAACCACAATCGCTCTGACATGATCAGCTACTTTTTGTCCTTCAATCATAGAAGCGGCTTGGCGTAAATCAGTCATTCTTGAGTTCGTACATGAGCCAATAAACACATGCTCAATCGTAATATCTTCAATACGCTGATGAGGATGAACCCCCATGTATTCATAAGCACGTTTTGCTTCTTTTTGGTCATCTTCTTGTGCAAAATCTTCAGGTCCTGGAATGGCTGCATCCACTGGGAGCACCATTCCCGGGTTAATTCCCCACGTGACCATAGGTGAAATATGATTTCCATCTAAAACAATGGTTTTATCATAGGTCGCACCCGGATCTGTTCTTAGTTCTTTCCATTCTTTTATCGCTGCTTCGAAATCTTCACCCTGCGGTGCGTATTTGCGTCCGCGGCAATATTCAAAGGTCACTTCATCAGGTGCGATCAATCCTGCTCTTGCGCCTGCTTCAATTGACATATTACAAACGGTCATCCGCTCATCCATTGACATGTTTCTGAATACTTCCCCAGTGTATTCAATGACATAACCTGAACCGAACTTCACGCCATGTGCGCCAATGACTGCTAAAATGACATCTTTGGCTGTTACCCCTTTTTGAAGCGTTCCGTCTACTCTAATTTCTAGTGTCTTCGGACGCTGCTGCCAAAGTGTTTGTGTGGAAAGCACATGCTCAACCTCACTTGTGCCAATCCCAAAGGCAAGTGCACCAAATGCGCCATGAGTAGATGTATGACTATCTCCACACACGATTGTTTTCCCCGGAAGTGTTAAACCAAGCTCTGGTCCAACGACATGAACGATTCCTTGGTCTACACTGTGAAGGTCAGCTAGACGGACCCCGAATTCAGCACAGTTGCGCTCTAGAGCACTCACTTGCTTCTTCGCAATCTCATCTTTGATCACAAATCGATTCACAGTCGGAATGTTGTGATCCATCGTCGCAAATGTGTTTTGTGGTCTTCGCACCTTGCGCCCTTTTTGTCTTAATCCTTCAAATGCTTGAGGTGACGTCACCTCATGCACCAAGTGCAGATCAATATATAAAAGGTCTGGTTTTCCCTCGCCATTTTTGACAACATGCTGATCCCATATTTTTTCGATGATTGTTCGAGGCATAACCCTTTTTCCTCCCTCTACCTAATTCAAAAAGATTTCTATTTATACAATGGTTTTCGCCCGTTGTTTGAGTGCATCTACAACGGCTTTCGTGATATCATCAGTCGTTTCATACGTTCCCTCTTTTGATGCTAGGTCCTTTGTTCGTTTGCCAGAGGCAAGGACGGCTTCCACAGCTGCTTCAATTGCAGCCGCTTCTTCTTCTAAAGCAAAGGATGTTCTAAGCAAGCTGGCTGCTGACAATATAGTAGCCAGAGGGTTTGCGACATTTTGCCCCGCAATATCGGGTGCTGAACCATGAATCGGCTCATATAAATGAAGGCCGGTGCTTGATAAACTAGCAGATGGCAGCATGCCGAGTGAGCCAGTAATCATAGATGCTTCGTCACTTAAAATGTCACCAAACATATTCTCTGTCACGATGACATCAAATTGAGCGGGCTTATAAATCAGCTGCATCGCGGCATTATCGACGAGCATGTGCTCATATGCGACATCTGGATATTGGGATGCAACTTCTTCTACAGCATCCCGCCATAGTTTACTCGAAGCGAGAACATTTGCTTTATCCACAGACGTTACTTTTTTCCGTCTCGTTAATGCCATGTCGAACGCTTCTTTTAATACACGAACAATCTCTTCCTTTGTATAAAGAAGTGTATCAACCGCAGCTTCTTTTCCTTCATCATCCGTGTAGCGCTCACTTGGTTCGCCAAAGTAGAGGCCTCCAGTTAATTCACGAACAATGACGAAATCCACTCCACTAATGTGATCTTGTTTTAACGGTGAAGCCTCACTCAAGCTATCAAATACTTTGACAGGGCGGATGTTCGCAAATAAGTCCAGCTGCTTGCGAATGGAGAGCAAGCCTTTTTCTGGGCGAAGTTCTGGCGGGTTTTGATCCCACTTTGGTCCGCCAACGGCTCCTAATAAAATCGCATCTGCGCTTTTGCACACTTCTACTGTTTCTTTAGGGAGCGGATTGTTTTTTTCATCTATCGCTATACCGCCAATGAGAGCTGTTTCGAATTCAAATTCGTGTTGAAATTGAGCCGCTGTCTCTTTCAGGACAGCGACGGCTGATGTGACGACTTCCGGTCCGATTCCATCGCCGGGCAAAAGTGCAATTTTCTTTTTCATGAGTCCCTTCCTCCTTTCTTATGAGATGGCGTGATGTTTCTCAATTTCTATTAGGTTTGATTTAAAGATTAAATGTCTATTCACTGCATTGACGTAAGCTTTAGCCGATGCTTCCAGCACATCTTGCGCTACACCGCGTCCTGCTGTTTCTTTTCCTTCTATTGAAACAGTGACATATACTTCCGCTAGTGCGTCTCTGCCTTTTCCATTGGATTGAATACGATAATCTAGCAAATGAATTCTTTCCTCCATACAGCGCTCAAGCGTGTTGTACACAGCTTCTACACTGCCTGCACCTGTAGCTGCTTCTTGAATGACTTCCTGCGTTTCTTGATTTTTAAGAGAGACTGTTGCGGTCGGCATTTGCTCTGTCCCATAGTGAACTTGAAGACTTTCAAATTCATAGCCAATTTTACGGTCTGCTACTTTTTCTTCTAATATAATAGAGATCAAATCATCATCTGTGATTTCTTTCTTCTTCTCTGTTAAGTTCTTAAAAGTTTCGAAGAACTTATTGATCTCTTCTTCAGTCAATTTAAAGCCGAGTGTTTTTAAGCGGTCTTTAAACGCGTGTCTTCCGGAGTGTTTACCAAGGACAAGCACATCTGTTGTGACGCCTACAAGCTCTGGAGAGATAATTTCATAGGTTGTTTTTTCTTTGAGGAATCCATCTTGGTGAATACCTGATTCATGGGCAAATGCATTGTTTCCAACGACTGCTTTATTACGCGGTACAATCATACCTGAGTATTTGCTCACTACATCACTTGTGCGCTTAATTTCATTCAACTGAATGGTTGATTCGACTTGGTAAAAGTCTTTGCGAATATGAAGGGCAACTGCTATTTCTTCTAAAGCAGCATTTCCTGCGCGCTCTCCAATACCGTTGACAGCTGTTTCAATTTGATCTGCTCCATTTTCAATGGCAGCAAGTGAGTTCGCTACAGCCATTCCTAAATCATCATGACAGTGTGCTGACAAGATGACTTGATCGATATTTGGAACGTGTTCCTTCATATATTTAAAGATATTTCCGTACTCTTTTGGTGCTAGGTATCCAACAGTATCAGGCAAGTTAATGACACTTGCGCCTGCGTCGATCACTTTTTCTACAATTTCTGCTAGGAAAGAAAGATCTGTCCGGCATGCATCTTCTGCTGACCACTGAACAACTGGGAAGCGCTCTTTCGCGTATTTCACCATTGAAACAGCTTGTTCAACCACTTCTTCACGTGTTTTCTTTAGTTTATGCTTGAGGTGAATGTCAGAAGTCGCAATAAAGACGTGTATTCTTGGTTGAGCTCCATCTTTTAATGCGTCCCATGCAGCATCAATGTCACCTTTCACACATCGTGCAAGTCCTGCAACTGAACAGTTCTTAATCGTTCTTGCAATTTCTTGTACGCCTAAGAAATCCCCTCGGGATGAAGCGGGAAAACCCGCTTCAATGATATTAACCCCAAGGCGCTCAAGCTGCTTAGCAATGATTAGCTTTTCTTGTGCATTTAAGTTCACTCCTGGTGATTGCTCTCCATCTCGAAGTGTTGTGTCAAAAAAATTAATTTTTCGCACCGACGCTCACCGCTTCCTTTTTCTTTCCTTGTTTAACGAAAGGCATCATTTCACGAAGCTTTCTTCCGACGATTTCAATTTGGTGCTCATTTTCATTTGCATTGATCGCATTGAAACGTGGACGATTCACTTGGTTTTCAACAATCCATTCTTTCGCGAATGTTCCGTTTTGGATGTCAGTCAAGACTGCTTTCATTGATTCTTTTACTTTTGCATCCACAACGCGTGGTCCTGATACGAAGTCACCCCATTGCGCTGTATCAGAGATTGAATATCTCATACCTTCTAATCCTTCTTCATACATAAGGTCAACGATCAATTTCAGTTCATGCAGACACTCGAAGTATGCAAGCTCTGGCTGATAACCAGCTTCTGTTAATGTTTCAAAACCTGCTTTTACTAATGAAGTAAGACCTCCACAAAGAACTGCCTGCTCACCGAATAGATCCGTTTCTGTTTCTTCTTTAAATGTTGTTTCAAGAACGCCCGCTCTTGCTCCACCGATTGCTTTTGCATAAGCAAGTGCTTTGTCTTTCGCTTGACCAGATACGTCTTGATAGATAGCAAATAGTGCAGGTACACCAGCGCCTTGCTCATATGTTCTTCTTACAAGATGTCCTGGACCTTTTGGAGCCACAAGATACACATCTACGTCACTTGGAGGAACAATTTGATGGAAGTGAACGTTGAATCCGTGTGCGAATACAAGTGAGTTACCTGCTTCTAATTGATCTTTGATTTCTTCATCATATACTTTCTTTTGCTGTTCGTCAGGAAGTAATACCATGACGACATCTGCTTGTGCTGCTGCTTCTTTTACTGTGAATACTTGATGACCGTCTTCTTGTGCTTTTGTATAAGATCCGCCTTTTCTCACACCGACAATCACATCTACGCCGCTCTCTTTTAAGTTCAATGCATGTGCATGACCTTGTGATCCGTAACCAATGATAGCTACCTTTTGACCGTTTAATACGTTTTCTTGAATATCACCGTTATAATATACTTTTACCATTTGACTCTCTCCTTTTGTTTAGACAATTGAAATTGTTTTATTTGTTTGCGGCTTTTGCTGATTATCTCTCGCAAAGGCCGTGGTGCCAGTTCTGGCGACTTCTTTAATGCCGTATGGCTTAAGTAATTCAATGAGTGCTTCAATTTTTGAAGACTCACCTGTCACCTGAATGACGACACTTTCTCTGCTCACATCTACAATAGAAGCTCTAAACGGTTCAATGACACCCGTGATCTCCATTCTAGATGCTGGTGCAGATACGACTTTTATCAAAGCCAGCTCTCGCTGAACGATTGATTGGTTTGTAATATCCGTTACTTTCAGAACATCGATTTGTTTGTTCAGCTGTTTTGTCAGCTGTTCGATGTCTTTCTCCTGGTCTACATGGACGACGAACGTGATGCGTGATACATCTTGAATCTCAGAATGGCCGACCGTAATGCTTTCAATGTTGTAGTGTCTTTTAGTAAAAAGGCCTGTGATTCTGTTCAGTACGCCTGATCGATTTAATACAGTCAACACAATAATTCTTTTCAAGGTTTCACCCCCACCATCTCATGAAGTCCTTTCCCCGGTGCTACCATCGGGAATACTTTCTCATCTCTCGCTACATTGACATCGATGAAAACAGGCTCTCTAGACGTTAATGCTTCTTCGAGCTTTTCTTGCGCCTCTTCGTCTGATGAGATTCTGATCCCTTTAATGCCATAAGCTTCAGATAATTTCACGAAGTCTGGCTGCTCTGAAAATTTAGAATGTGAGTAGCGTTCTTCGTAAAAAATTTCTTGCCATTGTCTTACCATTCCAAGACTGTGATTATTGAGAACAATCACTTTCACTGGAAGGTTCAGCTCACGGATAACGGCAAGTTCTTGCAGGGTCATTTGGAAACCTCCGTCTCCTAAAATCGCTACAACCGTTGCCTCTTGATCAGCTAGCTGCGCGCCAATCGCTGCCGGTAAACCAAATCCCATTGTGCCAAGCCCACCAGATGTCACCCATTTATCGGCATTTTCAAATGGATAGAACTGTGCAGCCCACATTTGATGCTGTCCAACATCAGTTGCCACAATGGCTTCACCTTTTGTGAATTGATGAATGTATTCGATCAGCTTTTGAGGCTTAAAGCCTTCAGCTTCGTTTTCGACATACCAGAGTGGATATTCTTCCTTCCACTGATTTAGCTGGCTCTTCCACTCGTCTGATTCACCTTGTTTCCCGTCCTGCTTGATCAGTTCTTGAAGCACTAGCTTACTGTCACCAACAACTGGGATATGGGTGTGAATGTTTTTACCAATTTCCGCTGGGTCGATGTCAATGTGAGCCACCTTCGCATGCTTTGCAAAATGATTGAGGTTGCCGGTTACCCTGTCATCAAATCTCGCTCCGATTGAAATGAGTAAGTCACATTGATGTAGTGCCATGTTCGCTGCATATGTGCCGTGCATACCCGCCATTCCTAGGAAAAGAGGATGCTTTGCCGGGAATCCACCAAGCCCAAGCAATGTATGAGCGACAGGGATTTGTTGCTGCTCTACATATTGCCTTAATTCTTCCGACGCTTTGCCGTGAAGAACGCCAGCTCCTGCTAGAATAACTGGTTTCTTTGCTCTGCTTACAGCTTCTACTAACTTGCGAATTTGCAAATAATTCGGCTCAATTTTCGGCTGATAACCTGGCAAATCGATTGGCTGATCGTATTCAAATGTCCCTTCAATGCCAGCGACATCTTTTGGAATATCAATCAAGACTGGACCAGGTCTGCCGGTTGTTGCGATGTGAAATGCCTCTTTAATGACACCCGGTAACTCTTCTGGACGTCTCACTTGATAGCTGTGTTTTGTGATTGGCATTGTGATACCAAGTACATCTGCTTCTTGGAATGCATCTGATCCAATGACTGAAGTTGCCACCTGTCCAGTGAAGATAACCATTGGTAGTGAATCAATCATCGCATCTGCAATTCCTGTGACTAGGTTGGTTGCCCCCGGTCCTGATGTGGCAATAACAACGCCTGGTTTACCAGATACTCTTGCGTATCCCTCCGCTGCGTGAATCGCTCCTTGCTCATGTCTTGGCAGGACATGAAATAAACCAGAATCGTAAATTTTATCGTAGATCGGTAAAACGGCTCCGCCAGGATAACCAAAAATGACTTCTACTTTTTCTCTTTTGAGTGCTTCAATTAACATGAGTGCACCGTTCATCGTTTGTGGTGCATTTGATTTTTCCGTCTCCATTTGTACATTTGTCCCCATTTGATTTCCTCCTCTTTGTCTTGCTTCAGTCAAGTCCTTTCACCCTTTTCCATTCAAGATAGAGATATGAGACCATATAAAAAAGCCTTCTCACCCCACAATGACACTACTTTTCACTAGGTCAAAGGGGCGAAAAAGCTTTGTTTTTCGCGGTACCACCCTTGTTCACGGCAAATCATGCTGCCGTCTCATGGACATCTTTCATCCATTTTGGTAACGAGTGATGCAATGTCACTCGGTCTGCCCTACTATCATTTCAGGCAGACACTCAGAGGTGAGTTCACTTTAGAAAGTAACACCGGTTTCCAGCTAGCACCGGCTCTCTGTAGATACTGACTCTAAAGCTACTAGTCCTCTTCAACGTTTATCGATATCTATTTAGCTTGCGTGAATGTTCTCATCGGTAAAGACTACTTTTTCTCCTTCTTCAACGACTCGCTTACGGAATTGTTCAAGAAGTTTGTTTGTGTGGAACCCTGGTTTTCCTTCGCCAATGATACGACCGTCAACTTTTACAACAGCGATGACTTCGGCAGCGGTTCCTGTCAGGAAGACTTCTTCAGCTGTATACACATCATGTCTTGTGAAAGGTTCTTCTTTCACTTCGTAGCCTAAGTCTTCTGCGATTTCCATGATGGCATTTCTTGTGATGCCTTCAAGAGCGCCGATATAACCTGGCGGTGTATAGAGCTTACCTTTTTTATAAATAAACACATTGTCTGCAGAACCTTCTGCCACGTACCCTTGATCGTTCAGCATCAGCGCTTCACTCACACCGGCCATATGGGCTTCGATTCGGACAAGGATGTTATTCAAATAGTTTAATGATTTCACTTTTGGACTTAGTACGTCAGGACGATTTCGCCTTGTCGGTACTGTCACAATATCAATACCTGTTTCATATAGGTGCTTTGGAAAGATGGCCAGCGGCTCTACAATGATCACTGTGTTGGCTCTCCCACAATTGTTTGGATCTAAGCCAAGATCACCGGCTCCTCTTGAGACAACAAGGCGGATATAGGCATCTTTTAGGCCGTTCCTTTCAACTGTATGAATCATTTTTTCAGTGAGCTCCTCAAGTGAATATGGAATGTTCAGCATAATGGATCTAGCGGAATCATACAGGCGGTCTAAATGTTCTTTCATTCGAAAGATATTTCCGTTATATACACGTATTCCTTCGAACACACCGTCACCATATAAGAAGCCATGATCATAAACTGAAATTTTCGCATCCTCTTTTTTCACGAGTTCATCGTTTAAAAAGATCCACTGTTCCTTTTGGTCTTCCATCTTCAGTGAGCACCCTCTCTTTCAAACAAAAAGTAGTTGAATTTTCAGACACTTTATATTGAAGTGTCTCACGCTTACTCTGCGTGTCTGTTTGCTTTTGTTGAACCCATCTTACGTCGCTTTCCATGCAGTGTCAACAGCATTTTTAAAATTATTAGACAATTTAGACTAATCAAAATAAAATGTATACGCTTACACCTTTGCTAGACAAGGAATGAAAAAACTTAAAATTTTTTGTATTTTTTCTTCAATTTATTTACTCTACATGAACGGTTTTCTTTTGAACAAGCTTTTGTAATATTTTTTCACACGGTTTTTGAAGAATATTGTGAGATTTCATTGCGTTTGTTTTTTCCTACAGCATGCCTTTCTAAAGCGTTTTCCTAAGAATTTGTGATAGAATGAGAGCATCTAATAGAAGGAGGGCAATACATGGCTAACATCAGAGGTTATATCGGAACGTATACAAAAGGAGACAGCAAAGGAATCTATTCTTTTACTTTAAATACGGACAAGCAGCAGATTGAACAAGTAGAAGTGGCTGCCGAACTTGAAAATCCTACATATTTAACTGTCTCAGATTCTCAAAAGTTTGTGTATGCTGTTGTGAAAGAAGGAGCACAGGGCGGGCTTGCTGCGTATCAAATTGATGCCGACACCGGCGCACTTCGTTTCATCAACCAAGAGCTTGCCGATGGGGCTTCTCCTTGTCACGTCAGCGTGGACAGCCAAACGAAAATAGCGTTTACAGCAAACTATCATAAAGGAACTGCCGAGATGTACGAAATTGATGCTGAAAACGGCTCAGTGATCCGCATGCTGTCACAGGCGCAGCATGAAGGCACTGGACCAAACGAAGACCGTCAAGAAAAACCGCACACTCACTTTATGGGTTTGACACCTGATGAACAATTTGCAGTAGCTGTTGACCTTGGCACAGACGGAATTTATACGTATAAGAAAGAAAACGGCAAACTTGAGCTTGCCCATACATTTGAAACAAAACCAGGCAGCGGCCCTCGTCATATCACATTCCACCCTACGAAACCTGTGGCCTATGTCATGACAGAGCTCAGCTCAGAGGTCATTGTCCTTCGTTACTTTGAAAATGGTCATTTCGAAGAGATCCAAACGATCGCAACCATTCCTAATGACTTCACAGAGAATAATCAAGGCAGCGCCATTCATGTGTCTTCTGACGGTCAATTTGTGTATGCAGGAAATCGTGGACATGACAGCATTGCCATTTTCAAAGCAGGTCATGACGGCAAACTAAACCTCGTTGAAATTGCTTCATCTGAAGGAAATTGGCCTAGAGACTTTGTCCTTGATCCAACAGAAGAATTTCTCGTTGGTTCAAACCAAGAATCTAGCAACCTTGTGTTATACAAACGTGACAAAGAAACGGGACGACTCACTGTCTTACAATCAGACATCACCGTTCCGCATCCGGTTTGCGTGAAATTTTTAAGATAATGAAAAAAGCCTCCGTTTAGGAGGCAATAGATTGTTGACAAAGGGCTAAAATGAACTTTATTTTAGCCCTTTGTCTTTTTTTCAGCGTAGTTGAAAACCCTTGAAGTCTAGGAAGAACGAGCACCGGAGCGCAGGACTGACAAAGAATGCGAGGGTTTGTCTACACGCTGAAGCCTCCGTTTAAGAGGCTTTTCTTTAAGCAGAAGGCATACCGCCATCTTCAAGCTTTTGATCAATGAAAGACGTATCGCTTTTTTCACCGAACCATTTTCCCAGCCTGTCTTTTGCTTTTCCTTTGACATCGTCATCAATGTACATTGCGACTTGAAGCAGAGCAAATGTGATGGCGCCTAGATCATCTGTGTAGCCGATCCCTACCAATGTATCAGGGATCAGGTCAATCGGAAGGATAAAGTACCCTAGCGCCCCAATGATGAGGGTCTTCGCTTTAACCGGTACTTCGGGTTTTTGCAATGTATAATAAAGTAATAACACAGCATAGACAAGAGAAACTCCAGCTTTTTGTGCCGTCTTTTTTAACTTTTCCCAAAAGGCATGATCATTAAAATGCTTCTTTGAACGCTTTAATAGTTCTTTTTTCTCAGAACGATTCATCGTATCGCCTCCATATTCAGCATAGCCCTTCCACCCTATTTATACAAGAAATCCACTCATTCGACAAACAAAAAGCAGCAGAAAGCTGCTGCAATCTACTGCTCTTTGTAAAACTTTTCGATCGCCTTATCGATGTATACCCATCCTTTATACGACACATGAATCGTATCCTTAAAGAAATATGGGTCATACTCATGCGAAGTCAAATCTGCGACTTCATACCCATTATCTCGAATTTGACGATTGATTTTTTGATAATAATCTGTACGTCCCTCTTTCGGAAAACCAGTGTAATCATACCATTTTCCGTTGACGGGAATCGTCACGAATAAAGGCTTCGCCCCTGCCTGTTTTAAAATATCCAGCATGATCTGGAAATCTTTATATTCAGGTGATGCTGCATAAGAATTGTCACGACGAGAATCCTTCATCTTTTTCATGATCGGCTTCAACTTTCGATCAAACAATCTCTGATCAATATAAAACGGGTTGTCCCCTGCTTTTTCAGATCCTAAGACGCTCGCTTCTTTTTCAAGCTCAGTCCATGTTTTCCCTTCCACTGAAGGAGACGGACGAAGCTTGCGCTCATGCCCAGACCCGATCGTATAGTACATGTCTTTCTTTTGAAGCATGCCATAATACATTTTTGCAATAGGAGAAATCGCGCCATAAGCGAATTTGTTCCCAGAAAGCTCTGCTTTAAAAAGTTCTGTGATGACCATGTCGTTCTTTACTGCCTTAAACTTCATGATTCTTTTGATGAGCTTTTTTTTCACAGCTGGATCAATTTCTTTATTATAAGCAAGATCAAGCGCCTGAAGCGCTGAATAGTTAGGAGCAAAGTGATTCTCGTCTGATCCCCCTTTGACAAACCACTGCGGGGACACGATAAACACAAGCTTTTTCCCTTTTAATTCATCCATATGCGCTGCAAAGTTCATGGCATGAATTAATGATTGCGATCCACCTTTTCCAACAAGATAAGGTGTAAACCCTTGAGGATTTTCATGAAAGAAATTCGAAGGGTGATATGGATCAAAACGTGAAAGTTCAGAAGATCCATAGATCGGCAAATAAGTTGGATCTTTTAGCATTTCATCTTGTAAATAAAGCCCTTGAAACATCCCTGGATCTAATTCTGTGGCTGACTTTTGTAATTTGTCTTTTGGGATCAGATGTGAGAGCCATGCATTTGGTACAAGAAGAACACCAATGAATAGAACAGCCGCTAAAATAAGCGGCCCAAAAAAACGCTTTTTCATTACTTCATCTCTGCCAGCTGCTCAGCAATGTGATTCGGTGTATCCCACACATCACGATCAAACTCTGTAATCGGAACAGTAATTCCAAGTTGACTTTCAATTGCCATAAGTAGTTCTACTGTACCAAATGAATCTAGAAGACCTTCGTCAAAAATTGCAATCTCTGGATTTTCTTTCACAACGTCGTCCTGACAAACCTCTGCAATAATACCGTATACTTGATTTTTAAATTCCATAATTTTCTACTCCCTTAATCATTAATGATGAAATGGTTTTCCTGAAAAAATATAAAATCCGAAACAAATCACATGGAATGTAATAATGATCGACACAACCATTGTGACCTTATTATCCGGCCACCACTTGTGCTTTTTATTCCACTTCTCAAATAAATTGTAACCGGACATCACAACTGCATGGTATAGTCCGTAAATAATGTATTGAAGGGCGAGACCATGCCAAGCACCCATCAATAGAAAGAGGACAAAGTACCCAATATTTGATACAGCCATCCGGTTCTTGATCCACTTCTTCTTTGTCATAAAGAACACAAATCTCATAAACACATAATCTCTGAACCAAAAGGATAGCGACATGTGCCAGCGATTCCAGAAGTCTTTAATATTACGGCTGATAAACGGTTTATTAAAGTTTTCTGGTGATTTAATGCCCATGATATAACTCACACCTACAGCAAATGCTGTATATCCAGCAAAGTCAAAGAACAAATACATACTGTACGCATACATATACGTTAACTGTTGAACAAAGTGACTGCTGCTAATGTGATGAATATTCATGAGAATATACGTGTGAATGAGATAACCAATAATGAACTTATATAAGAACCCAATAAAAATTTTATGAATCCCTGCATATAGAAGGTCACTGTACACTTCTTTTTCAGGCGGTGTATCCATATCCTTTTCAAACCGGCGGTAACGGTCAATTGGACCTGACGAAATCGTCGGGAAAAAGACGATGAAATAGACCAAACGGTGAATCGGGATTTTCTTTTTAATCAAGCCGTCTCTCGTCTCGATAATCAACTGAACACCTTTAAATGTTAAGTACGAGATCCCTAAAAAGCTCAGCCAGTTCATTGGTGGCGGTTGATGCGGCTGATGAGTTAAAAAGAACGGTAAAACCTTTGATAGTACAAGCGGCAAAATAGATGCCACCACTGCCATATAGAAGACAGACGCCCTGTTCGCCTTCAACCGGTACGCAAGATATAGGCGGATAATCAAGACTTGCCATACTGTGAACAAGAACAGCAACAAAGCGCCATGTGCATCCTTTGAGAAAATAAGCGCGAGTGCCACAACCGTTGCAAACATGTTGTAGCCCTGCATTCTTTTGCCGCAAAGACCAAGAATCATCGTCGGCAAAAGAAGAATACCAATTAGAATGAAGAAAAAGAATGAACTAAACGGAATCATAGAAGAACCTCTTTCGCGATTCTTTTACGGTCAACCTTCCCGTTTGGCGTCATGTACAGCTGCTCAAGATAGACAAACTTTCTTGGAATCATGTACGCAGGCAGTGAATCCGCCATTTCTTTCTTAATCGCACTTGTCAGCTGATATTCTTTTTCAAAGGAATGCTCAGTTGGGACAATTGCTGCAATTAAGTACTCCACATGCCCGTTTGGCTGAAACGGCACAATCACACAAGCATTGACATAGGTTGTCTCGCTTACATGATATTCAATTTCTTCAAGCTCCATTCGGTATCCATGTAGCTTAATTTGATAGTCCAGACGACCGTGGCACGTAATCAAACCATCCTGCGCCACACCTGCGTCACCTGTGCGGTAAGCAGGGCGTCCTTCGTATTCAAAGAACACTTTATCCGTTAAGGCTTGTTCACCTAAGTAGCCTCTCGTGACGCTTGGCCCCACGATGACAATTTCCCCTTTTTCCCCATCAGGGAGTGTCTTGCCTTCTTCATCTAAAATGACGATATCTGTATCCGGTTTGGCATAACCCACTGGTAAAGAATCGTGCTGATCAAGAATCTCCTGCGTGACTTCAATCGATGTAATCGCAACAGTTGCTTCAGTTGGACCATACGTATTAAAGACCTGCGCCTTAGGAAAACGCTCAAGAAGCGCACTTGCTACAGAGACAGGAAGTGCCTCACCGCAGAAAAGGAAAACGTTTAGCTTTGGTAAAAGCTCCCCTGTAAAGGAAGGATCCATTAAGCACATTTGCACAAAGGAAGGTGTGGATGTCCACACTTCAACGTCAGATTGACCAAGCGCTGCAAACATATCCTTCGGCTTATTCACAAGATCTTTCACTAAACAGTAAAGCGTGCCGCCTGATTGAAGCGTTGGATAGAGATCCATCACTGATAAGTCAAAAGAAAATGGCGCTTGATTTAAGAACGTGCGCCCCTCACCAATTGGGAAATCGCGGCACATCCACTCTGTAAAACTTTCTAAATTATTGGCTGTTACCTGAACGCCTTTCGGTTTTCCGGTACTGCCAGACGTATAAATAATGTAGAAAACATCATCTTGTTGAACCCACTGCGTGGATGGCGGTGCTTCTTTTTCAAGTGCTAAAAGCGATGCCGCACTCTTCACTTCAATGTGTTCTTCTACATCTAATACATTCTTCTCATTTGCACATATCAATAGACTGGCTTTTGAGCTTTCAATGATTGAGACGATGCGCTCGACAGGTATTGAGATGTCGACCGGAATATAAGGTCTGCCTGATTTCACAGTACCTAAGAAAGAAATCAGCATCTCTGGCTCCATATGACCGTAGACAATGACAGGTTCACTGCCAGCTGCGACTGCATCGATCGCACCAGCCATTTGGTCTGATAGACGCCAAAGCTCATCATATGTGATCGAAGCATGTTGAGAAACAAATGCTGGCTGTGTCGGTTTCGTTTGTTGGTATTCATGAATCGTGTGTAATAGTTTCATAGTTTAATCTCCAATTAAAAATCGTTGTAAATGAATGATCCCGTATTTGCTGTATGGAATCCGTAAATAAAGAACAATAATAGCAAAATAAGTAAGTAAAAGCTTGTATATCCTATCCATTTTACAGACTTATTTTCTGATAGCTTTTTGAATAGCATATTGATAACCTCTTTTCTTTTGACACTTATAAAGACGCATGGATCATCAAAAGAGTTTCATATCAAAACATAAAAATTTTAAGAATTGATGAAAAAAAGATGTCCAAAGTATGAACGTGTCTTCGGGCAAAGCTGTCTTATTGTAACAAAGATTTAATGTAATTGAAATGAAATGGAAGCTTAAATTTGCCTTAAAATTGATGAAAACTGTCGAACAAACGTAAAAGCCACCTAGTTTGACTAGATGGCTTTGATGTTATTTACTTTTTATATTTATTCACTTCGAACATGAGAATGTTGTTGAATACCACATAGTCCTTTTACTTTCAAAAGGACCTTTGTTGTTGTCATGCTCGTCAATTTCATAAAACCCTGGACCTTCGCCAGCATCACGTTTTTTGTACCAGGATAGGAAGGCGTTGACTTCTTTCATTGAAAGGTCATACTCCTTTTGCAAACCATTGACCATTGTGATGATGAGAAGTGCATCGCCGTCTTCATCTGTTGTATCGTCTTTTGGTGGTGTGGTTGGTTCTGGGTCTTTGTCGCCTGGATTAGTTGAACCGTCTTTTGGTGGTGTTGCTGGATCTGGGTCTTTGTCACCGGGTGTTTCTGTATTGTTTGGAAGTTCCAGATCTTTTAAGGAGATAGAGATCACCGATTTATAGTTTCTATCAGCTAATCTTTTAAAACTATTATTAATACTAGATTCTTTTCCACCTATTACATACAAAGTATCATCGATTATTATTGAAGAAGCTGCTTGACGCATTTCAGTTCTTGTAGTGTTTATTTTGAGCAGTTCTTCCTTATCTAAAGAGTACACATAAAGATTGTATGGATTAACTGCTGGTACTATAATGTGATTTTTGTATGCAGAACTGGTGCGATATTCTGCTTTCATCCCATTTTTTTTAGTAGTCCAATTATTTGTAGAAGGATTAAATTCGTAAACTAGATTTTTGTTATTGCCAGACAGAACATAAAATTTATCATTTACCACTACACCAGTAGCAAATTTCAAATCAGCTGCTGGGTCATTTTCAGCCTTCCATTCATTTGTTTCTAGATTATAACTATGAAATTCGTTTCCTCCCCCTAAGACATAAATCTTATTACCGATAAATCCAGCATAAACATTATATTCCCCCTTTAATGTTTTAAAAGGAATATCCTCTAACTGAGTCCACTTGTTAGACTTAGTGTCATACACTTCAAATTTATTTAATGTTTTATTTTCTGATTCACCGCCTATTACAAATATCTCACTACCGACAACTACAGTTGCTGCTCCACCTCTTGGTGACAACATTTCTTTCTTTTCAGTCCATTTGTCTATACTGGGATCATACATAAAAGTTTTATTTGAATAAACACTAGTTGGAGTACCTCCACCAGCCAGATATATCTTACCGTCAACTACACCCACACTTGCGCCAACTCTTGCTTCAGGTAAATCAGATAATTTGTTCCATTCTAATGTTGTAGCATTTGCAATTTGCTTTGAATGCATAAAAGATAAAACTAATAACATAAATATAAAAATAAACTTTTTCAAAAAATGACACTCCTTTTTAAATTACCATAACTAGAATTTTTGTGATGACATAATCATATTTCCACTCAAAGAAATATGATTATTTTTTTATAAATTTAGCCCCTTCCCAAATTCTACTTCTTAGATTTTTCAAGTAGTTTATACCTATCATTATACACATTAACCATAATTTTACTAGTTTATAATTGTTCCTATTAGAGTATTATTTTCAAACAAAAGACCAAACACATAAAATCGAATGCTCTCAATTCTTTAAGAACAAAATCAGATTATGTGGGCATTTTCTTCTTAATTGAAGCAAATAATAATTTCTCATTTTTTAAAAAGAAGTGAATAACATCTTCACAATTAAAAGTAGCATAATGTCCTATTGATGGTATTTTCTCTAACAACTGAATCTATTCAAAAAACCCATGATTTCATGGGTTTTTCATTAATCCATTATAAGAAAATCCGTCACAAGGCTCCATTTCCATCCAGTCCCCAAAAGCTTGGATACATCCCGTCGCCGAAGCCTGTTGTAAACATGGAAATATCCACCTTGTCATGAAAACGGGTGACGAGCCAGTCCCATGTGAGCTTGTAGTTTTGCTCAAGTACTTCTGCAAATTCCTCATAAAAATAAAAATCATTGTCCTCTTTATATCGCTTATCCTCATACGCTTGAAGATATATAGCTGACTCCGCATCCATATAGCAGCCCATACCCGTATTTACACCGTATCCGAAGAACTCGTCTTCTTTCAATTGATTGAGTTCTTGCCCTATTCTTGTAGCAAGCTCCCATTCTATTGCTAGCTCGTTTGTAAACTTGATCATTGCATAGGCTACTCGTTCGTCTCCGCTTTCCAACCGCTTAACTACAAGTATAATAGGATATTTTCCTAGAGTAATCTTCCTCGTAAAAGATTGGTCCCCTTCTGAAACAAAAGGATCACAGGCAACAATATGACCGCTCGTGATCTCGATATTTCCGATCTGTTTGGCGAATAATTGATCACCTTCTTGACTGCTTGTTGTCTCTCCATTTCTATATAACAAGTAAGTTGGATTGATGTTGTACAAGTGATCTTTCTCCTTTCAGCATTTTGGACTCTTATTCTTAGTCGATATTTAGTAATATATATAAAAACCCTTGAAATAGTTATGTATATCAAGAATTTTATCGCCAATCTTCTTATAGTCTTCTTCTTTCTGTAACATTCCTTCCAGTTCAACAATTTTTCTTGCCAAGTCTTTTGGTAATATTGAAATGTATTTGTATATGTAGCCGGACAGTATTTCCTTAGTATCATTTCTGAAAACGCTGAGATTTTCCGTAGTTATACTAGAAGCTTCCATAGCTTTATTTAGATAGTAATTAGTGTGTTCATGCAGTAATTTTTTACTATCGTAATCTTCAGACTTAATTCTTTCTATATCTCCCTTTATAGAAAAATATATGTTAGATAAACACACTGTTAACTCTAAGTGTTGCACACCAATGGTATAAAATGCTTCTTCTTTTGCTTCCCTCCCCTCAATTTTCTTTTGGGTATTGTTCACAAGTATTGTAATAAAGATGGCAGTCACAGGTATGAGTAGGATATCCACAATTAAATTAGGTAATATACTATCTAACCACTGTGAACAGTTGTACCTATTCATAAACACTGCTGTAAGTATAGCACTTAGAAAAAATGAAAGAGCAGCAATCCACTTATACTCTTTAGGTATATTTAAGTGTTTGTATTTCCTCCTTATAAAAAGTGTTAAGTAAGTTATGACTAGATATATTCCAATAATTATCGTTAAACTTAATAACTCATTGCCTGGAAAACATGAAGCAATACCATTCATAATAATTTCCCCCTTTTATTATTTAAGAACTTCAGTTTGTTTTTATCCTTTCTATCTTCTCTTAAAATAAAGTAATATATCAATTATGATTAGGATGTTAAAATTCCAATAAATTTTCAATTGAGATGTCAACTTTATATATTAGTATCGGCCATTCCATTAATCAACAGTTTTCATTAGGAATTATATTGCTGAAAATTTATTGCATTTGATAAGTGAGTAACAAATATATAAGCGTGTCCACGGGGCATTTTGATAAATTCTAAATTGTTTGTTCTAAATTAATTTGTCTTTTTTCCACAAATAATTTAATCGAACATAGAAAAAGACACTTTTCTATATAAAAGTAAAGCGCCTTCGTTATATATATTATTATTATTTTATTAATCATAAACATGGATTGTTGCCATATCTGTATTCAATCCATCTTCTACATCATTTAACAAATTTTCTATAGAATATCGTATTTCCTGAAGTCCAACCTTATCTATTATATAATCTGCTAATTCATCCTTATTGTTTTTATTACCTCCTTTTGGCCGAACATTATAGAGCCTATTTAAACTACCTGTAAATAAATCTGCTGCTTGTATTAATCGACTCAATTTTGAATCTAGTGGAACATAGTTATTAAGTACTAGATCATCTCCGTATTGTTCTTTAAATTTGCTACTTAGTAATTCAGAAAACTTACTAATGTTATAAGTATTATCATTATCATCTCTATCTTTGAAATAATTTATTTGCCTTGGTAGCACCACTCTTCCAGTTAGAATTTCATGTTCCATACCTTTAATTGTTAATCGATAGAATAAATCATTTATTATCTCATCGATAGGTGTCGATAGTTTGGATTTGTTCACTGCGATCGCTCTAAAACTGACCATTGCGGAATTATCCAGCAAAACCTTAAAGAAGTCCTTGTATAATCTTAGTTCATCTCTATTTTTATTATTTAAATTCTTAAAGTGAAACTCATCTGGAAACCTAATATTTTCTTCTTTAGCTTTTTTTGTCCACTCTATTAACTCATGATTCAATAAACCATTATGTCTGTCATCTAATGCCCACACACTTCCTATAATTATATATTCGCTGTCTTTACCTGTCTCATCAGCATAAAGATGCATAATAGGAACTGTTGGTTTGTCTAATAAGGCCGCTTCCTTTTCAATTTCTTCACGTTCTCTTCTAATTTTTCTAGTTCTCTCATCTGATAAGAACAATTTGTATTCATTTTGGATTTTCGCTCTTGCTCTTACCAATGAACTTAACCTTTCATATTCATACATTTTCTTCAAATCTACTTTTTTGGAAGTATGTCCATGAAATTCTTCCCAAAATTTTATTTGCAGTGTAATATCTGACTTTCTTGCTTCAGGGTATTTGTTTAGTATTTTAGCAACCTTTTGCCTTAAAGTATTTGTAAGTCCAGATTGCACAGCAGTTATTAAAGCTTGTGCTTCCTGTCTTTTCCTCTCCTCTATAACTGGATCGATTACTTTTTCTTGAATTTCAATTTCTTTTTCATTTGAATGATTCATAGAAAACAGCCCCCTATATTCAAAAGCAATTACAAGAGATGATTGTCTTATTATTCTAAAGTTTAATTTTATTTCCACCTATTTTGCTAATCGAGAAATCCAAATTTTATGTTCCCCTTCTATTTAGACAAAGACTAAATCGTTAGACTCCAATAAGAAATAGTGTTCAGTATTTTCGGGATAATAAATTTGATCTCATTTCCCTTGATAAATTCATCAAAAATCTTTCCAGTTTGCCATAATTGAACTGTGTTTTGTTGTTGTTTGATTTGTCTATATTATCAACTCCTACCTTTATATCGGCAGGAAAAGAGCACACAGAACTATTCTCGAAATTTGTCGATCGACAAATCAATTTTCACCTTTCTCTTTCCTAGCGTAGACTTGCTCAAATGTTCTTAACATTAAGACAGCAACACTTCTGGCTCTTTTTCCTTTAATTACTATTGTTATAATAAAAATAAGTGATATAGCTGTGGTAACTAAAGCTAAAGCTTTACTTACATTAACATTAAATTCCATAGTGAAATATACAGCCACTAAAGGGACAAATGCTGGATAGTACTTAGAGACATCTCTTATGTTCTCAATATGGGCAAACCTCGATATTTTCTGAATATGTATAGATAACATCTTCTAACTCCATTAATTTCTTTGAGTATATTTCATTATCTAATTTCTTAATTTTCTTATTCTGTCTTTTATTTTTTATTACACGTTTCTTTCCTTTACCCAAATCTACTCACTCCTTGATTTTAATATCGGAGAAAATTGATAAAGTTGAGGTGCTTGCAAAATTTGTCGAACGAATCCTATAACTCGCTAAAGCAAGAAAAAATATATTAAATTTCAGAAAATTATACTTCTCCGTCCCACCTTCCATCTTTCAGTCCTAGCTCCCTGATCTTTTCTCCTTCAAACTTGTGTGTTGACGTTTCTATTGCATACTCACGTTCCTCAAGTTTCCAAAGACGTTTAAACAATCTTTATTCCTTCATATCCATGCACTTAATTCAGATTGGCTCTCTCCTTTGCTATCTTTTAGTAAATTGCCTCGATGCCATGTTGAGCAATCCACCAGCTGCTTTAAAGATTGCGGCCTGCATATTTGGTCCGTTTTCACGCTAAAGTTATTCAAAAACAATTAGGGCATACAAAAATGGATACAACTATGTCAATTTACGCTCATGTCATTGAAGAAGCTGATCAGAAATCAGCCACCCATTTTGATAGCTTCTTTGATACAAAAACAGGGAACGGAAATACTTAAAAATAAATCCGCTCCCAAAATCCTTTTTTGAAGCGATTTACGAACTTATGTTCTAAAGAACAAAAAAGCCTGAAACCCTTTATTATCAAGGGTTTCAGGCTTTTAATTTAATACGTCCCAGGAGAGATTCGAACTCCCGACCGACGGCTTAGAAGGCCGTTGCTCTATCCTGCTGAGCTACTGGGACATGTTGTTATGTAGTGTGCTTTGGCGTATTACCTCAGCGACAAGATTTATTATATTACTATTGTTCTTTAAAGTCAACGGTTTTTCGAAAGTTTTTTCATAAGGGGCAAATGCTGCACCCTTATGAAATACCTTCCAATGTGACGGTGTTTTCGAGGTCTTGTATGACGTGACCTTCGTCCGTGAAAAACTGTACGTTTGCTTCGATTCCATCTAGTGTCAGTATAGCATAGCTGCGCTCTTTGCGCACTCTTGGCAGGTGCACGCTGCCTGGGTTAATGAGGAGTTTTCCTCTTAGCAGTTCACTGCCAGGGATATGCGAGTGGCCAAAGCAGATAATGTCTGCGCCTAGCTCTTCTGCACGGTAGTAGACTTGAAGCAAGGATTGTTTGATGCCATGCAGATGTCCGTGAGTGAGAAATAGTTTTCCGCCTCCGTCGAGTGGGAGCAGGAGCTCTTCTTCAAAATCGCCCATAAAGTCACAATTTCCTTTGACGACTTTGTATCCTTCGAGTGCTGGGTGGTTCGTTTCGAGTTCTGAATCTCCGCAGTGAATCATCATGTCCACTTCAGCCGCATGCCGTTTGGCAATGGTTTGAAGTTCGTCTGTGAGTCCATGACTGTCACTAATGATGAGTATCTTCATGGCTTCATTCCCCCTTATTCATTTGCGTCTAGCAGTGATGAAAGCTTTTGAAGCGCGACCGCTCGATGGCTGATCTTGTTTTTTTCCTCTGGTGATAACTCGGCCATCGTCTGGTCTTTGTCTTTGACGATGAAAATTGGGTCGTATCCGAAGCCGTTTTCGCCGATCGGTTCTTCTGCGATAAAGCCTTCTACTGATCCTTCTACCGTTTTTGTTTCTTTCCCCGGTATACTGACAGCCAGGGCACATCTAAATCTAGCAGTGCGGTCTTCTTTTTCAATACCTTGCAGCTCATTCAGCACCTTTTCCACGTTCTCGGCATCGTCTTTATGCTCGCCCGCGTACCTCGCTGAATAGACGCCAGGTTTTCCGCCAAGGTAATCAATCGACAGACCCGAGTCGTCTGCAATCACCATTTCACCTGCTTTGGCTTGAATGGCCTCGGCTTTGATGATCGCATTTTCTTCAAAGGTATGTCCTGTTTCTTCGATCTCTTCCGTAAATCCGATGTCCGCTAGTGTTTTGACCGTGAATCCTTTTGGCTCAAGAATGGCTTTGAATTCTTTCGCTTTGCCCGCATTGTGCGTTGCGATGATGGCAGTTTTCATCCTGATCAAACCCTTCTCTTTATTCGATAACTTCTCCTGTCACTGCTTTTTGCTTTTCAATTAATTCTTTGATGCCTTTTTCAGCTAAATCAAGCAGTCCGTTTAGTTGTTCTCTTGAGAATGTCGCTTCTTCGCCAGTACCTTGAAGTTCAACAAAGCGTCCAGCGCCTGTCATGATGACATTCATATCCACTTCAGCTGAAGAATCTTCTTCATAATTTAAATCTAACAGAAGTCCCTGTTTAGAATCAATTCCGACGGATATTGCGGCTAAATAATCAGTGATCGGATTTTCTTTCAAAACGCCTGCTGATTGAAGCTTTTGAATCGCTAGTGTCATGGCCACAAATGCACCTGTGATAGAAGCTGTTCGTGTTCCACCGTCTGCTTGAATAACATCACAATCAATCCAAATGGTGCGTTCACCAAGCTTTTCTAAGTCAACGACTGCGCGCAGAGCTCGTCCAATTAAACGCTGGATCTCCATTGTACGTCCTGTGACTTTTCCTTTAGATGATTCTCTTATCGTTCTTTGAGCCGTTGCTCTTGGAAGCATGCTATATTCTGCTGTAATCCAGCCTTTTCCTTCTCCTCTTAAAAAAGGAGGTACGCGGTCCTCGATCGATGCGTTACAAATCACCTTCGTATTTCCCGCTGAGATTAAGACAGAGCCTTCTGGGTGCGTGATGTAGCCTGCCTGTATTTCAATTTTTCTTAATTCGTCGTATTGTCTTTCATCTAATCTCATGTTTTACCTCCGTTACAATATACATTCCGCGCGGGTGTCAGCGGGGTTCTCCTATTAACTTTGACAACCTCGATCCGTTCTAATCGCTTGGAATAAAAAAGAGGCAGCGAATGTGCATGCCTCTTTTTCTCCATTATATCAATGTGTGACGTTAAAAACTACCTGTATTCACTTGTTCTGGTCTTGAAACTGGCTTTGTGAGCTCTGCTCCTTTTTCGTTCACAAGCTCTGCCTTTCCGTTTACCTTCACAGACACGCTTTTCACATCTGGCAGCTCTGTTAATGTCAGCACAATGCTATCAAGAACTTTTTGTGAAATGACCTTTTTCTTTTCATCTGCACTGCCAAAAATGGATTCATTGAAATCAAGGGTCACATGACCGTCTTTTACTTTCGGGACATCATTTAGCTTCACATCTTGATCAAAGTCTGTCAGCAATTGGCTTGTTTTGCTTGGCCCAGAGACGAGCTCATCAATGGCTGCTGTAATTGGATCATCATCGTCTTTTGGTGCTCTTTTGGTCACCGGGACATAGTACGTCTGTTTATCAGATTCAGCTAAATAGTAGACGGTCACAGGCTTCGTTGATGTCATATCAGCCGCAGCCTCGTGCTGAATATTAATGCCGTCCTCTCTGCTTAAATCATCTGAGATCGGTGTCCCATTCACAGGCATCTCTTTTAATTCATGGCCATTCATCTTTAATTTGACTTTGGCTACTGAATCAAACTGCGTTAATGTCCAAGTGACTGATTGCAAAATGCGCTGTTCGTCTTCTTTTTTATAGTTTTTGAATTCATTTGAGAAATCCACAACCGCAGTGCCATCTTTAATATCGACAGATACGCTCGTGTCCGCCGGCAGCACGGCTCTGAATCCATTTGGCATCAGGTTAGAAATCGGTCCCCCGTCTACGAGGTATTCAAGTGTTTGTTTCGCACTTCCTTCGTTTTTCGGCAGCGGAATGGATTGAGAGACAACATATCCATTTTTATCAATTAAATATAATTCTCTCATGACGGTATCTGCTTGCTTCTCTTCTTTTCCTTCTTTCGCTGTTTGTTTCTCTTCTTTATTTTCTTTCACAAACGTGACATTTTGTGGTGGATCAATCTCTGTTTTCGCTTGGTCTGTTTGAAACAATCCGCATCCTGATAAAAGCATGGCTGACGCAATACACGTAACAGCTGCTGTAGTTCCTTTTTTCAGCATACTTCACCCTCCTCTAGTGGTTTGTACTAGTATGTATACGAGCTCCCTCAGAGGATTAGACCCTTTTCATAAAAAAATAACCCACTTCCATGAGAAGTAGGTTATTGCTGATATACGTGTTCAAGCGAAACCGTTTCGACCTTCCCTGGCAGGTAGCCGAACCAGTCTTGAGCGATATTTTGAAAGTTTTGCTGCTGCCCTGTTGTATAAAAAGTATGAACAGGCTCTTCCTTCGAATCATTTAACAGCCCTTTATATGAAAGAATTGTGCTCGCTTCTCTCGCTGTCTCATCTCCTGAAGAAATGATGTTGACGCCACTGCCCATAAAGCGCTGAATCGGTTCTTTTAAAATCGGGTAGTGTGTGCAGCCAAGAATAAGCGTATCAATGCCTGTTTCTTTCATCGGTTCAAGAGAAGCTTTTACGACTTCATCTGCTGTATGATCTAAAAACGTACCACTTTCCACAAACGGCACAAGCATTGGACATGCCAGACTTTGAACAGTTAGTCCTGCTTTTAAAGAAAGCAGTGCTTCTTTATAGGCTTCACTTTTGATCGTATTGGCAGTGCCGATCACGCCAATATGCTGATTGTTTGTGACCTTGATCGCTGTGCGGGCTCCGGGCTGGATCACGCCAATGACCGGGATATCAAGTGTTGCTTTAATTTCATCAAGTGCTATCGCTGTCGCAGTATTACACGCAATGACAAGCATTTTAATATGATGATGTCTTAATAGGTAGTGTGCCATTTCCCATGTATACTGAAGAACCTCTTCTTCTGCTCGAGGGCCGTATGGACATCGTTTTGTGTCGCCTACATAAATAATTTTTTCTTTTGGCAGTTGTCTCATGATTTCCTTCGCAACGGTTAAACCGCCTACGCCGGAATCAATCACGCCGATGGGTTGATCCAACAAAATCGCCTCATTTTCTTTTCATTTGCTGCTGTAGTTTCGTTAAAGATTGGTTGAAAACGATGGCTTCTTCTTCTGAGAAAGCCCCTAGAAGTTCGCTGACGTATTCTTGGCGTTTGACAATCACTTCTTGAATGATCCGCTCACCTTCAGGCAATAAATGAATGCGAACCACGCGGCGGTCAGACGGATCTTTCACCCGTTCAACAAGTTCACTTTTTTCCATTCGATCAATTAAATCGGTTGTCGTGCTGCAAGCCAAATACATCTTTTGTGATAGCTCACCTATTGTCATATCTCCGAATTCATAAAGCCACTGAAGCCCTACAAATTGGGGAGGTGTAATCGTATATTGATTCAGAATTTCTCTACCTTTTTGCTTAATGATTGCAGCAATATGGCGCAATGATTTTTCAATTTCTGCAACATGGCCTGACTCATTCGTTTCCATTTCATTGATACCTCACTATAGCATCTCACTTTGATTAAAACGTACATTCCTATTTTCCTCGTTTTTCAAAGAAATTGCAAGAAGAGACTCATGGAAACGATATAGAAATAACCGGCTCCTCCCTGGTGCGGAAGGAAAACCGGCTGACGTTAGAGCTCTAGCTCACCCATACGCAGAAGCTCGACTACGGCCTGTGAACGACCTTTAACTCCTAGCTTTTGCATGGCATTCGAAATATGATTTCGAACAGTCTTTTCGCTAATAAAAAGCTCGCTTGCAATTTCTTTTGTTGTTTTATCTTGGACGAGCAATTCGAATACTTCTCTTTCTCTTTTGGTTAATAGCGGCTTGGATTGAAACTCTTTCTCCTTCAAGTATTGTAACCCTCCTTGCTAAGGTGAGAGCTCTAGTCTCTATAGAATGGGATTCTGTATAGTCGAGATATCATATGCCGGGTACTTGAGGTAGGTGACGTTAAAATCGAGAATTCCCGCAGATCAGCGTCCAATTTCCTCGCCTTCAAACCGCACAAAAAAGGACGAGTCCCCTATAGAGACATCGTCCTTTATCAAACAAGCTTTTAAAATATCGAAATGGCTCCTGTTAAAAGAGCAATTAGTGTTGTAAACAGGGCTGTGAGTACGGTCCATAGCAGTGCGTACTTTTGCAAATCACCAATATCTTTATTCAGCATACTCACAAGCAGTAATGTGGAAGCGACAAGCGGACTCAGCAAATGGACAGGCTGTCCGATAATAGAGGCGCGCGCAATTTCTACTGGATCAATTCCGTAAGCTGCGCCGGCTTCAGCTAAGATTGGCAGCACCCCGAAATAATAAGCATCATTTGAAAGAACAAATGTAAATGGCATACTCGTCAACGCGACAATGAGTGGAAAAAATGAGCTGTATGAATCCGGAATCATGTAAATGACCAAGTTAGCAATGGATTCCACCATTTTTGTTCCCGAAAAAATGCCTGTGAAAATTCCTGCTGCAAACACAAGGGTAATGACCGTTAAGGCATTTCCTGCATGCGATAAAATCCGCTCGCGCTGATCTTCAACTTTTGGATAGTTGATCATAAGCGCAATGACAAAGCCAATGAGAAAGAGTACAGGAATCGGTACGATATCCAATACAAGTGTGGCCATGACAGCAATCGTCAGGAAGAAGTTGACCCAAATCAAGTTTGGTCTCTTCATATCAGCTACGCCATCTTCAATTGATGCCGCCAATTCAGGAGAGATCGAGACCTCTTCTTTATACTGAATCTCGGCTACCCCAATGCGCTTCCGTTCTTTTTTTCCAAGAACATACGCTGTAAAAAGGATAAAAAGACCGCCCCCTATCATCGTCGGGAGTAATGGAATGAAGAATTCCGCTGCATCTAAACCAAGTGCAGCAATCGCACGAGTAGCTGGACCGCCCCAAGGCGTCATTCCACTCATAATGCCTAGTGATAATAATGAAATCGTCCCTAAAATCAGTGGGTTCATCCCAATTCTTAAGAAAAGTGGCAACATAGCTGATACGGTAATCATGTACGTTGTCGTCCCATCACCATCTAATGCAACAAGCATAGACAAAATCGCTACCCCAAAAGCAATTTTGACCGGATCGCCTTTCACAAGACGTAAAATCAGTTTGATCAATGGGTCAAACAATCCAGCATCCAGCATGACACCGAAAAATAAGATGGCAAATAACAATAAAGCAGCAGATGGTGCAACGGTCTTGAGTCCATCAAGCATCATGTCCCCTAATCCGCTGTAAAATCCACCGATTAATGCAAAGATGATTGGCACAACGGTGAGAGCCACCACCGGATGCATACGTTTTGTCATAATAAGAAATGTAAAAGTCACGACCATCAAGATCCCTAAAATAGCTAGCACTTCATATCCCTCCATCCTCTTCTTTACACGATCCACAAGCGCCCCTTTTGCACTTGCGGCCCGAAATGTTAGCGCTTTCTATTTCAAGGATATAATAGCTTTTTTTATAATGAAAATATCGATTTTTTCGTCTATTCAATAAATTTTTTTTATAATTAGCCTTGCTGACTTCTTAAAAACTCAATAAATGCTTTCACAACAGACAAATGAAGGGAATCTGGCTGGTACATGAGCCATGTATCTCTTAAAACAGGCTGTCCATCTTTATACGAAAGACCTTTTACAAATAGCTCATCACTTGGTCTGAGGCAAATTTCTGGGACAATGGCATAACCTAAACCATGCTTCACCATCTCTTTTGATGTATCTTGCCTGTCTGTCTCCATTGTCACAAGCGGAGGCATCGTGAACGTCTCCTGCCACCATCTGTTAATCAATCGTTTTAATGAACTATCCGTGTGATAGTCAATGAGCGGCAGCTTAGGAAGATCCTTTAGCTGTATTTCTGATTTTGAAATGATACAAAGCCGTTCTTTATCAAGCAAAAATCGCTCTCCATTCCAGTCGTAATCTCCTCTTAAAATCCCTAAATGTACACTTGATGTACCTAATAAATCCATGACTTTTGTGCTCCATCCTGTGTTCACCATAAATTGAACATGTGGATACTGCTTAGAAAACTCTCTTAAAATTTCCGGCAATTTATATTGAGCAAAGTTACTCGACACCCCTAACCTGATCGTTCCTTTGACCTTTTTTTGCATATTGAGCATGCCATCTTTCGTTTGCTGGAGCTGCTTGAGCATGTCATTTGCGTATTTAGCCAAATATTCGCCCTCTGATGTAAATTCAATGCCTCGTTTTCTTTTAAAGAAAAGCTTCATGTCAAATTCCTCTTCAAGCTGTTTCAATCGATAACTTAAGGCAGGCTGCGAGACAAATAATTTTTCTGCCGCTTTTGTGATGTTCTTCTCTTCATATAGCACCTTTAAAAACCGCCAATCTTTCTCATCCATTGTGTGCCCTCCTTTTGACCTTGTTATAAAAATAATTTATCGATTTCTCTTAAAATAATGTATTTAACTTATTTCTTATTATACTTTACCATTTTGATTAGATAAATAGTAACTAAACAATTGAGGGTGAGATCAATGAGAAAAGTTCCAATCACAATCATGCGAGGCGGTACAAGCAAAGGGGTCTTCATCCAAGCCAATGATGCACCATATGTACACGATGAGCTCGAAGCATTTTTATTAGACATTATGGGCAGCCCTGACCGGCTGCAAGTTGATGGAATCGGAGGCGGTAATTCTTTAACAAGTAAGGTGGCCATTATCGATAAAGCCACTCGTCCAGATGTGGATGTGAACTATACGTTTGCACAAGTCAGCATCAATGAAAGATTTGTCGACTTTAAAGGAAACTGTGGGAATATCTCATCAGCAGTTGGACCGTATGCCATCATTAAAGGACTTGTCCAAGCAGTCGAGCCTGTCACAACAGTACGTATTCTGAATACCAACACGAATAAAATCATTGTGGCAGAGGTAGAAGTCGAGAACGGAGAAGTGAAATTTGAAGGACAGGCAGAAATTCCAGGAGTGAAAGGAACAGGTTCTCCCATTTATTTATCCTTTGAGAAACCTGAAGGCGCTGTCACAGGTAAAACCTTTCCGACTGGAAACAAAATGGATACGATCCAGACAAAGTTTGGAGAGATTCCGATCTCAATCGTTGACATTGCAAATCCAATCGCCTTTGTCCGTGCCAAAGATATTCAATTAAAAGGAACTGAATTGCCTGAGGAGTTTACAGACGAATTGCTGGATGATTTAGAAGAGATTCGTTCCATCGCTGCTGAAATGTGCCATTTTGCACCAAAAGAACTGGCCACATTACAGTCTCCAGCTGTTCCAAAGCTTGCAATTATTAGCGAGCCTGCTGATTATGTAGATACAAATGGAATATTGAGAAGAGCAGCAGATATGGACATCATCGTTCGGATGCTATCGATGCAAAGACCGCACCAAGCACTTGCCATTACCGGATCTGTCTGTGTATCAGCCAGCTGTTTCATGGATCAAACGCTTCCGGCACAGCTGTTTCAAGGTCAAGATGATACACTTCGAATTGGTCATCCTGCTGGTATTATGCAAACTGAAATTGATATCTCACAAAACAGAGTGAAAGTCATTCGAACCGCAAGAGAAATTCTAGATGGAGTGGTCTTTACAAAAAAAGACTACATGGTTCAACCTCAAATAAAAAGAGAAGCATAAATGAGACGTCATCATGTCGACAAAGAGCTAAAATGAACTGATTTTAGCTCTTTGTCTTTTTTTCAGTGTGAAGATCTTAAAGCAACTCCGTTCTAACATCGAATGCAACGGTTTGTCTACACACTCATCGAACGAGAAATTGTCTACTTGGGCGGTGCATCAATATCTCCTGCTGAATGGGCTTTTATATGTCCTTGATCATCTTTTAACTGAATATGACCATAACGGTTCACACCACAGCAAATCCCTTCCTGCCATGTTTGCTTTTCACGATCTAATGAAATACGAAGCGGTTGATTCAGCCGATATAATCGTTTGTTATAGAGGGCTGTGAGGGCTTCAAATCCTTCCATTTGCCAGCGTGCATGGTATTTTTCAAAGGCCGCTGCCAAATCTTTCACTAGCTGGTCCGCTTTCACCTCAGTCAGTTCTGATAGGCAAACGGTTTTATACGGAACGTGCTCCGGCTTTGTCTCTACATTGATGCCCACACCGATGTAAATGGCGCTGCGGTCTGCTTCAATTAATGTGCCAGATACTTTCGCTTCATTAATCAATAGATCATTTGGCCATTTGATTGCCAGCTGATCCTCTACTCTCATGAGTGGTTTGAGTACATCATAAATGGCGAGTGCCGTCAGCGGGGCAATCGTTGATTGGGTGGAGATATCTACTGGCGGTTTTACTGTCATCGTGACAGCCACATTGCCTGTAGGCGTTTCCCACGGTCTGCCAAGCCTGCCTCTTCCCGCTGTCTGCTGCCGGGCATATACAGCAAATGAAGGGGTTTCTCCTTGCTGAATAAGCCTTTTCGCTTCATTATTTGTACTATCAATGGTGTCGTATTGAAAAATCTTCATGTGCTCTCCTTTGTTTCTTCTTCATTATGATTCTTTTATTATAACAAAATGAAGCATTCACCCGTGATTCTTTAATGTCGCTGGGCCTGAAAAGTCTCTTTTTCCTCTTCTGTAAACGGTACAGGGGCACCGGTGTCTTTACTTATTTGCACCATGGTGACTGAGCCTGTAAAACACGGTTCTTGCTGTTCATTTTCTCCTAAATAATGAAGGATGAGAGAGCTTGATCCAACCTTTTCTGGCTTTACATACACTCGCAGTCTCTCACCGATCTCCACTTGCTTAATGTAATCACATTGAAGGTTTGCCACGACCGTAATCGTCTCTCGCGCACGCTTCATTCGTTTATCTACAATTCCCGTTTTTTGAAAGAAGGCAATCCGCGCCTCTTCAAAATACACAAACGGGGTGACATTGTTCATGTGACCAAACATATCCGTTTCTGAAAAACGGACGGTTGTTTCCACATAAAATCGAAACGATGCCCTCCACTCATCAAACGGTTCTTCAATATATGACGGCAGCCTCATTTGATCCACTCCTTATTCGCAAACAAAACGCCTCTCCCTTATTGGAAGAGGCGTTTGTTATGTTTTGCATCCAGCCTCTTGTAAACACTCATCATGATTGGCAAGGAGGACTGAATGTGATGTTATTCTGCGTGATCGCTTCCGAAGAAGTTACGGAAAGCTTGTAATGTTGTATCTCGGTTAAGTGCTGCAATTGATGTTGTGAGCGGGATTCCTTTCGGACAAGCCTGCACACAGTTTTGAGAGTTCCCGCAGTTTGCAAGACCGCCATCACCCATAATTTCTTCTAAACGGTCAGACTTATTCATTGCACCTGTCGGATGTGCGTTAAATAGACGAACTTGTGAAAGCGGTGCAGGGCCCATAAAGGAAGACTTATCATTCACGTTTGGACAAGCTTCAAGGCAGACACCACATGTCATACACTTTGAAAGCTCATACGCCCATTGACGCTTTTTCTCAGGCATTCTTGGTCCAGGTCCAAGATCATATGTGCCATCGATCGGCACCCATGCTTTGACTTTTTTCAATGAATTGAACATACGGCTTCGATCAACCTGCAAGTCTCTCACAACCGGGAAAGTTTTCATCGGCTGAAGACGAATCGGCTGCTCTAGCTTGTCAATTAGTGCTGTACATGACTGGCGAGGCGTTCCATTAATGACCATGGAACAAGCGCCGCATACTTCTTCAAGACAGTTCATGTCCCAGTTAATAGCCGTTGTTTTTTCACCTTTTTTATTGACCGGGTTACGTCTGATTTCCATGAGTGCGGAAATGACGTTCATATTCGGACGGTAAGGGATTTCGAATTCCTCATCATAAGGCTTGCCATCTGCTGTATCTTGACGTGTGATAATAAATTGAATCGTATTTTTTTCACTCATCTTATTTCTCCACCTTTTTCTTCGAGTAATCTCGTTTACGAGGTGCAATTAACGATACATCGACGTCCTCATAGTGGAATGCAGGTTTTTGGTTTTTCCCTTTGAACGTAGCCATCGTTGTTTTTAGGAATTCTTCATCGTTTCTTTCTGGGAATTCCGGTTTATAGTGTGCGCCTCGGCTTTCATTCCGGTTGTAAGCCCCAATCGTAATCACACGTGCCAGCTGAAGCATGTTGTCAAGCTGACGCGTGAAGGCAGCGCCTTGGTTGCTCCATGAAGCTGTATCGTTGATGTTAATATGCTTATAGCGCTCCATCAGTTCTTCAATCTTCTCATCTGTTTTTAAGAGCTTCTCGTTGTAACGAACCACTGTAACGTTGTCCGTCATCCATTCTCCAAGCTCTTTATGAAGCACATATGCATTTTCTGTGCCATCCATGCTAAGGATGTTGTCCCATTTCTCCTGCTCTTTCTTCACGGCACTGTCGAATGTTGCAGATGATAAATCTTCTGCAGACTTTTCAAGACCGCTAATGTATTTCACAGCATTTGGTCCAGCAACCATTCCGCCGTAAATCGCAGAAAGCAATGAGTTTGCACCAAGTCTGTTTCCGCCGTGCATAGAGTAATCACATTCTCCTGCAGCAAACAAGCCCTTGATATTCGTCATTTGATCATAATCAACCCATAATCCGCCCATTGAATAATGAACAGCCGGGAAAATTTTCATCGGAAGCTTACGCGGGTCATCACCCATGAATTTCTCATAGATTTCAATGATTCCGCCAAGCTTAATATCAAGCTCTTTTGGATCTTTGTGAGAAAGATCTAGGTATACCATGTTCTCTCCGTTGATCCCAAGCTTTTGCTCCACACATACGTCGAAAATTTCACGCGTTGCAATGTCACGCGGTACAAGGTTCCCGTATGCTGGGTACTTTTCTTCTAAGAAGTACCAAGGTTTTCCGTCTTTGTATGTCCAAACACGTCCACCTTCACCACGAGCTGATTCACTCATGAGACGCAGCTTGTCATCTCCTGGGATCGCTGTTGGGTGAATTTGAATGAATTCTCCATTAGCATAATGAGCACCTTGCTGATAAACGATCGATGCAGCTGATCCAGTATTAATCATAGAGTTCGTTGATTTACCGAATACGATACCAGGACCGCCAGTTGCCATGATGACAGCATCTGAACGGAAGGATTCGATTTCCATTGTCGTCAAGTTCTGTGCGACAATGCCTCGGCATACTTCCTCGTCATCTAAGACAGCGCCAAGGAATTCCCAGCCTTCATATTTCGTCACAAGCCCTGCTACTTCATAGCGGCGAACCTGCTCATCTAGTGCATATAATAACTGCTGACCTGTTGTCGCACCAGCAAATGCTGTACGGTGGTGCTGTGTTCCCCCGAAACGGCGGAAGTCCAGTAATCCTTCTGGTGTTCTGTTAAACATTACACCCATACGATCAAGTAAGTGGATAATGGACGGCGCTGCTTCACACATTGCCTTTACTGGCGGCTGGTTAGCTAAAAAGTCTCCGCCATATACCGTGTCATCAAAATGCTCATAAGGTGAATCTCCTTCACCTTTTGTATTGACCGCTCCGTTAATTCCGCCCTGTGCACAAACAGAATGCGAACGTTTCACAGGTACGATTGAAAATAGTTTAACAGCTGTTCCCGCTTCTGCTGCTTTGATAGTTGCCATGAGACCAGCTAAGCCGCCTCCGACAACGATGATGCTAGAATTACTCATTGTAGCCCCTCTCCCTCTTCTACTAATCTATTTCCTCTTAAACAAAAGCGAAAATTGCTCTTAGCCCTACATATGAAAGCGCTATAAATATACCTAATGTCACATATGTGGAGATTCTTTGTGAGCGTGGTGAAACTGTAATTCCCCAGCTGACAGCAAATGACCACAAGCCATTAGCAAAGTGGAAAATAGTAGATAAAACACCGACAATATAGAAACCTAGCATAAATGGAGAGCTTAAAATATTCGCCATCATGTCATAGTTTACTTCAGCTCCAAGCTGCGCTTGAATGCGTGTTTCCCATACGTGCCAAGTGACAAAAATCAATGTGATGATACCTGTAATCCGTTGCAGTCTGAACAACCAGTTTCTTAAGTAACTGAAGCGAGACGTGTTGTTTTGTGCCGTAAAGGCTATGTACACCCCATAAACAGCATGATAGATCAGTGGTAAGAAAATCACGAACAGCTCAAGTGCATATCTGAATGGAAGCTGTTCCATAAAGTGTGCAGCTTTGTTAAACGCCTCTGGTCCATTCGTCGCAAAGTGGTTAATCACTAAGTGCTGTACTAAAAATAGACCGACCGGAATGACGCCAAGCAAAGAATGCAATCTCCGATAAAAAAATTCTTTGTTCCCCGACATTACTTTACCCCCTAGTAAAAAAAGTGCAATTGCTTGAAAATTGTCTTACCCCCGCTTCTTTCAATTGTAAGCACTTTATTCAAATTTATTGACAATTTCATTTTACTCCTATGTCAAAAAAGCGTCAAGAAACCGCGTACATAAATTAAAATTTTCCGAAATTTAAAAGTTTTAAATCAAAATTCGTTTTACTACAATAAGAATTTCTTAGACTTCAGGGAAAACTCTGTCATCATATGCCCACATAAGCTATAATAAATTGTTGAAAGAGGGGAGCCATACAATGAATAAATTCGAATCTAACTTAGAACAGCTAAAAGAAATTGAAGTCAATGGATTTGCCTACGAGCTGATACGCGAAGTTCTGCTGCCTGACATTCTTGGTCAGGATCATTCATCTATGATGTATTTTGCGGGTAAACTGCTTGCTCGTAAATTTCCTCAAGAGTCATGGGAAAAGATCCCCGAATTTTTCCATGATGCCGGATGGGGAACTCTCACGATGGTCCATTCTAAAAAACAGGAAATTGAGTTTGAGCTCGAAGGTCCACTTGTATCGAATCGACTCAGCTACCAAAAGGAGCCATGCTTTCAAATGGAAGCAGGTTTTATCGCTGAACAGATTCAGCTTCTCAATGAGCACGTGGCTGAATCCTATGAACAAGTAAAAAAGCGTGCTGATAAAGTCATTTTAACCGTTAAATGGGATTTAAGAGACCCTAGCTAACACTGTTTATGAAAGGCGATGACTTCGTGTCACGCCTTTTTTATATACCCTTCTATCATAGCACAGTTGGCGTACCGGTTTACGCATGTTTTTCTTTCTTCATATGCTGATGATTTCCAATATAAAAAAGAGGTGTATCCTTTCATGGGATACACCTTTCAGATTGTTGACAAAGGGCTAAAATGAACTTTATTTTAGCTCTTTGTCTTCTTTTCAGCGTGACAGAAAACCTTTGCAGTCTAGGAAGGACGAGCACTGGAGCGAATTTGGCATTCGTGAGCACCAGAGCGCAGGACTGACAAAGAATGCGAGGGTTTGTCTACACGCTGAGAGGTGTATCTTTTCATGGGATACACCTCTTTTCAAGATTTAAGAATGAGCAGCGGCGCTCACCTTTGATAATTCAAACGCATCATGAAGGGCTTCTACCGCTTTCACCATATCTTCACGATCAACGACTGTTGAGACTTTGATCTCAGACGTACTGACCATTTTCACTTGAATGTCTTTTTGAGCTAACACAGCGAACATTTCAGCCGCAACGCCTGGGTTTGAAACCATACCAGAACCCACGATGGATACTTTGGCTAATTTGCTTTCTGTCTCAATCTGCTCATAACCAAGCGCACCTTTGTATTCTTCTAATACTTCAACTGTTTTAGACAAATCATCCGTTTTCACAGAGAAAGAGATGGAGGTCTGATTGGTGCTTGTGACAGACTGAATGATGATATCGACATTGATATTTTGCTTTGCAAGTGTCGTAAAAATCGTCGATAGCGTTGTTAAACCGCTTGAAAGGCCGCATACCGTCACGCGTGTCATCTGATCTTCAAATGCAATGCCTCTTACAACTAAATTTTGTTCCATGGATGATTCCTCCTCAATTAACGTACCCGATTCATTTTCAATACTAGAACGGACTTCTAGTGGGATTTGATAATTTTTTGCAAATTCGACCGCTCTCGGATGCAGCACACCTGCTCCTAAATTGGCTAACTCAAGCATTTCATCGTATGAAATTCCTGCAAGTTTTCGCGCAGATGGCACATAACGAGGATCTGTTGTAAACACACCTGGTACGTCCGTATAAATATCACATTTGTCCGCTTTGAGTGCCGCAGCTAGTGCCACAGCAGTCGTGTCTGATCCACCACGCCCAAGTGTTGTAATATGTAGATCATCCGCAATTCCTTGGAAACCTGCTACAACGACGACTTTTCCCGCACTCAGTTCTTCTTTGATTCTTGCTTCATCGATGTCCACGATTCTTGCATTTCCGTGCACCTTCTCTGTTTTCATCCCAGCTTGCCAGCCTGTAAAGGAAATGGCATCATAACCTTTTGCTTGGAGTGCCATTGCTAATAATGAAATGGTCACCTGCTCACCAGTTGTCAGTAGCATATCCATTTCTCTTTTGCTTGGATCATCTGTGAGTTCTTTCGCTAGGTCTACTAGAACATCCGTTGATTTGCCCATCGCAGACACAACCACGACCACATCATTTCCTGCCTCGCGTTCAGCGATGACTCTCTCTGCGACATTGCGAATTTTTTCTGTCGATCCAACAGATGTTCCACCAAATTTTTGTACAATTAGTCCCATGTCTACCACCCTTTTTCAAAAGATCACGTGTGAGAGAAGAGGCTGCGGAGACTGCTCTGTTCACTGCAAATAAAAAAGCAATGAGAGAACAAATCTCCCATTGCTTTAAAATCATCATCAAACGATGCAAACAATGAGATAGCCCTCCAAGAAATGAATTCTTGACAGCCCTACATTTCTTCAATGTACAGCCAGCGAATAAAATGAGTGGATTTTATTCACTTCGGCGACGCTCCCCTTTCAGCCCTCTTCCTAGATCCCCTCGATCTCTGAAGGCTTACTCTTGAAGTTCGCACCTCTATCTTCAACAAACAACACGTTCATTTATTAAATTAGTCACATCTTAACAGACTTTTGGAAAAAGTACAATCTATTTTTTTAATGCCTCCATTAAAAGTTCAGCCGTTTGTTTCGGAATACCAGCGTCCTGAAAATCCTGGATAGAGGCTTCTTTCATCTTTTTCACAGAGCCAAAATGTTTAAGTAACTGCTTTTTGCGCTTTTCCCCGATACCTGGGACATCGTCTAGAATAGACTGGAATGCATTCTTCCCGCGCAACTGCCGGTGAAAACTAATCGCAAATCGGTGCACTTCATCTTGAATACGCTGCAATAAATAAAAGGCCTGACTATTCCGTTCGAGCGCAACAATTTCAAGCGTATCCCCCATCATAAGATTCGATGTCCTGTGTTTTTCATCTTTCACAAGACCTGCCACAGGAACAGACAGATTTAATTCATTTTCGAGCACATCTATGGCTGCGTTGATTTGTCCTTTTCCTCCGTCGATTAAAATCAAGTCAGGAAGCGGCAGTTCATCCTTTAACACCCGGGTATACCGCCTTCTAATGACTTCACGCATGGAAGCATAATCATCGGGCCCCTCAACGGTTTTAATTTTGTATTTTCGGTATTCCTTTTTATACGGCTTCCCGTCTTGGAAGACAACCATAGCGGATACGGGGTCTGCTCCTTGGATATTGGAGTTATCAAACGCCTCAATCCGGTATGGCATATAAATATTGAGTGCATCGCCAAGCTGCTCCACTGCACCAATTGTCCGTTCTTCATCACGCTCTATAAGCGAGAACTTTTCTTTGAGAGCAATTTTGGCGTTTTGGTGGGCAAGTAAAAGCAAATCCTTCTTCTTTCCTTTTTTCGGCTGATGAACATTCGTTTCAAGCAATTGCTCAATCATCTCTTGATCGACGCTGTCTGGCACCAAAATTTCCTTCGGCAGAAAATGGTTGTTCTTTTCATAAAACTGCCCCATAAACGTGAGAAATTCTTCCTCAGGGTCTTGATACATCGGAAATAGGCTGACATCACGTTCAATTAATTTCCCCTGTCTGATGAAGAAGACTTGGACACACATCCAGCCCTTATCATAAGCATAGGCAAACACATCGCGATCAGATAAGTCACTCATCGTCATCTTTTGCTTTTCCATCGTTGAGTCAATGTATGCGATTTGATCTCTCAGCTCTTTTGCCCGCTCAAATTCTAATTGTTCGGCCGCTTCTTGCATCTTCTCTGTTAATTCTTTCTTGATTTGCTGATGCCCTCCATTTAGAAATCTTGTGATTTCGTCGACGAGCTGTTTATTCGTTTCTTCAGAAATGTCATACACACACGGAGCAAGACATTGCCCAAGATGATAATAAAGGCAGACTCGGTCAGGGAGTGTCGCACATTTTCTAAGTGGATATAAACGGTCGAGCAGCTTTTTCGTTTCTCTTGCTGCTTGTACGTTCGGATATGGACCGAAGTATTTCCCTTTATCCTTTTTCACATTGCGGGTGACAATCAGCTTAGGATGACGTTCATTCGTAATTTTAATAAAAGGGTACGTTTTGTCATCCTTGAGCATGACATTGTATTTCGGGTCATATTTTTTGATTAAATTCAGCTCTAAAATAAGTGCCTCAATATTTGAAGAGGTGACAATGTATTCAAAGTCTTCGATTTCACTGACAAGCCGCTGCGTTTTGGCATCATGAGATCCTGTAAAATAAGAGCGGACCCTATTTTTTAATACCTTTGCCTTTCCCACATAAATGATCGTATTTTGTCTATCTTTCATTAAGTAACAGCCTGGTTGATCAGGTAAGACTGACAGCTTTTCTTTGATCAATTTGTTCATATTTTCATCCGTCCTTGTTTTCCTCTTTCACTCCTTCTAGTGTATCACGAACATTTGTTTTATACCACGATGAAAGAAAAGCGGCTCTCGACTATACGAGAACCGCTTTTGAGATCATGCCACGCGGGCATAGATCGGTTTATAGATGTTTGTTTACAAGCTCAGCTAGTGCTTCTTTTGGTTTGAAACCAACAGACGTTTCGACGACTTCACCGTCTTTTAAAACAAGAAGTGTTGGGATACTCATAACGCCATATTTACCAGCAGTTTCTTGGTTATCATCCACATCAATTTTTACAATTTTCATTTTATCGCCCATTTCTTGATCAAGTTCTTCAAGAACTGGAGCAATCATTTTACAAGGTCCGCACCAAGGTGCCCAAAAGTCTGCAAGAACAACACCTTCTGCAGTTTCTTGTGAAAATGTTGCGTCAGTAGCTTTTACGATTGCCATTATTCATTCCTCCAATGTAAATTATGCTTTTTAGTATAGCATCTACCAATGTGACTTGCGAATGAAATGCTTACGAATCATTTTTTATGAAATGAATTAAAAAACAAACCGTATGATCGCACCAATAACAACAATCGCACCGATGATCATCAGAATGGTTCTAAGCATATGACATAACTCCCTTTCCGCTTCATTTACAATGTATGATGCCCCAACATTCTTCTCATCAAACATTGAAATATGCGATCAAGCCAGATCGACGGTCAACATTACAACCGACATAGGCGGCAGATCAATAGTCAGCTCGCCGTGCTTAACAGCAAATTGCCGAAAGTCCGCAGGCTGAACGGAATGAGGATCATCGAACGTGTTGTGCGCATTCATCCGATCAGCAGTCAGCACACGGCCAGTGACCTTCGTTTTTGCATCGATTCCCTCTATCGCAAGAGATACGTCTGCTTTTTCATAGGGATTCACATGACATAAACTAATATGCATCTTGTCAGATGACCGCGAGGCTGACACACTGACTTGAGGGATTTTTTCACCCCGGCGTTCATATGAAGGCGCATTCAATTCTACTTCAAGCGCTTCTTCTTCTTGATGCACTTGAAACATGTGAAATACATGATAGGTAGGTGTCAGGAGCATCTTTTCGTCCTGCGTTAACACCATCGCTTGCAGCACATTGACGGTCTGGGCAATATTCGCCATATGAATCCGCTGGCAATGGCGATGAAAAATATGAAAATGCAAGGCACAGACTAGAGCATCTCTTAATGTGTTTTGCTGATACAAAAACCCTGGATTTGTCCCCGGTTCTGGATCATACCATGTCCCCCATTCATCAATAATCATCCCGATTCGCTTGTCTGGGTCATAACGATCCATGATCTCTCCGTGATCTACAACAAGCCGCTCCATTTCAGACGCCTTTTTCAGCGTTGTAAACCACTCATCCTCATCAAAATCAGTCGCTGACCCTTTCTTCTCCCATGTTCCTGGGACCGTATAGTAATGCAAACTGAGCCCATCCATCCATGGCGCTGCACGCTCCATTAATACTTTTGTCCAATTCACATCATTTGAATTCGCACCACATGCGATTTTGTAAATGCGCTGACCAGCAAACTCTCTCACATACGTTTGGTAGCGTTTATATAAGTCTGCATAATACTCTGGCGTCATATTTCCACCACATCCCCAGCTTTCATTGCCTACACCAACATACGTCAGCTCCCACGGTTCTTGTTTTCCATTTTGAATCCGCCAATCCGACATAGGTGTCCCTTTAGGAAATGTGATATATTCAATCCATTCTGCTAATTCTTGAACAGAGCCGCTTCCAACGTTTCCACAAATATAAGGCTCACATTCAAGTAATTCACACAGTCTCATAAATTCATGTGTACCAAACGCATTTGATTCAACGGTGCCACCCCAATGAGTATTCACCATCGGCTTTCGTTCACTCAGATCACCGACGCCGTTTGCCCAATGATACTCGTCTGCAAAACAGCCGCCCGGCCACCTCAGCACCGGGATATGTAAGGCTTGAAGTGCCTTTAGTACATCGGTACGAATCCCCTCAATATGGTCAATCGATGAGTCTTTCCCTACCCAAATGCCGTCATAAATTCCTCTTCCTAAATGCTCTTGAAAGTGTCCATAGATGTGTTTAGAAATGCGTCCAATCACTTCATTCACTTTTACTGTCCCATTCACTTGTAAACCGCTCCTTTGTTTCGTGATGACATACAAAAAAACCCAGAATACCTAGGCATTCTGAGTGTATGAGCGTTAAGAATGGATATTCATCTTTTTTAACTCTTCATTTAAAAGCGGAACGACTTCGAATAAGTCACCAACAATTCCGTAATCGGCAATTTTGAAGATTTCAGCTTCAGGGTCTTTGTTGATCGCAACAATGACTTTACTGTTGGACATACCGGCTAAATGCTGAATAGCTCCTGAAATCCCGCAGGCAATGTAAAGGTCAGGTGTGACGACTTTACCGGTTTGACCAATTTGCAGGGCATAATCGCAATAGTCAGCGTCACATGCACCACGCGAGGCACCGACTGCTGCGCCAAGCGTTTGGGCAAGTTCTTTCAGCGGTTCAAAGCCTTCTTTGCTCTTGACCCCCCTGCCTCCTGCGACAATGACCTTCGCTTCAGATAAATCTACACCTTCTGATGTTTTTTTAATGACTTCCTTCACGATCGTTCTTAGGTTTTGAATATCGACAGAAACTGGCGTCACTTCTCCGCTGCGTGACGCATCACGCTCCAGCGGTGCCACGTTGTTTGGGCGGATAGTAGCCAAAAGCAGACGATCTGTTGAAATGACTTTTTCAAAAGCTTTTCCTGAATAAATCGGTCTAGTGAAAACAAGATGTTCACCGGTAACGCTTACATCTATTGCATCTGAAATTAAGCCTGTTTGCAGGCGTGCAGCTATTTTAGGTGACAAGTCTTTTCCGATCGATGTATGACCGAAGAGCACTGCATCAGGATTGACTTGATCTAATATTGCCTGAAGCGCCTGCGCAAAACCATCAGACGTATAATAAGAAAGATGCGGGTGCTCGACGATCATCACATGATCCGCTCCATAATAAAGCAGTTCATCCGCTTGGTCTTTGACGTGATCCCCTATTAAAACGCCAATCACTTCACCGCCATCAGCCACCTCGTGAGCGGCAGCAATCGCTTCAAATGTCACATTTCTTAATTTACCGTCACGACTTTCTCCAAGTACAACAACTTTTTTACTCATCCTTTAAGCTCCCCCTTGTTCTCGTGATATCGTAAAGTGGATGTTTAGATGACTTTTGCTTCATTTCTTAGCAGGTCTGTCAATTCCTTGACCTGATCCTGAAGCTCGCCGCTCAGCACCTTGCCACCCTCTTTTTTCTCCGGTAAGAAACGTTCGATTGTTTTGATTTTATATGGCACATCGTCTTCATCTAGATCTAAATCGTCTAATTCTAATTCTTCTAAAGGCTTTTTCTTTGCCTTCATGATCCCTGGTAACGATGGATAACGAGGCTCATTGAGACCTTGCTGCGCGGTGACCACTAGCGGGAGCTCGGCAGAAATCACTTCCACATCACCCTCTGCATCTCGCTCAATTGAAGCAGTGCCGCCGTCGATTTGAATACTTGTAATGGTTGTGACATATGGAAAGCCGAGTAATTCAGCAAGACGCGGGGCCACCTGTCCAGACCCGCCGTCAATCGCTACATTCCCTGCTAAGATCAAGGAAGCTTCTTTATCCTTGAAATAGTGATATAGAATCGTAGAAGCGGAAAATTGATCCCACTCCTCCAAATCCTCTTCAACATTTAATAAAACGGCTTGATCGCAGCCCATTGCAAGTGCTGTTCTAAGCTGCTTCTCCGCATCTTCATTGCCAACTGTCACGACCGTTACTTCTCCCCCGTGCTCATCCCGAAGCTGAATCGCTTCTTCAATTGCGTACTCATCATAAGGATTAATAATGAACTCTGCCCCATCTTCTTGAATAGCACCAGACTGAATAGAGATTTTCTCTTCCGTGTCAAACGTACGCTTCATTAAAACAAAAATATTCATTCATTTCTCCCCCTTGTGTCGTACTAATCCCTTATTCCCCTTTAAAATTCGGTTTGCGCTTTTCGATAAAAGCCTGGATGCCTTCTTTGGCATCATTCGACTGGAACACCTCAGCAAACTTTTTGGCTTCCAGCTTCATTCCGCCATCATATGAGTACACTTTTGTCGCATTCAATAACTCAAGCACATACTCAAGCGTTTTAGGGCTTTTCGCTGCAAATTTCGCAGCCAATGTTTTGGCTGATTCCAGCGCTTCTTCTTCTGTTTCCGCAAGTTTTGAAACAAGTCCGCAGGCAAATGCTTCTTCTCCTGTAATCGGCTCAGCTGTCCCCATCATTTCAAGTGCTTTAGCTGATCCAACATAGCGAGGCAGGCGCTGCGTTCCGCCGAATCCTGGGATAATACCGAGATTTAATTCCGGCAGTCCCAGCTTTGCATCTTTTGTTGCGATTCGAATATCACACGACATCGCCAACTCAAGCCCGCCGCCTAATGCTGCCCCGTGAATGGAAGCAATCACCGGCTTTGGACATTGTTCAATTCGTTCAAACACTTGCTGTCCTCTGTCTGCAAGGCTGGCATAATCAGACTCTTCCTGCAAGGTCGTAAATTCTTTAATATCAGCACCTGCTGAGAAAAATCTACCTTCTCCATGAATGACAATAGCTCTCACTTCACTGTTTTGTTCAAGCTGATCAAACATGTCGTTGAGTTCAGTGAGAAGCTGAGAGGATAAGGCATTTGCAGGTGGGTGTTGAATCGTGATGAGTGCTGTCTGTTCGTCTTGGTGTAAGCTAAGTATTTTTTCCATGTCAATCATCCTTTTTCAATTGTCTTTAAGATTGATGTATTCCGTTTAAGAGAAGATCATGTACACTTTCTGCGAGTGCAGGCAGGTCATACTTTTGATCATTCATGACCCATGTTGTAGCGGTTTCGTCAATCGTCCCAAATACCATTTGTCTCGCTAAGCGGACATCTAGATTTTGTCTAAATTCTCCTGTCTTCTTTCCTTCGGCTAAAATGGAGTCTAGCATATTTAAATACCCTTTCAGCACCTCATTGATTTTTTGGCGCAGTTCAAGGTTTGACTGCCTGAGTTCAAGCTGTGTCACTAGGGCCAAATGATGGTCTTGAGATAGCAGGCGAAAGTGTTCTCGAATGAGGAGAAGAAGCTTTTCTTTGGCAGACGGTTTCTTTTGAATATCTGTTTCCATCCGTTCGATGAATTGTCCCATTTTTTCTTTGAACAACGAGATCAAAATGTCCTCTTTGTTTTTGAAATAGAGATAAATGGTTCCGTCTGCTACCCCTGCTTGTTTGGCAATCTTTGAAACTTGTGATTGATGGTAGCCGTTCTCTGCAATCACCACAACGGCTGCATCAATAATTTGCATGTACTTCGGTCTTTTCTGCTTCAATGTGCTTCGTCCCTTTCTGAATTGAATGAGCATTCATTCATAACTTTATGTTAAAAAGAAACGAGTGATTTGTCAAGTGATGTTCTTCTTTCTTTTCAACCTTTAGCATACCAGAGCAGACACGTACAATTCAAATCATCCGGCCGCTTGACCGGATGATGCTGGTTCATTCTCTCATTGATCGACTGGTTCTTCTGTTGAAGATGATTGCTTTCTTTTTTCTTCTTCAATTAACACTCTGCGCAAGATTTTCCCTACAGCCGTTTTAGGCAGTGATTCCTTAAATTCGTAGACACGCGGCACTTTAAATGAGGCAATTCTTGTTCTAACAAAACGATCCAGTTCATCCTCTGTTACATAGGCATCCTTTTTCGGGACAACAAAGGCTTTTACTGTTTCCCCTCTATACGGATCTGGAATACCCGCCACAACAACTTCTTGTACAAGCTCATGCTCATAAAGGGCTTCTTCAACCTCTCTTGGGTAAATATTATAGCCGCTCGCGATGATGACATCCTTTTTCCGGTCTACGATATAGAAAAAACCATCCTCATCCATATACCCAATATCTCCTGTGAAAAACCAGCCGTCTCTTAACACTGCCGCAGTCTCCTCCGGCTGATTCCAGTATCCTTTCATGATTTGAGGACCTTTGACGATAATCTCTCCGTGCTCATATGGCGCTTTGAGTCCACCCGTTTCTTCACAATAAATACCGGCATCTGTATTCGGCCAAGGGCACCCGATACTTCCTATTTTGTTCGCTCCCCATAAGAAATTGGCATGAGTGACAGGAGAAGTTTCTGAAAGTCCATACCCTTCTACAAGCCTTCCTCCTGTTAGTTTTTCAAAACTCTGTTTGACTTCAACAGGAAGAGCGGCCGATCCGCTTAAGCATGCGGTGATGGATGATAGGTCATACTTTTCAATATTCGGATGATGAAGCAGGGCAATATACATCGTTGGTGCTCCTGGGAACAGCGTCGGTTTCTGTTTTTCAATGGTCTTCAAGGCATCCGCTGCATCAAAACGCGGAAGAAGAATCATTTGATGACCTTCTTTGACTGCAAGGTTTAGCACGGTCGTCATGCCGTATACATGAAAGAACGGAATGATCCCAAGAATCCGCTCTTTTCCGCGGTTCGTTTTATACATCCATGATGTACACATTTCTGTATTGGCTACTATATTTTCATGTGTGAGCATGACCCCTTTTGGTAAACCGGTCGTTCCGCCTGTATATTGCAAAACTGCGACATCCTCTTTCGGTTGAAAGGATATTTGCGGAATCCGTTCTCCTGACGATTCTTTCATGATCTGTGAGAAATGATGAATGGTCTCACTCTTCTCCACTTGGATGACCATGTTGTTTTTCCTTCGCTGGACAATCGGAAACAATATGTTTTTCGGAAATGGCAAGTAATCTTGTAATTTTGTGATGATCAAATGTTCCACGCTTGTCAGCGCTTTCATTTTATAGGCCTTTGGATACAGTAGATCGAGAGTGATCAGCACCTTAGAGCCACTGTCCTCCATTTGATATTCCAGTTCTTTCTCCGTATAAAGCGGATTGGTTTGAACGACAATGCCGCCTGCTATTAAAACCGCATAATAAGAAATCACCGATTGCGGGCAGTTTGGCAGCATAATCGCTACTCTGTCGCCTTTTTTGACACCGATGTCAATCAAGTGACTGGCTAATTTCAGTGCATCTTCTTGTAACTGCTGGTAGGTGATGTTTTTTCCTAAAAAATGAATGGCTGTATGCTCAGGTGCTGCCTCTGCGGAGCTGAATAAGTAAGATTGCAACGTTTCATTTGGGATGGTGAGTTCGTGGGGAATTTGATTCGGGTAATGCAGAAGCCAACGTTTATCTGACTGCATAAAAACCCTCCTTCCTGAACTTTCGTACTATTTTATTATAGCAAACTTTTCCTTATGGCTGTTTGCTTTTTTCAAATCGAGCTCGTTCTATGGCACATCTTCATTTTTTCGCCGGTGTTTCTATAGAGGCTCTTTTCCCTTCATGATGCCACTTTTCGTATAATCCACCGATCGCACGAAATGACTCATGGACTCTCTCCACAATCTGTTTATGGATACTAGGGTCATTAGGTAAATGTGTTTGGATGTTGTCCACTTGATATTGTCTCATCATGTCTAGATACACAGTTAGAAAGATGGTGTCTTCTAAAATCCAATAAACGACTTCATCCGCCTCTTTTGTTCTTTTATGAAGCACTTTAATCCCTCGTTCATATTGAATAAGAATATAGCCAGATGGATCAATGTCGATATATGGACTCAAATCATCAAAAAAACCAGTCGTTTGAAAAGGACGTGCAATATACGGTTCATATATGTCTTGGGGAAGGGATGTCTTTTTGAGACAAGTGTCAATGCGCTTTATGAGTTCGTCTTTCTGCAAGATTTGATTCATTCTGATTCGCCGCCTTTGATGAGTGAAAAGCTGTCAAGGTTTTCCCTGACAGCTTTCTAGAATGTATTCTTCATTTTACAGGAACATGTAAACGGCACCAATAACCGCAAAAGTGCAGGCAACTACAATTAATACTTTGGCTAGTTTTTCCATGTCGTCTCCTTAAATGCCGGCTGCTACTACATAAGACAGCCCAACAGAAATAATGAGTGAAATAAACCCGACCGCTCTATTATCATTCTCAATCTCTTTGTCTACTTTAAATCGTGGTGTTAAAAATTCAAAAATGAAATAGCTGACAAGCAGCATCACAAAGCCGTATACGCCCCATCCGATCATTTGAAGAAGCGAGTTGTGCTGAGCGATGGAATGCTGAAAGACATTGGCAATCCCAAAAATCTTCCCGCCGGTTGCCATAGCAACAGCTAAGTTCCCCCGCTGAATCTCTTCCCAGTTTTTATAGGAGGTCACGAGTTCAAATATGGTAAGAAATAAGACAAGACATAGGACGGCCACGCTGTAATAGGCGGCAATTTCCACAAGTTCATTTTCCCAAAAGGCTTTCATGCGTTTTCTCCTTTTTACTTTAATTCGACGATGGTGACGCCTGATCCTCCCTCGCCTTGTTCTCCAAAACGAGCATTTTTTACACTACGGTGCTGCTTTAATAATTCCTGGACCCCTTTTCTCAAGGCGCCAGTGCCTTTACCGTGAATGATCGACACACGCGGATAGCCAGCTAAGACGGCATCATCTAAGTATTTCTCGACTCTGCTTAAGGCATTCTCATACCGCTCTCCTCTTAAATCAAGCTCAAGTGATACATGATAGTCTTTTCCTTTGACCGCCGTGATGGCTTTCTCTTGCTTAAATTCCGGTGCTGATTTGATAAATTCCATATCTTTTTCTTTTACTTTCATTTTCAGAATGCCCATTTGGACACTCCATTCTTTGTTACCCGTTTGTTCGATGAGCGTTCCTTTTTGGCCAAACGTCAGCACTTTGACTTCATCGCCTGGATTTAGCTGTCTTGCTGCTTTTTTCACTGGCTCTGATTTTTTCTTACGGTCAAACTCAGGGACAGCTTCTTCAAGACGCTTTCTCGCATCAATGAGTTCATGTTCTTTGAACGAACGATGCTCACTTTTAATGGACCGAAGCTCTTGAATAATCTCTTCTGCTTCTTTTGTTGCTTGTTCAATTTTTTCTGCCGCTTTTTGTTCGGCTTCTTCAAGCAGTTTGTCCTTTTGTTCATTCCATTCAAGGATTTGTTTTTGCAATTCTTTATGGAGCTTCTCTGCTTCTTTTCTATAGAATTCCGTCTCATGCAGTTCTTCTTCTGCTTGTTTTTTGCTGTCTTCTAATGAAGCAATCATCTGATCGACTTCATTATGTTCCGCATGCATATCTGCTTTTGCACGGTCAATTAAATGATGAGGCAATCCTAGACGCTTGGAAATTTCAAATGCATTACTTCGCCCCGGCACCCCGATGAGCAAGCGATATGTAGGTGATAAGGTTTCAATATCAAACTCTACACTCGCATTTGTGACGCCTTCTCGGTTATACCCGTATGCCTTCAGCTCAGGATAGTGAGTCGTTGCGATGACGCGCGCATTTGTTTGATGAACTTCATCTAAGATGCTCATTGCAAGTGCTGCACCTTCAGCAGGATCTGTCCCTGCACCTAATTCATCAAATAACACAAGTGAATTAGACGTCAAATGCTTTAAGATATCCACAATATTGACCATATGAGATGAGAATGTACTCAAGCTCTGTTCAATAGACTGCTCGTCTCCAATATCAGCAAAGACTTGATCGAATACAGCCACTTCTGATCCTTCTTCGACTGGAATATGAAGACCTGCCTGCGTCATCAGCGTAAGAAGTCCAAGTGTTTTTAAAGTGACGGTCTTACCGCCTGTATTTGGACCCGTGATGACGATCGTAGAAAAATCTTTGCCCAGCTCAATATCATTTGCCACAACCTGATCTCGAGGCAATAGGGGATGTCTTGCCCGTTTTAAATAAATCTCCCCCTGGTTATTCACAGTAGGTTTTGTGGCTTTTTCTGCTTTTGCATATTTGGCTTTGGCGAAAATAAAATCTAATGTCTGAAGTTCATTCACATTATGAAGCAATTCATCAATATGCTCTGACACACTCGCTGTTAGCATTTGCAAAATCTTTTCAATCTCTTGCTTTTCTTTTAGGCGAGTTTGCTGCAAGGTGTTATTTAAATCCACGACCACCTGCGGCTCAATAAAAAGAGTTGCGCCTGAAGAAGATTGATCGTGAACAATCCCCCCATAATTCGAGCGGTACTCTTGTTTTACGGGAATGACAAACCGATCATTACGAATGGTCACAATGGTGTCTGACAGCATTTTCGAGGCAGATTGTGAACGAATCATTGATTCTAATTTATCTCGTACTTTTGATTCTAGTGATCGTAACTGCGTTCGTATGGTGCGGAGTGCAGGCGTTGCGTGATCAAGCACTTCTCCATTATCACCAATACAGCTTTCGATTTCTTTTCTCACGTCTGGCAGTAAAATCAGCGATTCTGCATATGTATGAAGACGGGGTATCTCTACTCCGTCCTCATACATAGAGGTGAGAAAGTGCTTCATGTTTTTTGTGGTATATAACAGCGCCGCAATTTCCATCAGCTCAGCAGGGCTTAATATACTGCCTATTTCTGCTCGTTTGACGCCTCGTCTAATATCCATTAACCCGCCAAACGGCGCAGATCCTTTTAAACGAATCACATCTTGCGCTTCTGCTACCTCTTCTAGCAGATGCTGAATGCTCTCAATATCTGTGAGCGGTGTTAAGTCCTGCGCTTTTTCTTTCCCTAAAGTCGAAGCAGTATAGGACATGACTTTTTCTTTTACTTTATGAAATTCTAATGATGCTAACACTTTTTGTTGCAGCATGGTCCAGCCTCCTAACGACTACCTGTCACGCGTTAAAAACTTTTTCATCTCATCGAGAGAAAATGTATTCACGACATTTGCTTTTGGTGTCCAGCCCTTTCTTGCAGCTGTGACACCGACGTCCATATGATCGAGCATGGTGATGTTGTGCGCATCTGTGTTGATCATGATGTTCACACCCGCTTCGTTTGCTTTCATTAAATGCTCTGTTTTTAAATCCAGTCTTGACGGGTTGCTGTTGAGTTCCAGTGCAGTGCCCGTTTTTTTCGCAAGCTCTATGAGCTGATCAATATTTAAAGCATAGCCGTCTCGTCTACCGATCAAACGGCCAGTTGGATGGGCAATTAAATCCACATGCTGATTATTCAAGGCATTTTCTAGGCGCTCCATAATGACTTCCTCCGGCTGAGAGAAGCTAGAATGAATAGACGCAATGACAAAATCCATGTCTGCTAGAAAGTCATCATCATAATCTAACGATCCATCCGGCAGAATATCCATTTCGACCCCTTTGAAAATGTGAAAATGCTCGAATTCTTGATTCAGCTTGTCAATTTCTTTTGCTTGCAAACGCAAACGTTCTTTTGTTAAACCGTTTGCTACTTTTAAATATTGTGAGTGGTCTGTGATCGCCATGTATTCATAGCCTTTTGCGATACATGCCTCTGCCATTTCGCGAATAGAAAAGGCGCCATCACTCCATGTCGAGTGCATATGAAGATCGCCTTTGATATCTTTTCGTTCCACAAATTGCATACTTTCTTTATACGAATCAATCTCTGCTCCGGTTTCACGAATTTCTGGCGGAATGAGCGGAAGTTGGAAATGTGCATAAAAAGCGCTTTCGTCTTCAAATGTTTTCACATCCCCAGTTTCGATCGTTTCAACCCCATATTCACTAATACGCTCACCGCGCTCCTTCGCAAGCTGTCGCATACGAATGTTATGATCTTTTGATCCAGTGAAATGGTGCAGCGTTGTTGCAAATTGGTCTGTTGTCACAAGCCGGAAATCTACACTGATTTCAAAATCAAGTGCAAGCATGACAGATACCTTCGTATCACCGCTCGCAATGACATCTTTGACATCATCAAGAGCAACAAGTTGTTCTCTCACTTGTTCAGGGTTATCAGTCGCAATGATGTAATCTAAATCTTTAACCGTTTCACGCGCACGTCTTAAACTGCCCGCTCTTGAAAAACGGATGATTCCCTCCATCTGTTCCAGCGCATCATCAATTCGCTCTGCCACATCTAATGCAAAGCCAATTGGCAGTCGCTCTGGCTGCTTTCCCGCCTCCTCAAGAGCGGCAAGAATCTTTTCTTCTGTTTTTTTGCCAAACCCAGCAAGCGTTTGTACTTTTTCCGCTTCACATGCTTCTTTTAAAGACTGTGCATCGTGAACACCAAGCTCTTGGTAGAGCTTAGCAATCTTCTTCCCGCCGAGTCCTTGCAATTTTAAGAGCGGGACAAGTCCTTCAGGCACTTCTTTTTTTAATTGTTCGAGTGTTTCAGACTGTCCTTTTTCGATATACTCTGTGATCACAGCAAAGGTTCCTTTTCCAATGCCGGGTAATGCTAATAGGTCATCTATTTGAGAAAGACTGCGGTCATCTTGTTCAAGTGCCGCAGCTGCTTTACGAAAGGCAGAAATTTTAAAAGGATTATCTCCTTTTAGCTCCATATAAACTGCAATTGTTTCAAGAAGTTTAATAATATCTTTTTTATTCATCTCTCATCCTCCAGCCGCTTTGGCATCTTCCTATATAAATATACAAACTTTCCCTTCATCCGACAACTTTCTGTCATGGAATGAGAAAAAACTTCTCCAAGAAAGGAGAAGTTCTTAAACTCCATACGTCGACCAGAGGTCTTTGACAAGACCGGACAGGTAAGGGGTGCTATTTACGATCACATCTGCTAACATTGATTTGCTCATCATCGTTTGAAGCGCTTCGACTGGAAGTAATGCGGCCACAAACAATAGAATAAACACAAATAGATAGGTTTCAAGAAATCCTAAAACAGCGCCAAGCAGTTTGTTGACCTGTTTAATCACAGGGATACTTGCAATGGTTGTGAGCAATCCGCCGATGATAGCGAGCAGGATTTTGGTCAAGATAAACAGAATGATAAACGCAATGGTATTATAATAAGCTGTTTCTAGATTCCCACTAAAGAAAGCGAGCTGCGCTTGACCGCCGCTAAAATTAGGTGCTGGAATCCACGTAAGCTGTGGTGCAAGTGACTGATAAAACAGAGAAGCCACTAAAATAGAAACAACAAAGCTAATCAATTTAATAAATTGAAGAATAAACCCGCGTTTTAGACCGACAAGCGTTCCCATAAGAAGCAAAAACAAAATGATGATATCGATCACGGTAATTTCATTCCTTTTCTTTTAGATGAAGCTCTAGTTTTTCGTATTGCTCTTTTAATTTCAAGTAGTCGTGGACGACATTGACTGCTGTCAGTACAGCTAATTTGTTTATATCAAGGTATGGATTTTTTTCATTGATTTCTCTCATTTTATCATCAACAATTGAAGCAACATGTCGCATATGCATCTTCGTTTCTTGACCGATGATCGTATAGGACTGTCCGTAAATCTCAACTGTTGTTTTCGTTTTACCGCCGTCAGACAACGTTTCTCCTCCATTCCACGAGAATCCTAGTCTCTATCATAACATGTTTAGACATTGAATGGAAAGACGAGCCCTTCCCTGTTATGGTACACTTTAGAAATCAATGATATCAAGGTAAAAAGGAGTTATCCACTGTGCCCCAATCCGTCTTAAAAGCAACATCAGAAGACATGAAAAAAATGAAGAGCGTGTACGCTCAGCATTTAACTGCCACTTTGCCGCCAGGCGCTCTATTTCAAGCAAAGGTTCCCGGCTGTACGATTACAGCCTACAAATCTGGAAAAGTACTGTTCCAAGGACAAAAGGCAGAAGCTGAAGCGAGTCAGTTCAACCATTTACAAACAGCTGAAACAAAAAGCAAAAAAACACCATCCATCACACAGTACAGCCCACCACATGGCATTGCTTCCATGTCGGTTATTGGCTCAGATGAGGTCGGTACTGGCGATTATTTTGGACCCATTACGGTCTGTGCGGCTTATGTTGATTCCAGTCAGCTTGCTCTCATGAAAGAGCTCGGTGTGAAAGACTCAAAAGGACTCAAAGATCCGCAGATTATCAACATTGCCAAAGACTTGATCAAAACCATCCCGTTCAGCCTTCTCGTGCTTCGGAATGAAAAATACAATGCGATGCAGGAAAAGGGCATGAGCCAAGGGAAAATGAAGGCACTGCTTCATAACCAAGTCATCACCTCCGTGCTAGAAAAACTGGATGGCAAGAAACCAGAAGCCATTCTCATTGACCAATTTGCCGAACCGGGTATTTATTTCAGGCACCTTGCGGGGAAAAAGATCATTCGGGAGCGTACATACTTTAGTACGAAAGCAGAAGGCATCCACTTATCGGTTGCTGCAGCTTCTATTATTGCAAGATATGCTTTTTTAATTGAAATGGATAAATTATCAAAAGCAGCGGGCTTTGACATTCCAAAAGGGGCCGGTCCGCATGTTGACAAAGCGGCAGCAAAGCTGATGAAACAGCACGGCGAAGAGGCTTTACGCCAATTTACAAAACTTCATTTTGCCAACACCCAAAAAGCGAAAAAATGGTTATAATCAAAAAAGAGCTATCGCCCATAAGGTGATAGCTCTCAGATTGTTGACAAAGGGCTAAAATGAACTTGATTTTAGCCCTTTGTCTTCTTTTCAGCGTGATAGAAAACCTTTGCATCCCTAGGAAGGACGAGTACTGGTGCGGAGCGAATTTGTCATTCGTGAGCACCGGCACGCAGGACTGACAAAGAATGCGAGGGTTTGTCTACACGCTAAAAGCTATCGCCCATAAAGCGATAGCTCTTTTGATTATCCGCGCAAGACAGCTTGATACGTATCTTCTAATGCTTTCAATACGTTTGTATGAACAGCCGTGACTTCTTCCTCGGTCAACGTTTGTTCTGGGTTTAAATATTGCAGAGAGAATGCAACAGATTTCTTGCCTTCTTCCATATGCTCCCCCTCATACACATCAAAGACGGAAAGGTCTGTGAGCAATTGGCCGCCAGCTTCATAAATGACTTGCTCCAGCTGTCCGCTTGAAATATGCTGATCGACGACAAGTGCGATGTCTCTTGTCACTGCTGGGAATCTCGGAATAGCCGTATATTTCATATCCTCTGTTTCAGACGTCATTACATCTGTTAAATCAAATTCAAATACATACGTTTCTTTTAAATCTAATTCCTTTTCCACTAATGGATGAAGTGCAGCTACAAAGCCAATCACTTTTCCATTTAAATGAACATCAGCTGTACGTCCTGGGTGAAGGCCCTCACGCTCTGCTTGAACATACGTGATCTCTCCTGATACACCAAGCTTTTCAAACAGCCCTTCTGCAATACCCTTCGCTACATAAAAATCGACAGCTTTTTTCTCGCCCTGCCAAAGATTTTTATGCCAAAGACCTGTTAACGCACCTGCCACATGCTCTTTCTCTACTGGTTTTGCGCCTTCCGTTTCCGCTAAGAAAACAGAACCTGTTTCGTAAAAGGCAAAAGAATCAGCTTGTCTTGCTAAGTTATATGCGACAGAATCAAGTAAGTTTGGCAGAAGGCTTTGTCTCAGCACACTTCGTTCCTCACTCATCGGCAAGGAAAGTCTTGTTTGATAAGCTGGATTTAAAGCAAAGGCTGTGGACTTATGCTGATTCGTTAATGAATACGTAATCGCTTGAGAAAGCCCTGCGCCCTCTAAGAAACGTCTCACCTTTCTGCGCTTCACTTGGTATGGCGTAAGACCACCAACGGTACCAGCTGTCGCAGGGAGTGTAGATGGAATATTGTCGTAGCCGTATAATCTCGCGACTTCTTCAATGAGGTCCTCTTCAATCGTAATATCCATTCTACGGGAAGGAACCGTTACAACAAGCACATCATTTGATTCGCCCACAGTAAAGCCTAGTTTGTTGAAAATCTGAATCATATCTTCTTTTGAAATGCTCATACCAAGCACCTTGTTCACACGCTCAGTTGATACGTGGATGACATTCATACTTGTTTCAAGGTGGTTTTCCTCAACTGTACCACTTAGCACTTCGCCGCCTGCATACATACTGATCAATTGCGCTGCTCTTTCGGCTGCTGATTTCGTCCGCTGCGGATCGAGCCCTTTTTCAAATCGTGTGCTTGATTCACTGCGAAGCCCTAAGTCTCTAGATGCTTGACGGACGGTTTGACCGTTGAAATATGCCGCTTCTAAAAGAATCGTTGTCGTCTCATCACGCACCTCTGATTCAAAACCGCCCATGACACCTGCAACAGCATGCGCTTTTGTGCCATTTGTAATGACAAGATGCTTCGAAGACAATGTACGTTCTTGTTCATCCAGAGTTTGAATCATTTCATTTTCAGCCGCTTTACGTACAACCACCTGCTTTGAACCAAAGCGGTCATAATCAAAGGCATGTAGTGGTTGACCGTATTCAAGTAAGACAAAATTCGTAATATCCACGACGTTGTTAATTGGGCGGATACCTGCATTCATCAATCTTGTTTGCATCCAAAGTGGTGCTGGTCCAATCTTTACATTTTTAATGATCTTCGCTGCATAAAGTGGATTCGCTTCTTGATCCTCAATTTTAACAGAAATATAGTCTGCTGCTTTTTCAGAAGAAGTTTCATGCGCTGTATCAGGAAGCTTGATGTCTCTCCCTAAAATGGCGGCAACCTCATAAGCGACACCTAGCATATTAAGGGCATCGGCACGGTTTGGTGTTAAGCCAAGCTCAAGTACCGCGTCATCTAATTGAAGCGCTTGAAGGGCATCATCTCCTGGTTTCACGTCATTCGGGAAAACAAAGATGCCTTCTGCATATTCTTTTGGTACGAGCTTGCTCTCTACGCCTAATTCTTGCAGAGAACAAATCATGCCATGAGACTCTTCACCGCGTAGTTTTGCTTTTTTAATTTTAAAGTTTCCAGGAAGGACTGCACCAACCGTTGCGACAGCCACATGCTGTCCTTTATCCACATTTGGAGCCCCGCATATAATTTGCACCGGTGCGTCTTCGCCGATATCAACAAGACATTTGTTTAATTTATCCGCATTCGGATGCTGTTCACGTTCAATGACGTGTCCAACGACAACACCTTTGATGCCTTCGCCTTTATACTCAACGGCTTCCACTTCAATTCCGCTTCTTGTGATTTTCTCTGCTAATTCATCCGGCTGAATGCCTTCTAAATCGACATAGTCCTCTAACCATTTATATGAAACAAACATGTTGATTTCCTCCTCTTAGTCCTGCTTAAATTGCTTCGTGAATCTAATATCATTTGTGTAGAAATGACGAATGTCATCTATGCCGTATTTCAGCATCGCAATACGTTCAACACCCATTCCAAAAGCAAAGCCTTGGTAAGTATCTGGATCAAATCCGCTCATTTTTAATACATTCGGGTGAACCATTCCTGCACCTAAAATTTCAATCCAGCCTGTTCCTTTACATACGGAACAGCCTTTCCCGCCGCATTTAAAGCATGACACATCAACTTCAACGGAAGGTTCTGTGAATGGGAAAAAGCTTGGGCGCAGTCTAATTTCACGATCTTCCCCAAACATTTTTCTTGCGACTGTCTCAAGCGTTCCTTTGAGGTCACTCATGCTAATATTGTGATCTACCACAAGTCCTTCAATCTGCATGAATTGATGGGAGTGAGTGGCATCATCGCTGTCACGTCTATATACCTTACCAGGACAGATGATCTTCACAGGACCTTGGCCTTTATATTTCTCAAGTGTACGTGCTTGAACGGGTGATGTTTGTGTTCTCATGAGTGTGTCTTCAGTAATATAGAAGCTGTCCTGCATATCACGTGCAGGGTGTTCTTTTGGAAGATTGAGCGCTTCAAAGTTATAGTAATCTGTTTCCACCTCTGGGCCCTCTTCAACGGTATAGCCCATGCCGATAAATAAATCTTCAATATCTTCTACGACAATCGTTAATGGATGTCTTGCCCCGATTTTGATCGGACTTGCTGGCAATGTGACATCAATGGTTTGAGAAGCCAGTTTCTTTTTCACTTCTTCTGCTTCTAGCTGCTCATTTTTTTCAGCAATGGCACCAGCAATCTGCTCTCTCACTTCATTTGCAAGTGCGCCCATTTTTGGTCTTTCTTCAGCGGAAAGCTTGCCCATTCCGCGCAGCACTTCTGTAATCGGACCTTTTTTCCCTAAATATTGAACACGAATGTCATTGACTTCTTTGAGCGAGCTGGCTGCTTCAACCTTTGCTATCGCTTCTGCTTCAAGCTGTTTTAACGTTTCTTGCATGAGTGTGATCCTCCTTTTAATATACAAAACCGTCTGAATAAACGGGTGTTTGATTGTTTGAAGACAATAAAAAAACCCGCCCCTCCAAAAAAGAAGGGACGAGTTGTGGTCGCGGTACCACCCTTGTTAAGCACAAATATATGTGCGAATAAGCTTCATTGACATAACGGAATCAAACGAATCCGGTCCACCTTTACGCAAAACCTGCGGTCCCGGTGACAACTCCAGAGGTGAATTCCTGTTTCAGCATTCCTTAAATGCACTTTCAGTCTACGATGCATTCTCCCTAATAGGACGCTTCGTGAAACAATCTTCCTCTATCATGGTTTTTAAAATATTAGTTTCATTATAGTGAAAAATAGGACGTGTTGCAACACTATCCGCGCAAATGATAGACAAGAACCGCTGCTGCCACAGCTACATTTAAAGATTCTGCCTGGCCGTACATTGGCACATATAAATTTTGGTCTGTCATTTGCAAAATCTCTGGATCAATGCCTGCTCCCTCGTTGCCAACAATTAATGCAAATGGACCTTCTGATGCTATGTGTCTATACTCTTTCGCATTTTTTAAAGCAGTGCCATATACAGGTATACCTTGCGCCTTTAATGCTGGAATTGTCTGTTGAAGTGTTTGTTTTAAGATAGGCAGGTGAAAATGAGAACCTTGTGCTGAACGGAGCGTTTTTCCGTTAAACGCATCAACGGTTCCATCCCCTAGGACCACAGCATCAAGCCCCGCTGCATCTGCTGTCCGAATGAGTGTGCCTAAATTCCCCGGATCCTGCACTGCATCTAACAGAAGCATTCGTTCATACTTTTTCTCCTCAAATACAGGAATGGTACAAACCGCTGCGATTTGCTGAGGTGTTTCCGTTTCCGTCATCGCAGTAAAAGCCTCTTCACTTAATTCATACAGCTCAATGTCAGGCTCGATGTCAGCAGGGAGCATGTCAGGTGTTGTGATCATTAACTCTTTCACAACCCCGCTTTTTAATGCTTCTTCTACTAAGTGTTTTCCTTCAACAAGGAACAGCCCTGTTTTCGTTCGTTCTTTTTTTGTATGGAGCTTTTTCCATTGTTTAATGTGTGCGTTTTTAGCTGATTCTATAAATTTCAAGCGACTTTAACTCCTTTAAATATCATGAATTTATTATATCTCAAGCACACTACATAATAAACCTGTCTTTGACACAGAATAGAGCTATCACCATCAAAAAAGGAGTGTGGGCAATGGATTTTAATTTAAGAGGCGCAGTGATTCAAAACATTACTGGCCATAATCAAGAGCAGCTTGAGCATACGATTTTAGATGCGATTCAAAGCGGCGAGGAAAAAATGCTGCCAGGTCTTGGCGTTTTGTTTGAGGTGTTATGGCAAGAGGCATCAGAAGATGAAAAAAATGAAATTCTTGAAACATTAGAGCAGGGCTTAAAGCCTGAGCATCAGCAATAACAAGAAGCCGGTTTGCTTATCTATAAGCAAGCCGGCTTTGTTCATTTAGCCAGTGATTGGCGTCTCCATTCGAAGAGCTGGATCGCGCCAAATCTCGATCCATTTTTTAATAGCGAACACGATAATGACAAAACCTAAAATCAGCATAATCATCGAAAGCACGGCATTCAGTACACTGTAGCCAGATGCTTCAGGATTGAGATAGACATTCGCAACCATCCAATAACCCGCATAATTCACCGTCACATATAAGTAAGCAAGTGGAATTAAACAAGTCAACATATACCGCCTTTTATCCGCAATTTTTAACACAACCGTCGCCCCAATGATTAATCCGACCGAGGCCATTAGCTGGTTTGACACGCCAAAAAGTGCCCAAATGGACCCAATGTCTCCAGAGTAAAGCAAGTATCCCCACATAAAACAAGCAAGTGCACTTGCAAAGACTGACCCTGGTACCCAGTCATTTCGTTTCAGCGGTTTATATGCTTCTCCAAAGAAGTCTTGGATCAAATATCGCGCGACACGGGTTCCTGCGTCAATTGCCGTTAAAATAAAGACGGCTTCAAACATAATCACGAATTGGAAGAAATAAGAGGCCAAATGACTAAAGAACGGAATACCCGTAAAGATGTACGCCATCCCTACAGCTAATGTAACAGCTCCACCTGTTCTTCCTTCTAAGTCAAGACCGATTTCTTTACTTAGCTGCGGAAGATTCTCGACACTCATACCAAGCGTTCGGAACACTTCAGGTGTACTATTAATTGCAAAATAATCTCCCGGATGAAGCGCAGTAGCGGCAATTAACGCCATGATTCCCACTAAACATTCTACGAGCATCGCGCCAAACGCAACCGGTTTCATATCACTCCAACGATCTAGCATTTTTGGCGTTGTGCCTGAGCCAACAAATGCATGAAAGCCCGAAATCGCGCCACAAGCAATGGTAATCGAAATAAAAGGCCAGACAGGTCCAGCTAAGACAGGTCCTCCGCCACTCACAAACTCTGTAAACGCCGGAAATTGGATGGTTGGATTAACCACAAAGATTCCCGCAATCAGCGCGATGAATACACCAATTTTCATAAAACTGCTTAAATAGTCTCTGGGTGCCAAAAGCAGCCAAACCGGCAGGGCCGCGGCAAAGAACGCATAGATTGGCAGGGCAAGGGCAAGCGTTTTTGTATCAAGTGTTAACAAATCTCCAAGTGCTGTTCCTTGAATATTCGGTCCAAGGAATACCCCCAACATCAATAATATGAATCCCGCAGATGTCGCCAGCTTTAAATTGCCCGTCTTTTTATAATAAAGGCCAACTCCCATCGCTATTGGAATGGTAATACCAACTGCAAAGGTTCCCCAAGGATTTCGTTCTAAAGCATGAAGCACAACCATGGACAGTCCTGCCATTGTAATTGTAATAATAAATAACATGGCGAGCCCTGTGCAAAATCCTGCCACAGGACCAAGCTCCTCTTTCGCTACCTCTGATAGTGATTTCCCCTTTTTCCGCATCGAAGCAAACAAGACCACGAGATCATGAACAGCTCCGCCAATCACCGCTCCAATTAAGAGCCAAAGGAGACCAGGTAAATACCCAAATTGTGCAGCTAAAATCGGACCAACTAATGGACCGGCAGCGGCAATTGCAGCAAAGTGATGCCCAAATGTGACCCATTTGTTTGTTGGCACATAATCTTTCCCGTCCTCGAGTGCATGGGCCGGCGTAGGATGATCATCTGTGACCTTTAATACCTTCACCATCATAAACGTACCATAGAGGCGATAGGCAATCGCTAAAATACACATCGATCCTATCACAATTGAAACCGCATTCATTTAACCATCCCCTTTGTATAAACAATTTGTTACAAATATAACATAAATTGATTGATTTTTCTTTCTTTTAAAACCAAGTTGACAAATAGGAATAATTGATTTAATCTAAAATAAGCTTCACCTACTTCCATAAACTCTCTTTTGACAGAGCAAGTTTGAGGCTCTGTCCTTTTTTATTGATTTCATCTTACATAAATACAAGATGGATCACATGTGCCTTCCTCACTAGAAAAATATCACTTCATTTACTTGAAAACAGTTCTTTTGACACAACTGACATTCCAACGTTCATTTCCTGGGAAATTCAACGCAATTAAAAAACCTTTCCCCATACTGAGGAAAGGTTTCATCATTAAGAACCGTACGTAATTTGTTCGACCGTTTTTTGATCAAGTCTTTTGATGACTTCTGTTAAAAGCTTCACCGCATTTTCATAATCATCTCGATGAATCATGGCTGCATGGGTATGAATATATCTGCTTGGAATCCCGATGGATAGTGATGGAACACCATGACCTGTTAAGTGAATACCTCCAGCATCTGTTCCTCCACCTGGCATGGAATCGTATTGATAAGGAATGTTTAATTCATCTGCAGTTTGGACAACAAAATCGCGAAGCCCTTTATGAGAAACCATGGAAGCGTCGAATACGACAATCGTTGGTCCTTTGCCAAGTTTACTTGTTGCTTCTTTTTCAGTAATACCTGGTGTATCACCTGCTACTCCAACATCAATAGCAAATCCAATATCAGGCTGGATGGTAGCTGCAGCTGTTTTAGCTCCGCGCAAGCCAACTTCCTCTTGGACAGTTGCTACACTGTATGCAATATTTTCATGTTGAGTATCCTTTAAATTCTTCATGACATCAATCGCTACTGCGCAGCCGATACGGTTGTCCCAGGCTTTTGCAAGAAGCATTTTTTCGTCATTCATTACCGTAAACTCAAAGTAAGGTACGATTTGATCTCCAGGGAGGACACCCCATTCCATTGCCTGTTCTTTGCTCGAAGCCCCAATATCAATGAACATATCTGTGATTTCGATTGATTTCTTTCGTGCTTCTGGTGATAAGACATGTGGCGGTTTAGAACCAATCACACCTGTAATGTCCCCTTTTTTCGTCACAATGGTGACACGCTGCGCCAGCATAACTTGTGACCACCAGCCTCCGACCGTTTGAAAACGAATATAGCCTTTGTCATCGATTTTTGTCACCATGAATCCTACTTCATCTAAGTGACCAGCAAGCATCACTTTAGGCCCATTTGAATTTCCTTCCTTCTTAGCAATTAAGCTGCCAAGGCGGTCTGTAGAGACTTCATCCGCATATGTTTCTATGTATGACTGCATGACTTTTTTTACATCACGTTCATTTCCTGGAATCCCTTTTGCATCCGTTAGGTCTTTCAGCATAGTTAATGTTTGATCTAGTTTTGTCATTCTGTGTATCCTCCTTTTTCTTCATGGTGCATTCTTATTATACAAAACCTCTTTCGTTCAATACGATCTTTTTATGAATATTTTTTCGTTTATCGAAATATTTTTTTAAAAAAAGTTGAAACCTTTTGACTTTCTCATTCGTAGTACATCAGATAACGGTATTGGAGGTGCATCCTGTCATGTTTGTCATCCTCATTAGACTTGCTCTTGTTGCACTGCTTGTCTATATTTTCTACATGGCGGTAAAATTCTTCTCAAATCCGAGAAGAAAGCTGAAACAAGCACAATTAAAAGAAGGCTTTTATTTTATGGACGAACAGCAAAATGCTCGCAAAAATTTCAATTTCGTCTATAAAGGTGTCTTGTTTGAAGGGGAGAAACATGTTCCTTCTAAGGATCATCCTCTGTTTGTCCACTCCATTTACGTTTGGACCGAGTCACCTGAGAAGCTAAATGAATTCACATTAGAAGACTTTGAAAAACTTGAGGAAAACATCATTGAACGGTATCCTCAAACAAAAATTGATTGGGATCAGCCCATCAAAAAAATCAAACAAAAAAAGGGAGCAGATACGCCGACTTAACGGCGTCTGCTCCCTTTTCAGATGAGATTGAGATAGACCAATATCACCAATTGGACAACAATTAAAGCAGGCATACCCATTTGAAAGGCAGGATGCTTTGTTTTATGACGAAAATACTGCATGCCAAGAAATGACCCGGCAGCACCAAAAAGTACTGCGGCACTCCATAAGTGCGCTTCTGATATTCTCCATTTATGTGCTTTCGCCCGGCGTTTATCCTCTCCCATGAGACAAAACCCATAGACATTGACCAAGATGAGCAGCACGATCAGAGCGATATTCATTGATTTCACCTCACATGATGAGAAAAAAAGATCACTCCTCGGCGGAATGATCTTTTATATGACTTATTTGTCTAGTTGTGCTTTTGCAGCATCAGCAAGCTGGTTGAACGCGTTTAAGTCATTCACAGCAAGGTCAGCAAGCATTTTGCGGTTTACTTCGATACCAGAAAGCTTTAAGCCATGCATTAAACGGCTGTAAGAAAGACCGTTCATACGAGCTGCAGCATTGATACGAGTGATCCATAGTTTACGGAAGTCACGTTTTTTCTGACGACGGTCACGGAAAGCGTAGTTTCCAGATTTCATCACCTGTTGGTTTGCTACTTTATATAATCTATGTTTTGAACCGAAATAACCTTTTGCTAATTTAAGAACCTTTTTACGACGCTGACGCGACACAGTTCCGCCTTTTACTCTTGGCATTGTAATTCCCTCCTATGTTTCCTATTCCAGATTACTTGATGTTTGCAAGTTGTTGTTTGATACGTTTGAAATCTCCAGCACTTACGATTGCGCTCTTACGCAATTTACGTTTTTGCTTTGTAGATTTGTTAGCGAACAAGTGACTTGTGTACGCATGAGAACGTTTAAGTTTACCAGAACCTGTTTTTTTGAAACGTTTAGCAGATCCGCGGTGAGTTTTCATTTTTGGCATTGGATGTTTCCTCCCTCTGTTACTTTTACTTTTCGACTTTTGGTGCAAGCATGAGGAACATGCTGCGTCCGTCCATCTTAGGTTTTGTTTCTACTGTTGCTACTTCAGCGCAAGCTTCAGAGAAACGGTCTAACACGCGCTGTCCGATTTCTTTATGCGTAATCGCACGGCCTTTAAAGCGGATAGAAGCTTTCACTTTATCTCCCTTTTCAAGGAATTTGATTGCATTACGGAGCTTCGTGTTAAAATCATGTTCATCGATTGTCGGGCTCAACCGAACTTCTTTTAAGCTAATGATTTTTTGATTCTTACGTGCCTCTTTTTCCTTCTTCTGTTGTTCGAAACGGAACTTACCGTAGTCCATGATTCGGCAAACAGGTGGTTTTGCATTTGCAGCAACTAACACAAGGTCAAGATTGGCTTTCGTAGCAATTTCCAGAGCTTCCTGGCGGGTTTTAATCCCAAGCTGATCGCCATTTTGTCCGATCAAACGAACTTCACGCGCACGAATACCTTCATTAACTAATTGATCTTTGCTAATAGTGAGCCACCTCCATGAGATTTTGAATTGAGTTCACAATTCATTTTGACCATTTCGTTGTATGTTTTACAGGCAAACAAAAAGTGTGGGCATATAAAACACCCACACTGCGAACATTTGCATGAAAAAATAAATGTACGGTCAACCTGTCAACTACAAACATGTGTCAATCAGGTGAGAAGCGGGTGCTTCTGCTTGTGATATCTATTCAATTCGTTAACTATTCTACACAATTTTCATTTGTCCGTCAAGTAACGGAACTCTTGAAACAACTTTTTCATTTTAGCATGACGAAATGATTTGAGCAAGCCTTATTTAAAAAGAAATAAAGTCTCTTCAAATCCTTCAATTTTTCATTAACACACCGATATAAATCAAGTTGTATACATAAATAAACCAAAATATAAATCATATTCCATATAAAAAAGGGTATTATATCTATTTTTTCAAAAAAATGATTGATTTTATAATTCTTTAGACTTATCATTGGTGAGGTATTCAAATTCATTTAATAAAATAAGGAAAAGTAGGGGATTTATTTGAAAAAGTTTTTTAAGATTGGGTGTCTTAGTATCATTATTCTCATTTTGATTATTATCTTTGTATCTTGTATGGCTGGGGGCGGCAGCAAAAAAGATAATACATCAAATACTGGTTCTAAAAATGCAGTAACGAGTAGCGAAAAGAAAAATGATAAAGAAAAAACGCATAAAATTGGAGATAAAGTAGCAGTCGAAGACTTTACTTATCAAGTAAACAGCGTAACAGAAGCGAAATCTTTACAAAAACAGTATATGAGCGATGTAACGACAGACGGCAAATTCGTGATTGTTGAAGTAACGGTCATAAATACAGGTAAAAAAGATAGAACGGTAGATACTGAGATGTTTAGGTTAATTGGCAAAGACGGTACAGAATACAAATCACTCGCAACAAATAACATGTATGTCAATGATATCGATTCAAGTTTCTTCTTAAAACAAATAAATCCTAAATTATCTAAAAAAGGTAAAATTGCTTTTGAAGTTCCAAACGAAAAGAAATTCTCGCTTCAAGTCTCATCAGGACTAGGATGGACTGGCGGTAAGTATAAGACCATTGATTTATCAAAATAATGTAAGAGTGCACATTTTTGTGCACTTTTTTTATTACTAAATAATCTATTTAAACTCTAAAACTTCTATTGTAAAATGAACATGAGCCTGTCACATGCAATTGAGGGTAACTACATACATAACAAGGGAGAAGATCATGAAAGCCGTATTTTTCGATTTAGATGATACTTTGCTTTGGGATGAAAAAAGCATTCATACCACTTTTCAGGAAACATGCAGGGAAGCGGAAAAGAAATATGGACTTGATCCAGAATCGTTTGAACAGATTGTGCGTGAAGAAGCAAGAAAGCTGTACTCTTCTTATGAAACATATGATTATACTGTCATGATTGGCATTAATCCTTTTGAAGGACTGTGGTCCAATTTTAGTGAGCCGATTAGCGAAGGCTTTCAAAAGCTGAACGCCCTTGCACCAGAGTATCGCAAAAACGCTTGGACGAACGGCTTAAAAGAGGCAGGAATTGACGATGAAGTATTTGGTCAATACTTAGCAGATTTCTTTGCAGCAGAGCGCAGAAAACGCCCGTATGTCTATGAAGAAACGTATCCTGTTTTAGAGCGCCTGAAGGGCACCTATGAATTACTCCTTTTAACAAATGGAGATCCTAGTCTGCAAAAAGAAAAACTTGCAGGTGTTCCGGAACTTGCCCCTTACTTTAATGAAATTGTGATTTCTGGAGATTATGGAAAAGGAAAGCCTGATCCTGGCATCTTTGAGCACTGCCTTCTGCTGTTAAATCTCACAAAAGATGATGTCATCATGGTAGGAGATAATCCAAAAACAGATATTCTCGGGGCATCTCGCGTTGGCATCCAAACCGTTTGGATCAATCGTCATGGCAAGAAAAATGAAACAGATGTGACACCAGATTATGAAATTAAAGACTTACACGAATTGTTTGATATTTTAAAATAAACCATAGGAAAAACACCCTTCTCCTGATCGAGATTGGGTGCTTTTTCGTTTTCGGCTATACAATTGCTGCTAAGCTTTGTGCTTGACGATCTAAGCCTCGTGCTGCTTCTCCTACATTCATGAATTCCTCGCTTGCTTGCTTGACAAGATCCCGGTTTGTAAACACGCTTGTCTTTGCACGGCTTGTTCCGGTGCTGACCTTTTCAACTTCTAAATGGATCGCCTTCACATAACGATCCACCTTTACGATCGCTTCCTTTGAATCTGTCGCAAGCTTACGGATTTCTGCCGCAACGACACTAAAGCCATTTCCATAGGAACCCGCATGCGCAGCTTCTATGGCCGCGTTCAATGCGAGCAGCTGCGTTTGGGAAGCGATACTGTTAATCGTTGTAGCAATTGAGCTGATCGACTCCACCTGCTCTGTTAACCCTTCTAGCAAACTCATGTTTTGGTCCGTTTCATTCGCGATATGTTCAAAAGAAGCATTTACACTTTGACTATGCTGGATGCCGATTTCCGCTCGCTCCATTAATTTTGCAGACATATCTTTTAGGTCTTCTACTACCTGCTTCATTGTGTTTTCTCTCTCCGTAATATCTGTTGCCACTTTCACGACAGCCACTACGTTCCCCTCTTCATTGAGCACTGGTGTATACGTCGCTTCAAGCCATAAGGTGTCACCGTACTTCGTGATCCGCTGCACCTTTTCCTGAAACACTTGACCATTCTTCAAACGCTTCCAAAACATTTGATAACTTGCGTCTTCTGCAATATGCGGAGGACAAAACTGTCTATGCTTTAAACCAATCATTTCTTCCTTTGAATATTTCATGGCTTTTGCAAAAATATCATTGACCCATAGGACCTTACCTGTGACATCAAATTCAATCATCGCCAGTGAGTGCTCTAGCGCACGAAGCACAGCTGATTGCTCCAATACTTGTGTTGATACAGTATTTGTTGTTTGAATCATCGCTTTCATTCCCCCAATTTGCCTCTCTCTAATAGTACATACTTACCCATACTTTCGTACTATCTAAACGTATCATTTGCGCAAATGGATCACTAGTGGAGAATTTTTTTCCATAAGAAAAAAGCCAGCAACCTCAATAGATGAGATCACTGACTGTTTCGTGCGCCTTCATTATTTTTTTGCTTCTGCGACTGCATGTTTCACAAAAGCTTCGAGATCCATTGTTTCTGAATCTTGTTCCCCATATTTTCTTACATTGACCGCGCCATTTTCTGCTTCTTGATCACCGACAACCAGCATGTACGGAATCTTTTGCATTTGCGCTTCTCTAATTTTGTATCCTATTTTTTCATCACGACTGTCTAGTTCTACACGCAGTCCTTCAAGCTGCAAACGTTCTTGCACTTTTTTCGCGTAATCTAGATGGACAGATGGTGAAACCGGGATGACTTGGAATTGTACAGGTGCCAGCCATGTTGGAAGAGCTCCTTTGTATTCTTCAATTAAGAAGGCAACGAAGCGTTCCATTGTGGACACAACTCCTCTATGAATGACAACTGGACGATGGTGTTTTCCATCTTCTCCGATATATGTGAGATCGAAACGCTCTGGAAGTAAGAAGTCTAGCTGTACAGTAGACAAAGTCTCTTCTTTTCCAAGAGCTGTCTTTACTTGGACGTCAAGCTTCGGACCATAAAATGCCGCTTCGCCTTCTGCTTCATAGTAGTCATGTCCAAGCTCGTCCATTGCATCTTTCAGCATAGACTGTGCTTTATTCCACATCGCATCATCGTCGAAATACTTCTCAGTATCCTCTGGATCACGGTAAGATAAGCGGAACGTATAATCATTTAAGCCGAAGTCTTGATACACTTCTTCAATTAAACGAACTGTGCGGATGAACTCATCTTTGATTTGATCTGGACGAACAAAGATATGGGCATCGTTTAATGTCATCCCGCGAACACGTTGAAGGCCGGATAAAGCGCCTGACATTTCATAGCGGTGCATTGTTCCAAGCTCTGCAATCCGAATTGGCAGTTCACGATAGCTATGAGGTTCATTTTTATAAATCATCATATGGTGCGGGCAGTTCATTGGACGAAGGACAAGATCTTCGTTGTCCATTTCCATGACCGGGAACATATCTTCTTGATAATGCGCCCAGTGGCCTGATGTTTTATACAATTCCACACTCGCAAGAACGGGTGTATACACATGCTCATAACCAAGGCGTACTTCTTTATCAACAATATAACGCTCAATGACGCGGCGGATTGTTGCCCCTTTTGGCAGCCAGAGCGGAAGACCTTGGCCCACCTTTTGAGAGTTCGCAAACAGTTTCAATTCTTTTCCTAGTTTACGGTGATCGCGCTCTTTTGCTTCTTCAAGCAGACGTAAATGCTCGTTTAATTCTTCTTTGCTGAAGAAAGCTGTTCCGTAAATACGCTGTAGCATTTGGTTGTTACTGTCGCCTCTCCAGTAAGCACCTGCAAGGCTTAACAGCTTGAATTCTTTGATTTTCCCTGTAGACGGCAAGTGAATGCCGCGGCATAGATCGAAGAATTCACCCTGCTCATAAATTGTGACAGCTTCGCCTTCCGGGATTGCCTCTAACAACTCGAGCTTCAATTCATCGCCAATTGCTTCAAAGCGTGCTTTCGCTTCTGCTCTTGAAACTTCAATGCGCTCAATCGGCAAATTGCTGTTAATGATTTTTTTCATTTCTTTTTCAATCTTTGGTAAATCTTCAGGTGTAATCGCTACATCGATGTCGACATCATAGTAAAAGCCATTTTCGATGACAGGGCCTACGCCAAACTGGACGTGATGCTCTTTTCCATAAATGCGTTTGATTGCCTGTGCTAGTAAATGCGCTGTGCTGTGGCGCATAATATCGAGCGCTTCTTCACTCTTATCTGTGATGATCTCGATTGTTCCACTTTCTAACAGCGGCGTACGCAGATCTATTTCTTTGCCGTTCAATTTACCGGCAAGCGCTTTTTTCTTTAGGCCTGGGCTGATTGATGCCGCGATGTCTTCTGTTGTAGCTGTTTTGTCAAACTCCTTGACTGCTCCATCGGGAAATGTAAGTTGAATTTGTTCTGACATCTCTAGTCACTCCTTTTTTTGGCAATATAAAAACCCCGCCCCCTGGAAAGGGACGAGGTTGAATAAACGGAATCGTGGTTCCACCCTTTTTCCCGTATTTGCAGCTTGCTTTGTCAAAAGCAAATACGGCTTGTGGTTCAATAACGGGAATTCCCGTCAGCTATTACTAAACAGTTCACAGCTGATGTTCAAAGGTGGTAAAGCAAATGGTCCTCTGCTAGGAAGCTTTCAGCCGCGGCTTCCCTCTCTTTAAGCGGGTGTTCATTTGTTCATGTCCTTATCAATACGGTCTCTGTATGAAGTTACACCGTATTATAAAACGTTTTTTCGTGAAAATCAAGAAAGCTTTTCACTTTTCTTTTCCAAATGGCTAGGAACAAATTGTACATGCTGTTCTTGAAACGAATGAGGCGGGAATACCTCGACTCTTTCTTGAAAAATATTTTGAATGGTTTGCACCATCGAGTGACCTGTATCATCTGTAAATAGGTCAATTTTTTGTGGCGCAATGGATACTAGCGGTGCAATCAACTGCGAATCAATATACATTGGATGCTCTCTTACAAACTGTCTGTCTATGTATTGTTTTTGATCACGCTCAGAAGCGTACCGAAATTCCCAAATCATCAGGCGGTCCTGATGCACAACATGTACTTTTTCAAGCTTAGGTTCTCTTGACATCACATAGTCTCGAAGGGATTGAATAAAGTTTTGATATTCTTGTTCCATTTTATATTCTTCGATGGATACTTCAACATAGTTCTTCAGCCTTCTGTCATACGCTGAGAGCCTAAATGTCATAAATGAACCAATGGAAAAAACACCTTTCTGTAAAGAAATCGTCTCAAGCTCTTTTTTTAACAGATCCTCCCTCGGTGGGTCTTGATGAATTCCAGGGATATCATCTAGATCCCCTTTCATGATGCTATGTGCGATTGAAAGAATTTGGTGCTGCTCTTCTGGATCTTTAAATAAGTATGTGTTTTCAAGGATGCTACGCATGCGTTCATTTTCTTTGCATTCCAAAAAAAAGTGAATCAGTAATGTCCGCACAATGTGCTCTATGGCTTCTCCTGATTTTTTCGCTTCTATGAGAAGCCGGTCTTTCCCTTGTTGAATCGAAATGTGATGCCGACTGTCCAAGTGTTCAGCAAGATGTAAAAAAGCGGCGGTATCATATTCATCTTCAAAGATTATTTCAAGCATGTTTGTCCCCCCTAACGACATCTGTTACATATATATGGGGGGAACATAAAAAATAGACGCCTAAAATAAATCAGGCATCTTTCTTTTTAAAATCAGTGGCACTAAGATAAAGATCAAATAAATCAAACAAACAATCGCTAAGGCGGCATAATTTCCGCTTACAAAGCTTGATCCAAGGACATTTAATGCCACAGTACCAGGTATTAACCCTAAAAAAGTCGCTGCCGCAAATGCACGATAATTCGCACGTGAAGCTGCTGCGGCATAACTGACAAAATCAAAGTGAATGGGTGCAATGCGTAATAAGAGGATATAAAGAAATCCATGCTCTTGAATACGGGACGTCACCGCTTTTAGCTTCCGATTGCTTGATTCGGTTTCCTGCTTGTTTGAACGGAAGGTTGAGGCAAGCAGGAAAGATCCTGTTGCACCTGCTGTCGCACCAGCTAAGGCATAAATGGTCCCAAGGACACTGCCGAATGCCAAACCTGCTGCTAGCGAAAAGACGGTGAGAGGGACAAGCACAAATGGACGAAAAAGTGATAAGAAAAGAAAGACAAAGGGAGCCAGCATCCCAAATTGAAGAATCCAATTCTTCACATCTTTCGGCGACAGTTGAAGATGCTGTTTGTTGAGCCACCATAGCACAGCAGCTACAACCCCAATCACGAGGAAAAGCAGCCATTTTCTTTTATTCATTGCATCCGCTCCCCTTCACGTGACCTATCTTTTTATAAATGACGGCGATTTTCCCCTTCAAGCAGAACTGGTTCAGCTAGGTAGAGAATACGTTCCATTAATCGAGCTGCCTTCACCTCTTCTTTTTCCCCGCGCTGTGAGTACGTAAAGTGATGCTTTAACTCATTCGGTGAGAAATTAGAAGAGAAAAAAGTCGGCAGCTGCTCTGCCATGCGATATTGCAAGATTGTTCCTAAAAGTTCATCTCGTACCCAGCTTGTCATCGACTCTGCTCCAATATCATCAAGCATTAAAATTGGTGTTGATTTGACCATATTTAGCTTCTCTTCGAGTGTATGATCGGCTAACGAATTTTTTAACTCTCTCACAAATTCAGGCACGTATACAAGGAGAGATGGATACTCTTTTACCGCTAGCTGCTGCGCAATTGCTGCCAGAATAAATGTTTTTCCGACCCCAAACTTCCCGTGTAAATAAAGGCCTTTTCCCTTACCTGTTTCATCATAACTTTGCAAGAATTGACCTACTTTTTGAATGACTTCTTGTCTTCCAACCACATTTAAATCAGCAAACGTCGCTTGAAGAACATTCTGTGGAATATACATACTTTTCATAAGTTCTTGCTGTTTTTTCTGTCTATCAAGCCGCAGTTTGACAGGACAAGGGGAATATTCAATATCAATGCTCTGACCTTTGATCACAAGCTTCGGGTGATACCCGTCTAAAATGACATTTACATTCTCTTCCTCTAAGCAGTAAGAACAGCCCTTTGATTGCTGTACATATTCAAAGAGTCTGTTCAAGCTGCGATTGATCATGTCTTCTTGGATGTCCTCTTGATGCTCCTTTAAAAAAGCTTTTACATCTTCATCAGCTAGGACACTTTCTTTAATCTGATTGTATCTCACGCGAAAATCAACCCGCCCTTTTAGCTGATCAAATGAACGACCGATCGGTTTCATCTCCATCTCACCTCACATTAATGTGCATTGTACTTTTTCATATTATTAAACTGATCTAACAATTTTTCTTTTTCTCGTTCGAGGTCCTCTGTAGACAAGTTATCTGTCTGTTCTTTCGGCTGTTCTTTCGTTTCAGCTTCCTTCATCCAGTCAGGCAGCTTCTCCTCGCGGATCACTTTTCCTGATCCATATGATTGACGTTTATTTTTTTGCTGCGCCCATTCTGTCATTTGCCTATTCTCTTCTTTGGCAATTTTCATAGCAGCTGCCACGGTTTTAATTTTCTTTCGCACCCAGTGGGCGGCGATTTTCTGCATATATGTTTTGGACAGCTTCATATCGGTTTTTAGCAGTGTATAGTAGATCAGGACATTCATGACCCCAGGCTCTAGCTGCTGCTCAAGCATAATATCTTCAACAATTCTTAAGTCTGCATACGTCGGCTCAATGCCATCTGCCATATCTTTTAGAAGCTCTCTAGGCGAAATATGATCAAGCTTTTCAATCAATTTCGCATCTGGTGCATCTGCACCTGAATTCTGCGTGACATTGTGACGTAAATGTCTTGGCTGTTTTTGATCAATCAGCTTCGGCTGTTCGCCTCTGTATTCAATTTGATACCAGTCTCTCGCTGCTTTTCGCAGATCCTCAGTTGATATCATCTGATCTGAGCCACAGGCACCTGCGACAATATTTTGCATCTGCAGCGGGGTGATACCATAGACGACCGCTAACTTCTTAATTGTCTCTTTCACTTGCTTTGTCAAAGCTTTTCTCGGAATCATCATGTCCGACATGCCTACTAACAGGAGATCAAAATCAAAAGATTCATCTGAAAGCGGTGCAGGCTGACTTGAGCCAACTGTCACATATTCGTAGCCCTCGTCAAGCGATGACGCCTGATTGATTTCCTCTGTCATCTTGCGCTCTCCTGGCTGCAAGACGTGAAACACTTCTTCAAACGATCGGGAGATGTTCTTTGCATCAGCAGGAACTCCTGGATAAGAAAAATAATCACGAAGCTGCATATATTTTGCTTTCTCTACCCGATGATACAAAAGGACATTCAGCATACCGTCTTGGAAAAATTCATCCGGTCTCAGCGGCGGCACGAGCTCATATGTAAACAGTCTGCCTTCTTCCGTTTCCTGTTCATATGTGCGGAGTAATCCGATCGCTTCAAGCTTTAAGCGCTCCTCAAAAATATCATTTAAATTCGTTTGCAGCATCACCATCAGCTGACGGTGAGGTGCGGGTTTCCCCCACATTCGATTTTGTTCCAGCTCTCCCCAGAGCGTCATGTATAAACTGAAAGCGGACATGCCAATAAGCGGCTGATATAAAAGAGTAATAAGCTGTCTATCGATGTCACCGAGCAATGAAGCGCTTTTGACGACATACGGATCGACGGCTAGCACTTCCTTCCAATGCTCTGTCATATGCTGATCCTCCCTTAATACGGTTGTCTTCATTGTACACTCTTTTTGCGTTTTACGCTTTACGCAGGAAAAAGAGCATGAAGAATCTTCAGCTCTTTTTTAGCGTTCTTTCTTTAATAAATCTTTTAATTCATCAATAAATACATTGATATCTTTAAATTGACGATATACCGACGCAAACCTGACGTAAGACACTTCATCAATTTTCGCCAGCTCGTCCATCACCATTTCCCCTACAAGCTCGCTTTTCACCTCTGACATGCCTTGGTTACGCAATTCCTTCTCGATGTTAAAGCAGACATCCTCGAGCTGTTTTAAAGCGACAGGACGCTTTTCACACGCTTTAATGAGGCCTCTCAGCATCTTTTCCCGGCTGAATTCTTCTCGAATTCCTTCTTTTTTCACCACAATCAATGGCAATTCTTCTAATTTTTCAAACGTCGTGAAGCGATATTGACAGCTTTCACACTCTCTTCTCCGACGGATGGACTTCCCTTCATCTACTGGTCTTGAATCAAGCACCCTTGTGCCAAGGTGCTGACATGTGGGACATTTCATTTCATCAGCTCCGATCTCTTCTTGGAAGTTGTTTGTCTAGTTCTTTATAGAGGGACAAAACAGCCTTTTGACTGTAGCCAAAGTCTGTTGGCAGTGCTGTTTCTGTTGTCACATTAAAATCGACAGCTGTTTCAAAAGGACGAATTGAAATGACAGTCGCCACGAGAAAAGCTTTTTTCGGCGTTCGTATGTTTGCGCTGATTTCACCTCGTTCTGCTGAAACAGATGTCACTTGATAGGAATCGTTTCTTGAAAGAACAGCTTCTACCGCTTGAAAAGCTTGAGTTTGTGTCGATTTGTAGTAATGGCTTTTCAGCTCTGACACTGGATGATGGTCAGATGTTTCTGTATGATTTGAAATGAATCGTTTGAGCTTTTGTCCTAAAGTCATACACGTATCCCCTTTGTCATAAACCCTCTTCTTTATTTTATAAAAAAAACCTTTGTTTTCCTAGAACAAAAGTATAGACAGGTTGGATCATGCTGGATGCCCGTGTATGAAACAAATATAAAAAGGAGCATAACACAAAGGCATTTAATGCTTTTGGCCAGCTCCCATTGCAATCTTTTTTATGTTTACAGTGCTTTGGCTTGCGCCTGTTTCACTTGTACAGGTCCCATGCCTCGAGGAATTTCGATGTTTTCTCTTGTTTCAGCACCTAGTTCATCTCCGATATGATCTGCTGCAATATTCGGATCTAGATCGCCGCAAGTATAAACATCTATGCTCGCATAACCATGTTCAGGAAAGCTGTGAATTGTCAGATGAGATTCAGAAATAATGACAACTCCACTTACTCCTTGAGGTGCAAATTTGTGAAAAGCAACCTCTCTTACTTCAGCTCCTGATTTCAAAGCTGCATTTACAAACGTTTTTTCAATAAAATCCATGTCGTTCAGTTTATCACAGTCGCATCCCCATAACTCGGAGATAACGTGACGTCCGATTGTTTCCATCATGGACCCCCCTTTAAACAAGAATGAAAGAGTGAAGTTCTAAGCAGCCGGACCGGACATATACCACGGGGGAAAGTTAGTCCAAAGAGGTCCTAACCCTTTAAGTATACCCGAATGAGTCTGCGAACAAGAAGTTCACGAAAAATAGTATACTTTGTTTAGACCCATTTTGCAAGCTGTGTTTTTAGTGGGATTTTCTCTCATTTCTTGAAAAGGGACGTTCAGTCTTCTTCATTTCAAACAGCTGAAAGCTCTTTCATCTGGGAACCAACAAACTTTACAAGATCAACCACTCTGCAAGAATAGCCCCATTCATTGTCATACCATGCAAGAACTTTTACTTTTCTGCCTTCCATCACCATCGTTGTAAGTCCATCAACGACAGCAGAATAAGGGTTTGTGTTAAAGTCTGTGGAGACAAGTGGTTCATCGGTGTAATCTAATATGCCAGCAAGAGATGTTTTTGAAGCCGTTGCAAAGGCAGCATTGACCTCTTCTGCTGTGACATCTTTTTTCAAGTCGACCACAAGATCAACCATCGATACATTAGAAACTGGCACTCGAAGTGCAAGTCCATGTAATTTCCCTTTCATGTGCGGCAGCACTAAAGAAAGCGCTTTAGCGGCACCCGTCGTCGTTGGAATGATGGACTGGGCACATGCTCTTGCCCGGCGCAAATCCTTGTGGGGGTTGTCGATATTTTTTTGATCATTTGTATAAGCATGAACCGTTGTCATTAAACCGTTGTCGATGCCAAATTCATCATCTAACAATTTGACAACTGGTGCTAAACAGTTTGTTGTACATGATGCGTTTGAAATAACGACGTGCTTTTCAGGATCAAGATCATCCTCATTGACACCCATTACAATTGTAACGTCTTCATTTTTACCTGGAGCTGTAAGTACGACCTTTTTCGCTCCGGCATCTATATGGCCCATCGCTTGATCTTTTGAATTAAATTTCCCTGTTGCTTCGATCACGATATCAATCCCAAGCTCTCCCCATGGAAGCTGCTTTGGGTCTCTATTATTGAGCAAAAGCACTCTTTTGCCATTGACAATCAACGCGTCATCTTCTGCTGTCACATCGCATTCGTAACGTCCATGATTTGTGTCATATTTAATTAAATGTGCTAGCGTTTCGGCAGGATAGCTTGCGTTCACCGCTACAATTTGAATTTGATCATCAAGCATTGCTTTTCTGAAGACCATGCGTCCAATTCTGCCAAACCCATTGATCGCTGCTTTTACCTTCATGAACAGGTCACTCCTCTATTATGTGTTATACTCAATAAATTTATTTATGAAATTAGTATATCACATTAGAATGTAATTGCCAGTATATAAACGTATATTTTCAAAAAAGGGCTGTTCTTTGCAATGAAATTGACGAAAAAAGCATAAAAAAAGAAGAGTACTGTATGTACTCTTACTTATCTGTATGTTCCCATTCGTTTAATATGTTCTCTAATTGCTTTCTCATAAAAGCGAGATCTTTTGTGTTTTCTATCACGCGGTCTGCTTTTTGGCATTTTTCCTCAAGAGACTGCTGGGAGTGAATGCGATTCAGCGCTTCTTCCTCACTCAAGTCGTTTCGATTCATGAGCCGCGACAGCTGCAAATCAGGCGTCGTGTACACAACGATGATACGGTCGACCAGCCCTTCCAGCTTGCTCTCAAATAGGAGCGGAATATCAAGCACAACAAATGTTTCATTGTTGCTGACCCCTTCATCACGCTGCTTGAGCATTTCCTTTCTGACTTCAGGATGAACGATGGCATTGAGCTTTTTTCTTTTCTCTTCATCAGAAAAAATGATCGCTCCAAGCTGCTGCCGGTTCAGTTCACCATTTGGCAGAAGAACCTCTTCACCAAAAGTTTGAACGATTTGATGAAGGGCAGGCGATCCTTTAGAAACCGCTTCTTTTGCAATGATATCTGCATCCACCACCCGAATGCCTTTCTCTTTTATCATCTGCGAGACTGTGCTTTTTCCGCTAGCAATCCCGCCTGTTAATCCAATGACGAGCGTCAATTCGTTTCCTCCTTTACAGCTTCCACACCCCAATTAAAATGAGCAACAGCCCTGGTAAGCATGCGAGTTTATCGATCCAGCGCCAATTGGCCAAATAATGACCTGCACGCAGTCCGATGCATACAAAAAGAGAACTCATCACAGCGACCGTGATGCTCATGACAATTGGAGAAAAACCAAGAATCGCTGCACCAATCCCTGCACCAAATGCATCGATGGATAAAGCAATTCCAAGAAGCACCGCTTCCATTCCATTAATGGTGCCAGAGCGGTCAATATCTGCACTTGTAGGCTTTCGCAAAATATGAATGACAAGCCCAAGAGACTGCACTTCTACATTGAGAAGTGTTTTTTCATGAAGGAGCAAATCACGCTCTTTCGCTGGTTTATAAAATTGATACAGAACCCAAAGTCCGATGGCAATTAAAATGCCTCCACCCAGTTTATCTGTCACTGAGACAGGGAGGAATGTCGTGAGCAGGCTGCCAATCAGCATGGAAATGAGCAACACAATTCCTGAACAGCAAGCAATAATAACGATGGCTTTAAATGGAATCCTCATCTTGCGAAGACCATACGTAAAACCTACAGAAAAGCTGTCAATGCTGACGGCAATAGCTAAAAACAGAAGCGAAAACGAAATCATACCTGTACTCTTCCTTTCTGTTCATGCAACGATGATCAAGAGTCTCTAGGCGTCCTTAGACTCTTCTTCACTATATGAAGAGCAGGTGGGCTGTGTGTCAGTCTACACCTTGCTGAAAAAAGAATGTTTTTTATCGTATGCATGGCAAAAAGGAAGCATGCTGACGGCTTACTTTTATGAAGGGCGTTTTTGGCAGGTCACACAAAAATGAGTGCCGCGCCCTCCAACCACTGTTTTTTCTATGATACTTCCGCACGTCTGGCAAGGTTCTCCCCGCCGGTCATATACAAGAAGCTGTAACTGAAAAGTCCCAATATCACCTTGTGAATTGATGTAGGAACGAATGGTGCTACCTCCTGCATCAACAGCCACTTGAAGTGTGTCAATAATATGTTTGTGGAGCACCTTGCAAGATGCAAGACTTAGCTGATTCGCTTTTGTTTCTGGATGAATGCCTGATTTAAACAGCACTTCATCTACATAAATATTACCGAGGCCTACCACGATTTTTTGATCAAGTAAAGCCGTTTTGACCACGCGGGAGGTTTTCTTTAATTGCTCCCATAAATAGTCTGGTGTAAATGAGTCTGAAAAAGGTTCATACCCCAGCTGTGATAGCGGAAGTTCTTTTTCTTCTTCGCCTGGCTGAAATAGATGCATCGTCCCAAATTTACGGACATCATGATACCGAAGTTCGGTACCATCTGTGAACGTAAAGACGACGTGTACATGTTTATCATAAGGCTCACCCGTTTCATGTACACGGTATTTCCCTTCCATTCTTAAATGGGAGACCATCACATAGTGGTCTAAATGAAAGAGTAGAAACTTCCCTCTTCTTTCAATGGTTTGAATGGTTTCTCCTACCATCCTTCTAGCGAACTCTTCCGGTTCCCCAGGACGTTTGATGATATTTGGCCATTTGATATCGACCGTTTCAATCGTTTTTCCTTTTACTAACCGCTGAAGAGTGCGCCGGACGGTCTCAACCTCTGGTAATTCCGGCATGCTCCTCGCTCCTTTTTCTCTCTCTTTATTTTGCGTCGTACCAAGATGGGCCTGAAGCGAAATCGACTTTTAGCGGCACATCGAGCTGAAGTGCGCTTTCCATGACTTCTGGGACGATTTTTTCTAATATGGCGATTTCTTCTTTTGGCGCTTCAAAGATCAGTTCATCGTGCACTTGCAATAACAGATTTGCCTGCAGATTCTCTTCTTTTAACTTTCGTGCCATATCAATCATCGCTTTTTTGATGATATCGGCGGCACTGCCTTGGATCGGTGTGTTCATTGCCGTTCTTTCCGCAAAGCTTTTCACATTAAAATTACGGCTTGTGATATCTGGGATATATCGTCTACGTTTAAGAAGCGTGGTCACATATCCTTTTTGTTTTGCTTCCTGCACGATGTCCTCCATATAGGTTTTCACGCCTTTAAAGCTTGTTAAATAACGGTCAATGAAGGCCGCTGCTTCTTTTCTTGTAATCCCAAGATTTTGAGACAGTCCATAATCACTAATTCCATATACGATTCCGAAGTTGACAGCTTTGGCCTGTCTTCTCATAGAGGAAGTCACTTCTTCTTCTGAGACATGGAACACATCCATGGCTGTTTTCGTGTGAATATCCATATCTTGCGTAAAAGCTTCAATCAAGTTCTCATCTTGAGAAATGTGCGCGAGTACACGCAGCTCAATTTGAGAATAGTCAGCTGCAAACATGAGCCAGCCTTCTTTTGACGGAACGAACGCTTGACGAATTTTTCGGCCTTCTTCTAAACGAATCGGGATGTTTTGAAGGTTTGGGTCTGTTGAGCTTAGTCTTCCTGTTTGTGTAAGTGCCTGATTAAATCTTGTGTGCACTTTATGCGTATCTTTGCGCGTCACTTTCATTAAGCCTTCCACATAAGTGGATTGCAGCTTTCCTATTTGACGGTAATGCAGAATGGACCGAATAATTTCGTGCTTGTCTTCAAGCTTTTCAAGGACATCCGCAGACGTAGAGTAGCCTGTTTTGGTCTTTTTGATAACCGGCAGTCCTAATTTTTCAAATAAAATCACACCAAGTTGCTTCGGTGAATTGATGTTAAATGTTTCTCCTGCTAACCGATGAATGGTTTCTTCATATTCCTTCAGCTTCTTCGTGAGTTCTTCACCCATTTTCTGAAGACGTTCAACATCCACTTTTACCCCAAGAGATTCCATTTCACCTAAGATGAGGGCAAGTGGCAACTCTAAATCTTCATACAGCTCATGCTGATCATTCTTTTCTAACGCTTCAAGGGTCAAATCATGCAACGCAGAGATCGCTGCTGCTTTTCTTCCAAGATGGTCTTTTAGCTCTTCTTCAGGTGGAATCGCCTGTTTCGCTCCTTTTCCGTAAACTTTTTCATCGGAAAGGGCTATGTTCAGGCCATATTCCTTCGCCACACTTGCAACGTCCTCATAGGATTTCTGCGGATTGACCACATAGGAAGCGAGCAGGACATCGTTATCGACACCTTTTAGATCAACATCATGCCATCTGAGCGCAACAACCGCTCTTTTGGAATCAAAGACCCATTTCTTCTTCGTTTCATCCTGTACCCATTGTTTAAACGCTTCAGATTGCAGAGCATCTTCTTTTGTCATAAAAAATGCACCGTTCTCATTATGGATCGCAAACCCTATCAAATCGGCTTCGTGATAATTGTCTCCTAGCTGTTCTACCACAAGTGCAGCGTGATCTGTCAGCATGTCCTCCGTGACATCTGTCATTTTCTTCACGTCTAGTTCGTCTATTTCTACTGGTTCATCTGATTCTGGCGCTTCTCCTAAACGCTCTAGCAGTGTTTGAAAGCCCAGTTCTTTATAAAGCGAGATGACCTGCTCCATGTGAGGACCTTCATAGGCGAGCTCTTTGCTTGATACATCTATTGGTGCTTCTACGAGAATCGTCGCCAGCTTTTTACTCATCACCGCTTGTTCTTTATATTCTTCAAGCTTTTCTTTTAGCTTTTTCCCGCTGACTTCGTCAATATGATCAAGCAGATTTTCAACCGTTTCAAACTGCTTTAGTAATTTGATCGCTGTTTTTTCACCGACACCAGGCACGCCCGGGATATTGTCTGATGAGTCTCCCATCAGCCCTTTCATGTCGATGATTTGATCTGGCCTGAGTCCGTATTTCTCTTCAATATGTGCCGGTGTGTAATATTCTACTTCTGTGATCCCTTTTTTCGTAATGGCTACTGTTGTATGGTCTGTTGAAAGCTGCGTTAAGTCTTTATCTCCTGAGAAGATTTTGACCTCAAAGCCGTCCTTTTCTGCCTCTACAGCCAGTGTGCCGATAATGTCATCCGCCTCGTATTGCGGAAGCTCGTACCTTTTCACTTGATAAGCATCTAATAGCTCACGGATGAACGGCATTTGTTCTGATAGTTCTGGCGGAGTTTTTTGTCTTCCGCCTTTATATTCCTTAAAGGTCTCGTGACGGAAGGTGGTTTTACCCGCATCAAATGCTACGAGCATATGAGTCGGCTTCTCGTCTTCCAGCATCTTCATTAAGATCATCGCAAAGCCATAAATGGCATTTGTATGTACGCCTTTATCATTTGATAATAGCGGTAAAGCAAAAAAAGCTCGATAAGCGAGACTGTTTCCATCCACAAGTACTAATTTCTTTTGATCTGTCATCTTTTAATCCTCCATCGACTGAGCCGGCTCAGCCGTCTCTTTCGCACATTGTATGTTCATTTTATCAAAGTTTATTTTGAAAAGAAAATAGACGAGCCTGCATAAAAAAGGGACGAAAACAACAAGTGTTTTCGTCCTTCCAAAATTGGCTCCTTGGATGAAGGGGTTCCTATTCATCCTACCAATGATTGATTAACAAAACATGAATTCATTGTAAAGATCATGTAAATTTTAACGCCACTTTCCATTCTTCTCTATTTTGACTTTAAACTCACGGTAAACGTCGTCCCTTTGCCTTGTTTGCTATGAACAGAAATCGTTCCTTCATGTGCTTCGACAAGGTGTTTGACAATGGCAAGACCAAGCCCTGTACCGCCTGAGTTTCTACTTCGATCTTTATCAATTCGATAAAATCTCTCGAATATTCTTGGAATCTCACTCTTTTTCATACCGATCCCTGTATCTGCTACATCAAATTCATAGCTATCTTTCCTCTGTCTTGCTGTGATCGTGACACTTCCTCCCTCTGGTGTATAGGTGAGAGCATTATTGATCAGATTGAGGAAAATTTGTTTTAATCTCAGCGGATCTGCCATGACATAGACCGGCTCTTTCGGGACACGCACTTGTAGGTCAATGCCTTTTTCAGCAGCCTTTTGTTTTAGCAGCACTTCAATCTCTTGAATGATTTCTGTCGCATTGGCTTCTTGAATATTCAGCTTAAAATGCTGTTGTTCAATTTTCGAGAGATCAAGTAAGTCTTGGATGAGTGTTTCTAAACGAATACTCTCTTTTAGGATGATGGACAAAAATTGTGTGAGCGCTTCTTTATCGTCAATAGCACCATCCAGAAGTGTTTCAGAAAAGCCTTTGATGGACGTGATCGGTGTCTTTAATTCATGTGACACGTTAGCGACAAAGTCTTTTCGCATCTGTTCTAGCTGCTTTGTTTCTGTCACATCATGAAAGACAAGAACAATTCCTTTCCATTCATCGTCCGTACTTAAGATCGGAACACCATCGACTTGGAAATAACGCCGCTCGATGTCAACAGCGAGACGTAAGAACTTTCGGACCTTGGTTTCTGTCATGAAAATTTCGTCTATTAATTCAATAATCTCTTCATGGGTAAAGGCTTCATGATACAGCTTGTGCATGTAAATGTGTTTTTGCACTTTGAATTGCTTGCGGAATGTTCGATTGACTAAGTGGATATAGCCCATTTTATCAATCAAAATAATCCCCGCTCCAATGTTTTCAATGACTGTTTGCAGACGATCTCGCTGCATTTCGCCAGCGCTTGTCATGTCTTGAAGACTTTCTGCCAGACGCTTCATTGATGTATTGAGTTCACTTGTTTCAATGATCAGCTCTTCATAGTTATTTGTATCATAGTTCCCTCGTTCAAGCTGTTTGGCCACCTTTGTGGCATAATCAATCGGCTTTACATACTTCATCGACATGCGATAGCCAAAAAAGACGATGATAATGATGGCTGAACCAAGACAAAAGGCTAATGCAAGCCAGAGCTGACCATCAATCTCATTCAAAGGCTGGAATGAAGCATGAAGAAATAAATATCCCGCCGGTTCGTTTTGTTTCATCATTGGAACTGCATAATGAAACAGCGCATCCTTCTCATCCTCAATGAACGTTCCTTTTGTTTGGAGCTGCTCACTTTTCAGTGTGTTTAAAATGACAGCCCTTTGTTCTGCTTGACCCGTTGTATGTATGATATTCCCCTTCACGTCCACAATCGACGCATTCATATCGAGATGCTGCTTTGCTTGATTGAGAATCTTCTTGTTTTGCTCCGCGTTCAAATCTTCAACATTCATTGAAGAAAGGAGAAAACTCGATTCCTTTTCCATTCGTTCGGTTAATTTTGTTTCATAGAAAATATGAAACATATGATCCAAGAAAAGACCAAGCGCAACAAACACAATAAACAGGAGAAAAATGAGCCCAGAAAAAAGGCGGGTTCTCACTTTACTCATTTGGCTTTGGCTCCTCCAATTTGTAGCCTAAGCCTCGAATGGTTTTAATATATGTTGGTTTTTTCGTGTTCTTTTCAATTTTGTCCCGCAAGTGGCTGATATGCACATCCACAATACGAGTATCACCTGCAAAGTCATAATTCCAAACCGCACTTAACAATAGATCACGCGTAAGGACACGGCCTTTATGCTTAGCCAAATAAAGAAGCAGTTCAAACTCCTTTGGCGTGAGCTCTAGACGTTCTTCTTGGAAATAGACTTCGTAATGTTCAGGTAAAATGCGCAGGTCTCCAATTTTGATTTGGTCTGCAATGATCTCTTCCTTCTCTTCTTGCACGGGAGCCGGCTGAGATTGCTGTGCTCTTCTCAAAATGGCTTTTACCCGAGCACCCACTTCTCTAGGACTGAAAGGTTTTGTCATGTAATCATCGGCTCCAAGTTCAAGACCGAGCACCTTATCAAATTCATCGTCCTTTGCTGTCAGCATTAAAATAGGGAACATCATTTTTTGAATTCTCAGTTGTTTGCACACCTCAATGCCGTCCATTTTCGGAAGCATTAAATCAAGCACAATCAGATCAGGCTGTTCACTTGCTGCTTTTTCAAGCGCTTCTTCTCCGTCTTTTGCTGTGACGACATCGTAGCCCGCCCTTTCAAGGTTATAGCTTAGAAGTGTTACAATTGATTCTTCATCATCCACAACTAATATTTTTTTATTCATGTTGTGCCTCCAATTAGTGATTTCCCCTGCATCCGGTTTTTTGTATCTTATGTGAAAAGCGAGAAGTCATGCTTTCTCTTTCATTTTAACGAAAGCTTAACAAGAGAACAATTTAAAATTTCGACAAGATTGACTTTGTAAACAAAAAGAAGACTCCTCATACGAGAAGCCTTCTTTTTTATTCATATTAAGACAATACTTTCATGACGTTCTTTACAGATTCAACAGAACGGTCAAGCTGACTTCTTTCTTCTTCTGTCAGCTCAAGCTCGATGATCTGCTCAAGGCCGTTTCCACCTACGATTGTTGGAACTCCAAGGTAAATGCCTTCGTAGCCATATTCACCTTCAAGGTATGCAATCGTCGGCATGACGCGGCGTTGATCTTTTAAGATCGCCTCAACCATTTCTACGAGTGAAGCAGCAGGTGCATAATACGCACTACCGTTACCTAATAGGTTGACGATCTCACCGCCGCCTTTTCTTGTTCTTTCAACAATTGCATCAATTCGCTCTTTAGGAATTAATGTTTCCAGCGGGATACCGCCTGCATAAGAGTAACGTACAAGAGGAACCATGTCGTCCCCATGTCCGCCAAGAACAAAGCCCGTCACATCTTTCACAGATAGGTTTAATTCTTGAGCAACGAACGTACGGAAACGTGCTGTATCAAGAATTCCTGATTGTCCGATGACTTTTTCTTTTGGTAATCCTGATTCTTTATAAACTGCATATGTCATTGCATCAACAGGGTTTGTTAACACAACAATGATCGCTTCTGGAGAATATTTAACGATTTCACGTGTCACACTGCGCATGATTTTTTCATTTGTTGACACGAGGTCGTCACGGCTCATTCCCGGCTTTCTTGCAATTCCTGCCGTAATGACCACGACATCAGAACCGGCTGTATCTTCGTAGTTAGAAGTTCCTGTAATATTCGCATCGAAGCCTTGAACAGGGCTTGCTTCCAGCATGTCAAGTGCTTTCCCTTTTGTCGGGTTCTCAAGCTGAGGGATATCCACTAATACGACATCCGCTAATTCTTTTTGAGCTGTTAGAAATGCTGTAGTTGCTCCAGTAAAGCCTGCTCCGATGACAGATACTTTTTTACGCTTGTTTGCCATTTCCTTTTTCCCCTTTAACTTTAAAGTTTAAGAATCAAGACAAGTTTTTGATGAGCTCGTCAGCAAACTCAGAACATTTCACTTCTGTTGCACCGTCCATTAATCTAGCAAAATCGTACGTGACGACTTTAGATGCAATTGTTTTTTCAACAGATTGAATCACTAGATCAGCAGCTTCTTGCCATCCAAGGTGCTCAAGTAAAAGCACGCCTGATAGAAGAACAGAAGATGGATTCACTTTATCAAGACCAGCATATTTCGGTGCTGTTCCGTGAGTCGCTTCAAAAATAGCGTGTCCTGTTTCGTAGTTGATGTTTGCACCAGGTGCGATACCAATTCCACCAACTTGTGCTGCAAGTGCATCAGAGATGTAGTCTCCGTTTAAGTTCATTGTTGCGACAACATCGAACTCAGCTGGACGAGTTAAAATTTGTTGAAGGAAAATATCTGCAATGCTGTCTTTGACAATGATTTTGCCAGCAGCTTCTGCTTCACTTTGCGCTTTGTTTGCCGCATCTTTTCCATCTTGTTCTACAATACGATCATATTGTGCCCATGTAAAGACTTTGTCGCCAAACTCTTTTTCAGCCACTTCGTAGCCCCAGTTTTTGAAGGCTCCTTCTGTAAATTTCATGATGTTTCCTTTGTGAACAAGTGTCACAGATTTACGGCCTTGGTCAATCGCATATTGGATCGCTGCTCTGACAAGACGAGATGTTCCTTCTTCAGAAACTGGTTTGATTCCGATACCTGATGTTTCTGGGAAACGGATTTTATTCACACCTAATTCGTTTTTCAAGAAGTCGATTAACTTCTTCACTTCGTCTGATCCTTTTGCATACTCGATTCCTGCATAGATATCTTCAGTGTTTTCACGGAAGATGACCATGTCTGTGTCTTCTGGACGTTTCACAGGAGATGGTACGCCTTGGAACCAGCGAACTGGACGTAAGCATGTGAATAAATCAAGCTCTTGTCTTAGTGCCACGTTCAATGAACGAATTCCTCCGCCAATTGGTGTTGTCAGTGGTCCTTTGATCGCGATTAAATATTCACGAATGTCTTCAAGTGTTTGCTCTGGAAGCCACTCGCCCGTTTTATTATAAGCTTTTTCACCTGCATATACTTCTTTCCAAGTGATTTGCTTTTCACCTTTATATGCTTTTTCTACAGCTGCTTCAAGAACTCTTGATGCTGCTTTCCAAATGTCAGGACCGATTCCGTCCCCTTCGATAAACGGGATAATTGGATTATTTGGTACATTCAATACGCCGCCAGTAACTGTAATTTTTTCGCCTTGTGACAATGATATTACCTCCCAGGTTATGTAGTGAATATTTGAAACTTCCAAGCTTGATGTCTGCAAGCCAAGAAGTTTTTCACGTGATTCGTTTTTTGTTGATATGGAGGCTGATTGGTTTAGATGGATCAGCCTCCACTATTCTATAAACATTAGTCTCTTTCACTGATCGGAACAAACGTTTGAAGGTCTGGTCCAATATAGTCAGCTCTTGGACGGATCAGACGGTTGTTATCATATTGCTCTAAAATGTGAGCAATCCATCCAGAGAATCGGCTGATCACGAAAATTGGTGTAAACAAGTCATGATCAATCCCAAGACTGTGATAGACAGAAGCAGAATAAAAATCAACATTTGGTGGAAGATTTTTCTCTGATGTCACGATTTCCTCTGCGCGTACAGACATTTCATACCATTTTGGCTCGCCTGTGAGATTTGTTAAGCGCTGGCTCATTTCTTTTAAATGTTTTGCACGCGGGTCACCTTGGCGGTAAACGCGGTGGCCAAAGCCCATAATTTTCTCTTTCTTCTCTAGCTTACCATGAATATAGGAATCTACGTTTTCAACTTCGCCAATTTCTGACAACATCTTCATTACGCCTTCATTTGCGCCGCCATGAAGTGGTCCTTTCAATGCGCCGATAGCTGCTGTTACACCAGAGTAGATATCTGATAGTGTAGCAACACATACACGTGCTGTAAATGTCGATGCGTTTAATTCGTGATCCGCATGTAGAATGAGCGCTTTATCAATCGCTTCAATTTCTACTGGTGAAGGCTCTTCGCCGTTTAGCATATATAAGAAGTTTGCAGCATAGCTGTATTCTTCTTTTGGCTGTACAGGCTCAAGTCCCTTTCGAATGCGTGAAAATGCAGCGACAAGTCCAGAAATTTTCGCTTGTAAGCGAATGGCTTTTCTGTAATTCGCTTCTTTGTCCATAATCTCTGATTCGTCATCAAGCAAACCTAATAAGGATACCGCTGTACGAATCGCAGACATTGGATGAACCCCATCCAGCGAATAAGATTTAAAGTGCTCAATGATCTCTTGCGGAATATGAGCATTTTCATTGAGCTGCTGCTTTAACTCGCTTAGCTCCTGCTCATTCGGCAGCTTTAAGTGCCATAACAGGTAGACAATTTCTTCGAAAGTCGCTTTTTCAGTTAAATCATCGATATTGTACCCTACATAAGTAAGAGTATCATCAATAATTGAGCTTACGGATGAAGTTGTTGCCACGATACCTTCAAGACCTCTTGTTGCTGTCATGTTCAATCTCCCCTTTTTAAAAAGATTCCCCTTCGTTGCAAAATTCTCGCTTTTTGAAAGCGCTATCCAACCAAAATAGGCTGGCAGGTTTAGAAAAGAAAATGCTTACATTTACCTATACGGTTAGAGCGCTTTTAGCCTCATATCTCGTGTTTGATCAATGAGTTCAAAATTAAGCCTATTCCCATTATAAACAATAATCAGACATTTGTTAAATGTTTAACTATAATTTTTTTTGATATTTTTTTTTCCAGCCTTCCGGTTCGGGCATGGAATAAAGGGATTTTGCTTCTTTTAATATATTTAATTATGTTTTTTTGCAAAAGCTCACGTCAGAAAAAATATCAAAAGAAAGTGGCATGTGCCACTCTCTTTTTAACCGCTGAAAAATTTCACTGCTTGCATCGCTAAATAGGCAATTCCAGCACCAATCAGCGGGCCAACAGCCACACCTTTGAATAAACTGACTGCCAAAATCGTACCAAATACAAGGGCTGCTGTGATATGCGGATCGTTTTCGAGTAGCACAATACCGTTTTTTGCAATTAATGCTACCAATATACCCGCTCCAAGAGCTATCCAAGCATAGGAAGATTTCATCGCTTCTCCAAGCTGCTTAAATCCAATGTCACCTGTTGCAATCGGGACCAGCACAGCGATCGTGATGACCGTCACACCCCAATTGATACCTTTTGATTGCAGAACCGGGAATATTTTTTGATCCAGGCCAATCAGCTTAATGGCAATCAGCACAGAGACCGCTAAAATTAACGAATTGTTTTTTGCAATAAGTGCAATAACGAGTAAAAGAACCAAAAACAAATTTGCTTGAGTAAACATACGCCGCTCCTTTCTTTCTTTTTATTGCGACCTTTTCATATTACTAATCTTTTTGAATAAAATGAAGTATCGGACATGCTTGTTTTTTGGAGGGGATTGTGTGAATCACACTTATGTGGGCATTTTTTTGCGAAGTTTGATGATTTTCAGCATCGCCGTTTGTGCGGTTGTTTTTTTATATCAGTCTTTTCCGTTTTTATATCCATTTTGGATTGCATTTGCCGTGTCGTGTTTGATTCATCCAGCCGTATGCAAAATCGAAAACATGACCGGGATGCCAAGAGGTTTTGTTGTCATCATTGTGCTATTACTCTTTTTAGTGGTAGCAGCCGGATTCATGACACTTTTAGTAGCGGAAATCATTTCAGGAAGTGCTTATTTAGCAAAGGTACTTCCAGGTCATCTTGACCAAATGATTGGGATCGTGGAACGTTTTTTCACAGATCAGATTTTGCCTTTATATCATGATTTGACTGCTCAATTTAATACTCTTCAAGCAGGTCAAAAGGAATCGATTTTAGGACAAATCCAAGCACTTGGTGACGAAGCAGCGGCAAAAATCGGGACTTTCCTTTCAAAAACTCTTGAATTCATTCCAGCTTTTTTAGGTCTTTTGCCTGATGCAGCAGCGACGCTTTTATTTTCCGCACTAGCGACTTTTTTTATCACAAAAGATTGGTTTACGTTAAAAAAATATGGTTCTCGTATCTTTCCCGCCAAATGGATGCTTCATACACGTGCCATTTTATCTGAAATCAAAAAAGCCATTTCTGGCTTTATGAAAGCCCAGCTTCTCCTTGTTGCCATGACCATTGGGATCGTACTGATTGGACTTTTCATCTTAAAGGTCGAACATGCGATTGTGATCGCTCTATGTATTGGTCTAGTTGATTTACTTCCTTACATAGGGAGTGGCACGGTTTTTCTTCCGTGGATCATTTACTCCGCCATGACAGGAAATCTTTCACTCGCCATTGGACTGGGCATTTTGTATATTGTGGTGCTCATTCAAAGACAAATATCAGAGCCAAAAGTCTTAAGTAAATCAATCGGTCTTAATCCTTTAGCAACACTTGTGGCACTGTTTGTCGGGTTAAAATGCTTTGGTTTTCTTGGACTTGCACTCGGTCCCGCTTCTCTTGTCGTTTGGCAGGCGTTTCGTAATGCAGGGGTTTTCAGAGACCTTTATCAGTACATTCGGTATGGTGCGCAAAAGTAAAAGAGACCTGATGCGAAGGTCTCTTTAGCGTATAATCGTATAGCGTTTGCGATTGGACATGTTTCTAAGCCAGCGCTCAAAGAGCGGTTTGATCCGTTTTCTTGTCATGGGAATGAGCAACACAGCACCAATCAGATCAGAAAGGAATCCAGGTATGAGCAGCAGCAAACCACCGATCAGAATGCAGAAGCCATCGACAATGGTGGCCCCTGGCATTTTGCCATATTGTAAATCTCGCTGCACTTTCTGAAATGCTTCTATTCCTTGTTTTCTTGCAAAGTAAGCACCTAGTGCACTTGTCAGCACAATGACTAGCATCGTTGGTAAAATACCAATGATGTTACTTGAGATTAAAAATAAACTAATTTCCACTGCTGGGAACAGAATCAATAATAGTAGAAAATATTTTTTCAAGCCATATCACCTCATGGGGTCTCTTTCATCGAAAGCTGTTTACTTTTTTTAGTGTAACATAAAAAAAGAGAGGAGTCAGATAACTCCCCTCGTGTGTGATTTAAAGGACGCTTGCACGGCCTTTGTAGATCGCTCCGCGTGCTGGATCTACTGTAATCTCTTCGCCTTCTTTTAGAAGTGTTGTGGCACTGTCGAGACCAACAATGACTGGAATGCCAAGACTGAGCCCAACGACTGCTGCATGGCTTGTTAAACCGCCTTCTTCCGTGATAAGGGCAGACGCTTTTTCTAAAGCACCCATCATATCACGATCTGTGCAGTTTGCGACAAGAATCGCACCATCGTACATTTTTTCCTCTGCTTCTTTTCCGCTTTGTGCAATAACAACCGGTCCAAATGCAGATTTGCGGCCAATTCCTTGACCCTTCGCAATGATGTCACCGACAACATACACTTTCATTAAGTTGGTTGTACCTGTTTCACCAACTGGCACACCAGCTGTAATCACGATTAAATCACCATGTCTTACATAGCCTGTTTCAATTGACTTTTCTACTGCATTCTCAAGCATTTCATCAGTAGATGTCGTTTTTGAACCGCTCTTTGCAAATACACCGAATACGAGTGAAAGTTTTCTTGCCACTGATTCGTTTGCTGTGACTGCTACGATTGGTGCTTTTGGTCTATATTTTGAAATCATTCTCGCTGTATGACCGCTCTCAGTAGGTGTCACAATTGCCGCCACATCAAGCTTCATAGCTGTGTGCGCAACAGATTGACCGATCGCATCTGTAATGCTGACTTCTACTTCTTCGCTTCTGCGAGAAAGGATCGCTTTATAGTTAAGTGCTTCCTCTGAACGTGAGGCAATGTTGTGCATCGTTTGCACAGCTTCAACTGGATATGTTCCTGCTGCTGTTTCACCAGATAGCATGATCGCATCTGTACCGTCAAAAATAGCATTTGCCACGTCACTTGCTTCCGCACGAGTTGGACGCGGGTTACGCTGCATGCTATCCAGCATTTGAGTTGCTGTGATGACAGGCTTGCCTAAACGGTTGCATTTTTTGATTAGCATTTTTTGAACAAGTGGTACTTCTTCTGCCGGAATCTCTACACCAAGATCTCCACGCGCGACCATCAGTCCATCTGATACCTCAAGGATTTCATCGATGTTATCAACGCCCTCTTGGTTTTCAATCTTCGGAATGATTTGAATGTCAGCTGCGTTGTTCTTTTCAAGTAGCTCACGAATTTCAAGAACATCAGAAGCTCGTCTTACAAAAGAAGCTGCGATGAAATCGACACCTTGTTCAATTCCAAACAGAATATCATTGGCATCCTTTTCTGTAATACCCGGCAAGTTCACACTCACACCTGGTACGTTGACACCTTTTTTGTTTTTCAGTGTACCTGTATTCATCACTTTTGTGACGATTTCTTTTCGGTCCTTATTTAATTCTTTTACTTCTAGACCAATCAGACCATCATCTAATAAAATGGTTGAGCCCACTTCTACATCATGAATTAAATCTTCGTACGTCACACTGATTTTTTCAGTGTTTCCCACAATGTCTTCCATACTCACGATAAGATCAGCACCAGCAACTAACTCAATTGAGCCGTTTTCAACTGTACGTGTACGGATCTCTGGACCTTTTGTATCAAGAAGGATCGCAATGTCCTTGCCTAAAGTTTTACCTGCTTTGCGAATGTTTTCAATACGTGCACCATGCTCTTCAAAATCTCCATGAGAGAAGTTTAGTCTGGCTACATTCATTCCTGCTTCAATCAATTCAGTCAGCTTTTCAATGCTTTCACTTGCTGGACCGATTGTACAAACGATTTTTGTCTTTCTCATTACTGTTCCTCCTAAGGTCTTCTCGTTTTATATAGAGAGCTCTTGTGAAAGTCGGTACATATTTTGATCGACTGTATGCTTTTTATCTAAGATGTCTAAAATATCGTGATGAACGAGTTCGTTGCTTTGAATGCCTACACAGCGTCCGCCTCTTCCTTCAAGAAGAAGTTCTACTGCATACGCTCCTAAGCGACTTGCGAGCACTCGGTCAAACGCACTTGGAGAACCTCCACGCTGAATATGTCCTAAGACAGATACACGTGTTTCAAGGCTTGTCTCCTCTTCAATTCTCTTACCAAATTCAACACCGCTGCCTACGCCTTCTGCGACGATGATGATACTGTGCTTCTTGCCGCGCTCATGTCCTCTTCTCAATCTGGCAATAATTTCGTCCATGTCATAGTCTGCTTCAGGAATCAAAATCGATTCAGCTCCGCCTGCAAGACCTGACCAAAGGGCAATATCCCCTGCATGTCTTCCCATTACTTCCACTACGTATGTACGTTCATGAGATGTGGCTGTATCACGAATTTTATCAATGGCATCAATGACTGTATTTAGTGCTGTATCAAAGCCAATAGTGAAATCAGTACCAGGAATGTCATTGTCAATCGTGCCAGGGACACCTACACATGGAAAACCGAGCTCTGTTAATTTCTTCGCTCCCATGAATGAGCCATCTCCACCGATGACAACAAGTCCTTCAATACCGAATTTTTTTAAGTTCTCAATCCCTTTTTCACGACCTTCAACTGTCTTGAATTCAGGACATCTTGCCGTGTAAAGTTTTGTTCCCCCGCGATGAATGATATCGCCTACTGAACCTATTTCGAGTTTCTCAATTTTACCGTTAATTAGACCTGAATATCCATTATAAATACCGTAAACTTCTACATTATGGTAAATTGCTTTCCTTACAACTGCGCGCACAGCTGCATTCATTCCTGGGGAATCCCCACCGCTCGTTAAAACTCCTATACGCTTCATCTTTTTCACCTCAGAGACCATATATGAATTAAACATACCATTTCCACTGCTTGAAAACAATCATGAGCAAAACCGGATGTTTTCAATACGAATTTCTAAAACCGTACTTATTATACAATTAAATAAAATGTTTTTAAACAAAAGTTAAGAAAGTCATGAAAGCACTTTGTTCAAAAAACAGTTGATTCAAGTGCTCTAAACCTTGTCAAATCAACGTTTTCAGACGTTTCAAATTTTATGAAAACAAAAGAAAATTATTTTCAAATAGCGCTTACATCAGATCGTTTTGATGAAAAAAGACGAAAAAAATAAACGCCAGCCAAAAGGCTGTACGTTTATTTAGTTTACCCCAATATATTGATTTTCAATCGATACTTTACCGATTGCTTTGTATTTTTGATATCTTTGTTCGACTAATTCTTCAGGCGATTGTTTGAGCAAAGATGTAAGTGACTGTTTTAATGTTTTTTCAATGTAGGCTGCTTGTTGTTTCACGTCTCGGTGTGCTCCACCTTGCACTTCTTTAATAACATCATCTATAATATCTAATTCTTTTAGGTCTGGAGCGGTAATTTTCATTGATTCTGCAGCTTTTTTCGCAAGTGATGAGTCCTTCCAGAGCAGTGCTGCTGCACCTTCAGGTGAAATCACTGAATATGTTGAGTTCTCTAGCATAAATAGGTGGTTTCCTACGCCTAAGCCTAGTGCTCCGCCACTTCCGCCTTCTCCAATGACAATACAGACAACCGGTACACGAAGTCCTGCCATTTCGAAAAGGTTTTTCGCAATTGCTTCACTTTGCCCGCGTTCTTCAGCTGCTTTACCAGGATAAGCTCCTTTTGTATCAATAAAGCAAATGATTGGACGATTAAATTTATCTGCTTGTTTCATCAAGCGCAATGCTTTACGGTAACCTTCTGGATGCGGCATCCCGAAATTACGGCGCAAGTTTTCTTTTGTGTCTTTTCCGCGCTGATGACCAATGACTGTGACAGGAAGTCCTTTAAACGTGGCAATTCCTCCAACGATGGCTTCATCGTCGCCATAAAAACGATCACCGTGACATTCGAAAAAGTGATCAAACAGCTCTTGAATGTAATCGAGAGTTGTTGGGCGCATCGCATGACGAGCAATTTGCACTCTGTCCCACGGCTTTAAATTTGTATAAATGTCTGTTTCAAGCTTACTCAGACGCGTTTCAAGGCGCTCAATTTCCGCACTTAAATCCATCTCTGAGTTTTGTGTGAACTTTTTCAATTCATCAATTTTCGCTCGAAGTTCAATGACAGGTTTTTCAAATTCTAGTTCTCCAGCCACTCTCGTTCACCTCCTGTGCTGTGTAATGCTAAGATTTGGCCTAATGTTTCTTTCATTTCTGCACGGTGAATCACAGCATCTAGCTGACCATGCTTCATTAAAAATTCAGCCGTTTGGAAGTCCTCTGGTAGGTCTTCACGAATGGTTTGTTCAATGATTCTGCGACCAGCAAAACCAATTAATGCACCAGGCTCAGCAAAGTTGTAATCACCGAGAGACGCAAAACTAGCTGATACACCGCCAGTTGTCGGATTGGTCATCACAGAGATAATCAGACCTTGATCCTCGCTGAACAGCTTTAATGCTGAACTTGTTTTTGCCATCTGCATCAGACTAAGAATCCCCTCTTGCATTCTTGCTCCTCCAGATGCAGTGAAGATGATGAATGGCACCTTGTCCGCTTTTGCTTTCTCAATAGCTAATGTAATCTTTTCACCAACGACTGAGCCCATGCTGCCCATACGGAACGTGGCATCCATGACAGCAATGACAGCACTTTGACCTTTAATTTCACCTTTTCCTGTTACGATGGCTTCATTCAAAGATGTTTTTTCTCTGTCTTTCTGAAGCTTTTCTTCGTAGCCCGGGAAACCGAGCGGGTTCTCAGAAATGAGGTGACCGTTAAATTCTTCAAATGTGCCTTCGTCTACAAGGCTTTCAATACGTTGTTTTGCATTCATTTGCAAATGTCTGCCGCAATTCATGCAAACACGTAAATTTTTATCTAGTTCTTTGGTGAGCATTATTTTTTTACATTGCGGACATTTGGTCATGATGCCTTCAGGCACATCTTGACTTGCCTGTTCAGAGGGTACAGATGCATATTTTTTCTTTTTACTGAAAATATTCTTGATTGACAAATGACTACCTCCCTTTTTGAAGGGTTTTTTCTTTACACGCACATCCACTATTATAGGACATGTCATAACTGTACCGAAACTATTGTACTTTTTTTGTCAAACGCTGTCATCCTTCATTCAATTTTTTCAGTGGGGAATTGATGAGAAATGAGTATAGGTTTGGGGCGCTGAGTAGTTGGTATATGTGAATTGTGAACGTCTACAAAAAAATCTCATTTAGGATGAAAAAAATTTCGTGTAAGAGAGGAAATGGTGCACGTTTTTCCTCCAAATTCAGAAAGAACGTGCACACTTTTCCAATTCGATTACTCGCCGATAATCGTTAATTTTCTTGTTTTTTCTGCAACAGCTTCTGGGTCTACTTTGATTCTTGAAACGCCCGTTTCCATTGCTGCTTTTGCCACTGCTTTGGCTACCGCTGGCGCTACTCGTGCATCAAATGGCGCAGGGATAACGTATTCCGCTGACAATTCTTCATCTGATACAAGGGAAGCAATCGCTTCAACAGCTGCAATTTTCATTTCTTCGTTAATGTGTGTCGCACGTACATCAAGCGCTCCACGGAAAATACCAGGGAATGCAAGGACGTTGTTCACTTGGTTCGGGAAGTCAGAACGACCAGTTCCTACAACACTTGCACCTGCTGCATGTGCATCTTCTGGCATGATCTCTGGGTTTGGATTCGCCATTGCGAAGATGACAGGATCTTTTGCCATTTTCCCAACCATTTCTTTAGTTAAAGCACCTGCTACTGAAACGCCGATAAAGACATCTGCGCCTTCAATCACTTCTTCTAAAGAACCTTCTTTACGATCTTGGTTCGTGAATTTAGCTACTTCATTTTTCACTGCATTCATACCATTCGGACGGCCTTCATAAATAGCGCCTTTTGTATCACACATGATGATATCACGTACACCGAAATGATAAAGAAGTTTGATAATCGCAATTCCTGCTGCTCCAGCGCCGTTTGCAACCACTTTAATCGAAGACATTGATTTTCCAGACAGCTTCAGTGCATTCACAAGTCCTGCCACTGTTACAATCGCAGTCCCGTGCTGATCATCGTGGAAAACAGGAATGTTTGTCTCTTTTTTCAAACGCTCTTCAATGATAAAGCAGTTTGGTGCTGCAATATCTTCAAGGTTCACGCCGCCAAACGTCGGCTCAAGAAGCTTCACTGTTTCAACGATTTTGTCTACATCGTTTGTTGCAAGCGCGATTGGGAATGCATCAACACCTGCAAAGCTTTTGAATAAGACAGCTTTTCCTTCCATTACTGGAAGAGATGCTTCTGCCCCAATGTTTCCAAGCCCTAATACAGCACTTCCGTCTGTGACAACAGCGACCATATTGCCTTTCATTGTATAATCATACACTTTGCTTGTGTCGTCATAAATATCTTTACATGGCTCTGCCACACCTGGTGAGTAAGCCAAGCTCAAGTCTTTCGCATTTTTCACTTGTACCTTTGATTTTGATTCGAGTTTGCCTTGATTCTCTTTGTGCATATGTAATGCTTCTTCTCTTAATGACATGTGATGAACACTCCTTCAAGTGGAAAATGATTTAATGAATTGCTAAGTTGATAAGCACATACTTGGCAGTTTAAATACACAGAATCTTTAAAATGATAACACAATAGGTGAAATTGTAAAACATATTCAGACGATTTGTCATCATTTAATCACAACGTTTTGTTCACCTAGCAGCTCTTTTAACTGGAAAATGACCGCATGATCTGCATGAACTTTGTATGCATCTGGAAGTCTCATCGTCTTTTTTTGCTTTTCATAATACAAATAGACATCTGCTTCTCCCCTGTGCATGGAGATTACTCGCTTCACTTGTTCTAGCAGCTCCTGCGTATGGTTCTCTTCTTTGACTCGAATGTAGACAGATTCTTTTCTTTTAGAGCCCATCTCTTCCAGTAGAACAGCTTCTTGCACGATGATTTGACTGCTCTCATTTCTGACATCTATTCTGCCTTCAACATAAAGCATTGCGCCCTCCTCAAGTAAGGGGGACAGCTTTCTAAATTGCTCTGGAAAGACGACACCTTCCATTTCTCCCGTTTCATCCCCGAATGTGACAAATGCCATCGATTGTCCATTTTTTGTCCGAATCGATTTCACCTTTGTCAAAAGACCACCCATTGAGATCTTTCGCTTTATATAGGAAGAAAGTCTGATGATTTCCACTGCACCATTCTCTCTCAAACGATCTCGATACGCTTGTACAGGGTGATTTGATAAATATAACCCGAGTGCTTCTTTTTCAAATTGCAGGAGATCAACAAGCGGCAGTTCGTCTATCTCCGCATATTTTGGCTTAATGGAGAACGTTGTATCCCCAAGAAAGTCCAGCTGATCCTCAGGTGTTAAAAATGACACATGGTCTAACGCAATATCTATCGATGCTAATAACGAAGCACGATTTGGATGAAGCTCATCCATTGCCCCTGAGAAAATGAGGGCTTCAATCGTTTTTCGGTTGACACTCTTTGTTGATACCCTTGCGCAAAAATCAAATAAATCTTCAAATGGCTTTTCCTGTCTTGCTCTGTATATATCCTTTACAGCTGACACTCCGACATTTTTGATCGCTCTTAAGCTGTAGCGGATCTCCCCTTTTTCAACCGTGAATGGAAATTCGCTCTTATTAATAGAAGGCTTCAACACCGATATCCCTTTTTCCTTTGCCTCATAGAAATATTGAGCCACTTTGTCTTCATTTCCAATCACACTCGTTAAAAGACCGCACATAAAATATAACGGATAATGCGCTTTTAAATAAGCAAGCTGAAAGCCGATCATGCTATATGCAACAGCATGGCTTCTATTAAAACCATAGTTTGCAAATTTGACGATTAGGTCATAAACGTCATTTGCAATGTTAACAGGATACTCCTTTTTTAGGCATCCTTCAACAAAATGGCTTCGCTCTTCATCAAGCACCTTTTTATCTTTCTTCGAAACGGCTCTTCTTAGTAAATCAGCCTCGCCCAGCTTAAAGCCTGCCATCTTTGCTGCAATCAGCATGATTTGCTCCTGATAGACGATGACCCCATATGTATCCTTTAAGATGTCATACAAATCTGGATGCGGATAGGAGACTTTCACTCTGCCATGCTTTCGGTCGATAAAGAGCGGGATATTCTCCATCGGACCCGGGCGGTATAAGGCATTGACTGCCACGATATCTTCTAGACTAGAAGGTTTCAGTCGTCTCAGCACCTGACGCATACCTTGTGATTCGAGCTGGAAAATCCCCGTTGTATCTCCCGCTGATAACAAATCAAACGTTTTCTGATCTTCATATGAAATGTCACTAAAGTTAATGTGGACGTTTTCCTGTCTTTCAATCTGGTTTTTAATGGATTCAATTAATGTTAAGTTTCTCAAACCTAAAAAATCCATTTTTAAAAGACCGAGATCTTCTAAATAATTCATCGCATATTGCGTCAAATACACTCCATCATGGCCTTCTTGAATAGGCACGACTTGTGTGAGCGGCTCCTCACTTAGAACAACGCCGGCTGCATGTGTTGACGTATGTCTTGGTAATCCTTCTACCTTTAAAGCGGTTTGAAACACTCTTTGCAGCTCTTCAGATTGCTGGAGCAGTGTTTTTAATTCTGAGGAGACTGTCACCGCTTCTTTCAGTGTCGTCCCTGGCTTTGATGGGATGAGCTTTGCAAGGCGGTCTGCTGCTTTTGAATCAATTCCCATCACACGTCCGACATCTCTTAAAGCTGCCTTTGCGGCAAGTGTTCCAAACGTGACAATTTGCGCCACATGCATATCCCCATATTTGTCTTTTACATATGAAATGATTTCATCTCTTCTCGTGTCAGGGAAATCGATATCTATATCCGGCATGCTGATTCGTTCAGGATTTAAAAAACGCTCAAATAAAAGCCCGTGACGAATCGGATCGACATCTGTAATAAACAGAACATACGCAACTAAAGAGCCTGCTGCTGATCCCCGGCCAGGACCTGTGACAATGCCATGATCATGAGCATACTTCATAAAATCCCACACAATGAGGAAATAATCACTGAAATTCATTTTTTGAATGATGCTCAGCTCATACTCAAGCCTTTTGATATATGTGTCATTTGAAGCAATCTGTCTTCGTTTCATGCCTTCTTGGCACACTCTTCGTAAAAACTGATCAGCTGTTGATTGATCAGGCGTCGGATAAGTTGGCAGTTTCGTCTGACCAAGATTTAAATCGACCTCACAGCGGTTTGCAATCTCAACCGTTCTTGCCAGCAATTCTGGATCATCACCAAACCACTTCATCATTTCTTCGGTCGATCTGAAATGCTTGTCTCCTTGGTCTTCCTCTATTTCTGATAACTGCTGGCCTGCTTTAATGGCCTTTAAACATGTATATGCGGTTTTGTCCTCTTGATGGATATAGTGGACGTCACCTGTTGCCACAAGCGGGATGTTCGCCCTTTTTGAGAGTTCCCTGAGCTTATGAGACAGCTCTTCGTCCTGCTGAAACGGCTGAACGGCTAAATACACATGTTCCTCACCAAAAAGATCTTTTAAATGGCTGGCCGCATCCCTTGCTTCATCTAGCTGATCATGTTGTAGCAGCGTTTCAATATAGCCGGATACGCCTGGTGTGATGGCAATAAGGCCATGATGATAGGCTTTCAGCCATTTCTCTTTCAGGCCGGTTTTTGACTTTGATTTCAAGACACTGCTAATTTTGATCAAGTTTTGATAGCCTTCATTGTTTTTGGCAAGGAGGATCAAAGGATAAGCCTCTGTCTCTTGTTCATCTATGAAGACAGAAGCTGTTAAACCGATAATCGGCTTGATGCCATGTGTTTTACATTCCTTATAAAACTCAACCGTTCCATACATCACATGGTCATCGGTAAGAGCGAGCGCTTGATAGCCAAGTTCTTTCGCCTTTAATACGAGCTCCTTGACCTTCGCTGCACTGCTCAACAAGCTGTATCCACTGTGGACCTGAAGATGAACATAGGACATGCTTAATCCACTCCTTTCGTCTAAATTCATTCTTTCATTATAAAACGCGATGCGGTGAGAAACAAATGTTCTTTCTTTTCCGCTCGTTCATACTTGTCCAGCACACACCATATATTGAATAGAGTGAGGTGGGAAAAATGGATGTGAAGGAAGCCTTTATTCCAAACTTTATTAGCTGTTATTTTATCGCACTAGGGGTTATTTTGGGCGGTGCCATTATCGGCGGGGTAGGTGCATATTTATCTGGTCAGCCACCGCTATCAATTATTTCAAGTCTTGCCAACCGCTTAAAAATTTGGGCACTTGTTGCGGCTATCGGTGGAACTTTTGATGCGGTCTATAGTTTTGAAAGAGGGATTTTTGAAGGGAACACACGTGATATTTTCAAGCAGATCTTGCTCATTATCTCTGCTATGGGCGGTGCGCAAACGGGGTATCTCCTGATTACGTGGCTCACTCAGGAGCATGTGTCATCATGAGGGTGCCTGAGCTGTATAAACGTCCAGGCTGGCAGCGTTTTTTTGCTGGGATGATGTTCGGCGCAATTATCAGCTGGCTGATTTTTCTCTTTACGTATGGCACCTTTCAAGAGAAGCAAGTGACACTGCTCAGAAGCCAGCAGCACCATATGGACAGTCTGAAAGAACAAATCACACTCTATCGGGAAGATTTGCATAAATTAAATGAAGACAATAAGCAGCGTCTGCTTATTCAGAGCGTAGACGTTCACCTCGTCAACCGTGAGCAGTACAAAATCCCGGAGCCAGATACCTTGAAATTTGAAGATCAGGTGAAAGAGGATATCTCAGAGGTGATCACAAAGGATATTGAAAGTGTCTATAAAACAAAAGAGCTCTTAAAACGGACCGTGGAAAATAAAGAATATACGATTAGAGAAAAGGCATACCGCGCCAAAGTCACAGAGCTGACCATTTATACAAAGCTTTCGCTTGAAGTGCGTATTTCCTTCGCTGAATAATAGATGATGTGGAATTTTTATGAATTTCTGCACTCAATGATCGCTTTTCACTTGTTATTTTTATACACTAAAAGAAGAACCAGATGATCATAAGAAAGAGGTGAGAACAATGGAGGTTTACAGCTATCGTCAAATGGCACGAGACAAAGCAAGCCGGATTAAAGACGGCATGTGTGCTTATGCTGAGACAGAAATGATGGCCCATTTAATTAAAAAAGAATTAAAGCATCAAAATCTCCAAGCCTATGAAGATTCAACTGACATCGGCTGCTGGTTTATCCCTGTATCCAAGTAACCCTTTTCTCAAAGCTCAAAAAAGAGAGGGGGACTTGAAGCCCCTCTCTCACGATGATGATTTACATACTTCTTCTAAATCACGCAAAATCTCATCTGCAACTGCCCAATCATATATGGACGCACCGGCTGCAAGCGGGTGACCTCCGCCATGATATTTTTTAGCAATGGTGTTAATGACGACGGCTTTTGAGCGGAATCTCACACGAATCTGATCGTTCTCTTCCACAAAAAAGACCCATGCCTTAATCCCTGCAATATTTCCAAGTGTCCCAACAAGCTGTGAGGCTTGCTGCGCTGTTGTTTGGAACGACTCCAAAATGTCACGTTTAATAAAAACAGAAGCTACGCCATTCTCTGATAAGGAGATATGTTGAAAAATATAGCCATTTAATTTCACGACATTCAAATCTGTCTCATACAATTGATTGAAAAGGTCTGATGATGAAAACGGATATTCGATGAGTTCACCCGCATATTTGAGTGTCTTTTTCGTTGTGTTTGGGAAAAGGAAACGGCCTGTGTCTCCTACAATGCCGGCATAAATGAGTTCTGCCGCCTTTGTATTCAGCTGATATCCTTCTTCTTTCCCCTCTAAATACAGCTCATAAATCATTTCACTAACAGAGCTTGCTTCTGTATCAACCCAAAGCAAATCACCATACGGATCTTCATTCGGATGATGATCAATTTTCATCAGCTTATCGCCCATTGAATAGCGCTGATCATCAATTCTAGCTTGATTCGCAGTGTCACAGACAATGACAAGGGCACCTTTGTACACTTCATCCGGCACATCATCTAATTCATATAAAAATGAAAGGGATGGCTCAGGGGTTCCTGTCGCATAAATATTTTTTTCTGGATAGGTGGCACGCAAGATTTCCGTAAGGCCGCACTGTGATCCATATGCGTCTGGATCAGGTCTTACATGTCTATGAATGATGATGGTGTCATATAATGATATGGTTCTAATCAGTTCTTTTTTCATAAATACTCCTTCTTATGCGATACTCTTTTTATTATTAAATCATAATCTACCCAGACAGAAAAGTGAGGAATAGACAATTTATTCTAGTAAGCAAGCCTATTTACGTTTAAAATAGGGTTGTAACCACTTACAATGGAGGCTTGGCACATGCTTGTTTTGATTGTGTTTATTATTTGTTCTGCCATGTTTTATTTATACTACAAAGCAAAGAATGTCCGTACGAACCGGCCGGTCGAAAAGAAATTCTGGTCTGCTAAATCAAGTATGGCACTTGGCTGCTTTGTCCTGCTCTTCGGTGTGAATCAATTATTTTTAAACCGCTCGTCACTCGCATTTGTCATTGGGTTTGTTTTTGTTGCAGTTGGTATCGGCAGTACATGGGCCGGATATAAAGCCTATAAGCACTATCTTCCGCTCTTTTTAAAGGAAGGCGAAAAAGACCACGCATAATAGAGAAAGGGCTAAAATGAACTTGATTCTAGCCCTTTCTCTTCTTTTCAGCGTGTTAGAAAATCTTTGCAGCCCTAGGAAGGACGAGTACTGGCGCAGAACGAATGTCACATTCGTGAGCACCAGCACGCAGGACAGCGGGCGAATGCGAGGGTTTGTCTACACGCTGAAAGGGCGCATTCATGCCGCCCTTTTTTGCCATTTATCCTCTCTCCATCAGCTGCACCATCAACATCGCTTTGCCTACAATATTTGACTGATGGTAAACTTCCACTTCCAGCTTTCCAAACTTGCGCCCAACTTCTAAAATATTCGGTTTGATCTGTATCGTGGATTCCATTTGAACCGGTTTTAAGAAATAGACAGAAAGACTTTCTACAATTAGCTCGCCTTTTTTATGAGACTTTAAGAAGCGGTTGGCTGATTCGATTAAAATTTGTGTAAACACACCGTACGAAATATTACCGAGTTGATTTGTCATTTGTGGTGAAACTTCATATTGGTACACCGCATCTGTTTTTGGTTTTTCTGTCTCAGTCTCCTTAAACCCTCGTGACACGACATCATCCAACTTTTCACCGACCTGCGGCTGCTTTTGAATCATTTGCAGCGCCTTCAGCACGTCCTGACGGCTAATCATCCCAATCAGCTTCGCATGATCATTTACAACTGGCAGTACCTCAATACCTTCCCACACCATCATTTGTGCAGCTGAAGCGACAGATGTTTTGCCAATAACGGTCAGCGGATTTTTTGTCATCACCTTTTCAATCGGTGTAGAACGGTCATGGCCTGCAATATCTTTTGAGGTCAAAATGCCGTGAATTTTCATTTGATCGTCTGCTACCGGGAATCGGCCGTGCCCAGTTTCATAATTCTTTTCATACCATTTCTCAAGTTTGTCTTCTGGCGATAAATAGACGGTCCGTTCTATCGGCGTTAAAATATCCTCCACAAGCACAATTTCTTTTTTAATCAACTGGTCATAAATGGCCCGGTTAATGAGAGCCGCTACGGTAAATGTATCGTAGCTTGTTGATAAAATGGGCAGCTCAAGCTCATCTGCGAGCTGAATAATTTCATCATCTGTTGAGAATCCGCCCGTGACCAGCACAGCCGCTCCCGCCTCTAATGCTTGCCGGTGAGCATTGATTCGGTTTCCGACGATCAACAGGTTGCCTGCTGCTGTGTATCGCATCATCGCATCCAGTTCCATTGCACCGATGACAAATTTATTTAACGTTTTATGTAAGCCGGCTCGTCCGCCAAGCACCTGGCCATCAATGACATTGACCACTTCCGCATATGTCAGCTTTTCAATATTTTCTTTTTTCTTCTGTTCAATTCGAATGGTACCGACTCGTTCAATGGTGCTCACGAACCCTTTATTTTCAGCATCCTTAATAGCCCGGTAAGCCGTGCCCTCACTGACTTTCATTTCTTTCGCTATACGCCGGACAGAAATTTTCTCTCCGACATCCAATGAATCAATATACGATAAAATTTGCTCATGCTTTGTCGCCAATCCCGTTCACCCTTTTTGTTTTCAGCGTTTTCATCTATATTTCATTATAAAGGCAGGAGGCTTTTAATAGCAATTTGTCTTTTACACGAGCACGATACAGGCAAATAAAAAAGCCGGTAGGGTGCCGGCTTTTCTTCCTATTGATTAAATATCGATGGATTCTCCGCTGTTTAATACGTGACCCACGCCGCCATGCAAGCTGTCTGCAAAGGCATGAGGATCTTGCTCAATCGGCGGGAATGTACTGTAATGAATCGGTACGACTTGTTTCGCACGAAGCCACTCTGCTGCGATTCTCGCATCGTCTGGTCCCATTGTGAAGTTATCACCTATTGGCAGGAAGGCAAGCTCAATATGATTCAGTTCCCCAATGAGTTTCATATCCGAGAAGAGAGCCGTGTCTCCAGCATGATAAATTGTTTTGCCTTCAGCAGTAAATAAAATACCGGATGGCATCCCTGTATACGTAATCGTTTTGGATTCTTCATCAATGACCGCTGAACCATGGAACGCTTGCGTCAGCTTGACTTTACCAAATTCAAATTCACGGCCGCCGCCAATAGAAAGCGGGTGCGTTTTCACCCCTTGCCAGCCTAAATAAGTGGCAAGTTCGAATGGCGCAATCACGAGTGCGTCATTGTTTTTAGCGATTTCAATCGTGTCTCCGACGTGATCTCCATGCCCGTGCGTGAGCAAAATCACATCTGCTTTGACATCTTGCGGTTTGATATCCGTGTGCTTATTTCCATTTAAAAATGGATCAATCCAAATATGGTATCCGTTTGTTTCAATGTGTACGACTGAATGTCCATGATATGTAGCTTTCATGTAAATATATCCACCTTTCGAATTTGATCTCATTTTGTCTATTCCCTCTATAAAAAGCTGAAAAACTTAGTGCCTGTGAATGACATTAAGACCACCTGTTGCTTCAATGACGGTTCCTGTAATGAGGTCTGAACGGTCATCACATAGAAATGAAATGATACGACCGATATCCTCACCTGTCCCAGACCGACCAATCGGTGTTTCATCGTCTTTTATCTGACGTGCTTCTTCTATCGTTGATTCTTTCATGTCTCCAACGATTTTGCCTGGACACACCATATTAGCGGTGATGCCGTTTTCGGCTTCTTCAATCGCAATGGTTTTCGTCAATGACGCAAGGCCCACTTTTGCCGCTCCAAAGGCTGATCTGTGCATCCATCCTGGCGCATGGTCTGCACCTTGGAAGCCATATGTGATAATCCGGCCAAAGCCTTGTTTTCTCATCATAGGGATCACCATTCGGAACAAATGGAACACTGCGGATAGGTTGCCTTCCATCATTTGATACCATTCGTCTTCAGAGTAATCCGCGAGTTTTTTTCGTTCAAAAATATAAGGTCCAGCATTATTGATCAAGGCATCAATCCGCCCAAATCGCTCTGCTGCCAGCTCGACCATGTTTTTTAAATCTTCTTTGTTTGTCACATCGCCTTGGACAAATTGAAGCTTTTCTTCGTATTCTTGCAGTTCTTCTTTCATCTGCCGGACAGCTTCATCATCACTTCGATAATTCACTGTCACAGAATACCCCATATTCAGTAAAGACTCGGTGACTTTCCTGCCAAGTCCTTTAGAACCCGCTGTTATTAATGCGTGTCGCACACAATCTCCTCCTAAAACAAAGGTTGCAAGTTCATGTGTTTCTTTTATTATCTTTACTTTACTATAAACCGGCTCCCTTCGCACTTTTGAACCCTTTAACAATGAGGGGAAAACCGTATAGGGTGATTCATCCACTTTTTCATATCCCATGAACCATGGATATCGAGAAGCAGCGAAACAAACCGATAGCAGTCTCTCACCTCATGAAGCTGGCGAGGAAGCGGGCAAATCTCTTCATATCCTAATTGAACCGCTTGTGCAGCTTCTTTCGTCAAAAGGTATTCGAGTGCAATAAAATCAAACGCAGCTGGTCCAAATACGACATATTCCGTATCAACTAGACTCGCCACTTGATCATCGTCTTCAATATATTGCGATGGGTCTAAATCAATTAAAATGAGACTGGCTGAATCAGGAGGACTTAGCGTTTCAAGCTTTTGCTGCACCTTTTCTGCATAATCCTGATATTCAGGCTGATCAGCGTAATAGCGGCTGATAAGTTTGGAAACTGCCTTTTTTAACAGCGCATGGAATTCTCTCAAATGTCTCTTTTCTCCCACGTATACTGGTCCGAAAAAGGTTGTTTGATATGAATGAAGATGCGCTAGTTTCCTCCCGTAATCCCTATAGAATTGTGCTGAACGGCCCTCAAAAGATGTTAAAGGGATTCCTTCTACTTTTTCCATGACATAAAAGTGTTTCCCCGCCTTCTTCACTTTACGAACAACTTTCGGAATATGAAAGGAATTCGTATGAGCCAGCTTTTCATTGATTTCATCAAGATGCTCTTGTACAGTACGGGCATCTACTCCATAAATCATGTTGGTCCCATACACAAATTCACTTTCTTCTCTTGCAGTTTTTGGAGATTTCACTACATATTCCGTTTGGTCTTGTAAGGAAATCAGCCACACATCATTAGCCCTGCCGTCGTATGGTTCTCCTAACGTTTTCACTGATACGATAGGCTGATCAAACAAAGCCTGCAGCGTTTTCTTCATGAACTGTTGTCACTCCTTATTCAGCTTGACACTGGTATGCTTTCATTTTCTCCAGTGAAGATCAATCTCCTTTTTCCCATGAAAAAAACCATCCGTATAAACGAATGGTTTTGGCGAATTATGCTAGGCAGGCTTTTGCTTTTTCTAAAGCGAGCTGAATTTGTTTAAATCCAGTTCCACCTGCACTTGTTCTTTTTTCAACAGCAACATACGGATCAAGAACAGTGTAAATGTCTTGTTCAAAGAGGCCGCTTGCTTCTGTAAATGTTTCAAATGGAAGGTCACTTAAGTAGATGCCTTTTTGAATGCATGTATACACAAGCTTTCCAACGATTTCGTGTGCTTCACGGAATGGCATGCCTTTTTTCGCAAGGTAGTCTGCCACTTCGGTCGCATTTGAGAAATCTTCTTTTGTTGCTTTTTTCATGACATCTTCGTTCACTGTCATTGTTTGAATCATGCCTGTGAAGATTTGCAGGCTGCCAGCGATCGTTTTCACCGTATCAAACATGCCTTCTTTATCTTCTTGCAAATCTTTGTTATACGTAAGCGGCAAGCCTTTCATAATCGTGAGCAGCCCCATCAGGTTGCCATATACCCGCCCTGTTTTTCCGCGGATCAATTCAGCCATATCCGGGTTTTTCTTTTGCGGCATCATGCTGCTGCCTGTTGCGTACGTGTCATCGAGCTCAATGAATTTGAATTCTTGAGAACACCATAAAATGATTTCCTCACAAAGACGTGAGAGATGCATCATCACAAGGCTGCTATTGGACAAGAACTCTAAAATGAAATCACGATCACTCACGCCATCAAGGCTGTTCTCGTAAATATGGTCAAAGCCAAGAAGCTCTGCTGTATATTCACGATCAATTGGGAATGTCGTTCCTGCTAACGCCCCGCATCCAAGTGGTGACACATTAATCCGCTTCAATGAATCTTGAAAACGCGCTTTGTCCCGCTCAAGCATCCAAAAGTAGGCAAGCATATGATGGGCAAAGGAAATAGGCTGTGCACGCTGTAAGTGCGTATATCCTGGAAAAATTGTTTCAACGTGCTGTTCAGCTTTTTCTACAAGCACTGTTTGAAAAGAAGAGATCAGCTCAATGATATGCTCTACTTGGTTATTCAAATATAAATGCATATCGGTTGCGACCTGATCATTCCGGCTTCTCGCTGTGTGCAATTTGCCGCCAAGCGGACCAATCTCATCAATGAGCATTTTTTCAAGGTTTAAATGAATGTCCTCATAATCTACTGAGAAATCGAGTTCATCCGCCTCTGCCTTTTTCATGAGCGTATTCAGTCCGTCTTTGATTGCAGCGGCCTCCTCATCGCCGATGATACCGCATTTATTCAGCATACTTGCATGGGCAAGGGAGCCGGTCAGATCTTCTTTGACTAATTGTTTGTCGAAATGAATGGATGCACCAAACTCATCGACCCATTTTTCTGGTGTTTTTTGAAATCGGCCTCCCCAAAGCTTTTTCATGCTTTAACCTGCTCCTTTTTATTCACGATGCTGTTTACTTTTGTTGGTAAACCCCAAAGGTTAATAAATCCTACAGCTGCATCATGATCGAATTCATCTGCTTTTGTGTAAGTTGCTAGATTTTCATCATAAAGTGAATATGGTGATTTACGTCCTTCTACAATGGCATGACCTTTAAATAGTTTCACACGTACAACACCTGTTACGTTCTTTTGCGTTTCTTGTAAGAATGCATCTAGCGCTGATTTAAGTGGTGAGAACCATAAGCCGTTGTATATTAATTCAGCCATTTTTTGTTCAACGATTGGCTTAAAGTGTGCTACTTCTTTAACAAGCGTTAAGTCTTCAAGTTCTTTGTGTGCTTTTAATAGGGTAACTGCACCTGGGCACTCATACACTTCACGAGATTTGATTCCAACAAGACGGTTTTCAACATGATCGATTCTGCCTACACCATGCTGGCCAGCAACTTCATTTAAATGAAGGATCAGATCAGATAATGAATACTGGATTCCGTCAATCGCTGTTGGTTTTCCTTTTTCAAACGTGATTTCAATGATTTCAGGTGTGTCAGGTGTTTTTTCAAGTGGATTTGTCAGATCATAAGCACCTTCTGGCGGCGCTGCCCAAGGATCTTCTAAAATACCACATTCGTTACTTCTGCCCCAAAGGTTTTGGTCGATTGAATATGGGCTATCTAAGTTAATCGGAATTGGAATACCGTGCTTTTGTGCATAATCGATTTCTTCATCACGAGACCATTTCCATTCACGCACTGGTGCAAGAACTTCTAGGTCTGGATTCAATGCTTTGATTGATACTTCAAAACGAACTTGGTCGTTTCCTTTCCCTGTACATCCGTGTGCAACGGCTACGGCATTTTCTTTCTCTGCGACTTCCACTAATTTTTTGGCAATGAGCGGACGAGATAGTGCAGACACGAGTGGGTATTTTCCTTCATACATCGTGTGTGCTTGCAGTGCAGCAAGTGCAAATTCTTCAGCAAACTCTTCTTTTGCGTCGATCATGTAAGATTGAACAGCTCCGACTTGAAGTGCTTTTTGTTGAACGAATGCTAAATCTTTTCCTTCACCTACGTCCAGGCAGCAAGCAACAACTTCGTAACCTTGCTCCTGTAACCATTTAACTGCAACAGAGGTATCAAGACCTCCGGAATATGCTAATACGACTTTTTTATTTTGTGACATGTTTGAAAAGCTCCTCTCGCTTGTTTTGATTCTGTGAATGTTTTTTGCATAAAAATAAGTTTTAATTTATAAACATGCATTTAGTATGTATACACTGTAACAAGGAAAAATTGTTTTTTCAACCCCTTTATGAAAAAAACTCTGCCAAATTTTCTTGGCAGAGTCATTTTGGGCTATTTTTGATCTTTTTCAAGCTCTCGCAAGACATGAGGAAGCTCTGGAATAATGAGTTTGGTCATGGCTAACCGAACTGCTCCGGTAGAGCCTGGTGTGGCAAAAACGGCTTTTTGGTTAATCACCCCTGCCGACGCTCTAGATAAGATAGCGGCTGATCCAATATCTTCTGTATAGCTCAGCATGCGAAAAATTTCTCCAAAGCCCGGCAGCTCTTTTGAGAAAAGAGGGGTAATGGATTCAATCGTGACGTCCCTTGCTGCAATACCAGTTCCCCCGTTTAACAAGACAGCATCAATCTTCGCTTCACTTGTTCCTTCTAAAACGGCGTCTTGAATCGCTCCAATGTGATCTTTCACAATATCGTATGCAAGAATAAGATGCCCTTGTTCTTTGAGCAAATCAATCATCAGACGGCCGCTTTTATCTGTTTCTTTTGTCCTTGTATCACTGACGGTAATGACTTTTACATGAAGCCTCGTTCTCGCTTCGCGTTTATGTTCTTGGGCGCTCATCTCTTCACACCGCTCCTTTCATATTGCCTCACATTATAGCATGCTGATTTCAATAGAAAAAAGCCCTTTTCCGCTGAGGAAAAGAGCTTTAAAAGGATGTTACGCTAAACGCATAACGTCTCTTGCAATCATGACTTCTTCGTTCGTTGGAATCACGATGACTTTTACAGGAGAGTGAGGGTAGCTGATGAATGCTTCTTCGCCTCTCATGTTGTTAAGAGATGGATCCCAGTATACGCCCATGAATTCTAGACCACGAAGTACACGTGCTCTCACTTCTGAGCTGTTTTCACCGATTCCAGCTGTGAAGATGATGGCATCTACACCATTCATTCTCGCTGCATAAGAACCGATGTATTTATGAATACGGCTTGCAAAAATATCTAGTGCTACTTCTGCACGGTCGTTTCCTTCTTCTGTCGCTTCTTCGATATCACGAAGATCACTTGAAAGACCAGACACACCTAAAAGACCACTCTTCTTATTCAAAGTAGAAAGTACTTCTTCCGCTGTATGTCCTGTTTTCTCCATAATAAATGGAATAAGGGCAGGGTCAATGTTACCTGAACGTGTTCCCATTGCAACACCCGCAAGTGGTGTGAAGCCCATTGACGTATCGATTGATTTTCCGCCTTCAACTGCTGCGATACTTGCACCATTTCCAAGGTGGCAAGAAATCAAACGAAGCTCTTCAAGAGGACGGCCTAATAGCTCTGCTGCACGCTCTGTTACGAACTTATGGCTTGTCCCGTGGAATCCGTATTTACGAATACCAAAGTTTTTGTAGTAGTCGTACGGAAGGCTGTATAGGTAAGACTGCTCTGGCATTGTTTGGTGGAACGCTGTATCGAACACAGCAATCGCTGGTACGTCAGGCAGAATTTGTTTAAATGCTTTGATTCCTACAACGTTTGCAGGGTTGTGAAGTGGTGCAAGCTCTGAAAGCTGATCAATGTCATTGATGACTTCATCTGTTAATACAACAGAATCGCTGAATTTTTCTCCGCCGTGAACGACACGGTGTCCTACGCCATCAATTTCATTAAAGTCTTTGATGATGTTAAATTCAATTAGTTTTTCAAGCAGCATTTTAACCGCTACTGCATGATCTGGAATATCTGTGACTTCTGTTTTCTTTTCTCCATCTACAGAAATCGTGAAGATACTGTTGTCCATTCCGATTCTTTCAACAAGACCTTTTGTTAAAACGGTTTCTTCTGGCATGTCGAACAATTGGAATTTAAGAGATGAGCTTCCTGCGTTGATTGCAATAATTTTGGACATTACTGTCGCTCCTTTTACTCAGTTGTTATATAAGGTTTCACGTTTTTTCGGTGCTATATTCAACCTGTTTGAACGGGTCTTTTATAGTTTAACGATAAGTCCGAAAAATATCTGACTTTTTCATTTAAACATTGAAAACTTTGCATTTCAAGTACACCTTCGAACTGTTACCGCTTACATCAATAAGTCGTTATTTTCTGAATAATAAAATAGCCAGACATCACTCTGGCTATTCTTTCGTTTCTTTTTCTTCTATAAACCATTGGTCTAATTTTCTCATGACGCCAACCATTGCTTCTTTCTGTGAGAAAGATGGCAGATTGGCAAATAGCATACGTTTCGGTGCTTCGAGCCCCTCTTTTTTCTTTTGCATCACAAATAAGCTTTTTGCATGCTTTTTGTCTTTGAACATAGAGACTGGCAGCTGAATTAACGCATTCATATATGCATGTTCTTTGATGAAATCCTTTAATTGTACGCTTTCTTTTCCTTCAAACAAATCGTTTGGAATAATGAAGAATAAGAAGCCGCCTTCTTTCGTGTAACGAAGACTTTGCTCAATGAATAAATAATGCGCAAAGGAATGACCTTCTTTTGCCTTTAATTCATAGTCTTTAGCGCGCTCATCATTTGGATAATACCCGACAGGAAGACTGCATACAGCAACATCTGCTGGTGAGATAAGAAGCGGCTCAAGGCTGTCCTGGTGGAAAAGCTCTACTTCTTTTTCTTCTAAGTTCGCTTGTGCCCACGCAATTTTAATGAGCACGTCATCAATTTCAGAGGCAAAACCGCGTGTTGTTTCTGCTGTTACATTGTTGAGGACCGCAAGCAGTAAATTCCCTGTTCCTGCTGCTGGATCAAAGACAACCAGCTCTTTTTGTCCTTCTAAAAATTTATTGACCAAATAGCTGACAAACAGACCAATTGTATCAGGTGTCATCTGCCGGTTTGGATGTGAAATATCTTTTTGTCCTTTCAGTACGGCGAGCTGAAACGCTTTACGAATCTGCTCATGATCATAAGAGGCGAAATCTGCTTTCTCTATTAAATCTTTTAGTAAACCGTTTCGATCATTTGACTGGAAAAAGGCTTCTCCTGCTTCTGCCAATGCTTCAATATAGGAAATGTTCTGTTCCTTTTTTAAACGAATTGAAGCTGTATCGAGCAGCTCAAAAATCGTACTCACTTGATCTTTCTGCAATGCTTTTCTCTCCTCGCTTTGTTAAAAGCTATATGTTCTCATTGAAAAGAGCCCCAGTATGAAGCCGGAGCTCTTGTCGATGCTGCTTTTATAACAGTGATTTCGCAGCCTCAATGGCTTTTTCATAATTTGGATGATTGGTTGCTTCGCTTACATACTCAGTGTAAACCACTTTTCCGCTTGGGTCTAATACGAAGACCGCACGCGCCAATAAACGCAATTCTTTCATATATAAACCAAACGCTTCACCAAATGACATATCTCTATGATCAGATAATGTTTCGACATTTTCAATTCCGTTTGCTCCGCACCAGCGTGCTTGTGCAAATGGTAGGTCTGCACTAATGGTATAAATATTGACCGGACCTAAACCGGCTGCCTCTTCATTGAAACGTCTTGTTTGTGCGTCACACACACCTGTATCAATAGAAGGAATCACTGAGATAATCGTCACTTTTCCTGTTAAATCAGAAAGTGAAACTTCCCCTAGTGAGTTCGTTAATACCGTGAAATCTGGAGCCTGCTCGCCTACTTTCACTTCATTTCCTACAAGCGTTACTGGGCTCCCTTTAAATGTGATCGATGCCAAAACAATTCCTCCCTTATCAAATGTATGGTTCTATCATAGTAGAGAAAGCAAAAAACTGCAAAGCCTAATCGTCCATTTTGAAAAAAAAGTTAACTGCAGGGCAGCTAACTTTTTAAAGGTCTATGTCATCTAGTTTTCGTTCTTTGTGACGATGCTCCCGTTCATCCTTCTTAAACATGTGCTGAAGACGTTCAATTGCTTGAGGAGCAGAATCCAATATTTTATCGAGCAGATGTGTGTGTTCATCCAAATGAAGCATTCTAACGCCATTTGTTCCCACAATTAAAAAGGCGATTGGTGTAATCGATACTCCCCCACCGCTTCCGCCTCCAAATGGGAGTCTCGGTTCTTTTCGTTCTTGTTCATCAGACCGTTTTTCTTTCTTTTGGTTTCCGTTGAATTCACTGCCGCCGGCTGCAAATCCAAAACCAACCTTTGACACAGTGAGAATGACACTGCCGTCAGGGGTTTCGACTGGATCGCCGATGATCGTGTTCACATCAATCATTTCTTTTAAGTTTTCCATCGCTGTCTTCATCAGACCTTGGATTGGATGATCTGCCATTTTCGGGTTCCTCCTTAAACAGATGATTCATTCTTCGTTGCTTGAAGAGAGGCATTTTTTCTCGCCTTTCTCCCTTTTAACCAATGGACAAGTAATCGAATGGCTGCAAGCATAGCATGTCCAATCCGAAAATAAGCTATACATGCAAAGTGTGTCTGTGACACATTGTGCTGAAAAGCGGGAATCACTTCATAGACGGGTTTGTGCTTAAAGGTGAGATGCTCCTGCATAAAGGCAAGAAGTGCTCCTTTGACTGACCACACACCACCAGCTGCTACACCTGTTAAAGCTGCGTCATGAAAACCAATCCATGTGGACCAGTGAAATGAGACGATTTTTATATGAATGAAGAACTTTCGCATGATCCGGTTTAGATCGACAATCTCTTTTGTAATACGCTCCATTTGATGAAGGATTTCCTTTACATCACGTTTTCCCACTTTTTTATGCATGGTTTCTTTTTCTTGACTCGGCGTTTTGGTGCTGGCCATTTTCTTTTCACGAATATCAATCGTTTGATCTTCCGTATTCACTTTCACCATCGGAATGTCTTTCTTCAGTCTGACGATTCCATATAAGGTGATGATCTTCACCGCAATATGGTCATTGTCATTTGCATGTGAATAGTCCAGTGAAATGGTCACTTTCATAAAGATCAATAAGATCACAAGGAACAAAAAAGCGGCAATCCAAACGTACAGCACTGTGCTCACTTCCTCCATAACAAATGATGCTTCCTCTACGATTATGGCTCTCCTTCTGGATTTTATACCCAATCACCCAAAAAAAGAGTTTGACCGGTACCCGGCCAAACTCTCTTTGATTATGCGTTTGATTCTGTTTTTTCATATAAATGTTCATGAACAACCACTGTATCTGCAAAGTAGTCATGAACCCCTTGCTTTTTCGGCGTGAACCCAACCACAGCATAGAGAACAAAAAGCGTATTAATATATCGCCCCACAATTTCTCTAAAGAAAATGACATCCCATGACAGCTTCTTCTCCGGCTGAAGTGAGACGACTTTGATTCCAAACACCATCTTTCCAAGTGTTTGTTGGAAAATCTTCGTCATGATCGCAAAATAAAGCAGAAAGACAATTGTGGTTGTGACGGAAAATGAGGAAAACCAGCCTCCCCCTTTTGACCAGCCAAAGAGACTAAAGATTGGAGAAACTGTCAAATGGTTAACACCCCATACGACGAGCCAATCTAGGATAAATGCCCAAAATCTAATCCAGAAACCTGCAAAGGCCTGCGCTTCAATTGAAGTGCGCTTCGCAAGAGTCGGCCTTGATTCTTCCTCTTGGCTGCGACTTTCCGTTACTTCATCGAATGTAGAATCCATCTATGATCCCTCCTTTATTTTGAATAGAGATACATCGGTTTAGACCCATTTGAGCCAGCCAGTGTTTCTTTTAAGTTCAGAAAATCAATTTCGCTTTTAAAGAGCTTGCTTGCACTCATATTGAAAAGAGAGTTCCAGCCAAAGCTTTGTGAATAGCTGATAACCTTTGCTCCTTTTAGGCCTTTTTCATTTTTCTTCATTGCTTTTAGTGCATCTTCATAGTACCCAAGCTCATCCACTAATCCGTTCGATTTCGCCTGTGTTCCGTCATATACTCGGCCGTCAGCAATTTTCTTGACGTCCTGCTTAGACATGCCGCGTCCTTCTGAGATGACTTTCACAAAGCCTTCATAAGAGTTGTCAACCATGCTTTGCATGATGTCGCGCTCATCTTTTGTCATATCACGATTTGGGGACATGATGTCTTTGAATTTTCCACTTTTAATGGTTTCATATTTGATGCCTAAATTATCTGCCAGCTTTGCATAATTCAAGCTTTGCATGATGACCCCTAGAGACCCTGTTAACGTTTCAGGTGAAGCAAAGATTTTTTTCGCTGGAGTGGATACATAATAGCCGCCAGAAGCCGCCATTGAACCCATAGAAACATAAATTGGTTTCTTCGCTTTCTTTACTTCTTCTAATTTTTTATGTATTTCAGCACTTTCATAGACACCGCCGCCAGGAGAGTTGACGCGCAGCAAGACACCTTTCACAGACGCATCGTCTTTTGCTTTATCTAATTCTTTTAAGAACGCACGATGATCATATGCTTCCCCGCCTAGAAGGCTGGATGCACCGCCGTTATCTTGAATCGTGCCATTAATCTCAAGTACAGCAATTTTACTCGCTCCGCTGCCATCCTCTAGTACCTTTTCTTCGATTTCGTCCCCGAATTGATAGCTCATCTTATTATCATTGAAGCTTTCATACAAGGCCGTCGTGATACTAATCACAATCGAAAAGCCGAAAACACCAAGTGCAATGATTAAGGCTACCCATCTTTTCGCATTCATTTCTTTCTCCTCCTTTTTGTCTCACTTCGTTCATACGAATACACACATGAAATGTTTCACAGGAACTGTGGTTTTTTTACATTTCATTTCAACATATGATAGCATCGATGTGAAATGACGATCAACTTTACATCTTCTATCATTTGCTCATCATGACGAAAAATTGGCGATTTTATCCTCTTCCTATATCTAATAGCTCAGACCATCTTCACAACGAAACGCCCAGACCTCTCTTTCTTCCAAAATGAGCTATTAAATTATGCTCAAAGTCAGCTTTGTCTAATCACTTACAATGACTCATTTCTTAAATGGAAGCCCTATCATGATGAAGCGTCTTTCTAATATTTTTACTTTCATATGAAAAAAGTGTAAAATGTGAGCAAGGGTTTTCTATGTAAGCCCTTTACTACTCGAAATCTATTTTTGACAACAAAGGGGAGAACGTCAATGACAGACAATCGTCGCAATGTATTTTTCTTTTACAAAAAAGATCATGAATTGGATGGACACATTTCTTCTCTGGAGAAGCTCGCTACCGATCAAGGCTTTCACGTCGTAAAGCGTGCAGAAGATGCCCATATCATTGCTTCAATTGGTGGAGATGGTACATTTCTTCAAGCGGTTCGCAAAACGAACTTCCGGGATGACTGCTTGTATGTAGGGGTATCAAAAACAGAGAATTCGCACCTATACTGCGATTTTTCGTTAGAACATTTTGATAAAATGATTGATGCCATGAACACTGAACAGATTGAAGTGAGAAAATATCCGATCATCGATGTAAGCGTTGATAGTACAAACCAGTTCCATTGCTTAAACGAACTGTCGATCCGCTCTAGCATCATTAAAACATTTGTCATCGATGTGTATATAGATGATTTCCATTTTGAAACCTTTAGAGGCGACGGGATGATTATTTCCACTCCAACCGGTTCAACAGCCTACAATAAATCTGTCAACGGCGCCGTGGTGGATCCGATGCTTCCGTGTATGCAAGTAACCGAGCTGGCATCGCTGAATAACAACTCATACCGTACACTTGGAGCTCCTTTCATTTTAAGCAGTGACCGCAAGCTGACACTAAAGGTTGTTCAGGACGGTAACGACCATCCGATTATCGGTCTTGATAACGAAGCGCTAGGTACAAAACATGTCAAACAAATTGATATTGGCCTTTCTGGTAAAGTGATCAAAACGGTCAAATTAAAAGATAACTCCTATTGGGAAAAAGTAAAACGCAGATTCCTTTAATCATTGAAAAGCTCCTTTATGGGGCTTTTTTTCATGCCTTTTCATTCAAGGTCATGGTGTCTTTGAAAAGATATGGTATGATGTCACAAGTATACATGTACGAAAAGGAGAACACGATGCCATTACAACATTTTGATCAATATCCATTAAGCGATGAATTGAAACAAGCGCTAGAAGCGCTTCATTTCCATACACCTACACCTGTTCAGCACGAGACATTATCCGTTGCTTTTTCAAAGCAGGACCTCATTGTCAAATCTCAGACAGGCAGTGGCAAAACAGCAGCCTACGGTCTGCCAATTTGTGAAATGGTGGATTGGGCTGAGAATAAACCTCAAGCCCTCATCCTCGTCCCAACAAGAGAACTTGCCATGCAGGTCAAACAGGATCTGACCAGCCTCGGACGATTTAAACGAATCAAAGCGGCCGCCATTTATGGAAAAGCTCCATTTCAAGCACAAAAAATAGAGCTTGCACAAAAGAACCACATTGTGTGCGGAACGCCAGGACGAATATTGGATCACCTCGAAAAAGGGACACTTTCTTTAGACAATCTGTCATTTTTCGTGTTAGATGAAGCAGACGAAATGCTGAACATGGGATTTATTGATCAAGTCTCTTCTATTATTCAGCATCTGCCGCCAAAGCGGATGTCGATGTTATTTTCAGCGACGATGTCTGATGAAATGAAGGATTTGAGTGAGCAGTTTTTACAATCGCCAAAAGTGATAGAGATTGCTCGGGAGGAAACGACGAAGCAGCAAATCACCCACACGTTGATTGAAACCGAGGAAGAAGGCAAATTTTCATTACTTCAACGAACGATTGTCATTGAAAATCCAGATAGCTGTATCATTTTTTGCAATACGCAGGAGCGAGTGAATGAGCTGACGATGAAGCTGGATGAGTGGGATGTTCCTTGCGATAAGATTCATGGCGGGATGAGGCAGGAAGACCGCTTTGCCGTCATGGATGAATTTAAAAACGGGGAATTCCGTTATTTAATCGCAACAGATATTGCAGCCCGAGGAATTGATGTCAGTGATATGACACATGTCATTCATTACGACTTGCCATATGAAAAAGAACGCTACATTCACCGGACTGGAAGAACTGGCAGAGCGGGTAAAAGCGGAAAAACGATTGCGTTTATGACAAGGCACGGGCAGCCGCTCATTGAAGAATTAAAAGAGGAAGCTGGCATTCATTTTCAAATTCAGCCTTATCCTACAAAAGAAGAAGCAAAACAGCATGTGGCAAGCTTTGAAGAAAAAATTGAAACACCGATTCAAAAGGAAAATAAGCAGGCCGGCATAGAAAAAGATATTATGAAGCTGTATTTTAATGGCGGGAAGAAAAAGAAACTCCGGGCAGTTGATTTCGTTGGAACGATCGCCAAAATAGACGGCGTTGCGTTTGATGACATTGGGATTATTACCATTCAGGAAACGAAAACATATGTAGATATTTTAAATGGCAAAGGCCCTCTTGTGCTAAAAGCCATGCGCCACACAACGATTAAAGGCAAGCAGTTAAAAGTACATGAAGCACGTGCATAAAAAGTGAAGGCTAAGCGCCTTTACTTTTTTTATTTAAAATAAAATAAGCTTACAACCCTTGAACCATCAGCCTTTCCCGCGTCCAACATGACAAATGTCATATTGAATACATGATGGGTGCTACTATGAGCATGACACCTTTCCTTCTATACTTTGAAGTAGAAAGAAACGGAAAGGACTTGAACGTTCATGACGACTTCAACCAACACACAGCAGCAAGCCACTTTAAGAAAACAAGTTGGCCAATTCTCTGGTGCTAATTCGAAAAAAAGTATCATTCAACTCTTTAATACATTCATTCCATTTTTGGGGCTTTGGTTTCTTGCCTATTATAGCCTGAACATCTCCTACCTTTTAACCCTCTTCTTTGCGGTGATTGCAGCTGGATTTTTAGTGCGCGTCTTTATTATTTTTCACGACTGCTGCCATCAATCCTTTTTTAAACAGAAGCCGCTGAATCACCTGTTCGGTTTTGTAACGGGCGTACTCACCCTTTTCCCTTATCTTCAATGGCAAAGAGATCATTCAATTCACCATGCCACAAGCAGTAATCTAGACAAACGAGGTACTGGCGACATTTGGCTCCTGACAGTCAAAGAATATCAAGAAGCATCAGCTTGGACGAAATTTCGCTACAGATTTTACCGTAATCCTTTTGTGATGTTTATTTTAGGACCGATCTTTGTTTTTCTCTTAAAAAACCGTTTCAACGTCAAAAATGCTCGTAAAAAAGAGCGCTGGAACACGTATTTCACAAACGTGAGTATCATTGCGCTAGCAACTGCAACGTGTCTTCTTTTTGGCTGGCAGGAGTTCCTGCTTGTCCAAGGTCCAATCTTCCTGATCTCAGGGTCAATCGGTGTATGGTTATTTTATGTGCAGCATACATTTGAAGATTCTTACTTTGAAGCAGATGAACATTGGAATTATGTGCAGGCAGCTGTAGAAGGCAGTTCTTTTTACAAATTGCCAAAGCTTCTTCAATGGTTAACAGGCAATATTGGTTACCACCATGTCCATCATTTAAGCCCGAGGGTACCGAATTATCATTTAGAACATGCCCATGAACACAGTGAACCACTTCAAAATGTGCCAACCATCACGTTAAAGACTAGTATTGAGTCGATGAAATTCAGACTATGGGATGAAGAGACGAAAGCATTTGTGACCTTTAAAGAAGCACGTCAGACTAGAATCACCCCTGTCATAAAAGGAGACATTCTGAAGAAGAATGCATAATTGGCGCAAGCTCTTTCTTACAATAGAAGGAGCTTGTTGTATTTGCAGGATGCGCTCATCTGTTCAATTTGATAAAGTAGTGAAAAAGACTGAAAAAATGAAAAAGGTGAATCACGGATGAAAAAACAACTTAAAATTCAAAAACTGCATGGGATTTCCCCATATATTTGGGCGATTTTTTTCATCCTGCCCTTTTATTTTATCTTTAAGACCCCTTCGACTTTAGGCATTGTGATCGGCATTATTTTAAACGTCGTCTTTTTTGCGGTCTACCGTTTTGCCTTTGTCTCAAAGGGCTGGTCGTTATATGTATTCGGCCTTCTATTAATCGCCATTTCGACTGGTTATGTGATGCTCTACAGCTACATTTATTTTGCTTTTTGTATCGCCTATTTCAACGGGCATATCAAAAGAAAAGTCCCTTTCTATATCTTATACTATATCCATCTAGCGAGCGCTGCCGTAGCGGTGAACTTTAGCCTGATCTTAAAAAAGGGCTGGTTTCTCACGCAAATTCCGTTTGTCGTGATTACACTGATCAGCGCCATCCTCCTCCCTCTTAGCATTAGAAGCAGGAAGGAACGTGAACGGCTAGAAGAGAAATTAGAATATGCCAATGAACGGATCGCCGATCTTGTCAAACTTGAAGAAAGACAGCGAATTGCTCGCGATCTGCATGACACACTTGGACAAAAACTCTCTCTCATTGGATTAAAAAGTGACCTTGCCCGTAAGCTCGTGTATAAAGACCCTGAACAGGCTCGTGCCGAACTAAAAAGCGTCCAGCAGACAGCTAGAACGTCTCTAAATGAAGTGCGAAAAATTGTTTCTTCCATGAAAGGCATTCGGATCAAAGATGAAATATTGAACATCAAGCAAATACTTGAAGCCGCCGATATTGACATGATTTATGATGAAAAAGAAGCGCCGAAACACATCTCTCTTCTAAACGAAAACATTGTGAGCATGTGCATCAAAGAGGCCGTGACGAATGTCGTCAAGCATAGCGACGCCACTGTCTGTCAAATCACGATTCATCAAAAGTCAAAGGAAGCTGTCATTACAGTTGAGGATAACGGCACATTTAAAGGCAGTCATCCATCCTCTCAAACGAAGGGACATGGCCTTGCAGGGATTAGAGAAAGATTGGAATTTGCAAATGGACGCCTGCACATTGAGACAAAAAACGGGACGAAGCTGATCATGAGCATTCCAAATGATTCAGCAGCGAAAGATAAGGAGGAAATAAAATGATTAACATCTTTATCGCAGAGGATCAGCAAATGCTGCTCGGTGCTCTTGGATCGCTTCTCGATTTAGAAGACGATATGACGGTTGTTGGAAAAGGCACAAACGGCCAGGACGCCATAGATTTTGCTAAAAAACACCCGGTCGACATTTGTTTAATGGATATTGAGATGCCAGGAAAATCTGGGCTCGATGCCGCTGAAGAACTCAAAAAGTCTGATGTGAAGATCATCATTTTAACTACCTTTGCCCGTTCTGGCTATTTTCAAAGAGCGCTGAAAGCTGGCGTTAGCGGCTACATGCTGAAAGACAGCCCAAGCGAGGATTTGGCAAGTGCCATCCGCAGCGTGATGAAAGGGAAAAAGGTGTACGCCCCTGAATTAATGGAAGACTTGTATAGCGACGAAAATCCTTTAACTGAACGAGAAAAATCGGTTCTAGAACTCGTCGCAGGCGGAAAAAACACAAAAGAAATCGCCAAGGAACTCAGCATAAAAAGCGGCACTGTCCGAAACTACATATCCGTTATTTTAGATAAACTAGAAGTCAAAAACCGAATTGAAGCCATCACTCGTTCCAAAGAAAAAGGCTGGTTTAAATAAGAAAAAAGATCAGGTCATACACTGCCTTGATCTTTTTTTCTTTCTATCAGAATTCCTCTATCCACTGCTAAAATATCATTGACAACAAACCTCACATCTATGGTATGATATCTGAGTGATAATAATTATCATTATCACTCATACAACCAAATACACGGCTTATGTGCCGATTTCAAAGGAGTCTACATTCATGAAGAAAATATTGTTCCCTCTGATGCTCATCTTCGTACTTGCGTTGAGCGCATGTGGCAATAGCAACAACTCTTCCTCAAATAAAGGAAAAAATCAATCAACGTCAGACACGATTACATATCAATCTGAAAATGGACCTGTGAAGCTGCCAGCAAATCCAAAACGTGTTGTTGTTCTCGCCTCTTATACAGGAAATGTCTTGTCACTTGGTGTGAACCTTGTGGGTGTTGACTCTTGGTCAAAAAAGAATCCACGTTTCAAAAAGAAATTAAAAAATGTGGAAGAAGTATCAGATGAAAATGTAGAAAAAATCATGAAGCTAAAGCCTGATGTCATCATTGGTTTAAGCGGTGCAAAAAATGTAGAAAAACTAAAAAAAATCGCCCCAACTGTTTTATTCACGTATAACAAAGTCGATTACCTTCAGCAGCATATTGAAATTGGAAAAGTCTTAAACAAAGAAAAAGAAGCAAAAGCATGGGTCAAGGATTTCAAACAGCGTGCAGCTGAAGCTGGCAAAGAAATCAAAGCAAAAATCGGTGAAGATGCAACCGTATCTGTCTTTGAAAGCGGCACAAAAGATCTTTACGTCTTTGGAGATGCATGGGGTCGCGGAACAGAAATCCTCTACCAAGCAATGAAACTAAAAATGCCGGAAAAAGTAAAAGAAAAAGCATTAAAAGCTGGTTATTACGCGGTATCACAAGAGGTCATCCCTGAATTTGCCGGAGACTATATGATCATTAGCAAAAACAGCGAAATGGACAATTCCTATCAAAACAGTGAAATCTATAAGTCCATTCCTGCTGTGAAAAAACATCGTGTGTATGAAGCAAATGCGGAAGAGTTTTACTTTAATGACCCGCTCACACTTGAATATCAATTATCATTCTTTAAAAAGCACTTTTTAGGTAAATAAACCGAAGCAAGGGATCTCTCCCCTTGCTTTTTTGCTGTCTGCTTCTAGCGGGAGTGCCTGTTTTCCGCTACAATGATGTACAAGTAATTCAAAAAGTGTGGTGCTCGTTTTGTTTAAAATTTTGCTGATTGAGGATGATACAACCCTCTTCCAAGAAATCAAAGAACGTTTAGTCAACTGGTCTTATGATGTGTATGGGATCAACAATTTTCAACAGGTCATGCAGGAGTTCACTTCCATCCAGCCTGATCTAGTCATTATTGATATTCAGCTGCCAAAGTACGATGGCTTTCATTGGTGCCGGATGATTCGGCATCATTCCAATGTGCCCATCATTTTTCTTTCCTCTCGTGACCATCCTGCTGATATGGTCATGTCGATGCAACTTGGAGCCGATGATTTTGTACAAAAGCCCTTTCACTTTGACGTTCTCATCGCCAAAGTAAGTGCTGTTCTTCGCCGAGTCCATGATTATAGTGCCGAACCTGCCAACTTAAAAGTTTGGTGCGGCGCTACCCTTGACCTCGAAAATAATACAGTGGCGAATGAAGACGGTGAGGTTGAATTAACAAAAAATGAGTTTTTTATTCTCAAAGAATTGATTCAGCATAAAAATCATATCGTCAAAAGGGAATCTCTCATCCAAGCATTATGGGAGGATGAACGATTCGTGAGTGACAATACACTCACTGTAAACGTCAACCGCCTTAGAAAAAAACTAGACGAAATCTCCCTTGGCGCCTTCATTGAAACAAAGGTGGGTCAAGGTTATCTTGCAAAAGAAAAGGATGATCAATAATGCTGCAAGCATTTCTAAAAGAACGAAGAAGCTGGATCTTGTTCTTTCTTAGTTTGCAGCTTCTCATTCTCTTTGTTGCTTATTTGGATACAACGATTCCACTCGCTTCTCTTTTTTATATCGTGCTTTTGTCTATATTACTCTTCATTGTCTTTCTTTTTTTTCGTTACCGGAAAGAAACTGCTTATTATGAACAACTGAAAGAATGGGACGAAAATATAGACCATCAAATGCGTCTCAAACCCTCTTCCCCTTTTGAACAAATTGTACAGGAGGCAGCGTCAGAGCAAATCGACCGATACCGCCAGATGACGGCTAAGCAAAAGACTGCGCTGGAAGAAGAAAAAGATGAACTGCTCTCATGGATACATGAGGTGAAAACGCCGCTCACGGCGATGCACTTAATGATTGACCGCATAACAGAACAGCCGCTCAGAGCAAATATGACCTATGAATGGCTTAGAATACATTTACTCCTTGATGCACAGCTGCATCAGAGCAGGATCCAACATATTGAAAATGATTTATTTATTGAAAAACTGGATCTCCAAAACATGCTAACGAAAGAAATCAAAGCGCTCCAATCGTGGTGTATGCAAAAAGGAATTGGCTTTGACCTTTTATTAGAAGAGCGAGATGTATTAAGTGATACAAAATGGTTATCCTTTATGATCAGACAAGTGCTGACAAACGCCGTCAAGTACAGCCAATCATCTGACATTATCATCGAAAGCAAACAAATGAACGAACAAGTGGTGCTCACCATCACAGATCAAGGCAGAGGAATTGACCCAAGAGACGTGTCCCGTATTTTTGAAAAAGGCTTTACCTCCACAAGACATCACAATGACACGGCCTCCACAGGCATGGGGCTCTATTTAACGAAAAAGGGAGCTGACGCTCTTCATATCACGATCGAGGTCAACTCCACATTAGATCAAGGGACAACTTTCACCTTGATCTTTCCGAAAAAGAATGATTTTGTGCATATTGCGAGCATGTGACAACAATGTCACATGCTCGTCTATTTTGTTCGCCAAATCGCAGGAAGTCTGATCGGCTTCTTTTTATACTAGAGATATCAATTAAATAAAAAAGGGGTTCGACAGATGAACATTTTAGAAGCTCGCAAGTTATATAAAAGCTATGGAAATAAATTCAATAAACAAGAGGTGCTGAAAGGCATTGATTTGACGATAGAAGCTGGAGAATTTGTCAGCATCATGGGGCCATCAGGCTCGGGGAAAACGACCCTTTTGAACGTATTGTCATCGATTGATCATGTGTCCAGCGGATCGATTCGGATCGCAGATGCAGAAATGACGCAAATGAAAGATCAGCAGCTCGCTGAATTTAGAAAGAAACAGCTTGGCTTTGTTTTTCAGGATTACAACTTACTTGATACACTCACGGTTAAAGAGAACATCCTCTTGCCATTATCCATCTCCAAAACGCCTAAAAAAGAAGCTTTTGAACGCTTTCAACAGCTTGCAGAGGATATGGGGATTTATGAACTAAGAGACAAATATCCAAATGAACTGTCTGGGGGACAAAAGCAACGGACATCTGCGGTACGTGCCTTTATTCACGAACCAAGCCTCATTTTTGCTGATGAACCAACCGGAGCACTTGATTCCAAATCTGCGTCTGACTTACTGAACAAGCTGCAAGAATTCAATCACAAGCGCCAAGCAACCATTGTCATGGTGACCCATGACCCTGTTGCAGCCAGTTATTCAAGACGAGTGATTTTTATCAAAGATGGACAGATCTATACACAATTGAATAAAGGCGCACTAGAGAGAAAGATGTTTTTCGAGGATATTATGAAAACGCAAGGTGTTTTAGGCGGTGTGAAGCATGAACATTAATCAGCTCGTCTTCCGCAATCTGAAGAAAAACTTAAAAAATTACTATTTATACGTGTTTGCACTTGTATTTAGTGTGGCGCTCTATTTTTCCTTTGTCACCTTGCAGTATTCACCAGCACTTGATGATGTAAAGGGGTCCATTAAGGGCGGTGCGTCGATTAAAGCCGCTTCAGTACTACTCATTGCCATTGTAGGAATCTTCCTGTTATATGCGAACAGCATTTTTATTAAACGAAGAGGGAGAGAAATAGGTCTCCTGCAGCTCATTGGCATGACGAAACAAAAAATTGCCAAACTACTCAATGCAGAAAACTTTATCCTATACGTGGTCTCCATGGCTATTGGTATCATAGCTGGATTTATCGGTTCAAAACTCATGCTGATGGTGCTATTTAAAGTAACCGGCGTGAACGCCATCGCCAACCTGCATTTTTCAGGCATGGCCCTTTTGCAGACACTGATCGTCTTTTTCGTCATCTATGGATTAATTATGTTAAGAAATCGATGGTTTATTAATAGACAGACGATTTTATCTTTATTTAGAACCACGTCTTCTACAGAACAGCGTGTGAAAAAAATCTCTGTGTTTGAAATCATCATTGGGGTTCTAGGCATTGCATTCATCAGCTCAGGCTATTATATTTCTTCTCAGCTTTTTACCGGCACATATACGTCCATGCTTGCGTTACTTTTAGCGATGATTTATATTCTAGCCTCTGTCATTATCGGTACCTTTCTTTTCTATAAAGGCTCTGTTTCGTTCATTGCCAATATCGTACGCAAACGAAAAAATGGCTATCTCGCCATTCATGAAGTCCTGTCTCTGTCATCTATTATGTTCCGGTTAAAATCAAACGCACTGCTTTTAACGATTATTACAACGGTATCTGCGCTTGCCATCGGGTTGTTATCTTTAAGCTACATTTCCTATTACTCAGCAGAAAAAACCGCTGAACAACAGATCCCTTCACATTTCGTCATGGGATCTGAGAAAGAAGCCAACACCTTTACTCGTGCACTTTCTGACAAACATATTGCGTATGAAACAAAGCAGTTCAAGGTCATTCAAGCGAAGTTTGACGCAAAAAAGATCATGGATTCAGAGATTAAAAATATGAATAATGATCCAGGTGTCTTAACTCTACCTGTGATCAGTGAAAAAAACGCACCAAATATTCATGTGAAAAGCAACGAAGTCATCTTAAGCGGCTACAGTGATTTATTGAAGAAATTCATGCCGATTCAAAGTTCAGGTGATGTGAAACTACTTATTAAGAAACCCCTTGATTTAAAGGTCATTGATATGAAGAAAGATTACCTCATTTCTTACAACTTTACGTTTGGTGGTCTACCTGTTGCTGTCGTCAGTCAAAGTGTCTTTGAGCAGCTTGACCAGCAGAAAGATCCTAAACTTCAGATTGAGAATAATCAATATCACGCAGTCAATATAAAAGATGATCAAAACCTTGAACAAGCGAATGATGTGTTTACTTCTTTAAAACTAGGTGACAACAGCATGTCTCAATTGGCTTCAGCTCAGCAGCAAAAACAAACCATCGGATTGATGATGTTTGTAGTCGGATTTTTAGGTCTCAGCTTCCTTGTCACATCAGGCTGTATTTTATACTTTAAGCAGATGAATGAAAGCGAAGAGGAACAAAGCTCATACACGATTCTGCGTAAGCTTGGTTTTACGGAGACAGATCTCTTAAAAGGCATTCGGCTCAAACAGCTTTTCAACTTTGGCATTCCGCTTCTCGTTGGGCTCTTGCACAGCTACTTTGCTGTACAATCTGGCTGGTTTTTATTTGGTAGCGAACTGTGGACACCTATGCTGATTGTCATGGCGATTTATACCGTTTTATACTCCGTCTTCGGATTCCTATCTGTCCAATATTATAAAAAAGTCATTAAAGAATCGTTGTAAAGTATTCCCCATAGGCAGTGGCCTATGGGGATATTGCACGTCATTTTGTTGATTCAAACTGATGCGATAAAATATGATCTCTTGCCGCATAAGCTTTTTGTTTGACCTCTTCTAAGTTCACTCCAACTAGCTTCCCATTTTGTTTCACTGCTTTTCCAGCCACATAGACAGAATCAACATTTGAAGGGTGTGCCGTTTGCACAACTGCCCCAGCTGGATCTGTCATCGGAAGAAGATTCATGCTTGTCCGATCGATCAAGATAAAATCAGCTTCTTTTCCAGGTGTGAGCGAGCCGATTTTGTCATCAAGCTTCAAGGCATGAGCCCCGTTTATAGTGGCTGCTTCAAGCATTTGCTGTGCAGACAATCCAAGTTCAGGCCCTGGCATCGTCCCTTCCATCAATAAAGATTGATTTTGAATCGCTCGTTCCGCCTGTAGTCCGAATTTCATTTGAGCAAACAAATCTCCGCCTGTCGCTGTCACCACATCTACACCAAGCGTTGGCAGAACGCCATTTTCAATGGCGAGCCCTGTGACAGGATATCCGTGTCCCATCATCATTTCAATCTCAGGTGTAATCGAGATGGAGCTTCCGCTGTCAGCTAACATCTTCATTTGATCTGCATCAATTGCATTGATATGCACCATATTCAAATCAGGCCCGAGCAGCCCTGCTTGATGAAGCCGCTCAATCGATCGATCCGCTGCTCCCCAATTTCCAAAGCCAATGTGCATACTGCATAATGCATCTAGTGATCTCGCTGTTTCAATTTCAAAGACAGTCGTCTCCCATGAAGAAAATTCAGGTCCACGAATGGCAAGTCCCATCGTCAACAGCTGATCCGATGATTGAAAATGTTTTTGTTTCACGCGGGCTGCGTCTTCCATATTCGTGAGCGTACTCTCTCTGTCCCAATACGCTGCATCTCCAGAGGTACCAAAACCAAAGACCGCTCGAATACCCGCATCTTTTAAACCTCCAATGAGTTCTTCTGTATGATCCATAGAATTGATCATCGTCCAGTCGAAAAACGTGGTCACTCCTGCATCTAATGCCTCTAATGCGCCTAAATAATTAGCAATTCGATCATCTGATGGACGTCTCATCGCCCCATAGTTGCCATAATAAATTTTGCTCAAATACGTTTGCAAAGACCAATCTGTTCCGATCCCCCGTATGACAGACTGCCACACATGACGATGGGTATCCACAAGCCCTGGCATGATGACCATGTCAGACGCATCCACAACATCAGCACCGCTTGCTTCAATCGAAGGTCCGACTTCTACAATATGTGCCCCTTCAATTAATAGATCTCCCTTCTCCAGAAAACCTACAGATGGATCAAGTGTGATAAGAGCCGCATCTTTAAACAATGTTTTCTTCATCCATATCCCCCTTTTCAAATAAAGAGAATGAGTCACTCACTCTCTCTGTCATTTTAAGACATAACAGGTTCAAATTAGAAGAAAAGTGACTCAAGGAATGTGGTTTTATGAGCTGATATTCCGAAAATAGTTGTATATCCGTTTTAATTTCACGTCATGCTTCCCTTTTGGACTTTCCATCATGCCAAATTCAAAGAACTTCACCGGTTTAATCCCGACATATTGCAAAAGAGCACGTTTCATTAAGATTTTGTGGGCATTTTGCAAAAAGAAGAAAGGATAGTGGGTCGGTCCTTGCATTGTCGAAACACATACAGCCCTCTTTCCTTTTAACAAGCCTTCTGGAAGCAGCCCGCCTGTTTGACGATAAGCAAAATTCGCTGCAAACATGCGATCAATAAAACCAAGTAGCATGGCTGGCGGCCGCCCCCACCAAATCGGATAAACAAACACGATGTTGTCTGCCCATTTGATTTTCTCTTGATATTCTTGAATCTCAGGGTCCTTATGCATATCACGTCTTTTTTTCTCTTTATTAAAAATAAGTACAGGATCAAATTTGTCTTGGTATAAATCGATGATTCTCACTTCTTGAACGTTTGGATTTTCTTCACTGCCCTTTAGGATTTCTTTAAAAAAAGCACCATTTAAACTATTGTGATGAGGGTGAGTATAAATAATGAGTACATTCATGGTTTGTCTCCTTTAGTTATCATTTGATAACCAAAAGCATACACCCCTCTTTTTTAGTTGTCAAATGATAATTGTTTTTTGATAATAAATTTGGTATGGTACGTAGGAGGTGAAACATGATGAAAAACCCACATTTTTTCAAAGAGTTTGTCACATTTGCTTCTACTTTTTCTGAGCTGAAACATGCTATGATGAGCAAGATCAAACCATCTGATCTAACCACTCTACAATATTTGATTCTGGAGCAGTTAGCCGTCAGTGAGCCGCTAACACCTAGCGAAATCGCCGATTGTCAGCACATGTCTCTTCCGAATGTCAGCAGAGAATTGAAAAAGCTTCATGAAAAACAATTCATTGATAGACAAGAAGATAAAGATGACAAGCGAAGACATGTCATTATGCTGTCTAAAAAAGGCCGCGAGTGTATGGACAAAGCATTTCAACAAATTGAATCCATGCTCATGGACAGCCTTTCTTCCTCTGACCAAAATCAAATGGATGATATCGTACAAGCTCTCCGTCTATTAAATCAAACCATCTTCAAAAAATGATCGAATGAAAAAAGCATGAGCGTATCGCTCATGCAAATGATTTTTGAACACATTAGTAAAGAGATGCTAAAAGATACGTGATGAAACCTACTATTGGAATAATCGGGATCATCAGCTTCAATGTTTTATTCGTATTCTTATATAAATTCCACAGCAAAACTGGTACACCAAACATCAATGTATCAAAGACAGCAAGCACTGCCCCTTTACGCTGTTCTTTATGAGCCATTTTGAAAACCTCCACATCCAATAAAATACATTTATTATAGTGTAGCATAGATCCTATTTTGATCATTTCCTCCAGGTAATTGAATCGTCAGCATGTCTGATAAAAATGAACAGGATGTAACTGAAGCTTCTCCCGAGATGGTAGACAATAAAAAAGCGCCAGATGTTTTCCATCCAACGCTTTTTCCCATGACATGTTCAGCACTCATTTTCATGCATCACGTCTCTTTTGCTCTATGTATCCTTTATGCAATAAGCTGATAGGCGATATATAATGCAACCAGCCAGATCATGACGGCTGAGGCTTTATTGATACGGTTCATCCACTTGCCGTTTGTATCTAGCTTCCCTAACATTTTCCCGAGAAGGGCAAGACCCATAAACCATAACCACGAGACAATGATACAGGCTGCGGTAAATGCCACCTTTTCCGCCCCATGATATTGAAGAGAGTTCGTTCCTATCACTCCTATTGTATCGAGAATCGCGTGAGGATTTAAAAGTGAAACGGAACAGGCAAATATGATTTGTTTTCTCACAGGCATCAGGTCTATCGTTTCTTGATTACCTGTTGCGGAGCTCGTGTTCCAAACCGACCAACCCATATAAAGTAAAAAGAAAAATCCAATGATAAAAAGAGCTATTTGCAAGATCGGAATGGTGAGAACAACAACCGAAACCCCAATGACAGCTAAAGTGATTAAAAGTGTGTCGCAGAGGGCGGCTGTGATGACCACAGGCAGCACGCGATATAATCGAGGCTGAAGGGCTCCTTGCTGAAATACAAATACATTTTGCGCGCCCAAAGGTAAGATAAGACCAAAGGCAAGCACAATTCCATGAATAATCGCAATCGACATCTTCAGAACATTCTCCTTTTCAAATCATCCTTACACATTTTAACATAAAACATCATGAACGAATTTTACATATTTGATTTGTCTAATAAAAAAAGCGCTGGATGGTTTTCCATCCAGACGCTTATTGTTTCTACTGTCATGATGATTTTCGTGCAAGCTCTCTTTCTCTCAGCTCGACACGTCGAATTTTCGCTGACGGAGTTTTTGGTAGCTCGTCAATGAATTCGATTTCTCTTGGATATTTGTACGGTGCTGTTGTATTTTTCACGTGTGTTTGCAGTTCTTTAATCAGCTCATCGCTTTGTGCAGATGCATCTCGCAGGACAACGTATGCTTTCACGATTGATCCTCTGATTTCATCTGGACTTGCCACGACAGCACATTCTTTCACTGCTGGGTGTTTAATGAGTGCATCTTCGACTTCAAACGGGCCAATTGTATAACCTGAGCTGACGATGATGTCATCCCTGCGGCTTTCAAACCAAAAATACCCGTCTTCATCTTTTTTCGCACGGTCACCGGTGATAAAGTAATCCCCGCGGCGCTGCGCCTTTGTACGCTCTGCATCTTTGTAGTATTCCTTGAATAAAGCCGGCGTTTCAAGATGAACGGCAATGTCACCTATTTCTCCTGGAGCACAGATCTGGCCATTCTCATCAATGATCTCTACTTCATTGCCAGGTGTTGGTTTGCCCATGCTGCCTGGCTTGATGTCCATTCCTTTCAGCACCCCGACTAGCAGCGTGCTTTCTGTTTGCCCGTAACCATCTCGCACTTCGATATCGAAATGTTTTTTGAACGTATCGATGACTTCACGGTTGAGTGGCTCTCCCGCAGAAACAGCACTATGCAATGTTGGCAGCTCGTACTGACTGAGGTCATCCACTTTTGCCATAAACCGATATTCCGTTGGTGTACAACATAAAACATTGATTTCATTTTTTTGAAGCAGCTCTAAGTACGTATCCGGATTAAATTTCCCTCCATAAACAAAACCTTCTGCTCCACTTCCTAAAACAGATAAGAGAGGACTCCACACCCATTTTTGCCAGCCTGGTCCTGCTGTTGCCCATACTTTATCCCCTTCATTAATGGAGAGCCATGCTTTGGCCGCAGTACGTAAATGTGCATACGCCCAGCCGTGTGTATGAACAACCCCTTTTGGGTTACCTGTTGTGCCTGATGTATAAGATAGAAACGCCATGTCCGTACGTGTTGTGTCTGCCAATTTCAACTCGCTTGACTGCTCTTCCTTTTGCGCAACAATGTTTGTCCAGCCATGATCATTCTCACCAATCGAGAATGTTTTAAAATCTTTTGGCTGGTTGGTTCCTTCAAACGATTGAATGAATGATGCGTAAACAATCGCTCCTTTTGCTTCTGCATGTTCAATTCGGTAATCTATATCTTTAGCGCGAAGCATTTCTGAACAAGGAATTACAACCATCCCTGTTTTTAAAATCGCTAAATAAATGCTGTATGCCTCTAGCATACGCGGCACCATCACAATGATTTTATCGCCTTTTTTAAAGCCTGCATTTAATAGAACATGACCAATTTTATTCGCCTCTTCTACTAATGCTGCATATGTCACGTGCGCTTCCTGACCATTTCCGTCCTGCCAGTGCAGGGCGATTTTCTCCTGGTCATGACTGAATGCTTCAATCTCACTGACTAAGTTATATTGTTCTGGTGCAATTAAGTCTTCTCTTTTCATGGTACAGCTCCTTTTAGCCTCTTTCTATGAAACGAATCATGTTTCAATTTACCTATTCTAACACTCATAACTGAAAAATGCTTGAATTAGGACCTACTCCTAGTATTATGCCATAATTTTTTCATTTCGTCTTCTTTTTTAAAAATATTCTAACAATTTATGTACAAAAAAAGAGCGGGAATAAACCCGCTCATAAGCCATAGCTTTTTAATTGTGTGTCTTAGAAAGATCCGCCACCCATATGTTGTTGAGCGTAAGATACAAGACGCTTAGTGATTTCTCCACCAACTGATCCGTTAGCGCGAGCTGTTGTTTCTGGTCCAAGGTTTACGCCAAATTCTGAAGCGATTTCGTACTTCATTTGGTCGATCGCTTGTGCAGCGCCTGGAACGACTAATTGATTAGAACTGCTTTGTCTGTTTTGTTGAGCCATGTGTTCTCACCTCCTTGTGAATATAGAATGTGTAGAAACACATGACTTCATGCGATTGATTTTATGGTAATTATTATGAAATTTTTTATTTAGAATAAATCAGCGAATTTGTCAGCTGCTTTCTTTTCATTTGTGACAACGATTGTTTCGATCTGCTCCACTGCCTCATCAAGCATTGGCTCGAATTCAGCAAAGCTTTCGTAGCGTTCTACTTTTTCAAGCTTTGGTTTTGTTTTTGGAGATGGCGGCGTAAAGATCGTGCAGCAATCCTCAAATGGCTGAATGCTTGTCTCATATGTGCCAATTCGTCTCGCTTCTTCGATAATGTCATTCTTATCCACGGCAATCAGTGGGCGAATGATCGGTGTGTTTGTGACATGATTAATGGCATACATGCTTTCAAGTGTCTGACTTGCCACTTGACCAAGGCTTTCACCTGTAATAATGGCAAGCGCATCACGCTTGGCTCTTATTTTATCTGCAATTTTGAGCATCATTCTTCTCGTTGAAGTCATCGTATAGTTTTCTGGTACTTGTTTGTGAATGAGCTCTTGGATTTTTGTAAAAGGAACGATGTGAAGCTTGACTTCGCCTCCATAAGCAGCTAAGCATTCCGCTAGATCAATGACCTTTTGCTTGGCACGTTCACTTGTATAAGGTGGGCTAAAGAAATGAACAGCTTCAATTTGAATGCCTCGTTTCATTGCCTGATAGCCGGCCACTGGGCTGTCAAAGCCGCCAGAGAGCATCAACATCGCTCTTCCGCTTGAACCAACTGGCAGTCCGCCTGCACCTTTTACATCTTTAAATGTAATGTACGTCGCGTGTTCTCTTATTTCAATTCGCAAGTGAACATCTGGCTGTTTCACATTAACGGTTAAGTTGTCTGTATTCCTTAGAACATGTCCACCAATTTCTCGGTTCATTTCATTTGAATCAAGCTCAAATTGTTTATAAGAGCGTTTCGTTGAGACCTTAAATGTATTTCCTTGTTCATACACTTCCTGAACCGCTGAGAGTGCCGCTTCTTTGATGGCATCAAGATTTGTCTCACATTTCACAGCCAGGCTAAAGCTTTGAATGCCAAATACACCTTTAAGCTGTTCTGAAATCGGTTCAGGGTCTTCTCCGTTTAGCATGATCGTAATGCGGTCTCTGTCAGATGCATACTTTAATGCTTCAAAGTCTTTTAATACAAACCGGATATGCTGTCTTAGTTTTTCGATAAATTTCTTTCTATTTTTCCCTTTTGTTGAAATCTCACCAAAACGGACTAAAATATGGTCATACTTCATGTTGTTATCTCATTCCTTTTAATTTTTTCACACTTTGTGCGATCGATGTGATGATTTGCGGCGTTTGCTCTGGTCCTTGTCCATATGTCAAACTGATTCTCATGCTACTTTTGGCTACTTCTTCTGATTTCCCCATCGCCAGCAGGACACGGCTTGGTTCCTTTTTCTTAGCAGAACAAGCAGACGTTGTCGAAACGTAAATGCCTTCTTTTTCGAGCATATGCAGAAGGACTTCGATTTGAATACCTGGCACTGAAAAATTCACAATGTGCGGTGCGCTATGCGTCAGCGGTGTGTTTATGACGACGCCTTCTATCTTTCCAAGCTGCTGCTCTAGCTCTGTTTTTAAAGCGATCATCTCATCATGATGCTTGTTTAAATGTTCAAATGATTGCTTTATGGCTTTTGCTAAGCTGACAGCTCCAGCAGGGTTCTCAGTCCCTGAGCGAAGGCCAAGTTCTTGCTCTCCTCCTGTGATAAAAGGGGCAAGCACGATCTCTTTCTTTAAAAAGAGGGCACCTGTTCCCTTCAGGCCATGAATCTTGTGGCCTGACATCGTTAAAAGATCAATATCCATCTCTTTAGGCAGCGGAACCTTGCCAATTCCTTGTACGCCGTCGACATGAAAAATCGCCTCTTTGGCATACGTCCGAATGATGCTTGCCGCTTCCTCTATCGGCTGAATCGCGCCTGTTTCATTGTTTACATGCATGAGACTGACAAGCACTGTATCAGGGCGAAGCACTTCTTTTAAATGCGTCATATCTGCACGGCCATGCTCATTTACTTGAATATAGGAAATATCAAAGCCAAATAATGTTTTCAGCTGTTCAAACGATTCGATGACAGATGGATGCTCAATCGCTGTTGTGACAATATGTCTGCCTCGGTTCATCTTGGCAAGAGCAGCCCCTTTGATGGCTATGTTATTTGCTTCTGTTGCACCTGAAGTAAAAATAATCTCATATTGTGTAAAGCCTGTATAGTGAAGGATTTGTTTTCGCGTTTCACTTAATAGACGGCTCGCATCAATTCCAAGTTGATGCAGCGAAGACGGATTCCCAAAAAAACGCTCACTCACTTGCTGATGTACTTGTAAAACCTCTGGATAAGGCTTTGTTGTGGCACTATTATCAAGATAAATCATATCTTAAACTCCTTACAAAAAAACTTTAAAAATAAATGCATTTATATGTTACCATAATGAAGTCAGACAGAGAATTTTCTGAAAATGGCAGTTGACAACTTTTCATTTTCACTATATCATCCATAGTGCAATTGTCATATAAACACCTAAATTGTCAGAATATTTAAATTTGACACAATACACTGATTGAGGAGGGACTATTTTGAAAAATAGTTTAAGTATAAAAGAAACATTGGCTATTGGACTAATGCTTTTTGCATTATTCTTCGGCGCAGGAAATATGATTTTCCCGCCTGTTCTTGGACAATATGCTGGTGAAAACGTATGGCTTGCCATCGGCGGATTCCTACTTACAGGCGTAGGTCTTCCACTATTAGGGGTTATTGCTGTCGCCCTTACAGGTACCGGTGCCAAAGGTCTTGCCGATAAAGCACACCCTAAATTCGGGACTATCTTCACCGTGATTCTGTATTTATCCATTGGACCATTTTTCGCCATTCCGCGAACTGGTACGGTTTCGTATGAGATAGGATTAGCTCCATTTCTCTCAGGTGCCCAAGCCACTTCATGGGTACCACTATTCATCTTTACCGTAGTGTTTTTCACTATTTCATACTTGCTTGCGTTAAATCCTTCAAAGCTGGTTGATCGTATTGGTAAAATTTTGACACCGATCTTATTAACTGTTATTGCTATTATTGTCATTAAAGCCATTGCTACGCCAATGGGAATGATCGGTGCTCCAGATAAAACATATGAGGCAAATCCGCTTTTCACTGGATTTTTAGAAGGCTATAAAACAATGGATGCACTTGCTTCTATCGTATTTGGAATCGTCGTGGTGACAGCTGTTAAGGACAGAGGCATCACAGAGCGAAAATCTCTTGCAGCAGCTTGTATTAAGGCAGGACTCGTAGCAGCTGTTGGACTGGCACTCGTGTACATTTCACTCGCTTATGTGGGTGCTTCAAGCCCTAATGCCACGGGAATGGTTGGAGCAAATGAAGGAGGAAAACTACTTTCACTTTCTGCCAACTTTTTATTCGGTTCTGCTGGTAACATTGTTCTTGGCGCAGCCATTTTATTCGCTTGTTTAACGACTAGTGTTGGACTTATTTCATCTTGTGGAGAATATTTTTCAAAGCTCTTCCCAGCACTTTCTTATCGTACCGTCATTCTAATTGTTTCTTTGTTTAGCACATTCGTTGCAAACCTCGGACTCGCACAAATCATTTCTCTGTCGGTGCCTGTACTCGTAGCGATCTATCCACTGGCCATTGTCATTATTTTATTATCGTTCCTTGACCGCTGGATTAACGGCAGAAGAATCATTTATATCACTTCTCTCATCTTTACTGGTTTCTTTGCCATCATTGATGGATTATTAGCTGCTGAAGTGAATCTAGGCGGATTGCCTGGCATCTTGAAATCAATTGTTCCGTTTTACGATTTAGGCATTGGCTGGATCATACCAGCTATTATCGGTGCTTTGATTGGTGTACTTATTTCCATGTTTACCAGCCCACCAAAGCAACTTGCCTCATAATCATCGCAAATCAAAACATCCCCTTCCAAAGAAGAAGGGGATGTTTTTTTATTGTTCTTCATATACTAAAATAGAAAAATTCATGACTTTTGTACGAAAACACATGTTGACATCAGGCGTACATCCTTTATAATTAGTGATTGTTAATGATGAACGGTTACCTAGCAACTAATTAACAGAATATTTCAACATAATAATGGAGGCTTTAAATGCAATGAAGGCAACTTTGTCGACGAAAGATACGGTTATCATAGGTTTTATGCTGTTTGCTCTATTCTTCGGCGCCGGTAATATGATTTATCCACCAGAGCTTGGGCAATATGCTGGGCAAAATGTGTGGAAAGCAATGGGCGGATTTTTATTAACAGGTGTCGGTTTACCTCTTCTAGGGATTATTGCAATCGCTTTGACAGGTCGAGATGCGAAAGGATTAGCTGATAAAGCTCACCCAGCTTTTGGAACAGCATTTACCGTCATTTTATATTTATCTATCGGGCCACTTTTCGCTATTCCTCGTACAGGAACGGTTTCATATGAAATTGGTGCACTACCCTTTTTAGCTGGTGTACCAGCTTGGCTCTCACTTTTTTTATTTACACTGGCCTTTTTTGGTATTACGTATTATCTTGCGCTCAATCCAACGAAAATTGTGGATCGTGTAGGGAAAGTGTTAACACCGATTAAATTTACGATCATTTTGATTATTATCGTCAAAGCCATTTTGACACCGATGGGCGTCATTGGCACACCTGATGTGTCCTATAGCAATGGATCATTTTTCAAAGGGTTTTTAGAAGGCTATAAAACCATGGACGCTCTTGCATCTATTGTGTTTGGGGTTGTTGTCATCAACGCCATTAAAGGACGTGGTGTAACAAGTAAAAAGGCACTCACTTCTGCTTGTATCAAAGCAGGTCTAATTGCAGCTTGCGGATTAACATTTGTTTATCTATCACTTGCTTATTTAGGTGCTTCAAGTACACACGCCATTGGTTTTGTTGGAGATGGTAGTAAAATCTTGGCTCAGTCTTCACAATTTCTTTTTGGCAGTTTAGGTAATATTGTGTTAGGCGCGGCGATTACGGTTGCCTGTTTAACCACAAGTATCGGTCTTGTGACATCGTGCGGAGAGTATTTCTCAAATTTATTACCTAAACTTTCTTATAAAATGGTCGTTACACTCGTCACATTATTCAGTTTTATCATTTCAAATTTTGGACTTGCTCATATTATCGCTTTTTCAGTACCTGTGTTAACTGCGATTTACCCGTTAGCAATTGTGATTATCGTTTTATCACTTGCTGACAAATGGCTTGGTCATAGAAGACCTGTGTATGTCCTTACTTTGATTTTAACTGGCTGCGTCAGTCTGTTTGACGGTTTAGCAGCGGCTAAACTGCCTATCGGTCCTGTGAAAGATCTCTTTCAAACGATCTTGCCGCTATATGACCTTGGCATTGGCTGGATTGTACCTGCCATACTCGGAATCGTGATTGGATTTGTTATCTCTCTATTCACTTCTTCTGCTTCAGAAGAACGCCAAAAACAAGTTTCATAACATGGAAAAAGCTGAAGTCCTAAAATGGACTTCAGCTTTTTTATTGATGCTGATATTCTTTTTCTTGCTGAGTTAAAAGCTTCTGGACGGCTCCAGGTGATGCTTTTTCGACAGCTGCTGCTGCCACTTCAAATGAATCGTTATAATCATAGGCATAAAATCTTCGTTCTGCCTCTTTTAATTGCTCTGAAAGAATGTGGTTTTGACTTCTAAACCGGTTGCCGTATTGTATAATCCGTTCAATTTGATCCACTTTACGAAGCATGTCATGTGTTTCATCAACCACATGTCTGACTGTTTCAGAGGCTTCTTTTAATTGCTGGTTCACTGCTGGCATATTCAACGGCAAATTCTCTAGCTGCTCCTGCACTTGCTGAATCATCTCCTGCGCTTTTTCAGCACGATCTTTGATGTCAGCAGGTACACCTGGAATGTTGCTTTTGTGCAGCTGGCGCACTGTATCTGTCAACATGGTTTTAAGTTCAGCCAATGTTTCTCTTGCCTGTAATTCTTCTTTTCGTAACGATTGAAGGTGATCTTTAAACGCTTCATGAAGTGTTTTGGCATCCTCAATAAAGGTCTCAAGCTGATTGATTTCATCCATTAATAATGTGTATGCGACATGGTCACGATCAAGCTTCTCTCGTATTTGCTTCATAAGCTTTTCAATTTCTTCTAATCGTTTTTCGAATGCTTTCTGCTGATCCAGCTCTCCTGCTGTCAGCTTGTAGCTTTCTTTCACAAGAGCCGTTTCTGCCTTTGTCTGCGTGTGGTCTTGTTCAAGTTTTTCAAATGCTTCGGTCAGCTCAGGCATTTTGCTCTTGATTTCCTGACCTGCTTCTACTTCTGCTTCTAACTGATCATACAGCGTCTGAATCGCATCATCAATCATTTGCAGAATGCTTGATGCTTCATCTAAGTTGAGTTCATCAATCAGCAGCTTCTCCGCACGGGTCAGCTGTTTATTCAAGTTCTCCAGCTCTTTTGTGATCTGGATGTGCTCTAGCTTGTAGCCTTTGTCTGTCATTTCTTTATAACCGTCTTTCAGCTTCGTCAGCTGACCTGGCACAGTTTGTTTACAGTCTGCGATGAGCTTCGGTACATCATTGATATATAATTGCAGCTGATCGAGTCTGCGGTCTTGCTCAAGCAAAATTTTCCTTGCTGTCATGTAGTTTCCGTTTTCTGTCTCTTCTTCATACTGCTTGATCCCTTCCCAGGCCTCATCTAAGTCCTGCTCCATTTTGTCATAAAGGGTGCCATATAAATGGCTGTAAGCAAGTAGATTTTTTCGTACCGTTTGATATTGCTCTTTGACCTTCTCGATGTCTTTTCGGTTTTGCTCTTCACTTGTGACAAGGTCTGCAATCTCTTTTAAAATGTCTTCGATGTTTGAATCAGCAGCGGTGAGCAGATCTCCTATATGTGCAAGAACTTGCTTCGCTTTGGAGAATCGATATTTATCAGAATACTCCTCTGCATCATATAATAGCTCCTCTACCTTTGGAAGATGGGCTGTGACGATATCGTCCCACTCTGCACGCCATCTTTCAAAAAACTGCTCTGTTTCTCCGGTCATTTTTAAATGTTTGATTTTTGAAATTTCTTCTACAATTGATCTGTTTAAAATTTCAATTTTCCATGCTTCCAATCGGTCAATCTCTTTATATATATTTTTTCTGAGGAAATAACCGACTGAAAACAAAGCAAGCAAAATGACAATTAAACCGATGATAAACTCCATAATGAGCCCCCTTGTTGTGATCTAAGTGATGTCAGGGTAGTGTCCCGAGTAGACCTGAGAACCCTTTCGTGTCCGCTTTGCATTTGTTTTTTATAAGCAGGATTGTATTTTTGCCAATACGATCCATTCACGGTTTTATGTATGTTTTTTCAAGAAAGTCATTCAGGCTTTCTATCATTTGATCACATGTATTGATGTGACCTGTTTTTATGTATGCGGAAGCTGTCGTTTTCATTGTTATTATGATACCATGTAACCAGCATTTTTGGTCATGATTTTTCATTATTTTCGCTGATAAACATGACGTTTTTCAAAATATCGACAAGAGGTGACGACATGTTGAAACAAGATGCACATTTACATACGCCATTTTGCCCGCACGGTACGCTTGATCCTATTCATTCTTATATTGAAAAAGCAATGAAAAAGGGATTTGATTCCATCACCTTTACCGAGCATGCCCCGCTGCCTCCTTCGTTTCGAGATCCAACGCCTGAGCAGGATAGTGCCATGAAGCTTCAAGACCTTGAAGCCTATTTGACGAAGCTGGATCAGCTGAAACAGGAATACAAAGGACAGTTAATAGTAAAAACTGGGCTTGAGGTCGACTATATCAAAGAGTATGAAGAGGAAACAAGTGCCTTTTTAGACTGCTACGGCCCTGAACTAGACGATAGCATTTTATCTGTTCACTTTCTTCCTGCTGGCAATGATTATATTTGTCTTGATTTTGATGAGCACGCCTTCAAGCAGCTGATCAGCATCTATGGCAGCACCGAACACGTCTATCAAAGCTACTATGAACAAATTCATTCTTCTATTCTATCATCTTTAGGTCCATATAAGCCAAAGAGAATCGGTCATATCACCCTTGTCCAGAAATTCAAACAACTTTTCCCATACGAAATGTCGCCAGAACTATGTCAAAGGGTTACCCTTTGTCTTGAAGAAACGGCAAAAAAAGGCATGTCCTTAGATTTTAATACATCAGGTCTTCGTAAAACATATGCCAGAAGTATCTATTTAGATCAATGGATGATCGATCTTGCAAAACAGAAAAAAATTCCGCTCATATTCGGGTCTGATGCCCATCAAGCGGAAGATCTCGGGTATGCGTATGATCAATTTGAAGACATCATGAGTTTCAGGTGAGGATCAAGTGCGGGTTCATTTGGTTCTAACAGATGATGAAGCGACCGGCTCAGTTCCTTATAGTACGTTTGATAAAAGTAAGGCTCGCTTGGGTTGATATAAAGCACCTCTGTTAAATATTGCGGCTGCAGATATGGCATCATCAGAAGTGATTTTAGCTGGATCATAAATGATGAGAGTGACAGCTGCTTACAAATCACATGGGTGCTTTTTCCTTTTTCAATGATGAGCTGAAACAAGTATTTTTCCTTTGTTAAATAGGTGGACATGATTTCCCTAATAAGCGTTGAATCAATGGTCACTTCTCGATAAACGAAACGGGTTAATTGACGATTTTCATGCTGATAAGATAAAATATCAAAAACCACATGAAGTAAACATTCTTTTGCATGACGGGTTTCCATGTGCTGGATGTGCGATTCAATCATCTGAATATAGCCTTCATAAAAATCGGATACGAGCTGCTCAAGCAGCCCTCCTTTTCCTTGAAAGTAATAAGATATATGAGCAACGTTGACGTTTGCTTCCTTCGCAATCTCACGGACAGAGGTTCCAGAAAATCCTTTTTGGTTAAAAAGTCTGATGGCAGCTTCAATAATACGGTCTTTTGTTTGCACGGTTGTTGATGTTTTCATCCGCTCACCCCTCTTCATGTGTACATACTTCAAGGTGAAGGCGGAAGTTCCTTTAATCATTGCTCGACAAATCCCACATGCGAAGCGCAAGTTATGTATTTTTGAGATAGAAAGTAGGAGATTTTCATGTTTCATGTCGAAAAACAGTCTGGTGATCCATCGAAAGACTATCAATTACTCATCAAGCAAGTAGAAGCGATTACGGATGGTGAACCTGATCTCATTGCCAACCTAGCCAATGCTGCGGCGCTACTTTATCACTCGCTTCCTGAAGTCAATTGGGCAGGATTTTATTTAGCAAAAGGCGGAGAGCTTGTGCTTGGTCCATTCAATGGACTACCCGCATGTGTACGCATTCCTTCTGGAAAAGGGGTTTGCGGTACAGCATTTGCGACAGGTGATGTACAGCGTATCGCTGATGTCCATGCATTCCCTGGTCATATTGCATGTGATGCCGCATCGCAGTCTGAAATTGTGATCCCACTTAAAGTAAATGGACAAATCATTGGGGTACTCGATATTGACAGTCCAGTGAAAGATCGTTTCAATGAAATAGATGAAACGTACTTAGTTCAATTTACAGAGGTTGTCCAAAATGCGTTATCAGCCTCTACTGATGCGTCATGATGCTTGAAAAGCAGACAATGTGTCTGCTTTTTTATTTTGCTTTCTTCCCGGATGAATGCCGACCACGTTTGACATTCTCCTCTTTAAATAGGTTGACTTCTCCTATCTGGCGTCATATAATAGAGTTTGTGTGAAATATGGCAGCCTTTTTGTTCGGCTTTTTTGTATCATTTTGTTCCTTCTATATGGAGGTGCATCTTGTAACTCCCTGCTGCTGGAGCGAGGATGCATGAAAACATAATGACGGAAAAGACAAAGAACAGACGGTTTTTATTTTTCACAAATAAAAACAATAAGGAGGAGTCACATTATGGCTCGCTATACAGGTCCAAGTTGGAAGATTTCCCGCCGTTTAGGCATTTCATTAAGCGGAACAGGTAAGGAACTTGAAAAACGCCCTTACGCTCCAGGCCCACATGGTCCAGGACAACGCAAAAAACTATCTGAATACGGTTTACAATTACAAGAGAAGCAAAAGCTTCGTCACATGTACGGTGTCAACGAACGTCAATTCCGTACTCTTTTTGACAGAGCTGCTAAACTTCCTGGTAAACAAGGTGAAAACTTCATGATCCTTCTTGAAACTCGCCTTGACAACCTAGTATACCGTCTTGGCCTTGCTCGTACGCGCCGCCAAGCTCGTCAGCTAGTAAACCATGGTCACATCCTTGTTGATGGAAGCCGTGTAGACATCCCATCTTTCTCTGTGAAACCAGGTCAAACGATTGCTCTTCGTGAGAAATCTCAAAACCTTGCAGTTGTGAAAGAATCAGTTGAAGTGAACAACTTCGTACCTGAATACCTTACTTTCGATGCTGAAAAGCTTGAAGGAACTTTCACTCGTCTTCCAGAGCGTTCTGAATTAGCGCCTGAAATCAGCGAACAATTAATCGTTGAGTTCTACTCACGTTAATTTCATGACTCTCTCAGAGAGTGATCAAACAAACCCTAGAGACCTTGATTGTTCAAGGATGTCTAGGGTTTTTTGTTTGGTCTTTTGTACGATACTCTCTAGCTACAAATAACTTATTTGCACACAAGAAAATTAGAACACCGATTACTCTTTACTCTTTTTCGTTTTCCTCTTACAATTACATTTACTGGATAACTCACAACTTAAAACAATAATGTAAGGAACGTTAAGGAGGAAAGTAATTTGTCAATTATTTCATTTATGTTAGCACTTATGCTCATTTCAATTATTATCTATGCGATTTTGAGAAAGACAAAAGTTGTCGATGAAGCGCCTGGAGCTATCGCTGAAATTCTCCTCATTTTACTCATCTTTTTTTCGATTAGTTTTGTCATCATCATTCCAAGTTCTGTACTTTATGTTGTTTCATTAGGAGTGAATTTTCTTTTTGGAGAATATATTACCTATGCATCATTTCTTTCATTATTGACCTTCTGTCTATTCGTCAGTGGGATTGTTCTTTTTTGGTCGATCTTTTTAGTATTCATTGGTAAAGGAATTTCCACTTTGCTAAGATTTCCTCAATGGTTCACGTTTATCTTTGAATTTCTACTCTCATGGATCGTTGTGCATTTCTCAATTAAGTTTGTACTTAATATGAACATAGTCAATGTCTCCATTTTGGAGCACGGCACACTCATTTTATCTTTCTTTGTCAGCTTCTTATTTATTGGAATAGATCTCATATACTCAAGTATTGAACAACGAAAACAGCCGCTGGATGAACAAGCAAAAAGCTCCTAGAGATGATTCTAGGAGCTTTTGCTTGCCCAATTTGTGATGAGCTGCTCTGTTGTCAGGACAGTCGCAAATTCATCATGCAGTGTTGCAAGTGAAAGGCGATGGATCGTTTCTGGATCATAGTATGTACCGGTTTGATCTGCGAGTCCAAAGGCGGCTGTCGCATCCGAAATGAGGTATGTATCAAAGCCTAGGTTTCCACTCATTCTTGTTGTGGTAGATACGCAGTGCGGTGTTGTGAGTCCAGCGATCACAACAGTGTCGATCTCGTTTGATCTTAGTTGTTCCTCTAAGTTTGTACCTATAAAGCTGCTGTTAACTTTCTTTTGTAACACCATTTCTTCATCTAGCGGTTTGGCGATCTCTTTGAAGGAGTGCCCTTCATTTGCTGGATGAAATAAGGAGTGCGGCTGATCCGATGTATGCTGAATATGAATGACTGTCCAGCCTTTTTCTCTCCAAAACGTCAATAGACGACTGATATTCTTCTCTGCATCTAGGTTATTCCGTTCTCCCCATTTTTCGTGCTCGAATGCTTTCTGTACATCGACCATAATCAAAGCCTTTTGATGATGTTGCACAAATCCCCACCTCCAAAGAGTCTCGTTCATTATATGTAGTGTAAGGAATGGTGGTTGATTTGTACATGTTTTTATTTGGCTATGTACGATGTTTTGTCTGTTTTTGCAGTAAAAAGACAAACCACACACTGGCTATTAAGTAATAGATACCAATGATGGATGTACAATTAGATATGACTTCTGCCCATTGCACTGATTTGACGATTGCCATCCAGATCATATAGATAATCAGAAATGAACATGGGAAATAGAGAAAGTAGCCTAAGAAATATTGTTTGAGTTTTTGCGTCATCTTTTATCCTCCTAAAAACCTTCTGCAACACCTAGTAGACCCTATATAACCATGACATCAAAAAAGACAGCACAAATCGCTGTCTTTTTCATTTTTTAATTCGTATTCTGTCCTCCGCCATTCAATCCTTCTTTCACATAGCCTTTGACTTGGCTTGAGGTTAATAGACCGATATGTCCAACGCCGTGGATGAGGACGTTTCTCGCGCCAATTAAGCGTGAGAGGCTGTTGACGACAATGAGATCGGCTGAACTATAGACAGATGTGTAAAGAATTTTTTGATTTGGATCGGTGCCTGGTAATGCTCTGAGTGATACGAGTCCATTCGCTCCACCAAGTGTGACGACGTTTTCAATTTTATCTCCGCCGTCTAGGTTTTTAATATAGTATAACGTGTTCGCACCACCCATACTATGAGCCACAATATCTACTTTTTTGGCGCCCGTTTTGGCTAGTACATCTTTGACGAATCTAGAGAGCCTCGGGCCATTGTTCAGGTTATTACCTGTTTTGTCTATGAAATCGATTGCAAAAAGTTGGTTTTGATCCCAGCCCTGTGTCACTAAGTATCGTTTGATCGAAGCGAAGTTATAAGACGCACCGCCCATACCATGCACCATCACAACCGGATTATGCGCAGCCGCTTTGACTTCTTTCGGCTGGATGAAGGCCATTGAACCTAGCACTAAGGCAAGGGCAACAAGAATTTGCAAACTCTTTTTCTTAAATCGAATCACTTTCATTCCCCCTTATTCATCTTATTCGACTCTATTTTATACAAGAAAAATATGTCAGAAAAGTGAACAAGGTAATGTTTTATGAGATGATTTTACAGCACAATACCTAATGAAAAAGCACCATGGTCTTTTTGAAACTAAAACAAAAAGACTACGAGCCTCTCTATCTTTCATATATAATGTGAATAGACAAAAGGAGGTTCTACTAGATGCTATTTACTCAAACACCTGCACCACCTTACTATGCAGTCATTTTCACATCAAAACGAACGAATGTTGAGCAGAAAGAATACGCTGCTGCTGCTCAAAAAATGGAACAATTAGCGAAAGAACTAGACGGGTTTCTTGGAATAGAAAGTGCACGAGATGAACATGGTGTTGGAATCACTGTCTCTTACTGGGATTCATTAGCAGCCATCAAAGAATGGAAAGCACATCAGCGTGTTCAAAAAAAAGGAAAAAAAGATTGGTATGAATCCTATACAACCCGAATTTGCAAGGTAGAACATGCTTATACAAACGAAGATTCACTTCTTGAATAAGAAACAGACAAATGAGAGAAAACCGCTCTGTAAAAGCTTAATTCCTACTTCTGTATAAAAAAGAAAAGCACCTCAATGTATATGAACATTTGAGGTGCTTTTCATGGTACTTACTGTTGCATAAGGATTTGTTTATACGTTACAAGGAAGTATTTCTTTTTCCCTCTTCTTAAGACTGTAAATTGGTTTTCAATTCGGTCATCTGCTGAAAGGACATAGTCTTTGTCGGTTTGTCTCTCTCCGTTGATGTAGACGGCACCGTTTGTAATATCTTCACGTGCTTGACGTTTTGATGGAGACAGTTTTGATTCGACAAGAACATCAACAAGTGTTAATTCTTCTGCACTGTCTTTCTCCATTGATGGCACATCTTTAAAGCCTACTTTCACTTCTTCTGCTGTAAGAGATTTGATCTCGCCTTTAAATAGCGCATTTGAGATGTTGACAGCCTGTTCTAGTGATTCACGGCCATGCACAAGTGTTGTGACTTCTTCTGCCAAACGGCGCTGTGCTTCACGTTTTTCAGGGGCTGTTTGCACTTTTTCTTCGTACGATGCGATCTCTTCTTTTGATAAGAACGTAAAGTATTTTAAGTATTTCACGACATCACGGTCATCTGTGTTAATCCAGAATTGGTAGAATTCATATGGTGATGTTTTTTCTTTATCTAACCAGATGGCACCACCTTCTGTTTTCCCAAACTTCGTGCCGTCTGCTTTTGTCACAAGCGGCATGGTGAGACCGAATGCTTTTGCGCCTTCTGCTTCAGACTTACGGATCAACTCAAGTCCAGATGTGATATTTCCCCACTGGTCACTTCCGCCGATTTGCAGCTTACAGTTTTCATTTCTGTAAAGGTTCAAGAAGTCTAACGATTGCAGAATCACGTAGCTGAATTCTGTGTACGAAATCCCTGTTTCAATACGGGAGCTGACGATATCTTTTGCGAGCATGAAGTTGACACCGAAGTTCTTTCCAATATCACGAAGGAACGTGATGACATTCATTTGACTGATCCAGTCATAGTTATTGACGATGACAGCTGGGTTGTCACCTGCTTCAAAATCAAGGAATTGAGAGAGCTGGCCCTTGATTTTCTCTGACCACTGTTCGACGATTTCTGCTGGGTTTAGTGAACGTTCTGCTTTTTTAAAACTTGGGTCACCAATCAGTCCAGTTGCGCCACCAACAAGTGCAATCGGATGATGGCCTGCTTCTTGGAATCTGCGCAATGTTAAAATTGGCAGTAAGTGACCAATGTGCAAGCTGTCAGCTGTTGGATCAAAGCCGGAGTATAGCTTGATTTTTTCTTCTGCTAATAATTTTGTTAAACCTTCTTCATCTGTTTGTTGCTGAATTAATCCTCTGAATGATAAATCTTCCATCAATTGACTCATATCCAAATCTCCTTTTTTTACAATTCAACATAAAAAACGCCCCTTCGAATGAACGAAGGGACGATATATATCGCGGTACCACCCTGCTTAAAAGACAAAACAACACGTCTTTTCACTTACACTGATAACGGACAGATCCGTTCTTTCACTAATCAGATAGCATATGCTCCTTTTCGTAAAAGCGGTTCGTGAGGGTAATTCGAATATCTCTTTGTACTGACTCGCACCAGCCGTCAGCTCTCTTGGACAGGGAAAGATGATTCTACTGAATCTCAGTCAAAACCTTTTCATATTCAACTAAAGTCATTTTTAACATACTTTTGATATCAAGTCAACTGACGGAAGCGATTAATCTTCCATTGTCGAGAGATCGCCAGCAGGTAAATTCAGTTCCCACGCTTTTAGCACACGTCTCATAATTTTACCGCTGCGTGTTTTTGGCAGTTTGTCTTTAAACTCAATTTCTCTCGGTGCTGCATGTGCAGCGAGTCCTTTTTTCACAAACGTACGAATCTCTTCTTTCAGCTCATCTGTCGGTTCGTATCCGCTTCTAAGCGCTATAAATGCTTTAATAATTTCACCGCGCACAGGATCTGGTTTTCCGATGACACCAGCCTCTGCAATGGCCGGATGTTCCACCAGTTTACTTTCTACCTCAAATGGACCGACCCGCTCTCCTGACGTCATAATGACATCGTCGACACGTCCCTGGAACCAGAAGTATCCGTCTTCATCCATATAAGCTGAATCTCCTGAAACATACCAATCTCCCGGCATAAAGTAAGATTCATATTTTTCAGGATTGTTCCAGATCGTATGCATCATAGACGGCCAACCTTTTTTGATGGCAAGGTTCCCCATCCGGTATGGCGGAAGTTCATTTCCGGCATTATCTACAATCGCAGCTTCAACGCCTGGAATTGGTTTCCCCATTGACCCTGGTTTGATATCCATGCATGGATAGTTACAAATCAGTTGTGCACCTGTTTCTGTCATCCACCAAGTGTCATGAATTCGTTTACCGAATACAGCGTCTCCCCAGCGGATCACTTCTGGATTAAGTGGCTCTCCTACACTTAACACATGACGGAGTGAGCTGAGATCATATTTTTGAATGAGATCGTCTCCTGCTCCCATCAACATTCTGAAGGCTGTCGGTGCACTGTACCAAACGGTCACACCAAGCGATTCAATGGTTTCGTACCACGTATCAGGGTTGAACCGGCCGCCTAAAATGACATTCGTCGCTCCATTCAGCCACGGAGAAAAAATACCGTACACCGTTCCTGTTACCCAGCCTGGATCAGCTGTACACCAGTAGACATCTTCTTCTTTCAAATCAAGTACCCATTTACCCGTCTGGCCTTGCTGCACCATTGCGCCATGAACATGGAGCACACCTTTTGGCGTACCAGTGGACCCTGACGTGTAATGAAGCAGGTATCCATCTTTTTCATCCATCCACTCAATTTCAAGTTCCTTCGCTGCCTGCTCAAATGCTTCTTCAAAGTGAATTGTCCGCACACCATCTGCATCCTCTTTTTCACCACCGACAATGATGACGGATTCAAGCTTTGGAAGTTCTGCAAACGGAATCCGCTCAAGCAGATCAGGCGTTGTCACAATCACTTTTGCCTCACTATTTTCTAAACGATCTTTGACGGCACCTTCCATAAATGCCTCAAATAACGGACCGACGATCGCACCAATTTTGACAGCACCAAGCAGTAGAAAATAGAGCTCAGGTGATCTTGGCATAAAGATAAACACGCGATCCCCTTTTTGCACATGTGCCTGTTCTCTTAATAGATTTCCTGCTTTGTTTGTCTTGATTTTCATATCCCTGAACGTATACTTTTCATCCCGCTGTGAATCTTTGTAGTGAAGCGCCACCTTGTTTTTACGAAACGAGTCCGCATGTCTGTCAATCGCTTCATAAGCTGCATTTACTTTTCCTGTTTCATACCAAGAGAAATTTTTTCTCGCTTCCTCCCATGAAAATTCCTTGTATGCTTGCTCATAATCATTTAAATGATAGTCCCCTTTTACTGATGGTAGCGTTTCCACTTTCATCAAACAGTCCCCCTTTGCATACGTTTACAATGACCATTATAGTATAGATGACTTTTTTTCTCAATTTTTAAAAAACTTCTGATGAAACCGTTTTAATTATTGTCAGATTTAAGATAAAATAGAGACGACTCACTAGAATTTGAGGCGGTGGATACGTGGAGCATCCTAAAACTTATTATTCAAAAACAATTACGAGAGAAACAGGCACCATCCTGATTGAAGGACCGGTACCTGCATCAGAGCTGGCGAACTATACGTTTCATGAAGGACTAACGGCATTTCGCACGCCTGAGGAACAGAAACAAGCACTTGTTGAAATAGCAGATCTTCCTGAAGGACGTATTATCATTGCTAGGGTGGATGAGCTTGTCGTAGGCTATGTCACGTATTTGTACCCTGATCCGCTTGAACGCTGGTCAGAAGGCAACATGGACAATTTAATTGAGCTCGGTGCCATTGAAGTCGCTCCTCCATTCAGAGGCTGTTCACTTGGCAAGCATTTACTGGATGTGAGCATGATGGATGAGCAAATGGAGAATTACATTATCATTACAACTGAATATTACTGGCATTGGGATTTAAAGGGGACAAAGAAAAACGTGTGGGAGTACCGCAAAATGATGGAGAAAATGATGAACGCCGGCGGTCTTGTCTGGTTTGCAACAGACGAGCCAGAGATTAGCTCACATCCAGCCAATTGTTTAATGGCACGGATCGGAAAAAATGTAAGTCCTGATTCGATCGAGCGTTTCGATCGTCTTCGCTTCCATCAGCGCTTTATGTATTAACGTTCAATTCGTTTTTTTGGCAAAGGGGATTGGTAAACATGATGATTGAACAAATTATGGAGCGTGATGTGATCACGCTGCGAAAAACCGATACGATTGAAGAAGCCATTCAAAAAATGAGTGCACATCACATTCGGCATATTCCCATCGTATCTGAGCAGGGATCTGTCATTGGGATGGTGACAGATCGGGATATTAAAAATGCCAGTCCAAGTATTTTTGAAACAGAGAAAAGGCAGCTTTTTATTCAGCGGCCGGTTGAAGACATCATGGTGCTAGAGACGATTACCGCTCATCCGCTTGATTTCGTTGAGGAGATTTCAAGTGTCTTTTTTGAACACGGAATTGGCTGTCTTCCCGTTGTGAGACGCGGCAAGCTTGTAGGGATCATCACAAAAACAGATTTACTTCGTACGTTTGTAAGACTAACAGGTGCAGATCAGCCTGGATCACATTTAGAGGTTGAAGTAGCGCAAGTGACAGAGGGTCTTGCAGACATTACGTCCATTTTAAAAGAGCAGCATATTCAAATGCTGAGTGTACTCGTGTACCCACATGCCAATGAATCCTCTAAAGTGCTCGTCTTCCGCCTTCAAACGATGCATGCTGATCATGTGACGAAGCTAATTCGTGCAAAAGGCTATAAGGTGCTATGGCCTATGGAGCAGACGATCAAATGAAGGAAGCGACCTTTGTTTTTTCACCATCTTTTCAAACGTACCAGTTTCACCAAGATCATCCCTTCAATCAGCTTCGCGTCTACTTAACTTATGATCTTCTTCAAAAAATGAAGGCGTTAACGGATGATGAGATTGTCGCACCTCGTATGGCGACGCTGGAGGAATTAAAGCTTGTCCATACAGCAGACTACATTCAAGCAGTACAGCGAGCAAGTGAAGGAAAACTGTCCACCGCAGAGGGGGAACGTTATGGTCTTGGCACTGAGGACACCCCGATGTTTGCAGGGATGCACGAGGCAGCTTCTCTCCTTGTTGGCGGGACATTAACAGCGGTTGATCAAGTGATGCTTGGGCATTCGCAGCATGCGCTCAATCTTGGCGGCGGGCTTCACCATGGATTTAAAGGGCGTGCTTCTGGCTTTTGTATTTATAATGACAGCTCTGTGGCCATTCAGTATATTCAAAAGACATATGGCGCTAGAATTTTATATATTGATACCGATGCTCATCATGGCGATGGTGTACAGTTTAGCTTCTATGATGATCCAGAGGTATGTACTGTTTCCATTCATGAAACAGGGCGCTATTTGTTCCCTGGAACTGGACAAGTACAGGAAAGGGGTCATGATAAAGGCTATGGCTATGCATATAATATCCCGCTTGACGCATTTACAGAAGACGAATCATTTTTAGAAGCCTATCGAACAGCAGTGACAGAGATTGCTGCTTTTTTTAAACCAGATGTCATTTTGACGCAAAATGGAGCAGATGCCCACTATTATGACCCTTTGACGCATTTATCTGCTACCATGAAAATATATGAGGAAATTCCTAGAATTGCCCATGAGCTGGCGCATCAATATTGTGATGGAAAATGGATCGCTGTGGGCGGAGGCGGCTATGATATTTGGCGTGTCGTCCCAAGAGCATGGAGCCACATTTGGCTTGAGATGAAAGGCATTACACCACCAGATGTGCTTCCTCTGGAATGGATTCGTGCATGGGAAAAACAATCACCTGTTCCGCTTCCATCCACATGGCTAGATCCTGACGATTTATATCCACCGATTCCAAGAAGAGCAGAAATTACAGAAAAAAATGCACAAACGGTAGAAAAAGCACTCATGCCTGTTCGACGAGAAAAGAAAAAGGCATAAAAAAAAGCAGGCGTCCACTGATCAAGTGAGCCTGCTTTCTTTTTTATTTCGTCGATTGTCTTTCTTCGATTCTATGTGGCAATTCAACAATTTGATCTTCTACTTGTTCTTTGTTCATGAGCTTTGTCAAAAGTCTCATCGCAACAGCGCCAATATCGTAAGTCGGCTGAACAACTGTTGTCAATTGAGGGCGCACCATGAGGGATAGTCTTGTGTTATCAAAGCCAATCACTTCTAAATCTTCAGGAATTGATACGCCTCTGTCCTGCGCTCCATGAATGACACCTAGCGCCATTTCGTCAGTCGCTGCAATCACAGCCGTCGGCTTGTCAGATTGCTCAAGCAGATTAGCGAGCGCTTCAATACCAGAGTCATATGAGTAGTCTCCTTCAGCAACAAGCGCTTCGTCAAACGCGATACCAGCTTCTTCAAGCGCACGCTTATAACCAGCAAGCTTTCTCATAGAGTTAATTGGTTCTGACATTGGTCCAGATACAAACGCAATTCGTTTATGTCCTTTTTCAACTAATAGCTGAACTGAATCATAAATGGCTTGTTCATAGTTAATGTTGACTGATGGTGTTTGTGCCTGCTCTTCGACAGATGCAGCAAGTACAATTGGTACAGGAGAGCGCTTAAATTCTTCCACATGCACATCTGTAATGTTTCCGCCCATAAAAACGATTCCATCTACTTGTTTGCCAAGCATTGTGTTTAACAAATGAAGTTCTTTATCAGTATTTTGGTCTGAGTTGCTCAAAATAATGTTGTACTTGTACATCGTTGCAATATCTTCAATTCCTCGTGCAAGCTCTGAATAGAAGATACTTGAAATATCAGGGATGATGACCCCAACTGTTGTGGTCTTTTTACTTGCAAGGCCTCGTGCGACTGCGTTCGGACGGTAGCCGAGACGATCAATTGCTTCAAGCACCTTTTTTCTTGTTGTTGGTTTTACGTTTGGATTACCATTAACAACGCGTGATACCGTTGCCATACTTACGTTTGCTTCTCTTGCTACATCATATATTGTAACATTATTCACATAAATCACTCCTTCAAATACACTTCATATCTATAGCATTCACCAATTGGATAGAGACATGTCAGATACGAGGAAAATAATATCCTATTTGTCATTAAAACGATGAAAAGAGACACATAATTTTTCAATCTACATCAAAATGACATTCTTTTATGAAATTATACACGTTTTTTCTTCATATGAAAACGTTCCCTTTCTTTTTATAACTAAATTAAACAAACTTTAATGAGCTTGTTACCTGTAAATTGAATCATATTTCACCAAAAATCGTCGTGAACGTCAGCTATGACAATGATCTTAGCAGATTCTATCGAATTTTAAAAATGAAAACATTGTGAACAAGCATATTTTTAGCTTGCAATGTGCTCTCTTCCTTTCATTGCCAATCTTAATCGTATTTTTTCATGAAAAAAACCGCCGGGCTGTCATCCGGCGGCTTTTCTATTTATGATTATGCGTGAATGTTGACAAGTGGTCTTAACGCATCTAACCATTTTTCGAATTGTGGAATGTCCATTTGCTGCGCTGAATCAGATAGGGCAACAGATGGATCTGGATGCACTTCTGCCATCACACCGTCTGCTCCAATCGCAAGAGCTGCTTTAGCCGTTGGAAGGAGTAAATCTCTTCGTCCAGTTGAGTGTGTCACGTCAACAAAGACTGGTAAATGTGTCTCTTGTTTCAAGATTGGCACAGCCGAGATATCTAGTGTATTTCTTGTGGCTGTTTCGTATGTGCGGATGCCTCGCTCGCAAAGGATGATTTGGTCATTTCCTTGTGCGATGATGTATTCAGCTGCATTGATGAATTCTGAAATTGTTGCTGCTAGACCGCGTTTTAAAAGAACTGGTTTGTTCACTGATCCAGCTTCTTTTAAAAGCTCGAAGTTCTGCATGTTACGTGCTCCAATTTGGATGACATCGATATGCTCAATCGCTTCTTCAATATGAGCAGGATTCACGATTTCACTAATAACTGCAAGACCGTATTCATCTGCTACACGTTTTAGAATTTTTAGACCGTCTACGCCAAGTCCTTGGAAGTCGTATGGACTTGTGCGAGGCTTAAATGCGCCGCCACGAAGAAGTTTTAGTCCCTGCTGTTTCGCTGCTGCCGCTACTTCTGCAACTTGCTCGTAGCTTTCAACGGCACATGGCCCAACGATGAAACGTTGTTTTCCGTCACCGATCGCTTCTCCATTGATATTTACAATTGTATTTTCAGGTTTTTTCTTACGAGAAACAAGAAGTGCTTTGCTGTGGTCATCTTCTTGAAGCTCTAAACCTGCTTTGAAAATTTCTTTGAAAATATGTTGAATCGTTGAATTTTCAAATGGGCCATCATTTTCTTCAAGAATTTGATTAAGCATTGTGCGCTCTCTGACAGGGTCATAACGGTTGACACCTTGCGCTTCTTTTGCCTTTCCAATTTCTTTTACAATGTTTCCTCTTTCATTGATCAGTTTTAAGATTTGAAGATTTAGTTCATCTGCTTGCTGTCTCAATTGTTCCAATTCATTGTTGCTCATTTTTGTCATCCTTTCCTCTGCCCGCTCTCGCTTTTTATTTTTGATCTCTTATAATAGGGTTTATTATAAACAAAGATTTCGGAATTGTCACGAAAAAATTCTTTATTACCCAAACGCTTTTAAGCGATAAAGTATTATGTGTAAGATTATAGCATACTTTTGATGCAAGTAAACCTTTTTTATAAAAAAAACGTCAGCAATCGCTGACGTTTTTCTACATGTTATGTTCAAGCGCTTCTTTTGTAATGCTTGAGTGAGAAGCATGCCACTTTACTTTGCCACCGCTAAAGATGAGTGCCTGCGGGCTTTCGTGCTTGATCCCTGACTTTTCAGTCACATAGGATGAAAGCTCTCTTGTGTTTTGAATTTGCAAGAAATAAGCAGGAACATCCTCATGTTCTGACGCAAACGCTTCAAACTCTTGAAAAGCAGCTTGGCTGATTGGACATGTCAAACTGTGCTTAAAAAAGACAAAGGTTCCGTCTTGATTCGTTAGTTGATCAAACTGTTCTTCTGTTTCTATGAGTTGTTTAGACATGATGTGCTCCTTCCTAACTTAAGCAGCGAGTTAGCCTTTCGTAGATTGTTCTACTTTTGCTTTGACATCTTTGATGCCGTCTTCAATGTCTGCTTTTGCTTCTTGTGCTCTTACTTTTGCTTCATCTGCTACATCTGAAGCTTCATTTGCAATATTTGCTGCAGCATCTTCTGCTTCGCTTTTTACTTGTTTAGCTTTTCCAGCTGTACGATCTTTTATGTCTTTTACTTTGTCTAAAATCTGGTTTGATTGCTCTGCTACGAGCTGAGACAATTCAGATGTTTTGTCTTTCGCAATCGTCACATATTCAGTGCCTTTTTCCTTTGCATCTGTTGTGAGACGATCTGTTTTTTCTTTTAGGGCATTCGCTTGGGTGTTCAAATCATCGCGAAGCTCTTTCCCTGACTTTGGTGCTAAAAATAATGCCGTTGTTGCACCGATAATGCCACCGATAAGTGTTCCGATCAAAAAGTCTTTGCTATTGATTCCGTCTTTGCTCATGATTATTCCTCCTATGCGAAAATGGTTGATTATTGTTGTTTACGCTGTTTCCATTTTTTATAGATTTCAAGTGCTGCGTTACTCCAGCTTACCACATCCGTGACTTTCTCTTGATTTCGTTCAACGGATGAAGAAACCGCACCAGCTGCCTGCTTTATGCTTGTATTAAATTGGTTGATCGAGCCACCAATTCCCTGCACCGCATCCACAACTGTGTTAAGTTTTGCCGATTTGTCTTGAATATCTTCAGCAAGCTGATTGGTCTTATGTAGCAACTGTGCTGTCTCTGTGGTGATGCCTTGCATCTGTCCTTCAAGACCTTCTAAAGTTGATGCGACATTCTTTAATGTCAGCTGTAAGGATTTCAATGTTTTGGACAAGTAGATGACAAGAATGAGGAAAGCGATTGCGATGAGTGCAACGCTTAAATAGAGAATAATAATCATCTGATACCTCCTTTGCTGCGGGCATATTCAATTCAATACCCTCTCGTTGTATCATTCAAACATCGCCTAGAATGACCGATTGAATAATAATTCTACACTTATTCGCCAATTCCTGTCCACAGCGAACGAAAAAAAGCGGCACATCTTGTCACATTTAGCCCCTTTGTCACATTTTATTCAAAATAAAAAAGCGCCGATTGAATCGGCACTTTTTGACAGGCAATTATACTGCGACTTTCTCATAAGCACGAAGATACTTTTGAATATCTCCTGCTCCCATAAAGACCAAGATCGCATTTTCATGTGTTTTCAGCACAGATGTCTCTTCTTCTTCAATCAATTGGGCTTGCGGAATTTTTTCCCGCAAATCTTCAATGCTTAGTTTCCCAATGTTTTCACGAGCTGAACCGAAAATATCACAGAGGTATACATAGTCTGCTTTTTTCAGACTATCTGCAAATTCACTTAAAAATTGCTGTGTACGAGTGAAAGTGTGTGGCTGGAAGACTGCTACAATATCACGGTCTGGATACTTCTGGCGGGCTGCTTCGATCGTGACTTCAATTTCAGTCGGATGGTGCGCATAGTCGTCAATTAAGACTTGTTCACCGACTACTTTTTCATTAAAGCGTCGTTTCACACCGCCAAATGTCGTTAAAGCACCTTTGATGAGCTCTACATCAATGGCCTCATAGTGGCATAATGCAATGACCGCTAATGAGTTAAGGACATTGTGGTTTCCGTAAGCAGGAATGTAGAAGGTATCATAAAACGTATTACGTACAAATACATCAAATGTCGTGCCTTCTGTGTTTTTCACAACATTTCGTGCTTGGAAATCATTTTCTTCATTGAATCCGTAGTACACAACAGGTACTTTTGCTTGGATCTTGAGAAGATGCTCGTCATCACCGCAAGCGATGATGGCTTTTTTCACTTGAAGTGCCATGTTTTGAAACGCATCGAACACGTCATCAATATCCGTGAAATAATCAGGGTGATCAAAATCAATATTGGTCATAATCGCATAGTCTGGATGGTAGCTGAGGAAATGCCTGCGGTATTCGCACGCTTCAAATACAAAATACTCGCTGTTTTCTTTCCCCATTCCAGATCCATCACCGATTAAGTAGGAAGTTGGTTTTGCCGCTTGCATCACATGTGCAAGCAGACCTGTTGTCGATGTTTTACCATGAGCACCAGTAATTGCAACGTTTGTGAATGAATCCATGTATTCTCCAAGAAATTTATGATAACGAATAACAGGAATCCCTTCAGAAAGAGCACGCTCAATCTCAGGGTGTGTATCTGGGAATGCATTTCCTGCAATCACCGTCATCCCTGGCTGAATATTATCTGGGTCAAATGGAAGAATTTTAATATTTCGTTCTTCTAATGCTTTTTGTGTAAAGATATGTTTTTCGATATCCGATCCTTGGACAGTATACCCAGTATCATGAAGAATTTGGGCCAGTGGACTCATACCTGTCCCTTTTATTCCAACAAAATGATAAACAGTCATAATTGTACCTCCAACAAACGTCTATCTGACTTACAGTATATGACGCTCATTTCAATTTGCAACTTGTGATTTTTGTCTCTAGCTGATCACAAATCGCAGCTCCAAATAAAGATTTTTTTCCGATCTTCCTATTCTAATCAATATTAACTATGATTAGTATCCGACAACTTTCCCATTTCTAACACCTGCTTTCGCTCATTTTCATTAAAAAGCGTTCAGACAGGCATGCGAAAAGCGTCCAATTCAAAAATTGCACCTATGTGCTATCATACCATGTTTATCAAAAAAATGAAGTGGTTTGTTTAGATCAATTGTTCTAAGTCACTCAGTGTCATGAGGACCTCTCTTGGCTTACTACCTTTTGCCCCAGAGATCATTCCTTCACGTTCCATCATATCAATCAATCTCGCTGCTCGATTGTAGCCAATTCTAAATCTTCTTTGCAAACTGGATGTACTTGCACTATTTTGCTCGATGGCGAACCTGCATGCGTCCATAAACAATTCATCTTCGTCTGTAATAGCAGAGCCTTGGAGCATCAATTCTTCCTGTTCAAAAAGGAACACAGGTTTGCGCTGTTTTCTCACATGCGCTACCACTTCATCAATCTCTCGATCTGATACAAAGTTCCCTTGTAGTCTTGTCGGTTTGCCAGAGCCATTTTCTAAGAACAGCATGTCTCCTTTTCCGAGAAGCTTTTCAGCACCTGCCATATCAATGATGGTTCTTGAATCCACTTGGCTTGAAACAGAGAAAGCAATTCTTGTTGGGATGTTTGCTTTAATGAGGCCTGTAATGACATCAACAGAAGGTCTTTGCGTCGCAATGAGTAAGTGAATCCCGCATGCTCTTGCTTTTTGGGCAATTCGGCAAATGCTTTCTTCGACTTCATTTGGTGCGACCATCATTAAATCAGCCAGCTCATCAATGACAACGACGAGATATGGCAGTTTTTCACCCATTTGTTTTTCTTTCACCAGTTCGTTAAATCGTTTGATTTCTCTCACACCAGAGTGTGCAAACAGTTCGTAGCGTCTTTCCATTTCATCTACTACCCATTTCAAGGCGGCTGTCGCTGTCTTGGCATCGGTAATGACTGGGCTCACAAGATGCGGAATGTGATTATACGGCGCCAGTTCAACCATTTTAGGGTCGATTAACAGCATTTTCACTTCATCAGGTGAGGCTTTAAACATCAGGCTTACGAGAATGGTATTAATACAGACACTTTTCCCTGAACCTGTTGCTCCGGCAATTAAGCCGTGCGGCATTTTTTGCAAATCAACCACAACGGGCTGACCGGAAATATCCAATCCGAGTGCCGCCGTTAATGGAGATGGATTGTCTCTGAAGGCACTGCTTCTGATCATTTCTCTTAAGAAAACCATTTTACTGTGAAGGTTCGGCACTTCGATTCCAATCGTGTTCTTCCCAGGAATTGGCGCTTCGATTCGAATATCTTTTGCAGACAAACTGAGTTTGATATCATCTGACAGGTTTGTAATTTTGTTCACTTTCACGCCTGGTTCAGGATGCACTTCAAATCTTGTAACAGAAGGACCTTGTGTCACATGAACAACACTTGCTCTGACATTGAAATTTTTCAGTGTGGCATTGAGCAGTTCTGCCCGTTCTTTCACCCATGTTCCGTCCTCTTCTTTTTGTGCTGGCGGAACGTCTAGAAGAGCTAAACTCGGAAATACATAGCCTTGTGCATCTGCCGTTTTCTTCTGTCCTTGCACGCGCTGATCACTTTTTAACATCATGACGTTAAAAGGAACGGTGGAGGTTTGACCGCTTGAGCGCTTTGGCTGTGGAGAAGACGGTTTTGGTTCTTCACGTTTTATTTCAGGCGTTTCTTTAGGTGTTTCTTCAAGCTCTTCTGCCATATCCCCGGCGATCTCTGCTTGTCCAGAGTCAGCAAATTCATCTGATGCTTCTTCAACTGGCATGACTTCATCATCTGTTAATTTTTCTTCCGGCAGGGAATCATCATCTTGCGAATCTTGTATGATCACCGGTTCTCCTTGTTCAAATGCTACCGCTGACACGTCTACTTGACTTTCTTCTATCCGTGCAGCCTCTGCTCTTTCCTCCATAGCCTCTATGTTCTTCTCTTCCAGCATCGCAGTTTCTTCTACTGGGCTTTCTATCTCCATGTCGAGTGCTGGTGATGGGCTTTCAGCTGTTTCAAATGTAAAGCTCTCTTTTTTCTGAGCATCATCTTCAAGCGGAATCATCGGCTCTTCTTGTTCAATGGTGACTGCCTGTTCTTGCTCCATCTCTAGAGGCTCGTTAGATGCTTCAGCTTGCTCCATATGTAAGAATGCTTCCCGATCGTCTTTGGTCTGTGACAAAGCTTGATCTTGATCCTCTGTCTCACTGAAAGGCTCGTCATATAAACGTTCCATCGTTGATTGAACGTGATCTTGATAAGCGAGTTCCTCTTGCAAAGTAAGCGGCGTCGTGACAGGTTGCTTCTCTCCTTGTTCTGCTGTTTGGGCTGACATCATGTCTTCCATACGTTGTTCTTTTCGTATAGACGGGATGTTCATTTGCTGTCTTACATTCCGTTCACGCTCTGCTTCTTCTGATAACAGTGTGACACGCTGTGACGCTTCTTCTGCCGATTTCATTTTGACAGAAGATGTGTCTTCTTTGGCTGCTGCATGTTTTGGACGCATATCCTGGTGGTAGCCATAGATCGGTGAAGGGATTTGCTCTGGTTTAAAAGGCTTTTTATTGAGATCAGGCTGCACCGTTTGTTTTGGCTGATAGGTCGTCTGCTTTGCCTTTGGCTGACTTGGTCGCGTGCGCCTTCTTTCTTGCTGCTTTGCTGCCTCACGTGCAGGTTCATCTGGAACGAGAGGAAAGCGGAAATTGCCTTTTGGATATTCATAATACACTTTCGTATCTTCAACTTTTTTATATTCTTTATGCTGTTCAACAGCTGGCTGCTTTGGTGCAATCGGACCTGTTTCAGGCCTCTCAGCTTTTTCTTCTTTTTTTTCTTCTCCTAAAAATACACTAAAAAATTTATCTAACCAACTCATCATTTATCACTCACTTTAACTCCCCTTACGTTTTCTTGGGCGATTTTTAGTATACCATTGCTTTTTCATGCAGAAAAGCGAGAAAAGTGCTACGCTTTGCTGTTCATGCTGTCTGTAGATGAAAAAAAGTCACTAAGTACGTACTTAGTGACTTTTGGTATAACACATTCTTCGCTCATTTGTACCCGTTTATGGGAGGTTACGCTTCAAATGGTTCGCCAGCTTGGTGGCTTCCTTCTAGAACAAGGATTCCTTTTTCAGCAGGCGCATTCGGAAGATCTAATTCTTTTGCAGAACAAATCATTCCGCTTGAAGGAACACCTCTTAGTTCAGCTTCTTTGATCACCAAACCGCTCGGCATCACAGCACCGACCTTTGCAACCACAACATATTGACCTTGATCAACGTTTGGTGCACCGCACACGATTTGTAAGGTTTCATCGCCAACATCTACTTGGCAAATGTTCAGTTTATCTGCATTCGGATGTTTTTCTTTTTCCTTCACATAACCGACCACAAACTTAGGTGATAGATCAACTGTTAATGTTTCACTGACACCGTTGCGGTTCAAAATTTCATTGATATCTTGAACAAGCGTTTCAGAAAGCGGTACAGATCCGTTTTCTTCAATTTTCATGTAAGTAGATGCATTGAAAATATTAAAACCTGTTGTTTCTTTTGTGTCTTGATTGAAGATTCTTACGACATCTCCAAACGTTTCATGACCTACTTCTTCTCTTGTTACATCTTTCAATGAAATAAGGAGTGTGTCGCCGACACCTTCTGCATTATAAAAAACGTTCATTCTTCAAAATTCCCTTCTACTGCTGTTTTGGTCTACTTTTTGCAAGAATAAAGATCGGTTCAAGCTTGCCTTCGTCATATAAAAATGACAAGGCCGTAATCGGAACCGTGCCGCTGGCGAAGAAGCTCATCGACATTTGCCCTAAAATATCATAGCCTGATTCATTGCGTACATCTGCAATGATGAACACATCTTGATGGGGAACGGAAATAGCCATTTGCCCCTCTACTTTTTGCGCGTATTCTTGTAAAATCGATTCATTTAATATTCTGCTTGCATCGTACCCGTCGTTTGCACGGAAGAAATAAAAACGGTTGCCCGCCACTTCATCCATCTTCACGACAGTCTTTAGTGAACGGACGTTAAAACTTGCGGTTTCTCTGATTCGTTCTTTTGTCCAGTTTTCCTTTTGCAGCATCTTCTCGTCAATTAATCTGTAGGTGCTTCCAAGGTCAAGTGCATAGTAGATTCTTGTCTCTGCTGTATGCTCATCAAAAACGAGCGGAATCTCATCACTCGATGTTTCTGGAAAGGACGTTGAACGAATGACCGGATAAATGTGCTTCTCTTTACCTGAGATGTGCTGCGCTTCACCTTTCATAGCGCTGAGCGCTTCTTTCACATAATAAACGATCTCATCCAGTGTTTCATCAGGCTTTACTTCCCACTTTGCAATAATCGGCGGGAGCTCAAGCGTGATGCCCTTTCCTGTATGTTTATCTTCTACACGAAGCGTATCTTTTTCCCTGTCAAACTGGTGGGTCCAGCTGTCGTTCGTCAGACGGCTTTTCAATTGATTGGCAAGCTGTCTTGATGTCATTTTCGCCATAATAAGACTCTCCTTTCGTTATTTAGAAAGAGAATCTGTTAAAAATGCTTCAATCTCTTCCTTTGTCTTACGATCTTTGCTGACAAAACGGTTGATCTCTTGTCCGTTTTTAAAGACTAAAAAGCTTGGAATTCCGTAAATTTCCCACTCTGCACAAGTGTCGATGAACTGATCTCTATCCACATAGAAGTATTCAAATTCTGGATAGTTTGCTTCAAGCTCTGGCAAAAACGGCTCAATAAATGTGCAGTCCGGGCACCAGTCAGCTGAAAATAGTAATACTGTTAAGTCTTCTTGAATCACTTTTTGTAATTCTTCGTTTGATTCAATTTTTTTCATGTTTGATTCCTCCAGTTTGTATACTTAAATCTCCGAATTGTATATAGCCTTTCTTTCTCATCCATTCTGATACTACCAAACTAATCACTGCCGGGCCAACGAAATGCAAGAGAGCAATAGCGAGGAAAACGGAAGGATGAAATCCCATGACTGTGAGAGTCATGAGCTGGCCGACAAGTCCGCTCGTTCCCATACCTGCTCCTGCCGCATTATTGACCATCCCAAAGCCAATGATACCAATTGGCGCAAGAATCAGTCCTGCAATCGTCGGCGGAATGAGAATGAGTGGATTTTTCACAATGTTTGAAAGCTGTAGTTTTGATGTTCCAATGCCTACCGCAGCAAGACCGCCAAAACGATTTTCTCTAAATCCTGCAGCAGCAAAGCCGACCATCTGAGCGCAGCAGCCAATCGTTGCCGCACCAGCAGCAAGACCGCTTAAATCAAGCATCAGCGCAAGCGCAGCGCTTGAAATCGGTGAGCTAAGAGCAAGTCCAACAATGGTTGCAACCAGCATGCCCATGATGAGTGGACTTTGATCAGTCCCCCATACGATCAGCCTGCCGAGCCCTGTCATCACCGCCTGAATCCCAGGGCCGATGAAAGCAGCGGTGAGAAAACCTGTGATAATGGTCACAAGCGGCGTTAAAATAATATCAATTCTTGTCTCACCACTGATCAGTTTGCCTAATTCCACACCAATGAGAGCAGCCACGAAGCTTCCAGCAGGTCCCCCAAGCTCTGCTCCAGCGGCACCTGACACAACACTTGCGAAAATAATTAAAGGAGAAGCGTTTAAGCGATAAGCAACCGCTACGCCAATTGCTGGTCCCATCAGCCCCATAGCGAGCGTTCCCATTTCCACGATGAGAGGAAATGATAACAGGCCGCCTGCTGTTTTTAAAATCAGCCCTACCACTAATGTAGCAAATAGACCTAAAGCCATATAAGAGAGTGCATCAATAAAATACACCTTTGGCGAAAGGGAAATACCCTTTCTTTTTAAATAAGTCATCAACGTCGTCTTCCTGCTTTCTCATAGGAAAGACGAAGAGGCCTGTCCTTCCCATTATATGTAGTCTTCTTACGATGAAAAATAGTCTCTACCATGAATATCATAATCATATTTTTTTTGCTTTATCAAGCACTTCTTGTGTAACATGAAAAGAAACAGGGCAAACCTTTACTAAGTTTGTGCACAAGGAGGAGATTGTTATGCAATTAACGGTTTATTTAGCTGGAGAAATTCATAGCCAGTGGCGCGATGAAATTAAGGAAAAAAGCCAGTCGTTGAAACTACCAGTAACGTTTGTTGGTCCAATGGAGAATCATGACCGATCAGATAACATCGGAGAAGATATTTTAGGCGGGCAGCCAAATGCCATCTTGAAAGACGATGCGGCTTCTGATTTGAACAATTTCCGCACCGAACTATTATTAAATAAGGCAGACGTTGTCATTGCCCGCTTTGGTGAGAAATATAAACAGTGGAACACGGCAATGGATGCTTCTTCTGCCATCGCCAAAGGGAAACCCCTTATTTTGATTCGTCCTAAAGAATTACATCATCCCCTAAAGGAATTATCAAACAAAGCAAATATCACTGTCGAAACAGTGAATCAAGCGATTAAGGCGTTGTCATACGTGTTTGAACAGGAATAAGAAAAAGGCTGTGCTCTTAATGAGGCAGCCTTTTTCTTATCGTTTACACTTGTTGATAAATCGAATCCACCGTGCTTTGATCACAATTTTTCACAAGACGAACAATTAATTCTTTTGCCGCTGCATAATCATCCACATGCAAGACAGAGTGACTTGTATGAATGTAACGCGCACATACACCAATAACAGCAGACGGTACACCTTGATTTGAGATATGAACACGTCCAGCATCCGTACCGCCTGGCGATACGAAATATTGATATGGAATATTGTTTGTTTCGGCTGTATCGAGGACAAATTCTCTCATGCCTCGGTGCGTAATCATCGTGCGATCATAAATACGAAGAAGTGCACCTTTTCCAAGCTGGCCAAATTGTGATTTGTCTCCCGTCACATCATTTGCAGGACTCGCATCTAGAGCAAAGAACAGATCCGGTTTAATCATATTCGCAGCTACCTCAGCCCCTCTGAGCCCTACTTCCTCTTGGACGGTTGCGCCTGAATATAGCTGACATGAAAGAGCTTCGTCTTTTAATTCTTTCAATAATTCAATGGCAAGTCCGCACCCATAGCGGTTATCCCAAGCTTTGGCTAAAATCTTTTTCGGATTGGCCATTGGGGTAAAGACCGTTGCAGGAACGATTTGCTGCCCTGGGCGAACGCCAAGCTCTTTCGCTTCTTCTTCACTGTCTGCACCAATATCAATCAGCATATCTGACGGTTTTACTGGTTTGCTTTTTTGTTCTGGTGTCAGAAGATGAGGAGGTGTGCTCGATACAACGCCCGGAATTGGCCCGTGATCCGTATGAACATCCACACGCTGCGCAAGCATCACTTGACTCCACCAGCCGCCAAGTGTTTGAAAACGAATCATTCCATTTTTCGTAATGGATGACACCATAAAGCCGACTTCATCCATATGACCAGCCACCATAATCTTCGGCGCGTTCTCTGGGCCTTTGCGGACACCAAACACTCCGCCAAGACGATCCTGTATGAGTTCATCGGAATATTTCTCAAGTTCCTTTTTCATAAAAGCACGCACATGGTGCTCATTACCTGGAGTCCCTTGTAATTCTGTTAAATTTCGGAAAAGCGACATTGTTTCTTCGTTCATTTGACAGTTACCCTCATTTCTATGTAATGACCATATAAATTCCTATAAAAATAACACTCACTTTATACTATAAGAATTCTTTCGGTTTTCCAAGTATCTCTCCAGAAATTTTGAATATGCTTTCAAGTATTCGGATTTCTTAACATCGCTGGACAAGTTTTGTATAATGGAAAAAACAGCAATACGGAGGTGCAGCACGTTGAAGTTAAAACATGTTCTGATTGGTGCGAGTATTGGCGTAGCCGCTGCAATTGTTGCAAAGAAAGTCTTTTTCCCGACGTATATCTCGTCTGAAAAAGCGTTAAAAATTGTGAAATCCGCTTTTAAACAGCGCGGCCCGATTGATGGCTCTTGGATTTATACTGTACCAGAACCGTATACCGTAAATGGTGAAACGATTGATGTGTACAAATCTGGCATTACACGCTCCGCCTTTGGCGAGCTGGAACAGTATGAAGTCATGATTGATGCAAAAACAGGCATGATCGTTGATGTCATTGATTCTGTTGCTTAATAAGAAAGCTTCGCAAAGACAAGTCCTTGCGAAGCTTTTTTTAGATGGCTTTGATTTTTTTGTATACAGGGTGCCACATGGCGTCTTGCACAGCCTGAATGAGATCATCAGGGGTTTCTTCCGCAATTCCTTCGTCAATCGCTGCTTGTGCCACACGGACAGCCACTGTCGCTGAAACTGTTCTGAGCTGATCAACACTTGGAAGCATCGCAGCACCCGGTTTTCCGACATTGACCATGCTCGCAATCGCTTCAGCACTCGCAACAAACATGCTGTCTGTCATGAGGCGGGCTTTACACACAATCGTTCCAAGACCAAGCCCTGGAAACACAAGGGCATTATTTGCCTGCCCAATTTCATATGTCACACCGCCATATTCAACGGGGTCAAACGGGCTTCCCGTTGTGACAAGCGCACGTCCTTCTGTCCATTCAATGAGATCTTCCGGCTTTGCCTCTGAAAGAGGTGTCGGGTTAGACATCGGTAAAATCGCTGGCCGCTCTACATGTGACGCCATTTCTTTCACAATTTCCTCTGTAAATGCCCCACCTACAGTTGAGGTACCAATTAAGATCGTAGGTTTCGCCTGCTTCACGACCTCTAACAAATCAATGGAATGCTTTGGACCATTACGTGCATAATCCTTCACTTCATCAGAACGTCTTGCATACGGCTTTTGGAATGGCTGAATGTCGGGTGAATCATCTGTGAGCAATCCCGTTTTATCAATACACCAGAAATGATCATATGATTCCTCTTCTTTGACACCATCTCGCACGATGGCATCACGAATTTGCTCGGCTATACCAATCCCTGCTGTACCTGCTCCAAAGATCACGATTCGGTGATCTTTCAGCGGAACCTTCGATGCTTTTGCACAAGCCAGAACGGCAGCAAGTGAAACGGCTCCAGTTCCTTGAATATCATCATTAAACGTACAAATACGGTCCTTATATTTTTCCAAAATGGCGCGCGCATTTTTTGTACCGAAGTCTTCCCAGTGAAGAAGTGCATTTGGAAAAGTCGCACGGGCAAGCTCAACATATTGATCAATAAACTGATCATAGCGCTCTCCTCGAACGCGGGAGTGCTGATTTCCCACATAAAGCGGATCATTTAAAAGGCTTTCCTGGTTGGTCCCAGCATCAAGCACCACTGCCAGCACACGGCTAGGATCAATACCTGCTGCGGCTGTATATACAGCCAGCTTCCCGACTGAAATGGCGATTCCGCCAACACCCCAGTCACCGATGCCTAAAATTCCTTCTGCATCTGTTGCGACAATGAGATCAATCGATTCATCCACTCCGTAAGATGCAAAAATTTCTTCCATTCCTTCTAGGTCATCAATGGATAAATAAATTCCTCTTGGCTTTCTATACTCGTGGCTGTAACGCTGAATCGCTGTTCCTACGGTCGGTGTGTAAACAATCGGCAGCATTTCTGCCAAATGCTCATTTAATAATTTATAAAAGAGCACTTCATTTCTGTCATGAAGCGCAGTTAAATAGACATTTTTCCCAAGTGCGTCTGGCTGTGCTTTGAACTGCTCATATGCACGCTTTGCTTGATCCTCTAGTGTTAACACCTTCGGCGGCAGAAATCCTTTTAACCCAAGCTCTTCCCGCTCTTCCTTTGTAAATGCGACTCCTTTGTTTAAATAAGGGACAGACATGACTTCGATCCCTCTTAACGGTGTCTCGATGACATCACCATGTACACGATAAAATTGATTCACCTGCACTCTTCCTTTCACAAGTTCATTTTGTCGTTATTTTGTGTGAAAGGCGAAAAAACATACAGATGATCTTTTATCTTCCGGTTTCTCTTTTGACCTCATGGGTCATTGCCCCGTCTTCATCCCACTTTACAGCACGGTAGATGGCATCATGATAAAACAAGTACCATGCATTGTTTTCTTCGGCAAATGCCTGCCATTTTTGCTTCGCCGGGATCGAGGTCATTGGATAATCATCGTATGCCAAGACCCAAAGTGGGTTTTTATGAGCGTGTGTCGGCATGATATCCGCTAAATGAATAGCTGTTTCTCCCTGACTTGTGAGCGTTAAGATGCTATGCCCATCGCTATGTCCGCCTGTATGATGCAGGCGGATGCCTTCTGTTACTTCGATGCTATCTTCAAATGTCATGACTTGATCGGCAACAGGCTCCCAGTTTTCTTTCCAATATGTATTTCTTGAGCGGATGTTCGGTGCTCTCATTTCGTCCCATTCAATTTTGGACGTGATGATTTTGGCCTGTTGAAAAACAGACACGAGCTCATCGCCTTCACGTTTTGTCAGCCCGCTTGCATGATCAAAATGCAAATGAGTCATTAAGACGTAATCTATATCAGATGGGCGCAAACCGAGAGCCGCAAGTGATTCTTCTATTTTCGTTTCCTCTGTGACGCCATAATTGCGTTTTTGTTTCTCTGTCAGCTTCCCTGATCCGATGCCGGAATCTACTAACAGATGAAGACCGTTCCACCGTATGAGCATTGGATCACACCGTAATTCAATTTGATTTCGATCATTCACAGGGTATTTTTTTGACCATAATGGCTTTGGCACCACGCCAAACATGGCACCGCCATCCATGTGTGTATCTCCCCCATTTAACCAGAACAGTTCCATTTCGCCTATTTTCATTGTCTCCATTGCTGTCATCCCTCCTTTTTCTATCGTAGCAAATACAAAGAAAAATCGCATGTGCTAATCTTTTATCAAAAAAAGCTGACCGCAATCGTTCGTTGCAGCCAGCTTTGTTCGCTTGTTATTCAGGGAATTTTACTTCTGATCGATAGATCGGTTGTCCCATGGAAGAGAATTTCTCTTCATATTCTGTCATGACATTTCCTTCGAGACCATCCTCATGTAAATCAAGGCTCACATACGTTAAAAGGAGTCCGTAAGACGAAAAGCTTTTCAAGGAATATTCAAATAGTCCGCGGTTATCGGTTTTGAAATGTAATTCACCGCCTGGACGGAGGATCTGTTCATATCGCTTTAAAAAGGCTTTAAATGTCAATCTCCGTTTTTCATGCCTTGATTTTGGCCACGGATCAGAGAAGTTCAAATACACCCGATCAATCTCATTTTCCGCAAAGACATCTGTCAGTGTCTCTGCGTTGATGTTTAGAAGCTTTACGTTTTCTACATCTGTTTCTTTGATTTTATCGACTGCCGTCACAATGACACTTTTAAATAATTCAATGCCGATATAGTTTATCTCAGGATGAAGCTTGCCCATTCCGGCAATAAAACTCCCTTTTCCTGTACCGACTTCGATATGGATTGGATGATCATTTCCAAACAGCTCATGCCATTTCCCTTTGTATTGTTCAGGGTTGGCTAAAGCAATATGAGCATTTTCAGCTAAGTAATCATCCGCCCACGGTTTATGTCGCATTCTCAATTTGATACACCTCTATTTTCTTTACATTTTATCAAGATACCATGAAACATAAAGAGCCGCAAGACAGCAACTTATCCGCACATATGAAAAAGACCAGCTGCTATTTGGGCTGGTCTGCTTCATGTATAAAATCAAAGCTGAATGCACAGTTTAACCACATAAATGACACGCTTGAAAGGAGCATACGTATGGGATTAAACCGCCAACATCAGCTTCAATTAATCAAAGATATTTTAACTGATCACCAGCTGGATTGCTGCGGGACTGTTGCAGAATATGAACAGGTGGGACGCGTGATTCAATTAATGCTGGCAAAAGAAGATTTGGATGCTGACGTTCGTCAGCTACTAACCGATATTTATGATTACAGCCAAAAAGGCACCTCTGTCAGTTCAATTGATGCACATATCGAAGCGCATCAATCTCATCTATCTAACTGGGTCGAGAACATTCCACTGTCTTAATGGATGTTTAACCGTTTTAAGAGTGCATGTAGCTCGGCTTGCACTTCTTTTTGCGCCTTTTCATTTCCTTTTCTTTTATGCCAAACGACAAACGAGACAGTTTCAGCCAGCACATACCATGCCATGCGTTTTCGCAAGTTGTCGGTCAGCGGAGCACCATACATAGAGAGCCAGCTTTCCCAGTTCTCTTCTTCAACATAATGGTATAAGAGCGGTCCAAGATCAATCGCTGGATCTGCAATCATTGCCCCGTCCCAATCAATTAAATAGAGCTGATTTTCATCTGTCAGCAGCCAATTATTATGGTTGAGGTCACAATGGCATACGACCTTATCCTCGAAATGAACTGCGTCCACATGTTTCTCTAAATACTGGATGGCGCGCGTGATATCATGTGAGTCAATCTGCTCTTTTAAGATCGATGCCTTGAGATGCATCAAGATCGATGCCGGGTCAAGCGAGTGCTTTTCTAATCGTTTCAGCATATCGAGCAGCTCTTTTGATGTATGAATTTTTCTTAGCTGCTCCGCTACAGGACGGTCATTCATGTCCTTTGGCTTCAGCTCTCTGCCGCTCAGCCAGTGCTGTGCAGTGATGACATCCCCATTTTCCATCCGTTTTGTCCAGACAAGCTTCGGCACAATGCCTTCAGCTGACAAAACCGCAAGAAACGGTGACGTATTGCGTTTTAAAAATAGCTTTTGGTCATTGTGTGTTGCGAAGTACGCATCTCCCGTAGCGCCTCCAGCAGGAGAGATGTGCCATTCGCTACCTAATATTTGTCCCAACCAGTTCATATCAATTTTCAACCCATCATTTCTTAAAATATTTTAAATCATGCTTTTTTAGTCGACAAAATTCAGCCGATTGAGATCAATTGGCTGTTTATTTTTTATTTATATGATCATAAAAACAAAAAGGACAGCTATTGAGAATGAGATGCTAAACAATAGCCGTCCTATAGATTTTATCGCTACCTTCTTATACTCGTCAAGCAAAACTAGAAAAACAGGACAAGAACCTTATGAAAAGGGAAGTCTTTTTTCATGTTTCTTTTGCTCGTGCGCACACTGGCTGCTTCTTAGCCACGTAATTTTAACGATCGCTCACTAGCCTTAACAAACACTGGAGTGGCGCCAATCACTTCTCCATCGGCATGAAATAGGATTTTTTCATCTGCCTCCAAGTAGGCTTCTTCATGCTGAAAAAGGGTGACTCCCTCCATTACAAGGTGCTTTTTAAAAACCATTGCACTTAAAAATAAGAGGACTTTCAATGGATTCAAATCAGTGACAACGATTGTTTGAAATCCTGATTGCCTCGCACTTGCTTCCGGCGCTGCTTCCAGCCCGCTTCCATAATATGGGTGATTACATACGATCACAAACCACACTTGGCGAAAAACTTTTCTCTCATTTTCAATAAAAAGAGCAAGGTCAAACGGTTTGAATGACCATAAAGAATGTAGAAAAGACAGCGGGTAGATGATAAACCCGAGTTTGAGTCGATTGAGCCACTTTTCCCCTCTAAAATGGACCGTTCTCTTCAAGACATGTGCATCAAACCCTACACCAATATGATTGAGAAAAAGAACAGATTGCGGACTTTCTGCATGATCTTGAAAGGAGCCGAGAGAAAATGTTTTCGTCAACATCCTCTTTTGTTTTTTCACTTCTTTGATCACATCATGACGCTGGATGCCCAGCCCCTTCGCTGCATCATTCCAATGACCTGCTGGGACAAAGCTTAGCTGCACATGATCGATTTCTTTTAAACCATTTAGCACTTCATGAAATGTGCCGTCACCGCCAATGACGATCAGCCGTTTCAATCTGTCGTCTTGCATAGCGCTAATCTGTCTCGCCAAAACTTCGGCATGTCCTTCATGCTGGGTAAGAAACGATCTGTAGGAGATCTCTACCTTTTGTAATTCTTTCTCTATGCTTCTCCAAGTGCGGAGTCCTTTTCCTTGTCCTGCTGCTGGATTGACGATAAAGTACCATTCATTCATATATTAGCTCCACTCAGGTCTCATTTTTTTGGTGACCTTGATATGCCTTTAATCGAGCCATTCCTGCCTTCTTTTGCTGTCTGATTCACCATAAGCGAGCAATGCCTTTGTCGCTTTGAATTGCTGGTGCTTTGTCGGCGCGGTGTTTTTCCGCTGCTTTTCAAACCAATCCTCCGCTTTCTTCTTATCGACAACCTCCATCCCGAATGGAACTTCGGGCAAATCAATATACGAGGTGCGGCTGATGAGGATTTTTTTCACAGGAAGCTCTACACCACTTTGCTGTAAAATTTTTGACACAACAGTTCCAGAGCGCAGAAGACTTGCGCAAGGGTTCAAGACGGATTGAACAGCTTTTCCCGTCGCCCGTTTTTCCCAAAAACGTTCCTTCGATCCAATATATACGCTGTCTGGCTCTGCTTCTAAGAAAGATAAACAGATGACTTCAAGCGGCGTAATGAGCACTGGACACAATTCCATCTCAGCTTTTTGAATGAGCAGCACCGGCTTGTACATCACAAAATAAGAATCTGGCAGCTGCCTTGCAAGCATCCGCAGCTTTTCATCATATCGAATGTGGTGAGAGACAGTTGAAATATGAGAGATCGTCGAGCTGGCCCATTTTAACTGAACATCGTAAAGATGATCTTTAAAAAAGTGAATCAGCTTCGTTTCATCGGTAGGAACGTTTGTAAAAACACCTTGTTCTATATCTGTTGGCTCGTTAAAAAGACTCAGGTCCCGTTCCTTTTTCATATCGGCTTCTTTTTGCTTTCTTTTTAAGGAGAATTTCTTTCTCTTTTCTTCCTCTTGCTCAGGTGCTTGCTCGGTGGCTTGGTCAGCCTGCTTTTGCACCTGCTCTTTGGAAGCCTTTTTTAACTCGTCCCATCTTTGTTTTTTCAACCGAATAAACTGATTGATGTAATGATGCGGGTCTTGTTCATATCGTGATATATAATCTTGGATTTTAATAATTTGCGCCATCTGCTGCTCACTCCAACCTCTAGAATCATTTATGTAGTGTAAATTGTTTGATCGCGTGATAACGTGGGGTTTCTTTTAGACGAATTTCAAATAAAGCGATACTAGAAACCTCCATCGAATATGGTTCTTTCCGTAAGGGCGCTTGTTCTATATAGGACTGTTCTCTATTCCATTTGCGCGCAATCGTCATATGTGGATGAAAGGGTCTCTTTTCGACAGGATGACCTGCTGTCAAAACGGCTTCTTTCACCTTTTCTCTTAGATCCATCAAAGGCTTACTTTCACTAGGCTTTGCAAAAAAGACTCTCGGCCGCTCCTTTTGGCCAAATATCCCTACTTCATTCAGCTTGAGCGGGAAAGCAGACACCTCATGAGACAGCTGTGCAAGTAGCTCAGATATCTTATTTAAACGGTCTTCAGGAATTGCGCCTAAAAACACAAGAGTGACATGATAATCAATGGGTGCTGTCCATTTTTGAAAGGAAAGTCCGCTCCTCTTGTCTATATCCGCTTTTATTTGATGCGCAAGTTGTTCAGGGATTGGAATCCCGATAAAATAATGACGGCTTTCAGTCATATCTTCACCTGTCCTTTTTAACAAACTTTACGAATCCCCATTGATGATAGTATAACTAAAGTAATGCGGAATGAGAAGAAAGGGTGTCACATGATGAAGGTTGCACAAAATATAGCTGAATTGATAGGTCATACACCACTTGTAAAATTACAGCGCCTTCAGCCAGAACATGGCGCTGCTGTTTATTTAAAACTGGAATCATTTAATCCTAGCGGAAGTGTAAAAGATCGGGCTGCTTACAATATGATCCTTGAGGCAGAAAAACAAGGAAAGCTCACAAAAGGGGCAACGATTATTGAACCAACAAGCGGGAATACAGGAATTGGCTTAGCGATGAACGCTGCAGCAAGAGGCTACAAAGCCATTCTGATCATGCCTGATACAATGACCCAAGAAAGAATCAATATTTTAAAGGCATACGGCGCACAGGTCGTTTTAACCCCGGGGGAGGAAAAAATGCCAGGCTGTATTCGCAAGGCAGAAGAATTAGCTGCTCAAATTCCTAATAGCTTTATTCCCATGCAATTTGACAATGGTGCGAACCCTGATGCTCATAGAGGGACAACGGCTGTAGAAATTATGGATGCAGTGCAACAGATTGGACAGCCGCTTGCCGCTTTTGTCGCCACTGCTGGAACGGGCGGAACCATTACAGGCACTGGAGAGGAACTCAAGAAAGCATTCCCGGAATTGACGATACGTGTGGCAGAGCCAAAGGGGTCTCCTGTTTTATCAGGCGGGAAACCTGGCAAACATAAGCTTGTTGGCACAAGTCCAGGATTTATCCCACATATTTTAAACGAACAGGTGTATGATGAGATTGTGCAAGTGAGTGATGAAGATGCTTACGACATCACACGAAAGCTCGCCCGTCTTGAAGGTATTTTAGTCGGTCCATCATCTGGCGCGGCATGCTATGCAGCGATTGAAGCAGCCAAGCAAATGCCAAAGGATCACATTGTCATTTGTATGACAGCAGACACGGGTGAACGTTATTTATCAAGTGATGTGTTTCAAGATTAAAAAAGGAACAGGGCGTATGCTCCTGTTCCTTTTTCATCGTCATATGAACAACTCAGACCGTCTTGACCTCAGTCTGTTCGCCTGTCACAAGCAAAACTTGTTCATCAGTGAGCGGGCATAAAGAGAGCGTATTTTGATCTTTCTCTATGATATGCTGCGCGGCTTCACCTAAATAAGGATTGTTTATATGCGGTACCGGATAGCTGCTAATCTCATTGAATCCTTCAAAGGAAGATAATTCTAGCGCTTTCTCCTGATCATCCATCAGTGAGATGTATTCAATGCTTGGCGCCATGATAATACTCCCCGCGGATTCTCCGATATACAGCTTGCCTTTGCTGATCTCTTCTTTCAATACACGATCGAGCCCGTGCTTTCTTAATTCTTGCAGCAAATAAAAAGTATTGCCGCCAGATACATAAATGACATCATTCTTTCCAATGATCTGTGTGATCTCCTGAACCGTTTGCCCGGTCAGCTGAACAGTCTCTACACGCATTTCTAATTGATGAAAGGCTTCTTTTGCTGCATCGACATAGTGCGTGACTTCTTCCACTTCACTGGCTGCCGGAATGAATGTCACACTTTTTCCTTTTAAGGTGTCACCTGCAAAGTCAGACAAGAGAGAATAGCTGTCTTTGAATGAAGAGCATAAGAACATTTTTTTCACGGTGAATCCCCTCTTCTCTTTTCTTTCTTATTTCGCCAATTCATACATGGCTTGTGCATATAGCGCAGTTGCTCTTAGTAAATCATCGATTTCGATATATTCATCCTTTTGATGTGCGCAATCAGGTCTTCCTGGGAATAGAGGACCAAAGGCAACACCTGCTTCTAATGACCTTGCATACGTTCCTCCCCCAATTGCAATAAGATGGGCAGGATCTCCTGTTTGTTCTTCGTAGACACGCTGTAATGTTTTCACAAGTGGATGGTCTTTTGAGACGTGATGAGGTGGACTGTCATCAAATTTCTCAATCGCTGCCCCTTTTATTCGTTCAATCCCTTTTTTGACTTCCTCACCGTCCGCAGTTACGGGATAGCGGACATTCAGCCCAAGCTTCGCTTCTTCGTTTTGCGAATAGCGGATTGTGCCAACATTCAAGGTCAAGTCACCACTAATATCATCCTTACAAGCGATGCCGAGTTTTTGTCCTCTTGTGTCTTGATCAAATAAAGCCTTTATTTGTGATGTAAATGCGAGCCCTCTTTCATCTAATTCATGCGCACATAAGAAATTCGCCATATGAATGCCCGCATTTGTGCCATTCGCCGGCTCCATTGCATGAACTGATACACCTTTTAATGTGAATGTCAGTCCATCTGCTGTATGGTTTGCCTCACCGGTTAACTGATTTTCCGCAAGATAGGCTGTAAAAGCCGTTTTTAATGCTTCAGCATCGTGATCGTTTGCTGCTGCCACAATTGCGCGAGCCTCATCTGGAACCATATTGAGACGCATGCCTGATGTGAATTGCTTGAGGATGTAACGCTTGTTTTCTTCTGATTGTTCGTATGTAAAGGATACGATGGCATCTATGATCCCTTTTTCAGCATGAATAATTGGAAAATCAGCATCTGGTGCAAACCCAATTTGTGGCATCGCCTCATGCTTGAAATAGTGATCGACGCAGCGCCAATCGCTTTCTTCATCTGTGCCAATGATGATTCGAATCTTTTTCGACAGCGGCAGACCGGCATCTTTTAACATTTTCAATGCGTAAAACGCCGCCATGGTCGGCCCTTTATCATCAATGGCTCCTCTTGCAAAGATTTTATTTTCTCTTATGTCCGCTGAAAATGGTGGGGTTGTCCAGTCGTCACCCGCAGGCACGACATCCACATGGCATAGCACACCGACGATGTCTTCGCCTTCTCCATATTCAATATGACCGGCATAGCCATCAACATTTTTCACTTTGAAACCCTCGTCCTGCCCTTTTTTGAGCAAATACTGAAGAGCCTCATCCACTTTTTCACCGAACGGTTTTCCTTCTGTGCCGCCTTCTTCATCCAAGACACTTTCAATTTGTAAAAAAGATTGTGTATCTTGAATCAAACTGTCTTTTTTTCGTATGACTTCTGCTTCCCAATTCATTTTTCCATTCCTCCTTGAAAAAAGGTTGCAATCCACCCTTAAAACGAATATTATATTAAGTGTTTTGTAATAATGTTCGTAAATGGAGGATTTTATGTTTCAGTTAAAAGAGAACCAAACCAACATAAAGAAAGAATTACTCGCTGGTATGACGACATTTTTTACGATGGTATATATTGTAGCCGTCAATCCAGGAATCCTTTCAGATGCAGGCATTCCTTTTGACCAAGTCTTTACTGCAACCATTATCGCTGCTGTTGTCGGTACACTCTGGATGGCACTCTTTGCAAACTATCCAATTGCCATTGCACCAGGTATGGGGCTGAATGTCTATTTCACCGTCACTGTTGTCGGTGGTGGGGGTCTCAGCTATCAAACAGCATTTAGTGCGGTATTTGTTGCTGGAATACTCTTTATTATTTTATCGTTAACATCCCTTAGAAAACAACTCATTGAGGCGATTCCAGATAATTTAAAGTACGGGATTACAGCAGGTATCGGATTATTTATTGCATTCATTGGGCTAAGACAGTCTGGAATCATCACTGCTGATCCACAAAATCTTGTGAAGCTTGGCAATTTAAGCTCACCTGTTGTCATTTTGACACTCGTTGGTTTAATGATTTCTGTCATATTAATGGTTCTTCAAGTGAATGGAGCGCTGTTTATTGGCATGTTAGCAACCACATTAATTGCACTTGCAACAGGCCAGCTTCATTTTCCTAAAGTGCTAGTGGATACCCCAGCACTGCCTGAAGGAATGCTGATTACAAACCCATTCGCTGCGTTTGGCGATGTATTTTCCCATCACTTGTATGCTGTTGTCTTCTCCTTTTTACTTGTAACGATTTTTGATACAACAGGAACAATGATCGGGGTTGCGGAACAAGCAGGTTTAATGAAAAATGGTCAGCTCCCAAAAGTACGCAGAGCCTTACTTGCTGACTCTGCTGCAACGACAATTGGCTCAATGTTTGGAACAAGCCCAACCACAGCTTACATTGAATCCTCATCAGGAGTTGCTGCTGGCGGAAGAACTGGACTGACCTCTTTAACCGTTGCTGCATTGTTTATTGTGGCATTGTTTTTTGGTCCACTCGTTCAAGCCATTTCGTCTTTGCCGTCCATCACTTCACCTGTCTTAATCATTGTCGGCTGTTTGATGATGAATTCAGTGTCACGTATTCGCTGGAATGAGCTTGACGAAGCATTTCCTGCTTTTCTTGTGATTCTTTCCATGCCGCTGACATCTAGCATCTCTACAGGAATTTCACTAGGATTTATTTCATATCCACTTGTGAAGCTGGCAAAAGGAAAATGGAAAGAAGTGCATATTCTTGTGCTCATTTTTGCTGTCTTATTTTTCGTGCAGCTCTTTTTCTTAGAAGGATAACCAAAATAAAAAGACACATTTCTCATTTGAATGTGTCTTTTTTGTATGAATGATTTTTTATTTTGTAAATTTTCTGTGTTTATTTTTTGATCTTTCTTAAGTGGCAATTTTCTTTATATGCCTTGTGTTTATTGGGTTGTAACCGGATTCAAATCATGATATATAACATATTTCAATTCATGAAGACAAGTTTAAAAACACGTAAAGTTGACTTTTTGGTGGAACTAGATGCATAATAACGTGTATAATAGAATAAAACATTAAGAAACACGAACATTTACCATTGTTGCATGTCCTTATGTCGCAGTTTTAGTGTAGTAAGTTGTGGTTAGTCAAGTCCATCCGATCTTATTGATAGGGAGTGGTTTTTTGAAACCTTCAACAAACCGTATGATGACTCGAATAAAATCAGTTTATATGTTCATTCAAGAGAAAGGTCTTGTGACGACACAAGAACTGGTTGATGAATTCGGGATCACACCTAGAACCATCCAAAGAGACTTAAACGTGCTTGCCTATAACGATCTTGTTCATAGTCCAAGCAGAGGCAAATGGGAAACAACGAGAAAAAAAGTAAAAATATCATCATAAGCGAATAATGAACTTCCATATAACAAAAAGAACCGGCGGTCGCCGGTTCTTTTCATTTTGTTGACAAAGGGCTAAAATGAACTTGATTTTAGCCCTTTGTCTTCTTTTTAGCGTGATAGAAAACCTTTGCAGCCCTAGGAAGGACGAGTACTGGAGCGGAGCGAATTTGACATTCGTGAGCACCAGCGCGCAGGACTGCGGGCGAATGCGAGGGTTTGTCTACACGCTAAAAGAACCGGCGATATGCCGGTTCTCAGGCTGTCGAGAAAATCTCGACAGCTTTATTTTTTCCCTTAAATTTTCCACTATCCCATTTTATAATAGAGAAAAGCATACTAAAGGAAGGTGTTTTTCTCATGTTCCACACTAGAAATTCTTCTCAGCACGAAGCCGAATTTGTTTTGCTAGATCAATTGGT
>NZ_RPSG01000005.1:0-330978 GCF_003946835.1 Bacillus sp. 2B09
ACCAATTGATCTAGCAAAACAAATTCGGCTTCGTGCTGAGAAGAATTTCTAGTGTGGAACATGAGAAAAACACCTTCCTTTAGTATGCTTTTCTCTATTATAAAATGGGATAGTGGAAAATTTAAGGGAAAAAATAAAGCTGTCGAGATTTTCTCGACAGCCTGAAAACCTGGTGCTATACACCAGGTTTTTCTCGTTTTTTCTGAATCCATGTTGTCACGTAATAGGCAGCATAGCAGAGTGCGATAAAAGGGATACCACAGATAAGAGCAATACGCTGATTTGGATCAAAAGCAATGCCGATTACAGATGCAAGGCATAGGAGGAAGGCAGCAATCGGAACCACCGGATAGAGCGGGGTTCGGAAAGATAAATCATGAAGCTGCCCGCCATCCTGTAAGAATTTTTTGCGAAACATGAACTGTGAAGCTGCAATTCCCATCCATACAACAACAACGGCAAGTCCAGAGATTGAAACAAGAACCAGATACACCGTTTCAGGTGCGATGACACTCGATAGCAAAGAGAGAATGCCCCCAATCATACTCAAAATGAGTGCATTCAAAGGAATTCCCTTTGACGTCAATTTTGCCAGCTTTTTAGGTAATGTTCGTTCTTCAGAAAGGGACCATAGCATGCGAGATGAGGCGTATAGCCCTGAGTTTGCAGCAGATAAAATCGCTGTCAGAATGACAAAATTCATGAAATCTGCCGCATAAGGAATACCGATGCGGTCAAAGACCACAACGAAAGGACTTTTGATCACCCCGGCTTCTTCTACAGGAATTAAGCCGGCTAAAACCACGATCGTTCCGACGAAAAACAGGACAAGACGTAGCACAGTCGTGCGAATCGCCCGGGGAATGGTCTCATCTGGATTGACGCTTTCGCCCGCAGCAATCCCAATCAGCTCAGTACCCGAAAAAGCAAAATTAACAGCCAGCATGGTCATTAATATCGGTAAAAAGCCGTTTGGGAAGAGACCCCCATCTCCAGTGAAGTTAGAGAAGAACGGAGCGGCCTCACCGCCTTTTAGTGGAATCAATCCAAACATCGCCGCTCCGCCAAGAATAATAAAGAGAATAATAGCCATGACTTTAATGCTAGAAAACCAAAATTCCGATTCTGCAAAAAACTTAACTGTAAAAGCATTGAGTAAAAAGATGAGAAGCGCAAAAACACCGCTCCACATCCAAACCGATGTGTCCGGGAACCAGCGCTGCATTAAAAGACCTGCCGCTGTAAATTCTGAACCAAGTGCCACGGTCCATGTCAGCCAATAAAGCCAAGCCACTGTATAGCCAGTGCCGGGCCCAATGTATTTTGTTGCATATGTGTGAAAAGCGCCTGTAACCGGCATTGCGACAGACAGTTCACCTAAACAGAGCATCACGAGGTACACAATTAATGCCCCAACCAGATAAGCCAAAATCGTTCCCGCAGGTCCGGCCTGATTGATCGTATATCCTGAGCTTAAAAAGAGTCCTGTGCCAATCACGCCGCCTAAAGAAAGCATGAACAGGTGACGGCTTGTCATTTTTCGTTGATATTGTTGTGACTGATCTTTTGCTTGTTCCATGTCTTCCCGCCCTTTTGCTTAAAAGTATGTGTGTTGAGTCATGATGCTACGATGTTGCCTGTTTTAAGATATCGGTAATATCTTCTGGTGTCGTCCGGCAGCAGCCGCCGATGATTTGTGCACCGTCTTTATACCATTGCTGCGCACATTCACCAAATGTATGGTGAGACGTATCTCCGCTCCAAACCTTTTCTTCAGGATCATATAATTCCCCTGAGTTCGGATACACGACAATCGGTTTGCTCGTCCCTTTTTTCATCTCCTGAATAAGAGAAGACATATATTGCGGCGGTGTACAGTTTACGCCAACAGCAGCGATCTGCTCATATGGCTCAAGTGCTTGTACACAGTCTCTAAGTAAATCTCCTTCACTAATGTGCTGACCATCCTTTGCACTAAATGTAATCCACGCATACACACCGCTGAATTCATCCTCCAGCAGTTTAGCGATGGCGATTGCTTCAATGAGACAAGGGATGGTTTCACAAGCGAGAATATCTGCACCAGCCTCTACCAATGCTTGAATTCTTGGTCTGTGAAAATCAATGAGCGCCTGCTCTGTGAGTCCGTAATTTCCCTTATATTCTGAACCATCAGACAAATAAGCGCCGAAGGGCCCCACAGATCCAGCGACAAATGGTTTTGCCCGCTCTTTACGTTGTGTCTCATCCTGCCAAAACTGCTCGCACGCTTCTTTTGCTAACGTGACAGATCGTTTCATTAATTCGATGGCATCTTCTTTTGTGTAGCCTTTTTCAGCAAAGCCATCAATCGTCGTTTGGTAGCTGGCTGTTGTTGCACAGTCAGCACCTGCTTGGAAGTAGTCCAAGTGTACTTGCTGAATCAATTCTGGCTGTTCAATGAGGATTTTGGCTGACCATAAACTGTCGTTTAAATCACAGCCCTTTCGTTCAAGCTCCGTTGCAAGTGCACCATCTAAAATCAAAGGTGTGTGAGCCTGTAAACGGCTTTGAATAGGATTCATATAAATCAAACAGCCTCCTTTGTCGATCGGAAATAATGGATATGATATGAGGCAGTAGTTTAAATGACTAAAGTGTTTTTGTCAAGGAGAGGAATAAGCATCATACGACGGAAAAACCCTGAAAACATGCGGGTTTGAGTGCATAAACATACAGTTGAAATAATAGAAAACCAAGTCATTGACAGCCTCTAAAAAGAGATATATATTATGGAAAGGTTCATTTCAGAAAGCTTCATCAAAAGGCGCCGTCTTTTGATTTTTATTTTGTCCAACGACTGTCTTCTTTCGTGCAGAAAGAGGGTTTTTTATATGCTTAGAAAAGGAGGAAAGAAGAAATTGAAAAAATGTGTAAAAGATATTGCAATGATTCTAGTCGGTTCTTTTTTATTTGCTGCAGCTGTGAACATGTTTGTCATTCCACTTGAGTTTGGTGAAGGCGGCGTAACGGGGCTGTCCATCATTTTCTACTATATGTTTGAGATTGCGCCATGGCTGACAAACCTTGTGTTGAATGCGATTTTATTACTTGTGGGGTATAAATACTTGGACAAGAAGACCACGATCTACACAGTGGTAGCTGTCGCAAGTAACTCTCTATTTTTACATTTGACCACTACATGGGTGGTGAATGTCCATGAATTGATCATTGGTTCTATTTTCGCAGGGATCATCATTGGTATTGGCATTGGTCTTGTTTTAAGAGCGGGCGGTACAACAGCGGGATCTGCCATTCTTGGGCGAATTGCGAATAAGTATCTAGACTGGAACGTGAGCTACGCCATCTTGTTCTTTGATCTGATCGTTGTTTTTGCTTCTTACTTTATTATTGGTGCGGAAAAATTAATGTTTACGATTGTGATGCTGTATGTGGCGACTAAGGTGATGGATTTCGTCATAGAAGGGCTTAACACGAAAAAAGCAGTGACGATTATTTCTTCATGCAAAGATGATATTGCAGAAGAAATCAATCACACCTTGGATCGAGGCGTGACCATTTTAAACGGTCGCGGTCATTATTCGAAGGAATCGAAGGAAATTCTCTATGCGGTTATTCAAAAGCAAGAGCTTATGCGTTTAAAGAAAATCATTAAGAAAATTGATCGAGACGCATTCGTTGTTGTCCATGACGTGCGTGATGTGTTTGGAGAAGGATTTGTGAATATATAAAAACGAAAAGACCCTAAAAGGGTCTCAGGCTGTCGAGAAAATCTCGACAGTTTTTTTGTGGTTTTAATTACACCGTATATTGAATAAATCCTAAATGAAAAACACCATATATCGTTTCTCGGACAGTTCAAAAGACAAAAATGAGGGTTTTGTGGACATCTTGTCTTAAAAATCCTCACTTTCTCTTCACGCGGAGATGATTTGAAATCATCTCCTTTTTTAATTTATACAAATAGGAGTTTTATTTTGTAAACACATGGTGATTTACTCATTTAAATATCTCCCAGCATGAGGGACTAACTATATTTTCTATTAATAAGAATTGCATCTGCTTACCTTCCTGTGTCACTAGCACCATTAATAAATCGATTAAGTTCTTTCTAATATTTGTTGTTTAAAGTTGTTTTAATCCAGAATAATTAAGAGTATTTTTGTAAATCCTATTTTCATTCTCAGTTTTTTTAAAAAAATAAAGGATGATCAAAATTGACTCATGAAAATGCGCATCAAATTAATCAAGATCCTTACTACAAACTTCCTGATGTCCCTGAGTTTTTTGAAAAAGTAAATAAGATCGGCCAACCGGTTGTACTAAGGCATAGATATTTTGATTTGAATAACCATATTCAAGGTATAGCCAGTAAAGGTGATAAGCTTTATATTTCAGAAAACGTTACACCTAGTATAGGTGTTTTTAGTATCAATGAAGAAAAATTTATTAAAAGTATCCACCTAGATACTAAACTAACTCATTATGGTGGCATACAATTGTATGCGGATACTTTGGCTATTGGTGTGGAAACGGCTGGGGATCCAAATCCTCGCTCTGAAATTAGATTTATTGATACTGGCTCTCAAACTGAAGTCAAAGAAATGGCCATATATAGAGAAGGGCGTAAAGCTGGTGCTGTCGGTATGACATCTTACAATAAAAACGGTGTAGAGCACTTTATACTTGCAGCTTACGATAACGGCACTATAGATTTTTATGACGGTCCAACATCTCAAAACCCTCTGAGGAAATTTCAAGAAATCCCCAACACTAAACATACATTAAATAATAAAGGGTATGCTAGCATAGCTCTAGCTGTTGATAAACAACAAAATATATTTTTGGCAGGTTTCTGGACTGATCATTTTGAAATTACAAGTGAAAGGGAGGATTTTATTGATTTATATCAAATCAATCCTGCTAAAAATTTTGAGCCTATTATGTTTAAAGAGAAGATTCATTTTGTAGCAACAATTAGTTATGGAGGGCTCGCTAATTATTTAGGTACACATTTTCGGTATGCTGGCGGAATGGAAATAAATGAAAGATATTTTCGAATCTTAGCATGCAGTCGAGGTACTGATATATCATTTATCGTTGTAAATCTTTTTGAATACAGGGTAAATGATTTTTCTTCTAAATCTTGCGGTAAGATAGTAGGTGAAGCTACTTCATTGGAAAAACTGCAACCTGGAGGACAGGTATCTATAAACAATTCAGTAGATTTGAGTCGATGTATTGTAGGACATAACAAAGCAAGGGTCTTTTCAATAGCCTTGGAACGAATAGATAGTCCTTATTTAGGTTTCAAATTTCAAATAAAAGTTATAGCAGAAGGTCCATCTGGTATTATTTCCAAACCTATATATTTATTTTTTACTGATGACACTAATGACACCTATTCCTTATCCATTTCAGATAGTTCTATAAAGGAACATACAGTAAAGTACAATAGTATTAAACCTGAAATTAATACTATAGAATGGAGGGATTATTTTAATTAATTCAAGTCAATCATCTTGTCATTTGAACTGAGCTTTAATGGACAGCTTTATTAAATACGCTGTAGCTTATGCTGCAATGAGATGACTTCGGTATTGTGACGGAGTCATCTTTTTTAGGTTCCATTGCTTACGTGAGTCGTTGCAATTACATTATTTATCAATTTAGTTGAACTTACTTGATAAAAATTTGCTACAAAAGTAATACTCGCATTGTTTATACCAGACAATTGCAACACAGTTTCGATCCTTCTATGTAATAACTCCTCAACTAGCATCATATTCCAAGAAAATTCATATTGAAAAACATGATTTGGTTGATGTTCTAGTGGATTAAAAACCATGTTTTCATTAGTCACGTAGTCATTCAACGGTGTTGAAATATTTAATGTCATAACCTCAATTAATTTCAATTCTCTTTCTAAAAATCATGATTTGTTAATGTAATTGTTACATCTGTTGCTGCGGCTTTAATAGTAACCTCCATCTTTCTTTTCTTTGATAGTTGTAATGCCTCGCTAAATAATATACATACTAACAAATTAAATATTTGTAAAATTTTTAGGTGTTTTTTGAAATGAAGTCGATGTTATAAAAAAGAAATGTTTTGAGTAAAGGAGTTTTTTGTTGTAAAAGGACTTACTTAGTTAAATAGTTAATTGTAAACTGAATTTTTAGAATGATAAAAATAATATATTAGAGTTTGTGAAAAAATGTACTTAAACTAATGGGAGCTTTAACACAATAATCAAAATGAAAAAGTCGGTCCTAAAGGATCGACTTTTTTATATTCGATACTTCTTGTCACATCATACTATGTATTGTATAGTATAAATGGTTAGGAGTTGTAATCATGAATGCACAATTAAAAAAAGGTTTACTTGAATTCTGTGTACTGGCGGTATTAAAGAAAGGCGATTCCTATGGTTATCAAATGATTAAAGATATGTCCCATTGTATTGAGATTTCAGAATCGACATTATATCCGATATTAAAGCGGTTAGAGCAAAACAATTATGTGGAGACCTATTCACAGGAACATAACAGTCGATTAAGAAAATACTACCGGATGACAAAGAACGGACGGGAGCATATCGCGCAATTTTTAGCGGAATGGGATCAAGTGATGGCGATTTACGACTTTATTTCTGGAGGACAGAGCAATGAATAAAAAAGAATTTTTAGCCAGCTTGGAGAAGCACCTGCATCGTCTAGGCGAAAAAGAAAGTGATCGGTTCATCGAGTATTACGATGAAATGATCGAGGATTATCAGGAAGATGGCTACAGTGAACAGGAGGCAGTTCATCAAGTCGGTCAGCCTGCCATCATCGCTGAAGGGATTCTGAAGGAACAAGGAATCAAAACCGTTCAGGTGCCGACGTTTGGAGAAAAAGCCACAAGACTCTCCATCCTCATTTTGGGCTTTCCGTTATGGGGCAGTATTCTAGCAACAGTCTTCCTGCTGTTTCTTTCTGTGTATATGGTGATTTGGTGCATTCCACTCGTGACAGGTACAATGACGCTAGTTGGTCTGCTCGGCGGTTTTTGGAGCATCATTGGTTCACCGTTTATTTTTCAAGACGGTTTGCATGTGGTGGTGACGCAGATCGGAGTTGGGATTCTTCTATTAGGTGTCGGATTATTAAGCGGCATAGCCACGGCGTATTTGACAAAGCTATTTGTGCAAGGGACTGTTCAATCCACTAAGGCATTCATGGGAATGTTTAAAAAGAAGGTCGTGAGAGTATGAACGTGAATGATTTAAAAAAGCAATGCATCAAATGGGGGATCATCTTCACCGTTGCCGGAGGAATTGTCATGGCAATTGGTTTTGGACTTTCAGGCTTTGACCTAGATGCATATCAAAATAATGACCAGTACAATGTGTTCCGCACGATCAATTGGAGCAAGCCATAAATGAAAGACCCGCTTATGCGGGTCTCAGCGTGTAGACAAACCCTCGCATTCGGTGTCAGTCCTGCGCTTCGGTGCTCACGAATGTCAAATTCGCTCCGCGCCGATGCTCGCCCTTCCTAGGGCTGCAAAGGTTTTCTATCACGCTGAAAAGAAGACAAAGGGCTAAAATCAAGTTCATTTTAGCCCTTTGTCAACAATCTGCGACCCGCTTATGCGGGTCTTTTTTTCGCTCTGGCAACAAAGAAAAAATAACAGCAGAGTGCGCCAAGGTCACAGAGCATAATAATCAGCCCCATGGGAAAGGCAGTCTGGCTTCCAGCTAAGCCGACAAGGGGTGTCATGCATGCGCCAAGAAGCATTTGTGCCACACCGATGAGGGCAGCGGCACTTCCAGCATGTGCACCGTGATGCTGCATCGCAAGAGACGGTGCAGACGTGCCGACAATCCCAACGCTTGAGACCACAAAAAAGAGCGGGATGAGGATGCCATAAAGCCCTGCATCAATAGAGATCATCACACACAAGGTGACGCCCCCTAAAGCAGCTGTCAGCAGCCCGATGCGAAGGACTTTCTCCTCACCAATTTTCGCAGCAACGCGGGCAAATACTTGTCCGGCTGTGATGATGCCAAGACTATTCACCGCAAAGGCAGCGCTGAAGCCTTGCGGAGAAAGGTTGAAAATCTCCTGCAATACAAACGGTGATCCAGAGATATACGCAAACATGGCGGCGAAGACAAGTCCTTGTGAGAGAGCATATCCGACAAAGAGTCGATCGCTCGCTAGAATTTTCATCGCACCTAGGATTTGTTTGAAGCCCCCAGTCTGCCTGCGTTCCACAGGTAAGCTTTCTTTCAATGAAAACATCGATCTTAGGAGCATGAGCGCCCCGAGGATTCCTAGCAGAACAAACACACCCTGCCACGTCGTGAACCGTAACATTTGTCCGCCCACGATCGGTGCAGCTGCAGGAGCCACTCCGTTGACTAACATGAGCAAAGCAAAGAATTTCGTCATTTCTGAGCCTTCATAATGATCTCGTACGATGGCTCGTGCAATGACAATGCCTGCTGATCCAGCAAGTCCTTGAATCAGCCTTAAAAGAATGAATGTCCAAATTGATGTGACCACTGTGCATAAAAGAGAGGCCGCAATAAAAATGATCAATCCAACCATCAGCGGTTTTCTTCTGCCAACTGTATCACTGATTGGACCTGCAATCAGCTGTCCAAGCGCAAGTCCAATCAAACAAGCCATGAGACTTAACTGAGACAGCGCCGTGCTTGCTTCAAAGTCACGGGCGATATTAGGTAAAGCAGGTAAATACATATCCATTGCCAGCGGTGCAAGGGCTGTTAAAGAGCCAAGAAGCGCGGCAAGGAGGAATCGATTTTTTTTCGATTCTTGGGGATAAGATAAAGAATTCATATGATGCCACTCCTCGTATATGTCCTCAAATCAGCATAATGAATCAAGCTTTCCATTTCAATCAAAATTTTCAAAGAAGTTTTCGTGCAAAATCATTGATCTTTCGAAGGAGACTCTTTACATTGAATGAGTAGAGAAAAGAATTAGATCATCGGCATGCAGTGATTGCATGATACGTATATCCATTCATAGACAAACAGGAGGTGCTGGCATGGAGCAACAAGAGTTGATCATTCGTCAAGCGGTGAGTGAAGATCATGAGGCGATCACACATGTGCTGATCAAATCATACGCACAGTATGAGCCTCAATTTACAGAGGAAGGCTGGCAAAATTATTCTGCAGCCCTGCGAGCGGCTGTAGATAACCCAAACATGGAGTTGATGCTTGTGGCCGAGCTTGAGGGCAAGGTCGTGGGGACTCTTCAAATGTTTCGATCATCAGAACAGGCATATGACAAGCCGGAGATGGGCATTACTTCAGCGATTGTCCGGTTTTTAGGGGTAGATCCTGATGTGAGAGGAAAAGGCATTGCAGAGTCATTGTTGCGTAAAAGTATAGAACTAACGCAATCGTGGGGCGAGAACGTCCTGTACCTTCATACGTCGGATAAAATGCAGGCCGCCATTCGTTTATATGAAAGAATGGGCTTTGAACGGGCACTTGATAAAGAATTTGTGAATCAAAATGGGACGCATGTGAAGAGCTATCAGTATGTGATCAAAAAAGAACAGCCGGCTGGCTCATAATATACATCGAATAAGAAGAGGAAGAGTATGTCCTGCATGGACGGGACTCTTCCTTTTTCTCATGACACCCATACGTTCAGTGCCATATATGAAAAGCACCAAGAGATTAACCCGAACATGACAAAGAATTTCAACACATGTTCATAAGGGGTTAGCTTTCGATCTCTTTTCGTTTTCACAAGCCGCCAGTAAAGGGCATAACCACAAAAAACCAAGATGATTTGTCCGAGTTCTGCTACGGTTTCGATGATTGTGATTCCGTTCATTTGTTTTCACCTCACCATATGTCTTCCATAGGCAGCAGCAGTGAACCTTTATTTCTTCAAAAGAAAGCAGTGTATACTAGAATAAGAAGTAGATGCAGAAGGGGTTGTGACCGATTGTTTCCGCTATATGCAAATTCTTGGGATGACGTAATCGAGAGAAAAATCAAATACGATGATCAGGTTGTGGAACATACGTGTCAGCTGTTAGACGCACAGGAGCAGCAAGTCGTGTTGTTTCATAAAATTCAAGAACCATTTACAATGGTTGCTGGTGATGGCACTGTCACGATTCCAAAAGGGAGTTATACGACCGCCTATTATTGGACGGACCGGCCTTACAATGTCTATTTTTGGAGGGATGATCAAGGCAATGAACTTGGCTCTTATGTGAATATCGTCAGACATACATGGTTTGAAGAACAGGCGGTTGTTTTTGAAGATTTATTGATTGATCTACTCGTTCTTCCGAATGGTTATTTCTTTGTTTTGGATGAAGATGAACTGCCGGAGAGTTTAGCTTCCTTTGAACACGGCTCGGTTCATCGAGCACTCCGTGATGTCATCCATTCGATAGCGCACATCCTCGATCAAGTGAGGCTGGATGCGAAAGGGAAATATCATCACACCCTGTTTCAGAAGATGTTGAAATAGAAAAAACGATTCCTTGCTGAAAGGAATCGTTTTTTTATCAAACCTTGATCCGGTTTAGTCGTTTTTGTAAATCTGTTTTTGTTTTAGATGCTTTTAGTTGTTTGACCGCACTTTGAGCGGTTGCTTTTGTTTTCTTTGTTCGTTTGGCTTCCGCTTTTTTGACTTTTTGTTTGGCATCTGTCACTTTCTTTTGATAGGCGACTTGTTTTTTGACTTTGTCGAGCCGGTTTTGTAGGCTTGTTTTTTCTTTGCCTTTGGATAGCTTTTTAATGGCCGTTTGGGCACTTTTAATCGAGCCTTGGGTTTTACTTTTTTCAGCTGATTTGACCTTCGCTCGTGCGTCACGAATATCAATGGCTGTTTGGACTTTTTTGACTCGGTCAGTGAGTGCGGTTTTTTGCTTGCTGGCAGTGAGTCTGCCAATTTTCGTTTTGGCTTGATCAACATCTGTCTGTTTTTTAGATGTTTCGGCTGTCTTGACTGCGCTTGTCGCAGCCTTTAAAAAGGTTGACTGCGGCACATATTGCACGCGGCCATAGCCGAATTGTAAATCTTTTCCTTTTGCGCCAAGATCCACTGTATAGCTGCGCAATAAAGTGCGGAGCTGAACATTTGTTTTCTTAGGATGTAGCTGTTTTAACAGCGCCAGCATCCCTGTGACATGCGGTGCCGCTTGTGATGTACCGGTTGCATACCAATATTCATTTTTCAAATAGGTACTGATGACGTTCTCGCCGGGAGCGGAAAATTCAATTCCTTTCCCCGTATTAGAGATGGAGGCAAGTTTGTCTTTGTCAGTCGTTGCAGAAACAGCAATGACGCTATTGTATGCGGCAGGATAGCTAATACCATTCTTCTTTCCATCATTTCCGCTTGCAGCAACGACCAGCAGTCCTTTTTTGTATGCTTCATCAACTGCTGAACGTAAAATCGGAATGTTATCTTCAAAACCTAGACTTAGGTTGATGATGTCCATCTTATTGCTAATCGCCCAATCAATGCCTCGGAGCAGACTGTATAAGTCGCCCTCTCCTTTTTTATCTAATACTTTTACAGCATACAGCTTCACACCAGAAGCGACGCCGACCGTACCGTAATCATTATTGAGCGCCCCAATTGTACCGGCGACATGTGTTCCATGTCCTTCATCATCTTTGTAAGAAGACGTGTAATCGACGAATGATTTACCGCCGGCTACCTTTAAATCTTCATGTGGGAAAATACCAGTATCGAGAACGGCTACTTTCACATTTTTCCCTGTCACGCCTTCTTTGATTGCTTGCTTTACATTGAGCTTCTGCAGGTTATAAGATTTTTGTACCAAAGCATCCTGACCAGTAGCAGCAGCCGTTTTTTTCACGGTAGAAGCAGCGAGTTTGACCCTAACGTTTTTTGAAACATAAGCGATGTTCGGGTCTTTTTTAAGTGAGGTGACAGCTTGCTCATCTGCTGTCACTGCTACAGCTGGAAGATGTATGTATTGAGCGTTCACTTTTTCACTTTCTTGAATAGCCGTCTGTTTTCCTTTTTGATTTTTATAGACGATGATGACATCTGTTTCTTTTGGTGGTGCAGCTGCCTGCGAATGGAAGGGCAAAGCAGTTGTCAAAGCAAGAAGAAACGCGATGACCACGACGATTTTCTTTTTCAAGGCAATGGCTCCTTGCATATGAGGTGACCTCCGTCTTTTTTTCTTTATTATATCGGAGAAATAAGATGGATGGTTAGAAGAATCATAGTCTAGAAAGAAAGTTTTTTTCACACGTATCCCGAAATTGAATTTCATAGAATTCTAGTAGACAATAGAGAGATCATAATATGAGAAAGAAGGACATGCCGATGAATGTAAAAGAGTATATGACGTATGATGCGACGGGACTGGCGTCACTTGTGCAGAAAAAGCAGGTCACGCCCGAAGAGCTTGTACAAGCTGCATTTGCTAGATTGGAAGAAGTGAATCCAGTACTAAATGCGGTGATTCAGACAAGGCGAGATCAAGTGTTCAAAGACATGAAGTCACTAGATGCGGATCAGCCGTTTGCTGGTGTTCCGTTTGTGTTGAAAAATATATCGCAGGGGCTGGAGCATGAACCTTTGACGGCGGGTGCTTTGCTGTTAAAGGATGTAAAGGCGCAAACAGATTCCCACTTTGTCCGTCGATTGAAGCAGGCTGGGCTCCTCATGATCGGTCATACGAACACACCTGAATTCGGATTGAGAAATGTGACAGAACCCTTTTTATATGGTCCGACGAGAAACCCTTGGAATGCTGACTATTCTCCGGGCGGTTCAAGCGGCGGGACGGCAGCAGCTGTGGCAAGCGGCATCGTACCGGCGGGTGGAGCGAGTGATGGCGGAGGGTCTATTCGGATTCCGGCATCCTTTACTGGTTTATTTGGACTCAAGCCAACAAGGGGGAGAACACCGGTCGGCCCGGGTGCAGGAAGGCAGTGGCAAGGAGCTTCCATTGACTTTACGCTCACAAAAACAGTTCGAGACAGTGCAGCCCTGCTTGATTTGCTTCAAGTCATTCAGCCAGAGGCTGCGTTCCAAACGCCATTATATGACGGCAGCTATCAGGAGGATTTAGTGAAACGAACCTTTTCTATGCGAATTGCTTACAGTGTAGACTCTCCAGTAGGCACGAAGGTGAGTGAGGAAGCAAAGCAGGCAGTCTTGAACACTGTGAAATGGCTGAGTGAACAAGGGCATCAAATTGAGGAAGCGAAGCCGGACATTGATGGTGTCCATCTAATGCAGCAATATTATGTCATGAACAGCGGTGAAATGTCTGCCTTATTTACCTCTCTGGCTCGTTCATTCGGGCGTCCGGTGAAGCCTGAGGAGACAGATATTGTGGCATGGGTACTGGCGGAAGCAGGAAAAAATGTGACAGCTGCTGCTTATACAGAAAGTCTTGATGCATGGGATATGGCCGCTGCAAAAATGGCCGCATTTCATCAAACCTACGATCTATATGTGACCCCAGCTACTGCCTATTCGGCTCCAAAGGTTGGCGAGCTGATGCATAACGATCAAGAAATTGCTGCATTGTTACGTGTGTCATCCCTTTCAATGCAAGCACAGCAGGATTTGATTTATGAAATGTTCCTCAAGAGTTTGACCTATACACCATTTACACAGCTGGCTAACCTAACCGGCCAGCCATCTATGAGTGTGCCAGTTCATCTCACAGAAGCAGACATGCCTTTAGGCGTACAGGTGACAGCACCGAAAGGAAAAGAGGACTGGCTGCTCAGACTGGCGTCAGAAATAGAATCATCCTCATTATGGAAAGGAACGCATCCATTACTGAATCAATAATACAATGGCATCGACGTTGGTCTATGGAGGAAAGGAGTGTCACACGTGAGTACGAAGGACAAAATCATTCAAACGGCCGCACTTCTTTTACGTAAACAGGGGTATCATGCGACAGGGTTGAATCAAATCATTCGAGAGAGCGGCACGCCGAAAGGATCTCTTTATTATTACTTTCCAAATGGAAAAGAAGAGCTAGCCATAGCAGCCGTTGAATATATTAGTCAAAGGGTCATCAATCAAATTGAAGCAAGCTTTGCCTATTCTGATGACCCATATGTCGCCGTCGATCATTTTATGACAAATATTATTCGGGGTTTTATGGAGCAAGAAAGTGAAAGAGGGATACCGATTGTCTTACTGGCGGCAGAGTCAAAACCTGAACATACAAAACTTCATGCTGCATGCAAACAAGAAATGATCCGCTGGCAAGAGCTTGTCAAAGAAAAGCTGATGAATAGCGGATATGATGAAATAAAAGCGGATGAGCGGGCATCTCTCCTTCATTCAATGGTCATCGGCGGATTATCAATGACTACTGCATTAAAGCAAACGACACCTTTAGAGCACGTAAAATGTTACCTTAGACACTTATTTATGCGAGAAGAGTAAAATCTCTCGCATATTGCCTATCTATTATATCGATTGGTCTATATAATAAAGATAGTCAATTAGTCATGAGGAGTGATGGGATGTCGGAGCAACCACAATCGATCAAGCAATCCGAAGATACCTCTTTTTATACCGTGTCCGGTTCGGGGGAGCTGTATGGTTTGGAAAATCAGCTTGTACATGTGCTGGCAGAAGCAAATCAAACAAATCAACTGTTTGAGCTTGTCTTAATCACAGGTGGGAAAGGTGCTTACTTTCCGCTGCATTGTCATGAGACGCTATTTGAAACCATCTTTGTGCTGGAAGGGAAGCTGGAAGTGATACTGGACGGTAAAAAGTATATGGTGACGGCCTGCGATTATATTCATATTCCGCCCAAAACAATTCATGGCTATAGAATGCATAGTCACAAAACAAGGTTTATTTCTTATACACTGGGCGGACAAATGACAGATGTCTATCAGCAAATCGGAAAGAGGCTGTTGCAGAATGAATGGCCGATGACTGATCACCCATTTGATGCAGACAGCTTTCATCAGGCTGAAAAAGAAAGCGATATCATATTGATGCACGGCATTAGGGAGCTATCCAATACAACCAAGCCAGCTGTTTTGTTTCATAGTCAGCTCCCGCGCGCAGTGCAGCCATATGTGCTGGAGGCTGGTGAAGGAAAGCAATACATGGTCGAAGGTCAGCTTCATGAGCTGATTGCGACAACGGAAACAACAGGAGACGGATTTAGTTATTTTGTGATTGAAGGGACAAAGGGAAAAGGATTACGTTCGCATTATCATGAAATGCATACAGAAGCACTTTATTGTGTTGAAGGCAGAATCAATCTTCAGTTAAACGGAGAAAATATTTGCTTGATGCCAGGGGATTTTGCCTATATTCCTCCGAATACCGTTCACTCGTATGAATTCGTGTCTCATTCAAATAAAATGTTGGTTTTGCTGCTGCCTGGCTATATTGAGCAAGTGTTTGAACAATTTGAAGAAGCACAAAGTCCAGGAATGTGCCCTTATTTTATACAGGAAGGGAACATGATGGAGGGTGGGGAGACCTCTACTCAGTATGATTTGGTGTTTGTCGAAGATAAATAGCTGTGTAACGCGTTACACAGATTTGAATAAACAGCCTGTCGAATCAATCGGCGGGTTATTTTATTTCCCTTATGGAACAGCATCCCTATTCATATGTATGAACCATCCATTCAAGGTGAAGCTATAGAAATGATGACTTGAACTAAAGGAGGAAATGCAAATGAGAGCTGTCACCTATCAAGGGAAAAGCCGCATTGCGGTGAAGGAAGTAGATGCACCATCTATACAAGATCGTGAAGATGTCATCATTCGAATTACATCTACAGCTATTTGTGGGTCAGATTTACATTTATATCAAGGGAATTTCCCGCTTCCTATCGGCTATGTGATTGGGCATGAACCGATGGGGGTGGTAGAGGAAGTCGGGCCGGATGTCACTGCGGTGAAAAAGGGAGATCGTGTCGTCATTCCATTTACCGTGGCGTGTGGTCAATGCCAGTATTGCCATCATCATCTAGAAAGTCAATGCGATCACTCAAACCCCCATTATGATTCAGGCGGACTTTTTGGATACAGTGAGAAATATGGGAATTACCCCGGAGGACAGGCTGAATATTTACGTGTGCCCTTTGGAAACTATACACCATTTAAGGTGCCGGATGATTGTGAGCTAGAGGATGAACAATTGCTGTTTTTATCAGATGTTCTGCCAACTGCTTATTGGAGTGTAGAACACGCAGGTGTAAAAAAGGGGGATACAGTCATTGTGCTGGGGTGTGGACCTGTTGGGTTAATGGCACAGCAATTTGCTTGGCAAAAGGGCGCAGAGCGGGTCATTGCTGTTGATTACATAGACTATCGCCTTCACCATGCAAAACGAATGAGCGGCGTAGAAGTATTTGATTTTACAGAAGACCCTGACATGGGAGAAACCCTAAAAGAGCTCACTAAAGGCGGGGCGGATGTTGTCATTGATTGTGTGGGGATGGATGGAAAAAAGTCACCGCTTGAAAAGATTGAACAGAAGCTCAAGCTGCAAGGCGGAACGATAGGGCCCATTCAAATTGCCACAAAAGCCGTGAGGAAATGCGGGACTGTTCAGCTGACGGGTGTGTATGGAGGTCTTTACAATATGTTCCCATTGGGTGCTTTTTTCGCAAGAAACGTCACGCTGAAAATGGGACAGGCACCGGCGAGAGGGTACATGTCAAAGCTTTATCAAAAAGTGACAACCGGGGAAATTGATCCTAGAGCGATCATCACACATCAATTACCGCTAGATGATGCAGCTCATGCGTATCACATATTCAATGAAAAACAAGATGATTGTATAAAAGTCATCTTAAAGCCATAAAAAGAAGGCTTAGGAAATTTCCTAAGCCTTTAGTGTGCGCTCGTCCATCATTTTTTCGATTAATTCAAAAAATGTTTTTTTATCTTCTTCTGATAGGTGATTGAACAGTTGATTGACAAGCAGCTGACGATTGTCGATCATTTGTCTGGCGATTTGTTCACCTGATTCAGAGAGTGTAATCCATACCGTACGGCGGTCATTGTTATTTCTAGAGCGGATAATTAGCCCTTCATCTTCTAAGTGATTGAGAGCGGTTGTTGTTGCGGAGGGAGATAATGAAACTTCCTGCAGAATATTTTTCACAGTACATGATTGATGGCGGTAGATGATGCGTAAAATAAACCCTTTTACATTCGTGACGTTTTTCGGGATATTCTCTTCATCTATTCGTTTCGTCGCCTTTAAATACTTTGTCAGTGCATGGTCTAACAAACTTGCCTCTAGCTCGAAATGTTGCATTCTCCATACCTCTTTTCCTATTGCATTCGCATTTTCCGATCAATTACTAGGTCTATCTTATCATAATAAGCATCATCATTTAAACCAAAATGGAAGACGGCTATAAAATTACCTATATTATCAATTAATAAAAGGAACAATTCCAAAATGAAATGATTTTACTTTCACCTCTTTTTATTTTAGAATGTGAATGAGATAAAATCTGCCAATCCAATTCACTGGAAATTGGCTATTGGACATCAAACGTTTGGAGATGAAGATATTGAATACTTTACAGGCATTACTAAACGACAGAATGGAACGCTCTTCACAAATTGAAGCGGTAACTGGCGGAGGTGTGTCTTATACATTTGAAGAATATGCAAAACGCATTGATCAGCTGGCACATTACTTACACCGTAAAGGAATTCGAAAAGGTGACCGGGTGTGCTTTATTTGTCAAAACCATCATCACTTTTCTACGATTATGCTGGCAGCCATTAAAGCAGGTGCAGTCGCCGTACCGCTTAGCTGGCAACTTACCTCTTTTGAGCTAGAAGGTATCTTGAAAAAAGCAGAGCCAAAGGCTTTATTTTTTGACCGTGAATTCCGTGACATTATTGCGGCAGTGAATGTGTCTTTAGAAGATTGTCTCATGGTGGAATCTGGTGTCAATGCGAAAACAACACAGCTGTTTGAAGACATATTGGCGTCTAATGATGGAAGTGATCTTGCTGAACAGGTATCAGAAGAAGATTTGGCCATGATTTTATTCACTTCAGGTACAACAGGTAATCCAAAAGGCTGTATGGTCGGACATGGACGAATCTATCAATTTTTAACAAGACGTGGGAATCGAGGATTTGATCTGAAAGGAAAACGGTACTTGGCAAGTCATCCGCTGTATCATATGAGTTCTATTAATCACTTGATTGCAGCTGCAATTGAAGGGTATACGTTAGTCTTCTTACATGATGCAACACCGAAACGCATTTTAGAAACGATTGAGAAAGAAAGAATTACGTTTATGATGGCTTTCCCATCAGCTTATACGTACATGCTAGAAGAAATGAAGCGCGGTTCGTACGATCTCTCATCTTTTGAAATTGCGATTTCTGGTGGTACGAAGGTACCGGTACGCTTAATTAAAGATTACAAAGAAGTAGGCATTCAGATGATGCATGGCTACGGAAGTACAGAAGCGTGGGTTGTGAGTGCGTGGCATCCAGCGATGGGTGAGGATAAGATGGGCTCTGCTGGTAAAGTGGATCCGGATGTAGAAGTCAAAATCGTGCATCCTGAGACAGAGGAGGCGCTCCCAGCTGGAGAAATTGGCGAGGTCGTCATGAGAAGCCCATTTTATTTCTTAGGCTACTATCATCAACCTGAAGCGACAGAGAAAGTGCTCAAAGATGGCTGGTTCCATATGGGAGATGCAGGCTATCTGGATGAAGACGGTTTTCTATACATCACAGGGAGATACAAAGATGTGATTCTATACGGTGGGGATAATATTTACCCTGACCAAGTGGAAGAGGTCATTGATCAAATTCCAGGTGTAATTGAATCTGCTGTCATTGGGGTACCAGATGACTTATATGGTGAAGTACCAAGTGCATATATCGTAAAAGACGAATCTGTCGATTTCTGCGAAGAAGATGTGTTGAATTACTGCAAGGAACGTTTAGCAGATTACAAAGTGCCATCCATTCATTTCACGCAGGATCTGCCAAAAAATAAACTTGGTAAAATCATGAAGAAAGATTTACGTGAATTGGTTGTGAATGCGTAGGATCTATTCTGCTATAATGAAATTTGAATGATTTTTTTGTTTTTCTAACGTTTTGGAGGGAAAGGGTTTGCGACATATACTTCGTAAGAAACACATTCACGATTTGTTAGAACAGAGCAGACAGCAAAAGGTAAAAAAAACACTGGGCGGGCTCGATCTCACGCTCCTTGGCATAGGGGCTGTGATTGGGACGGGGGTCATGGTGTTAACCGGAATTACAGCAGCTAAGGATGCAGGACCGGCTGTTATTTTCTCCTTTGCGATCGCAGCGATTGTGTGCAGTTTAGCAGCACTTTGTTATGCAGAAATGGCTTCCGCGCTGCCTGTGTTCGGCAGTGCGTACATTTATTCATATACCACAATGGGTGAGCTCGTAGGTCATCTCATGGGATGGACGTTATTATCTGTTTATATGCTGACTGCTTCAGCTGTAGCGAGTGGCTGGTCGAGTTATTTTAACAGCCTGCTGGAGGGGTTTGGAATCTCAATTCCACATCAATTTTTAGCTGGTCCAGAACAAGGCGGATATATGAATTTGCCAGCAATTATCATTGCTTTACTCATTGCGTGGATCCTATCTAGAGGAACGAAAGAAAGTAAAAAATTCAATAATATCATGGTGTTTGTGAAACTTGGCATTATTGTTCTTTTCATTGTAGTAGGTGGTTTTTATGTAGAGCCAGCCAATTGGCAGCCGTTCATGCCGTTTGGTACGGAAGGGATTATTGCTGGTGCCGCTGCTGTGTTTTTTGCCTTTTTAGGATTCGATGCCATTTCGGCTTCTGCAGAAGAGGTGAAAAATCCACAGCGGAACCTGCCAATTGGCATTATTGGTTCATTGCTCATTTGTACGATCATTTATATTGTCGTTTGTTTGGTCATGACAGGTATGGTGCACTATACGAAGTTGAATGTGACAGAGGCAATGTCTTATGTATTGCAAAGTGTCCATCAACATAGCGTGGCTGGTATTATTTCTGTCGGAGCTGTAATTGGATTGATGGCTGTGATTTTCGCCAATAATTATGCAGCAACTCGAATTGCTTTTGCGATGGGGCGGGACGGGCTCTTGCCTAAAGTGTTTTCAAAAACAAACAAAAGTGATACACCTGTTGCCAGTATATGGGTGATTGGCGGGATGACAGCTGTTATTTCAGGGTTTATTGATTTGAAGGATCTGTCCAACCTAGCCAATATCGGTGCATTATTAACGTTTGCGATGGTGAGCTTATCCGTACTCATTTTGAGAAAGACACATAAACAGCTGGAAAGGGGATTCCGGGTTCCGTTTGTACCGGTTTTGCCAATTATCTCGATGGGCTGTTGTGTGTTCCTGATGCTCAATTTACCAGGCCGGACATGGCTGTACTTCGGGGTTTGGCTGATGATCGGTGTCGTCATGTACGCAGCATATTCTAACAAACACAGTGAATTAGCGAAATCTGCTTGAGAAAAAGGTGCAAATCCGTTGACGATTTGTGCCTTTTTTCATACGATTTGGGATAAGCTATATAAGAGATAATGAACGGAACAAGAGGAGGATGAGGGAAATGATCAGCGTTAGTCCTTATATTGTCGTAGAAGACGTCAAAGAATCTCTTCAATATTATCAAGGAATTTTTGGCGGAGATATTCGTATCTTAAATGAACATCAAGACCGTGTATTGCATGCTGAGCTACACCTTGGAGAATCACTGCTCCACTTTTCAGATACATTTGGCCGCACACCAAAACCGGAGAATCTTCGATTGATCATGCAGTTTGACAATGAGGAAGAGTTAAAGGCTGTATACGAGGCGCTTGAAGCTGACGGAGATGTCCTTGTAGAATTACAGGATACGTTTTTTGGCGCACTTCATGGACAAGTACAAGATCGGAAGAATGGTCTGATATGGGTGCTGAATTATATGAAATAAATAAAGACGTTTCAGCGTGTAGAAAAACCCTCGCATTCGTTGTCAATAATCTGAGCCTTCACCCTTGTGAAGGTTTTTTTGTGAGTGTTTTTATTTTCTGAAAAATGGAAAATATGCTATGTTGGAAGAATGATAAGACATGGGGAAAGGGTGGAAAAGGAATGGATCAAGTTGAGTTTCAATATATTCAAACAAACGGCATAAAGCTCCATACAGCAATGGCTGGTCCTGAAGATGGCCCACTGCTGGTTCTGCTGCATGGATTTCCTGAGTTTTGGTATGGTTGGAAAAATCAAATCCGCCCCCTGGCTGAGGCAGGGTATCGTGTCGTTGTTCCTGATCAAAGGGGATACCATCTGAGTGACAAACCAGAAGGAGTCGAATCATACGTCTTAGACAAATTAAGAGATGATATCGTGGGATTAATTAAGGCACTGAGCCCAAATCAAAAGGCCATTGTCGGCGGACATGATTGGGGTGGAGCTGTTGCTTGGCATCTTGCTTCAACCCGTTCTCAATATGTAGAAAAATTAATCATCGTCAACATGCCGCATCCTCGTGTGATGATGAAGGTCCTTCCGTTTTATCCGCCGCAGTGGAAGAAGAGCTCTTATATCGCGTTCTTTCAGCTTCCAAATGTACCAGAGGCAGCCCTTCAAGAAAATCACTTTCAAAGACTGGATGAAGCCATTGGACTATCTGCTAGACCTCATTTGTTTACAAAAGAAGATGTCTCAAGCTATAAGTTGGCATGGACGCAGCCTGGAGCCATTACGTCCATGTTGAATTGGTATCGAGCGATTAAAAAAGGCGGCTTTGAAAAACCGATTTCCAAACGAATTCTCGTGCCTGTCCGAATGATTTGGGGAATGGAGGACAAGTTTCTAAGCAGAAAGCTCGCAAAAGAAACGATCAAAATTTGCCCAAATGGACAGCTGATTTTTGTCGATGATGCCACCCATTGGATCAATCATGAAAAGCCAGATGTCGTGAATAAGCTCATACTCGAATTTTTAACATAAAGAAATAAGCTCTGATCATATGACCAGAGCTTATTTGTTTTATCCGATTTGATTCTTTTTCAAGGAAACAGGTTCGTCGTCCCAGCATTCAATGCTTTCATTGTTTGGAACAGCATTTTTATAAAAGACAGGATCTTTTCCTTCTTTTTTCTGTCTCGTATAATCTTTCAATGCTGCAAAGGCGACCTTAGACAGCATGGTAATGGCAATGAGGTTGACGATGACCATGAGACCCATGAATAAGTCGGCGAGGTTCCAAACAAAAGGAACACTTGCCACAGCACCGAATAAGACCATTGCTATAACGGCAATACGGTATCCAATGAGCCACGCCTTGCTTGATTTAAGGAACTCAATGTTTGTTTCACCATAGTAATAATTTCCGATTAACGTACTAAACGCAAACAAGAAGACCATAATGGCAAGTACACCAGAAGCCCAAGGGCCAATGTGTTCACTTAAAGAAGCCTGAGTAAGTTCGATACCAGTTAATTTGGTTGTTTTATATGCATTAGAGAAAAGGACAATAAAAGCAGTACTTGTACAAATAATCAGGGTATCAGTTAAAACACCAAATGCCTGAATGAGCCCTTGCTTTACAGGGTGACTAGTCACGGCAGCCGCAGCTGCATTCGGCGCACTACCCATCCCCGCTTCGTTTGAAAAGAGACCCCGTTTGATCCCTTCCATGATGACAGCACCCATCGTACCTCCTGCAAATTGTTCAATGCCAAATGCATGGGTGATAATGGTATGAACAACACCAGGCAGTTCGGTAATGTTTGTGATCATGACAAACAGAGCAATACCAATATATGCAACAGCTAAGAAGACGACAATATATTCTGCCATCTTTGCGATCGTTTTGACACCGCCGAAAATGATCAAGCTAAATCCAACAGCCATAATGACTCCAACCATCAATCGGTTTGTACCAAATGAATTTTCAAAAGCGATGGTAATGGTATTCGACTGTACAGCGTTAAAGACAATACCGAAAGAAATAGTAATCAATACGGCAAATAAAATCCCCATCCAGCGTTTCTTTAAGCCTTTTTCAATGTAGTACGCTGGACCTCCGCGAAAGCCTGACCCATCCTTTGTTTTATAGACTTGGGCAAGTGTACTTTCAACAAAACTAGAGGCGGAACCAATAATTGCGAGAATCCACATCCAGAAAATAGCACCAGGACCACCCATGGCAATAGCGATCGCGATACCAGTAATATTTCCTGTTCCAACTCGAGCGGCCATACTAATAGCAAACGCTTGGAATGGTGACACACCAGATTTTTGTTTATTTGTTCCTTCTTTCAGAACGATGACCATTTCCTTGAGCATACGAATCTGAAGGAATCGAGTTCTAAATGTAAAATAAAGGCCGACAAGAATTAATAGTGCAACAATAATATATGACCATAGAAAACCATTTGTTGTTGTTAATAAACCATTCATAACATCACCTCTTCGAATTCATCACTGTTCTTTTTAAAAAATACTGAGATCCCACTCTTTGGCGAGTTTCTTCAGCATCATGACACCGGTAATACTATTTCCACAATCGTCAATGGCAGGACCATAAATGCCGATACCGCAGCCTGTCTGAAATGGGAATTCTCTTCTTGCGCTTGGCGGAACGCAAGCCATGATTCCTCCAGACACACCACTTTTGGCTGGAACGCCTACGAATGCCGCAAAATTACCAGACGCATTGTACATGCCGCATGTCAGCATCAATGCCTTTGTTAGTCTTGCGATATCTTTTGGGATGACTTGGACTTGTTTAAAGGGATGGAAGCCATCACTTGAAATAATCAGTCCAATCAAGGCGATGTCCTCTGTTGTGACCTCAATGGAACATTGCTTTAAATACACTTCTAACGTGTCCTCGACATCTGATTCTAAGTAATTGGTTTCTTTTAAATAATAAGCAAGTGCCCGGTTGCGGTGTGCAGTTGCCCATTCTGATTGATAAACCTCTTCATTAACAGAAGGACGCTTACCTATTAAGTTTTCGATTAAATCGAAAATATATGCTAGCTTTTCTGTAGAAGTCTTTCCAGGAAGGATGGAGGATACGGTAATAGCTCCAGCATTAATCATTGGATTAAAGGGCTTCCCTGGTTTATGCATCTCAAGGCGGTAGATGGAATTAAATGCATCACCAGTTGGCTCTACATCTACCCGATCCAAGACGTACGCAACGCCTCTTCCTAAACAGGCAGCTATAAAGCTGATGACTTTTGAGATACTTTGCAGGGTAAAGGGAACGTCCCAATCACCATAACGTACAGATGATCCATCTGGGCCTATCACGCTGATACCAAGTTGAGAGGAATTTACTTTTCCGAGTGCTGGAATGTAGCCAGCGTTCTGCCCGTTTTTGTAATACGGACGTATTTCTTCTGCCCATTGATCAACAGAAGACTGGCATGCGTGTTGTGTATTATTAGAAATTGCTGTTTTCATACGATTCCTCCAATCAAAAATCAAAAAGTACCCTATTGAATTGGCGGATGACAAAAAATGCGATCAAATAGGCACGAAAACATGTTACACATCTTCAAAGAACTTGTCATGCGCTGCTTGTACCACTCCTTTACACCTAAATATATGTTCAAATGAAGGCTTTGGCGGCGAAACAACAAAAAGGGTTTTTAGTGAAAAGTAAGAAAACGCTTACATATAGTTTCACTAAAATTATTTATTCAATTTATCTTGGAAACTACACAATCTGACGAAAATCTACAGAAAAACTTACAAATAAAAAATCAGTCTGCATACAATTGTCTAAACAATTCCCATTATTGTAGACAATCTCCAAATCGTAGGATAGCTGAAAGGTCACCATGCCTCCTCGGAGAATAGTCATAAAAAATGATTTTGAAGAGAGAAGTAGCCGTGAAAATAATTTTTTTGCTCATTGTGAAGCAAAGAGTCTCCTTGTATACTGTGGCTATGTAAACAGGGGAAGGGATGTCAGTCATTTGAGTTTAAACCAGCTTGTCAAAAAAGACGCATTTATTTTGATTTTTATGATCGTCATTGTGCCGCTTGCGGGAGAGCTGAAGTTTTATCCTGTGAATGAAACATTTCGTATTAGTTTTGGGGCACCTGCGTTTTTCTTTTGCTTATTACTTTTAAGAAAATCAAGACCATTGCTGCCAGGGTTTTTAACAGGTGCAGCCATTGTCCTATTTCGAGTAGGTTTAGATCTTATTCAGCAAAAAGCTGATTTGGCTCTGTCATTTTATCAGCAGTTTCCGAGCTTCTTTTTTTACTTTACTTATGCTTTTCTTTTCTTTGTTGTCCGTACAGGACGTTTCAAGCAGCGTTCCATTTTTATTGGGCTGATCGGACTGATGATTGAACTGCTTGCTGATTTTGTTGAGCTGTTTGTACAATTTTTAGTGTTTGATACAACCATGACTTTCTCAAAGCTGAGTGATATGATCCTCATTGCATTTGCTCACAGCTTCGTGGTCATCAGCTTTTTTAATATGATGAGGCTGTATGAGGCACAATCAAGAGAGAAACAAATCATGAAGCAAAATGAGCATATGATGATGGTCATTTCAAATCTATATGAGGAAACAGTTCATTTAAAGAAAACGTTAAATCATACAGAGCACATAACGCAAGAATCCTATCGGCTCTATCGTCTGCTGAATGAACATGAGGCAGGAAAGAAAGTGAGTCAGGAGCTGCTCAAGCTTGCAGGGGAAATACATGAAGTCAAAAAGGACAATCAGCGTATTTATGCTGGGCTTTCAAAGCTAATTTCCAAGGAGAATATGCAAGATTATATGAGGGCAGAGGATCTTGTTCAAATCGTGATTCGCATTCAAGAGAAATATGCGCTATCTCTCGGGAAGAACATTTCCTTTACATCTGATATAAAAGGCATTCACTTGCATGAGTATCATGTGTTCATTTTCTTATCGCTGATTAATAATTTAATGGCAAATGCAGTTGAAGCAATTAAGCATGATGGAGCCATCTCACTCGTATTAAAAGGCAGTCATGATAAAATAGAGGTTCGGGTCGAGGATGATGGACCGGGTATTCCTGAGAAATTGAGAGAGATTGTATTTGATCCTGGATATACTTCAAAATTTGATGCATATGGAACACCGTCAACTGGGATTGGCTTATCCTATGTGAGAGAGCTGGTTCAAGAGCTGGACGGTCAAATCCAGATTGAGCAGAAAGAAACGAAAGGAACAGCTTTTCAGCTTGCCCTTCCGATAAAAAATTTAATACAGAGAGGGTGAGTGTATGCGATTTTTCATTGCAGATGATGATCGTGCAATACGCTCGATTTTAGGTCAAATCATTGAGGATGGGGATCTAGGAGAGGTCGTGGATGAAGCTGATGACGGCATTGGATTAGAAGCGCATTCATTGAACCTGAAAAAAGTAGACATCCTTCTGATTGATCTTTTAATGCCAGCTAGAGACGGCATTCAAACCATACGCCATATTCACCCTGAATTCAAAGGCAAGGTCATCATGATATCTCAAGTAGAAGCAAAAGAGATGATGGCAGAAGCCTATGAACTTGGAATTGAATATTATATTCATAAACCCGTCAATCGAATTGAGATTGTCAGTGTCATTCGAAAGGTCATGGAGCGGATCAAGCTCGAAAAATCAATTTACGATATTCAAGCTTCTCTTCGGCATGTGCTGCCATTAGAGCCAGTGATTTCTCATGAGACAGGTACTGGATCAAAGCGAAGAACGATGAAAGAGGCAGGGGAATTCCTCCTATCTGAATTAGGAATTGTCGGAGAGAGTGGCTCTAAGGATTTACTAGAGATATTGATCTACTTACATGAAACGCAGACAGCCAATTCTCATGAGGTGAATTTTCCGCCATTAAAGCAGCTATTTATCAAAACGGCGGAACGAAAACTTGGTCGTGGTGCGGCGGATGTGGAAGTGATGCGGGAAGTGAAAGCAGCAGAGCAGCGAATTAGACGAGCCATCCATCATTCCTTAAATCATTTCGCATCACTTGGGCTCACAGATTTTTCAAATCCTAAATTTGAGCACTATGCGTCGAAGTTTTTTGATTTCACTGATGTCAGCCAAAGAATGAAAGAAATGCAGAAGACTTCTTCATCTGCAGGGTCAACAGGCAGAGTCAATACGAAAAAGTTCGTGCAAATCTTTTATTTTGAAGCAAAGCAGCTATTCGAAGGGATGAGCTGAGGGAAATCTATTGGAATGATTGGAGAAAATAAACAGAGACAGAGGGCTTTTGACTATGAGCCGCCTTGCTCTTTTAGACGTCTTTGTTATTTATCTGATCATTCTGATTTTTCTTTTTTCTTGAAAATAAAACTCTCCTGTGCAATCGTTTGTTAAAATAGTGAGGTTAGACTAGAATGTCGGAGGTTTTATTTTGGGAAAAATTAAACGAAATGCGCTCTGCCCATGCGGAAGCGGAAAAAAATATAAACATTGCTGTGGTCAAAAGTCAGGCGGAGAACAAACGTCTGAGCTTGTGTTTAAGGAAGCTGTACAAGTTCAAAAGGATTTAATGAATTATGCGTTCTCTAAGCATCAGAGAGCGATCAATCAATTCATTAATGAGTTTTCTTTCCTAGCAGATATGGATAAAGAAACGCAACAAATCTCAGTCTTTCATTTGAGTGTATGGGGCATTTTCTTCCGCCCATTAACAGATAAGAAAGAGACCATCTTCCAAGAATTCCTGACAAAAAAAGCAGAAGATATTACCCGTCCTAAAACAAGACAAGTGGTTGAATCTTGGACAGACATGGAGCCATCTTTGCTTTTATTAAATGAAAAAACGGACGAGTCTCTTTACTTTGAGAATATGGTGACAGCTGAGAAGGTTGAAGTTGATGTGAAGCCGGATCAAACCGTGCTGCCAGAGAAAGGTAGTCTTGTTCTAGGTTTCCCTGTTCAGTTTGAAGAAAAAGCAGAGTTTTTCATTCAATATACGATGTTCGCGAAAGAGTTTACTGATACGCTTCTTCTTCAGGTTCGCCAGCTCGTTGAAGCACATGAGGCAAACGGAGGAGCACGTAGTACATTTATGAGAGAAGCCTTCCCTGAAGTGCTGAAGTGTATGTTTGCGAAGCAAGAAGTTGAAGAAACAGAAGCGCCTGCTCAAACAGAAGGAAGTACAGTAGGACTATCAGCAGATCGGATGGACTGGGCTAGTGACGTTCAGCTGGAAACAGCCAAGCTGATTGAAGACGGGATGAAAGAGCACGGTGACCAAAGCCTGACAGATGGCGCTTTAACAGTTTGGAAAGCTTACTGTGATCAGAAAGCACCTGTGATCCGTAAAGCGGCGTCATTTGCTGCTGGAATCGAATATTATATTCATTCACTTGCAAGCGATGCCCCGCTTTCTCAAGCACAAATTGCTAAAAAGTATGGCATTAGTGCGTCTACTGTATCGAGCCGATTTAAAGATATTGAAAAAGCGGTCAAAGAAGAGCAAGAGACGACTGTATCATAGCATGAAAAAAGACGCGGTACCTTTCAAGGAGCCAGCGTCTTTTTTTCATCATCTTGTTTTAATAAAACCACTCATGTATTGCTCTGTATTATAATCATTGAGGTCAATTTTCCACTGACCATCTCCGTTACGTTTCATTTTCACTTCATACTCAGCAGGGCTTGAGACTGGAGGAAGCTTTTCAAACTCAGATGCGTACATATTCAAGCTTTTCTTATACAATTCTTCTTTCGAACGGATTTTGCCGTTGTAAAACTCATCTCTTTGTTTGTCTAGTTTGTCTTTTAAGTTAGAAGCATCAATACCGGTTACTTGAGCGACAACCTTCGCTTCGTCATCTGAGATGGTTTTCACACTTGTTTCCACTTTCGCTTTATCCTTCATTGTATTTTGCATGCGTTTGTACATGGATAAAATATCGCGGTCACTGACTTCGTTTCCATATATGCCTGCACTTCTTTTAAAGTCTTTCACAAACATTTCGTGATATTTATTAACGACATCTGATTGATTGTCACCTGTTAATTCTGAGAATTGATCATTCTTTTTGTCAAAAACAATGAGATCTGTATAAGCAGATAGTGCTTTTGCTGGGTTATCTAGCTTTTTCGCTGAATCCAGTATCTTTTCGCCATCTAGTTCAATTTCGATCGAATCGCTGTTTTTCTTGATGCTATCTTGGTACACGAACTGATATTTTTTGCCTTTATCTACTAGGAAATAAAGAGCTCCTGATAGTGATTTCCCTTTGTTCAATGACCCAAGATCAAGGCGGTCTTTACTGCCGTAGAATTTTAAATCAGAGACTTTGGCATCGTCCTGATAAAGGGTGAAATCAGAGTTATATAGTGAAAGGGCTTTGTCACCTTTGTTGGTGATCGTCAGGTTGACTTTTAACACCAATTCATTGTCTCGCAAGGTAGTTGTTGAGTCTTCTGGTAACGTATATTCGTAGCTATTCACTTTTACCTCTGCTGTTTTTGTTGATTTTTGGTCAGCCTTTGTTGATTTTGCTGAGCTCTGGCAGGCTGCAGAGATGATCATCACGAATGAAATCATGAGGAGTGCACTTATTTTTTTAAGATTCACAGTTGATGCTCCTTTGCTTTTCTTTCGTCATTTTCTTCCCGCTATCTGACTGAGAAAAAAGAAACAGATAGAATGGTATATTCGGGTGTTAAAGGGGAAAATCTCCTAATGACGATTTGCACTATTCATTCTATCGAATTTCATTCGTGATGAGGAATAGGTTTTAGTCCCTATCTTTTATAGATTTTTACACAAATACCTATAAAAAACGGAATTTAATAAGTGAAATATACTAGTTAATTAGAATTAATTTATCTATTTATCATGGGTTTTAAATGTTTTTTGTATAAAATTCTTGAAGTGGAGGTATTTTTCATTTCACAAGGCGATGACGAATAGCGAAGACGACAGCTTGTGTCCGATCTTGTGCATTTAATTTCTGCAAAATGCGATGGACATGCGTTTTTACCGTACTTACACTAATAAATAACTGATCAGCAATGTCTTCATTCTTTAAGCCGTAAGCCATTTGCTGCAGGACGTCACGTTCCCGTTCTGTAAAAGATTCTTGAAGAAAATGAGTGTGGTGCCGATCATTTGCCTGTTGAAGGGCCTGGGCCATCATATGCTCGGAGGCTGCCGTTTTAAACACAGATTCGCCAGCAAAAGCCGTTCGAATGGCCTCAATTAAGTCCTCCGGCGATGTGTCCTTTAGTAAATAACCGACTGCTCCTGCACGGATTCCGTCAAAGACATATTCTTCTGTATCAAAGGTCGTCAGAATGACAACTTTGATATCAGGCTGCTGACTTAAAATGTGCTCTGTTGCTGTGATACCATCCATTATAGGCATTTGAACATCCATCAGCAGGACATCCGGTTTGCGGCTAGCGCAAAGGTCCACTGCTTCCTGACCGTCTGCCGCTTCCCATATAACCTCAATATCCTCTTGAGCACTTGCAATATAACGAAATCCTTGGCGAATCAGCGGTTGATCATCAATTATGCCAATTGAAATAGGGTTTTTCATGATAGGGTATCCTCCTTGATTGGGATTTGAACAAGTATAGAGAAGCCATGTGGATCACGAATGGAGGTCTTGAGATTTCCCCCTGCTGCCTCACAGCGGGCTTTCATACCTGACAGGCCAAACCCGTATGATATGCTGCCGCCGTTTACATATCCATCATCTTCAATGTGCATGATGAGCTCTTTATCATCATTACATAATGTAATACTCATCGTGGTCGCTTGCGCATGCCGAATTGTATTGGTGATCGCTTCTTGCAAAACACGATAGAACAGTTCAGATATAGCGAGCGGCCATTTTTTATATGTGAGCTGATCTGTATAAAAGTGAAGCTCAAGCTCTCCAGTCATTTCTCCTTGTTTCACTAAGCTACGGAGTCCTGCAAGACCAAGTCCTGCATCATCTGCCGCCATATGATGAACAACGGAACGGACCTCGGTGAGACAGTTTTTAGAAATGGAGATCAGTTCATCAAATGTTTGAGCCATCTGTTCAGGTTTTTCTTGTTTTAAGCGGTAGGGCAGAGATTGAAGCTGCACAATCATAGACGTTAATTGGTGGCCGATGCTGTCATGCAAATCCCGTGCAATTCTGCTTCGCTCTTCCAGCACAGCAAATTGCAATGACTGAACCGTCGCTTCTTCCAGTTCGATATGAGCCTGTTTCAATTTCTCATGTGCGTCTGACAATTCACGGTGAACCAGCTGAAGTTCTCCGAAGTGTTCTTCCTTTAATTCTTGTTCCCGCCGCCGCATTCTAGAGATCAAGACAATGGTATACACAAGCAGCTGGAATAATGGAAGGGTGATGACCATGCTCCAAGAAAGCCCATTCACGTAGTAACTTACACCACTGGTGAGAAAGATCAGTCCGAATAAATAGGGATGATGTGCCTCTGAAAAACGAAAAGCAATAAAACCAATCATAAAAAAGGTGAGCCCGATACTGTCTTGCAGATGTCCTGTGACGATCCAAAGGAGATGTGTCAGTATCCACATCAAGAAGAGCATGGAAAATTGCTTTTTAGGTGCCAGCTTGTTTTTTGGAAAAAGACAAAGAAGAAACACCAAATAGGCGAAGGTGCGAAACACCAATTCGCCTATAGAAAGTGGCTCGTACATTTGAATATACATATACGTCAACACAAGACCTAACACTACTTTTCGTCTCATTTGACCTAAAAGCTCGAGTGGCTTCTGAAGATTCATGTGTAAAACTCCTGTCTGTCAGTTAAATGGCTGCAGATGCTTTGAGGGCCATATATTTTTTAAAAAGGATGAACCGCAATCCAATCATGCTTCCGACTGGCAGTAATGTCAGGCCATTTGCAAAGATCATCAGCGAATGACCGCCGTCTTGAACAAATGAGCCAACTGCCATACGTATCAGGATAACCCCAATGAAAAAAAGGGTTCCATAGAGAGAGCTTGCGGCAGTAATACGCCCTGACTGACGATCAAATGTTACTTTATATAGTGTACCTCTCCATAGCCCGATTGCAAAACCTACAAGTACAAAGACTGCCATTACGAGCAGGCCCTTAGCAGTGATTTGCACATGCTGCATGAATGAATAAGAAAGAACAGCTAATAAAATCATCGGACCTATCAGAAGTTTGATTGGACGAACTTCTTTTTCCTTGCCTGATCTTAAAAGTAGAATGACGATGATGATCACAATTTGAATGGTCATGTGATGAACCTCTTTTCGTTTAAGTATATCTTCATCATACGAATCTTTTTCTTTCAAAGCGTCCACCTCCAGATTGATTTTCAGAGAGCAGAATACTTGAATGTTGAAAATGATTCATGGGAAAATAAGGATGATTAAGCAGATAAGGGAGATGAGCTTTTGAAAAAAGTAACGCTTGGACGAACTGATTTACAGGTGAATCCGATAGGGCTTGGAACAAATGCAGTAGGTGGCCATAATTTATTCCCGAATCTGAGTGAAGATGCAGGGCGGGAGCTAGTAGAAACTGCTCTTGATCATGGTGTCAATTTCTTAGATTCTGCTTTTATTTATGGGCTGGGCCGTTCAGAAGAATTGATTGGTGAGATCATTGCCAAAAGAGGCGGCAGAGACGAACTGGTTCTTGCGACAAAAGGGGCTCATAAAGAAGTAAACGGACAAATCGAACTGGACAATAGCCGTGATTTCTTAAGACAGCAGGTCGAAGACAGCCTGAAGAGGCTCCAAACCGATTATATTGATTTGTACTATATGCATTTCCCAGACGGCCGCACGCCGCTGGATGAAGTGGCAGGTACTTTAAAGGAAATGAAGGATGAGGGGAAAATCCGGGCAATTGGGGCATCAAACCTTGATTTTGAACAGCTTCAAACCTTTAATCGAGATGGATACTTAGACGTGCTTCAATCAGAGTATTCTCTGCTGAAACGTCAGGCCGAGCAAGACCTTCTCCCATACTGCGTGGAGCATGGGATTTCCTTTATCCCTTATTTTCCATTGGCGTCAGGCCTGTTGACTGGGAAGTTTACAAAGGATGCGACATTTGATGATATTCGAGCAAAGGACCCGCTTTTCCAAGGCGATGCTTTCCTTCAAAACCTCGAAAAAGTAGACAAACTGAAGACCATTGCGCAATCAAAACATGCCGAAACAGCCCATGTAGCGCTGGCGTGGCTGTTGGCGCAGGATGGCATTGATGCCATTATTCCTGGTGCAAAACGAGCCGAGCAAGTCTTACAAAACTTGAAAACAAACGATGTTCAATTAACAAAAGAAGAAATCAACGAAATCGATCAGATCTTTTCATAATATAAAAAATAAGGTGCCAAGTAGCACCTTATTTTTTATGCCATTGTGAGAGGAATCTTGATCACGAGCCTCAGGTTTGGAGTACGATACGTAAAATCAAGCGTGCCGTCTGCCTTTTCAACAAGCTGATGAATGATATAAGTACCCATACCTTGATGATCACCGCCTTTTGTCGAGCGGCCAAACGTCTTGAACAGATGATCTAATATGTGTTTTTCCATGCCCTTAGTACTGTTTTCACAATGAATCAAAAAGAGCCCGCTCCGGATGGAAGTCGTGATCGAGATGCTTCCCTCGTTCCCAGCTTGCTTCGCTTCAATGGCGGCATCTAATGCGTTATCAAGCAGGTTGCCAGTAAAACTCACCTGATCCGCCTTAGAAAAAGGAAGAGAAGAAAAGGGTGCTTGAAGATCTAGTGAAAGGGCAATGTCCTCTTTTTCAGCCCGCTGGAAAAAGGAATGAAGGGTGGAGGCCAAATAAGCATTTTCCCCTTTGATCCAAGGAAAATGTTTCACGTATTGCTGAATCAAATCTTTGATCTCATGCTCGTCATTCGATGCGGAAAAGGCATTTAAATGTCTAGCTGTTTCATGGTGTTTACTTCGCAGCTCAAGCAGCAAGTCATTGGTCCTCGACTCAGCATGGATCAGCTCTTGAAGCCGTCCATTTAATCGTTGCTCCGTTTGCATCATCTTGAAGGAAAGGAGATCGGCTGTCAAAATGATGATGACAGTTAAAAGATGGCTTAGTCCATTTCCGTGCGTGAGAAAAAGTGAAATGCCTGAACAGGTGATGAGCACAAAAGCGCCTAATATCATGTAACCATTCATACCTAGCCAAAACCTTTTGTAAATGAAAAAGGTGTAAAGGCACAAGATGCAAAAGGTCAGAAGCCACACCATGCTTGATGACAAAGGCAGAACAGCTTTAGCAGCAGCTTGAACTGCAAGACCGAGCCAGATGAGCGTATATATGCGAAATCCAAGATAGAAAGCGTTCACGTTCGTTCTCCTTAAAAGTAGTATTTCTTAAAATATTCTAATTGCTGCTTCGTCATCATGGCTTTTTTATCAGTCCCTTCAAAAGACACGATAAATGAATTTTTGGCATACGCCGAAAAGTTCTTAATGTAATGAATATTGATGATAAACGAGCGGTGGGAGCGGATAAAGTCTTTCTCAGCTAAATCACCTTTTAACTCGTTGAGAGTTTGGTATGTTTGAATATCTCCTGTTGTTGTGACAATGGTCGTCGACCTGCCAGTACGTTCAACAAAGATGACATCCTTTTTTTGCAGTACATGGATATCTGATTGCTGCTTGATGAGAAGCCGTCCGTGAATGCTTTTCTCCTGCTTGGTGGACATGTAGCGCTCTAAGGATTTGGCGATTCGATCAGCTTGATAAGGCTTCATAATATAATCATGGACATTCAAATCAAAGGCATGGACAGCATACCCACTGTTTCCCGTCACAAATACAACATCCACATTCAGTGCATGAGAGTGAATAAGGTCTGCTAATTCATAGCCTGACATGCCAGGCATCTCAATGTCTGCAAACAATAGATCAATGTCGCCCTGTTTGACCTTCTCATATGCATCCTCCGCTGACTGCGTCACAAAAACGATGTCAACGGCATCCATTCTGCCGACAATGGCATGCAGCTTTTCTAAATCCACTCGGTAATCATCGACAAGACCTACTTTTATCATAAAAATCACCTATGACTCTTCTTATTATTTGTCTATTTTACCATTTGTTTTTTAAAATGGATCATTTCAAGACAGAAAAAGGACGTTTCGCGACATTTTTATGTCAGACAGGCGGTATTTTTTCTATCATAGACGTAGATAGTCGAAAGGGGCGAACCAAATGATTACTCTCAGCGATTGTAGTTGCTGGTTTACAGATAAGAAAAAAGTCGTAAAGGCGATGAAACATATGACATTCTCCGTGAAGGAAGGAGAAGTCGTCGGCATCTTAGGAGAAAATGGAGCGGGGAAAACCACATTATTACGCGCCGTTGCCACATTATTAGAACCTACGCACGGATCAGTCACTGTCGCAGGCTTTGATACAGTCAAAGAAGCAACTGAAGTGAAGAAGCGAATTGGGGTCTTGTTTGGCGGTGAGACGGGACTTTATGACCGTTTGACGGCTCGTGAAAACCTTGAATACTTTGGGAAATTATATGGCTTGGATCAGCATGAGATCAAAGCAAGAATTGAGGATTTAGCAAAGCGATTCGGGATGAGGCAGTACATGGATCGCAAGGTAAAAGGATTTTCAAGAGGGATGAAGCAAAAGGTGGCGATTGCCAGAACATTGATTCATGACCCTGACATTATTTTGTTTGACGAACCGACAACAGGTTTAGATATCACATCGAGTAATATTTTCAGAGAGTTTATTCATCAGTTGAAACAGCAAAATAAAACGATTCTATTTTCAAGCCACATCATGGAAGAAGTCAGCCTGCTTTGTGACAGTGTCATGATGATTCATCAAGGGGAGCTCGTGTACAAAGGAACGCTTCCAGAATTATATGTACAGGAACAAAGTGAAGACTTGAATTACATCTTTATGTCGAAGCTCGCAAGGGGGAATGCATAATGTGGAAAACCGTCTTTTTAAAAGAAATGACAGATTCGCTCAGAGATAGGAAAACGTTGCTCTTAACAGTGTTGATCCCTCTTTTGACGATGCTCGGACTCGTGTTTTTCTACGAAAGCATGATCGCTGATCCAGGCGATAAAACGTACACAGTCGCAATCAATGAAAAGCTTCCGTCCGATATGAATGACATGATCAAAGAAGTGAAAAACCTGAAACTTGAAACATTTGATGACCCGCAGCAAGCCGTTAAAGACGGTGAGGCAAATGCTTATCTAGAAATGCCAAAAGATGCAGGCGATATGCTTCAGCATCAAACATCGTTTGCCATTAAAGTCCATGGGTATCCAACAGATGATGATTCAGTGATTGCGGTTCAAATGCTGCAATCATTGCTGGAACAATATCAAAATCAAGTCGTAGAAAAGCGTTTGGCACAGGATCAGATCAAATCGTCAGTGATTCATCCGTTTGAGGTGCAATCGGTTGATGTGCAAGAAGGAGAGGACGGGGATGGAGAAAACGGGGTGACCACCATGCTGCTGTCGATTCTCCTTCCAATGATTTTAGTGACGTCTGTGATCTCAGGTGCTTTGCCAGCTGCGCTTGATATCGTAGCAGGTGAAAAGGATAGAAAGTCAATTGAAGCTTTATTCCTGACACCGGCCAGCAGACTTCAGCTTTTAATTGGAAAATGGCTAGCTGTTTCTATGTTTGGTATATTAAGTGGCATTGTGGCGATTGGCATGCTGCTGCTCTCTACATTGCTCTTTACAGAAAAACTGAAACAAGCGCTGAACTTCGGGGATCAAGTGTGGAGCATCATCGGCGTTATGTTTGCGGCATTAATTATTTTCTCATTCATGGTATCCATGATTGAACTGCTGCTCAGTGTCGTTTCAAGCTCAGTGAAAGAAGCACAATCGTACATGTCCATGATCATTACACTAGGTGTGATTCCGATGTTTTTAACCATGAGAGCAGGCGCTACGCAGCTAGATACGTATTACTTTGCGATCCCATTCCTTAATATTCACGCACTATGCAAGCAATTGATGTTTGGCATCGTTGACCCGATGTCGATTGCCCTGACGCTCGGCTCCTCGGCGCTGACAGTGATGATTTTGTTTGTCATCGTGAGAAGGTTGTTTATGAAAGAGAAATGGATGCTTGCGAAATAGAAAGAACATTTCATTGATAGAAATGAAGAACTTGTAGATTTTTTCTACAAGTTTTTTGTTTTGTATGTTTAAGTGAGTGATAAAAAAGGGATCACAATGTGAATGAGGTGATAGAATAAAAATGCTCAGTCGTGTAAAATTTTACTTAATTTTACTTAAAAGGGGTTTTGTATATGAGTGATCAAGTAGAAGACAATGATGTTTTGGGATTATGTAATATATATGCTCAGCAAACACATCATTTTGAAGCTTTCATTTTAGGGAATAAAAAAGGACTGATAGAATTGAGAAATGCAATTGATAGAGCTTTAGAAACAGGTAGTTCTGTTGCACATTTATTCCCATCTGATTATGAAGGCTATGAAACTTATATTGCTTTAGTAAACGATGAGCAAAGGTTCGAGAAATTAAACACTCCTTATGTAGAGGAATACATGCAAGAAGACGATGCCATTGATCCAATTGACATCATAAAAGAATATGATGCTGAAAAAGGGAATTCCTCTTCATAATATGCTTCTTTTTGTCAGTATAAGCCTTCCCGATAAGGAGATGCGAGAATTGCCAACCGTCTTCAGTTATGGAATCACCTGCTTCATCGCTTTTCTATTAATCACTTTCGTTCTTACCCATAAAAAACTAGAAAAGAAACTTGATCTGACGATTTTGATCATAGTAGCCATCATATTATTGATGGTGAATGTCTTGTGGATATGGGTCACGCTTTTCTTCTTTACTTGTATATATGTTGGAACCAAATATAGACATCAATCGAAAAAAGACTAAAAAAACCCCCGGGAAACGGGGGTTTTTCTTTAGTTCTTGATGAACTTTTCAACCAATGAGCTTGTTTTGTAGTCGTTCAAATCAAGTTTCCATTGGTCGATATCGTTTTTCTTCATGTTCACTTCTACTGTTTCTTCAGAAGATGATGGTCCTAATTTTTTAAATTCATCTGGATAGATAGAAAGTAGATATTTCTGTGCATCATCATAAGATGCTGTACGGTTTTTGCTGTAGAATTCAGTTGCTTTTTCTTTTAAACGATCGACAAGCGGGCTTGCATCAATTGGTGTAAGTGTCACAGTCACGACAGCTTTATCACCGCTGATTGATTTTGTTTTCGTTGATACTTTTGATTTTTCAGCTAATGTTTCTTTCACAGCTTTTAGAAGCTTATCAAGGTTTTCGTCTTTTGCTGAGCTAGATGAAATACCAGAAGAAGAAATATAGCCTTGTTTGAATGATTTATCAAATTCGTTGACGACAGTTGATTTGTTATCACCTGTTAGTTTTTCGAAATCGTCATTTTTCTTACCAAAAATCATGACATCAATATAAGAAGAAAGGGCTTTTGCAGACGCTTGAAGTGTATCTGCCTTTTTCATCAAGTCTTTTCCTTTAATATCGAATTCTAGTGTTTTGTCATCTTTTTTCGATCCAGAACCAGGCTCTGTGTAGACAAGTTGATAGTCTTTTTCTTTATCAACTACATAGAAAAGACCACCTTTTGATACTTTACCTGCATTTAGAGAGCTTGAAGATAATACTTCGTTGTAGTCATCAGGAGAGATGGTAGACACCTGAGCGTCATCTTGGTAAAGCGTAAAGTTGCTTTTATCCACATTCAATGGTTCTTTGCTGATGTTTTTTACTGATACATTCACTTTTAGGACATATTGATCATCCTGAACAGATGTATCGTATTGAGGTGGTAAAGTGTACTCAGCACTTTCTACTTTTACTTCAGCTGCATCAAGGGATTTTTTTGTATCGCTTTCTTTCGCAGCAGTTTTGTCTTTTCCACCACTACAAGCAGCAGCGACAACAGTTACACACAAAATCAGAAGAAACAGGGATAATTTCTTTTTAAACATGAGATGTTTTCCTCCTCGGGTTTTATGGTGAATTTCATTGGAAAGCTTTAGTTCATATCGTTCTTTTTGCACAAAAAGAAAAATACTGTATGTTTTTTACTGTAGAATGAAGCGAAAGTACTGTCAATACCTCAGTGCGTTCGAAAGGTTCATCCACTTCAAGTAGTAAAAATGACACTATGTTGAGAGGAGAAATGTGTATTTTATTGTTTGAAATCTCCTGTAAAAACTCAACATTTTATATTTTAAGGTTTTGAGTCGGATTATTGAATAGGTTCAAATGACTGTTTTTGAAGAAGATGTAGCAAATAGAAGGATTTTTATGACTTGTAAATGAGTCGTTAGTAATGAATATTTTTTCCTGTGATGTGTATGATCACTAGGTTTGTGTGTTGTTGACATAGAGACACTTGTCCAGCGAAATGTTGAGGTATTTAGACAGGCTCTCGACACGGAATGTGTCTTTTCCCTTCAAAATGGCAGTCATCTACACAGAAACCCTACATAAAATAAAAGAGAAATGAATGGGAGGTGGATGTATGGCAGTGGTAAGAGCGACAAGCTCTGATATTGATTTAATGGCCAGACTGCTGAGAGCCGAAGCGGAAGGTGAAGGGAAACAAGGGATGCTGCTTGTAGGAAATGTAGGCATCAATCGTTTGCGTGCCAACTGTTCTGACTTTAAAGGGCTGCGTACGATTCCACAAATGATTTATCAGGAGCATGCGTTTGAGGCGGTCACGCATGGCTATTTTTATCAGCGAGCACGAGAAAGTGAAAAGACACTTGCACGGAGGAACATTAATGGTGAACGATTTTGGCCTGCGAAATTCAGCCTTTGGTATTTCAAACCGCCTGGAAATTGTCCATCCACTTGGTACAATCAGCCGTTTGTGGCAAGGTATAAGTCACATTGCTTTTACCAGCCCACAGCTGAAACTTGCGAGAATGTTTATAACACCTTTTAGCTTGATGAACAGCACAATCCTTTGTATTCAAGAGGATTGTGTTTTTCTTTTTTTCAAAATGGGTAACCATTGTGTATCAACAAGATGAAGCACGTGATTGGAGGAAATGAAGATGTATCAAGATTTAAAAGGGAAAACAGCCATTGTGACAGGTTCTTCTAAAGGCATAGGACAAGCCATTGCCTTGAGATTTGGACAAGAACAAATGAACGTGGTTGTGAATTATAAAGGCGATGAAGAGGGGGCTGAAGAAACAGTACAAGCCATTCAACAGCATGGAGGTAGGGCGGTGAAAGTACACGCAGATGTCTCCAAAGAGGAAGGAATTCAGGCGTTAATGGATGCCGCGCTGGAGAATTTTAACGCACTAGACGTGTTCGTCAATAATTCAGGCTTTAACGGTGAAGAAGCAATGCCGCATGAAATGACGTTGGAACAATGGCAAAAGGTCATTGATGTGAATATCACAGGCTCATTTTTAGGAGCAAAGGCAGCGATTGCCTATATGATGGAGCATGATGTGAAAGGGTCAATCTTGAATATATCCAGTGTCCATCAAGAGATCCCGCGGCCGTTCAATGTTCATTACTCTACTTCTAAAGGAGGAATGAATATGATGACGAAGACGCTGGCTCTTGATTATGCCGAAGCGGGTATTCGGGTTAATGCGATTGCACCAGGTACGATGGCAACGGAATCAAATGACGACCTTCAAGATGAACAAAAAAAACAAAAGCAGCTTGAGAAAATTCCAATGAGAACGTTTGGCGAGCCAAAGGAGATTGGGTCCGCCGCTGCATTTCTCGTATCAAAAGAAGCGGCCTATATTACAGGTGCTACATTATTTGTTGATGGAGGAATGACACTTTATCCTTCTCAATTAAATGATGAATAATAGAAAAACATCCGCCCCATTAGCCGGTGGATGTTTTTTCTTTGTAGCGGTGTGCTGACTTTGCTGGTTTGCCGAGCAGCATAGGATACTTGCTCAAGAAAGAGATACATGGCACCATGAGCAGCAATGTACCGATCGTATAAAAGAGTGTCCAAGAAAGCTGCGTTGTATCAGAGATATTGATGCCTAGTCCGTAATAAACAAATGCCTTCATGATATCGATACCGGCAAATTGCAGGACGAGAATCACAATGGAATGACGTCCGAGATACGTCAATATCGTGGACGTTTTCAATTTGAAGCTTAAATAAATAACAGCAGCTGAACCGAGCAGTGCACAAGCATAAAAAATGAATAGGTCCCCATAGTCATTGACCCGCATATCAATTCGTGAATTAAAGCTTTGCATATATGCAGTCAGTACAAGCAGACCTGTACATAACAGAAGGGTAGGATCTGTTTTTAATTCCACAAACCATTGTTTTGCTAAAAATCCGATTGAATAAAACACAACAGCCGTTAATGCAACGTTGGCATTCCAAGGGAGACTCTGGTTTAACAATAGCGTGGAAGCATATCCGGCTCCGCCGCAAAGGACGGTCAGTAAAATCAATACAGCTGGTTTTCCTTTTGTCAGACGATGCATTAAGAAAAACAACATTTCCACTAAAAAGAGCGTCGTTAAAAACCAGATGGCTGGGTTATGCGTCAGTCTTGCTTCATCGGCATTTGAAATGAAAATCCCTGTAAAAGGAACGAAGGGATCAATATCTGTTTGCCCCTTAAAGGCGAAAAATCGGGTCACCGTGAACCAGAAAACGTACGTAATAATGGAGAAATAGAGATAAGGTAAGAGCAAGCTTTTCGCTTTTTTCTGTATAAATGACATAGCAGGTTGTGAGGATGATCGAAACATCATACCTGATAGTAAAAAGAAGAGTGGCATATGAAAAGAATATATAAATTGCTTGAATGAATCAGGAATGGGTACATGTGCCATAACGACGAGCAGAATGCCGATTCCTTTAGCCGCATCCACCCAGTCAAGTCGCTTATTCAAGGCCAGTCATCTCCTTCCTTCTCAGCATTGTAAACCGTTACTTCATATGTACCTCTACTATATAAAAGGTACACCTACCATGCGTTTACAGTTCGCTAACGATTAGAAGACACATTTGCGATCAGATGACAGAAGGAAGCTTTTTGACATCTCGATGTTACATTTCCCATTTTTTATGACAATGTAAAAAAGAAGCCAATGAAAGATTGGCTTCAAAATAGTTCTGCGATTCGTTCAAAGGAACGCTGTTTTTCCATTGGATCAAATGAATTGTTTAATATCATGATCTCGTCCGTTTGATAGCGGTCCATTAAGATTTGTAGCTGTTCTTTCACTGTTTGCTTTGAGCCAACAATCATTCGCTGGCGGTTTTGTAACACTTTTTTCTTTTCTTGCTCAGTGTAATGATAGTTCTCTGCTTCTTCTATAGAAGGAACGCGACTGTCCAGCCCTTTTTCAACCCGAAGTAGCCATAAGTCTGTACTGGTGGCAATGCGGCTTGCTTCCTCGTCTGTGTCTGCACAGATCACAAAGACAGCAAACATAGACTGAGGCTGACGTGAGAAAACGGATGGAGAAAAGTGTGACCGATACGCTTCAAAAGCTTGCCGGCCTCGTGCAGGATGAATAAAATGTCCGAAAATATAGTTGATTCCAAGTGATGCCGCCTGGATGGCACTGTTTTCCCCGAGTCCAAGCAGCCAGACTGGCGGATAAGAATCAATGAGCGGAGCCGCTTTCACTCCTGCATGCCGATGACCAGAAGGCAGGCTGTCAGATAAGTAAAAAAGAAGGTCCTCCAGCTGGCGGTCAAATTGAGACAGTTCTTTCTTCACGCCGTCTGTCAAAGCGAGTCTCGTCCGTTCAATTCCGCCTGGGGATTTACCAACCCCGATCTCAATCCGCCCAGGGTAAAGGGCTTCAAGCTGGCGGGTGACTTCTGCTACTTTAAAAGGGCTGTACTGCGGGAGTAAAATCCCCCCAGAGCCTGTGCGCAATGTCGATGTATGTGAAGCAATATGTGCCATTAATATTTCAGGCGCTGTACTCGCGAGTCCTCTCGTGCTGTGGTGTTCAGCAAACCAATACCGCTCATACCCCAGTGTTTCCGCAAGCTTGGCCAGCTCTGTCGTATGAACCAATGTTTCTTGTGCGGATTGGCCTTTAGGGATGGCGACTTGATCTAATATATGAAGTGATGGCATCATCAACACCCTTTCATCAATACGTTGAATTCTATCCATAAGTATAAAGAAAGTCATGAACGGAAGGAAATGAAAGGGTTTATCACAGCTATTTACATGAATTTTCTATATCAACATATGAAGTGGTTGCGCTCCCTGTTTTTAAGCGAGAGGCTGTGTAACGGGGATATTCGACAATGTTTCACATGAAACACTTCTTTTACGACATGAATCATTTTTGTCATGGATCTTTCTTTAAAAAAATATCATCATATTGAAACCTCTTTTATACATAGATCGTATATACTAGTAAATAGAAAAAAGAGTAAGAGGCTCCAATGTCATTTCATGAATTTTGTCGAATTTTCATGTATGATGATTTTAATAGGGTCCATCGCTTAATAAATAGATTTTTATTATGCTGGAGGAGTGATTGATTTGGCGATTACATTAGAAAAAGGTCAACGTATTGATTTAACAAAAGGAAAAGCAGGACTAACCAATATTCTAGTTGGACTTGGCTGGGACCCTGTATCACAAGGCGGCGGTTTTCTTGGAAAGCTGTTTGGCGGCGGAGGCGGCGCTGATATTGATTGTGACGCTTCAGTGCTGATGCTGAAAAATGATAAGTTTGTTGAAAATAAAGATCTGATTTACTTTGGTAACTTGAAAAGCAAATGCGGCAGTGTTGAACATACAGGTGACAACCTGACAGGTGAAGGAGACGGAGATGATGAACAAGTCCTCGTCAACTTAAGCAAGGTGCCAGGCAATGTGAATAAATTGGTGTTCGTTGTGAACATTTATGATGCACTTAGAAGAAACCAACACTTTGGTATGATTCAAAATGCTTACATCCGAATTGTTGACCGTTCAAACAATCAAGAATTAGTGAAATATAATTTGAAAGATGAATATGCAGGTAAAACATCATTAATCGTTGGAGAGCTTTATCGCCACGAGAATGAGTGGAAGTTTGTAGCTGTAGGAAATGGTACAAACGATGCGAAGCTTGCCGATATTACGAGAAACTACATTTAATTAGAAGGGAGAGGTTCCTAGTGGGAATTTCTTTAGCGAAAGGTCAAAAAATTGATTTAACAAAAACGAATCCAGGTTTAACAAAAGTAGTCGTAGGTCTTGGCTGGGATGTAAACAAGTATGATGGCGGACATGACTTTGATCTAGACGCAAGCGTATTCCTTTTAGATGCAGCAGGGAAAGCAAACTCTCCATCTGACTTTGTCTTCTACAATCAAACAACTGGCGGTGGCGGAAGTATCGTACATACAGGCGATAACCGTACAGGTGAAGGAGACGGAGATGACGAGCAGGTCAATGTTGATCTTTCAACTGTACCAGCAAGTATTGAGAAAATCTCCTTCGTCATTACAATCCATGATGCAGAAGCACGCAGCCAAAACTTTGGACAGGTGTCTAACGCTTACGTCCGTATTTTAAATGCGGCATCAAATGAAGAGCTCATTCGCTATGATTTGGCGGAAGACTTTTCAATTGAAACAGCGATTATTGTAGGTGAATTATACCGTCATGGCGGAGAGTGGAAATTCTCAGCTGTTGGATCAGGCTATCAAGGCGGACTTGCCCGCATTGCAACAGACTTCGGCTTAGATATTGGGTAACGCCCGTTTTCATATTTTCAGAAGATAGGAGAGATACGAATATGGCGATTCAGCTTTCAAAAGGACAACGTGTCGATTTAACGAAAACCAATCCAGGGCTGACAAAAGTGATGATCGGACTTGGCTGGGATACGAATAAATATTCAGGCGGAGCCGAATTTGATTTGGACGCTTCGGCTTTCTTAGTAGATGCAAACAATCGTTGTCAACAAGATACAGACTTTGTGTTCTATAATAATCTGCAGCATCCAAGCGGCAGTGTTACTCATACCGGTGATAACCGTACGGGTGAAGGAGATGGAGATGACGAGCAAATTCTCGTTGATTTCTCGAAAATTCCTGCTAACATTGATCGTATCGGAATTACAGTTACGATTCATGATGCAGAGGCACGCAGCCAGAATTTTGGACAAGTCTCTAATGCATTTGTTCGTGTTGTAAATGAAGAGGGCGGGGAAGAATTGATTCGTTTTGATTTAGGGGAGGACTTCTCAATTGAAACAGCTGTCGTCGTATGCGAACTATACAGACACGGCAGCGATTGGAAGTTTAACGCAATCGGAAGCGGATTCTCTGGCGGACTTGCAGCTCTTTGTCAAAATTATGGGTTAGAAGTGTAAAGAGAAGAAACAACTTCATTCAAGAGGCGCTGCCAATGACTCATATGAGGGTATTTTCCAAAGTGAGAAAGAAACAGCGATCAAGAATAACAGCAGGCGAAAGCCTGCTGATGCTTCTACACTTATAGGAGGAAAACCAGTTGGACATTTTGAAACATATGTTGGACACGTATGCCTCGTTTTTTGATTGGCATATGTGGGCAGAGGTATTAACAGACCCTGTCTCTTGGGGGCTTATCGGGACCCTTGTCGTGCTTGAAGGTTTGTTGTCAGCGGATAACGCACTTGTATTAGCTGTTATGGTGAAACATTTACCTGAAAAGCAGCGTAAAAAGGCATTAACCTACGGATTAATTGGCGCTTATTTCTTCCGTTTTCTATTCATTGGCGTAGGGATGCTGCTTATTAAGTTTTGGTGGATTAAGGTTCTAGGCGCTGCATACTTAGCTTGGCTGGTCATTAAGCACTTCTGGTTAGGTGACGGAGATGACGAAGCGAAGGAATTGAACAAAGAAGGCTGGATGATTCGTGTATTTGGCGTCTTCTGGGCAACTGTTATTTCTGTAGAAATTATGGACCTTGCCTTCTCGGTAGACAGTATTCTTGCTGCATTCGCTGTATCTGAGGAAGTATGGATTCTTCTTTTAGGTGGAATGCTTGGAATTCTCATGATGCGTACAGTGGCACAATTATTCCTTGTACTCATCGACCGTATACCTGAGCTTGAGAATACTGCATTTATTCTCATTGGAATTATTGCCATCAAAATGGGCTTAAGTGCTGCTCATATTGAAATCCCGCATCTCGCATTCTTTGCGATTATTATCCTAGCGTTTATCGGAACGTTTATTGTTCATAAAATCAATAAGAAGAAGCATCAAGGTGTAACAAACGAAGCTGCGGCTTCAAAAGAAGAATAGGACGATCAAAAAGGAATGGAGTTGACTAGCGGCTCCATCCTTTTTTGAATCATCAAGTCATTACAACAGGAGGTGGCACTGCATGCAATATTTTCGTTTTTTATCAGAGACGAGGCAGCACGATATTTTTTTTAAGCGGCCGGCGGCAGTTCATTCATTGACGCCAAGGCATGTACTTGCGCATGCATTAGGTGCTACTTTGTATATGCCTGCGACAAGACAGGATGTAGCAGACATGCTGCTTTCGCAGAAATATGAAGCGCTTTGCTCTGTTGTGTTTTGCTTGGAGGACGCCATTGGTGATCAGGAAGTGGACATGGCTGAACAGAATATAGTGGCACAATTGACCTGCCTTTCTGAGACAATTCATCACTCTCCAGAAATGGCTGAGCAATTGCCGCTTTTATTTATTCGGGTTCGTTCGCCCAAACAGCTGCTCAAAATGGCAGATTTGCTCGGTTCCTCTCTTCATTTACTGACTGGTTTTGTGTTTCCAAAGTGCTCCGTTCACAATGCAAAGGAATATGTAGACAGTTTGAAACGAGCTTCAGCACAAACTCAGAAAACACTATACGGAATGCCCATTTTAGAAACACCAGATTTATTAGAAAAAGAAACGAGATATCAGGTGTTGTCTGAGTTAAAGCAGATCATGCTGAATGATGAGGAATATATTTTGAATATTCGCATTGGGGCAACGGATCTGTGTGGATTGTACGGCATTCGCCGTGATCGCGAGACCACCATTTATGAGATCAGAGTCATTGCTGAGTTGATCACAGATATCATCAATTATTTTGGTCGTTCATTTGTGATATCAGGTGCTGTATGGGAGCATTTTGGACCGGCACGAAAAGAACAAAATCCATTCATCCGTGCAGTTTCTAAGAGCGGTGAGTCTTTATCATCTGAGCTCGATCATATGCAAGGTCTGCTCAAAGAGACGAGGCTGGATGTGGTAAACGGTATTCATGGCAAGACAGTCATCCATCCAACACATCTCAAGCCAGTTCAAAGCATGTACGTTGTCACAAAGGAAGAGTACATGGATGCATTAAGTATTTTAGAGCATGCAGATGGTACAGTCGGCGTGATGAAGAGTACCTTTTCTAATAAAATGAACGAAACGAAGCCGCACTATCGCTGGGCGGAAAACATTTTAATGAAGTCAGACATTTACGGGGTGTTTCATGAAAATAGAAGCTATATCGACATACTCACAGAATCAGAAGCCGCATACGCTGAACATCTTGGAACATATGGAGGTGGAGCTTAACCTCAAAGAGGGTACGCTTCAGCTTGAAAAAGAGCATCTTTTTGACATGGCGGCACGGGTGAACAAAAAGAGAGCCTTTTTATTTGTTAGCAAGGTGCTCGGGAAACATATGCCTGTTCACCCGTTGAAACCACTCCTCGTCTCAGGTCTTTTGGCAATGGCTTATGCAAAAGAACAAACAGGCAAGACGCCCCCGCATCAAGACGATGTAGTAGAAGCACTAAAAACGAATGATCATGTTAAGTTAACTGAATCCTATGCTGCGCTCAAAAAAGAGAAGCTTTCGGCGGTAAACGAGCCGATTGTGATTGGCTTTGCTGAAACGGCAACTGCGCTTGGTCATGGTGTGTATGACGTCATAGAAGGAGCCTCTTACATTCATACGACACGTGAACAGCTGTTGGATCTTGATCCTTCACTCGTATTTGAAGAGGAACATTCTCATGCGACAGATCAGCTTTGCTACGCAGACGACGCCTTACTTCGGACGGATCGCCCGATTGTGCTAGTAGATGATGAGGTCACGACAGGCCGGACAAATATGAATATCATTCGGGATCTGCACGCAAAGCACCCTAGATCCTCTTATACGATTCTATCCATTTTAGATTGGAGAACAGAGGAGCACGAGGAAGCGATGCTTCAGCTTCAAGAGGAGCTAGGGGTAAATATCACATCATTATCTTTATTAAAAGGGCAGATGATGTTTCGGGGGACAACGCTGGATGAGCCTGCTTATTCGTATGAAATTGCTGCGCAAGAGAAAAGACCTGAACTCTCTTTTCATTCTCTTCAATCCTTCTTTAAGCAAGTGCCATATTCACTTTCCCATGCAGTCAATCCGGCGGGGCATTCGCCGTATATCCATGAAACAGGTCGTTTCGGTTTAAGCGCAGTGGACACGGACGCCATTGATCAAGCAGTTGCTGAGGCTGGGCTGAAGCTTCAGCGAGAACGAAAAGGAAAACAGACACTCTGCTTAGGAACAGGAGAATTGATGTATGTGCCGATGAGACTTGCAGCTCATATGGGCGAAGGTGTCCTTTTTCATTCGACGACAAGAAGTCCGATTCATCCGGTTGAAAAGGAAGGGTACGCTGTTCAAAACGGATTCGCATTTTTGAGTCCAGAGGATGCCCGCATTCAGCACTACGTGTACAATATCCCTAAAGATCAGTACGATGATGTCTTTTTGTTTTTTGAGAAAAAGGTGTCTCAAGAAGCTTTGATGCCGCTGATCCACTTATTTGCCGAGCGGCATGTGAAGCATGTGCATATTGTGACTTTATCAGATGAGGTGAAGGTGAATGGCTAACGTGTATACAAAGATGGGAAGCTATCCAGAGCAGGACGTAACCTTCTTACTCAAGGATTTATCATCGATTGAGATGGAGAAAAGTACAGAAGAGCGGGAGCGCTCTATTCAAAGCGGTGCCCATTACTCAGAAATGCTGCCAATTGAATATAAGCCGACGGCATCTTATATGGACTTATTCTATCAATCTCTTGAAGAAAGTAAGCAAAAGGTAGCGGAAGCCGTAGCGATTGTCGCAGAACAAATTGTGAAAAAGCGAGGATTTCAAACCGTTCTGTGCAGCTTGGCACGGGCTGGGACACCAATCGGGGTGCTCATTAAACGGTATATCAGAAAGACGTATGGTCTCGATTTGCCGCATTATAGCATCTCTATTATTCGTGACCGTGGAATAGATGAGAATGCGCTGCATTATATCCTCAAAGAACATCCAGGTTTTGAGATTGCCTTTATTGACGGTTGGACTGGAAAGGGTGCTATTTCCAAAGAGCTTCAAAAAGCGGTGCTTGATTTTGAACAGAAATATGGAATTCGTCTTTCGAGTGAGCTGGCTGTGCTTGCTGATCCTGGTTATTGTACGAGTGTTTATGGAACGAGAGAGGATTTCCTCATTCCAAGTGCCTGCTTGAATTCAACGGTCTCTGGCCTAGTTAGTCGAACGGTGCTAAACAACCGCTGGATCCATGCCGATGATTTCCATGGGGCCAAGTATTATGAAGAGCTCATTGATGAGGATGTCTCTAATTTGTATGTCAATACAATTGAAGAAGCGTTTTCTGAACTTGATGCAAATGTAAAAGAGAAAGCAGAGACCCTTCTCGCACAAGGAACGCCTCCTGACTGGCGTGGGATGACATCCATTGAAGCAATTGGTCAGGAGTTTAAAATAGACAATACACATCTGATTAAGCCGGGCGTCGGTGAGACGACCCGTGTGCTGCTCAGAAGAGTCCCTTGGAAAATACTCATTCAGCCTGGATCTCGGGAGAAGCTCAAGCACATTTTACTACTCGCAGAGGACAGAGGCGTGCCCGTCATTGAATATGCCAACATGTCCTACACATGCTGCGGACTCATCCGCCCGTTGGAGCAATCGTCATGAAGAATATCGCATTTGCCAGTGATTTAGACCGGACACTGATATACTCACATCGAATGCTGGAGCAGTATGCATACAAGGGAGCATACGAATTAATTGAGGTGCTGGACGACCGGCCGCTTTCCTACATGTCTATTGAAACGAAAGCATCCTTACAGGCAATTCATCAAGCAGGCTGGTTTATCCCAGTGACGACAAGAACGACAGCACAATTTGAACGAATCACTCTCTTTCAGCAAGAGATTAAACCAGAGTATGCCGTCACGACAAACGGCGGCTGTATCCTTCATCACGGCAAGCCACTTGAGGAGTGGCAGGCGATTGTAGATGAGAGACTGCAAGAGTGTATGCCAGTGATAGATATGCTGCGGGCGATCTCTGAACTTCCGGTTGCCGCTTGGGTGAAACGTACTCGAACAGCTGAGGGAAGATTTCTTTATTTAATTATGAAAGACGAGTTTCTTTCTCATATTCCGCTCGCTGAATTAAGGCTGTGGGGTGAGGAGAGAGGCTGGCAAGTTTCCCTTCAGGGCCGAAAGCTGTATTTTATTCCAAAGCCGCTCAATAAGTGGGCTGCTGTTGCTTTTCTAAAAGAAAGGCTACACCTTGAATATGTATATGGTGCGGGCGACTCCTTGTTAGATGCTGATCTCATACGTCAAGCGGATAAAGGCTTCGCTCCGAGTCATGGGGAAGTCTTAGATGTTGATCTATCGCTTGAACCGACGACAGCCTCTGGCATGGCGGCGGCAGACGAAATCGCCGCTTCTGTCGCAAAGAAGATGAACACAGCAAAAAAGCCTTCGATTCGATAGCAGAAGTAGAAGGCTGAATGATATGATAGTAGTAGCTTTCGAGAAAATATAGGAGAAAGGAAGGAGCGGCGTGAGCTATAAAGAAATCAACGTAACCCAGACACGGGCGAAACAGGAAGCCTGGAAAAACCTGCTGAAAAAGCCGCTCCCTGAACGAGATGGCTACGTCAAGGACGAGCACACTTTATCCTTGCCGCGTCTCGCTGCCCGCGTCCTTGGAACTCCGCATGATGCAACCGATTATTTTATTTATTTACATGAATTATACGAAACTGACGGCATGCATATTTTAAGTGAAACCCTCAACCGGCATATTGAGCCGGAGCACTTTCAAGCGCTCCAGCGGATTCATATGATCAATCAGGAAGAAAAGGGATTGTCCGTGAATCGATTTGTGGCTTTCTTAGATGGTGAACAGCTCATTGTCCGTCATCCAAACCCAGTGATGAACCGGCATATTCGCCTTTCGTTAATCCAGGTGTTTGAACATTTCAAGCAGTTGCATGAAGGGGGATTCCAGCATCCTGATTTCCGCCGCGTGCTGCTAGATGTAGTGAAGTTTTCAAATAATCATCTAGGACCATGGCTGAAGGAAGGCAATATGGAAGAAAAAATGCCAGCTGTCATTTGGTATGGAGAGGCGAATAAAAGTCAGCTTTATTTTCTTTACTATGTCATGCTGATTGGCTGTGATGTGGTGCTGTTTCATCCAGAGGGCAAGGATCAATTTCGTGAATTAGATCCAGAAGAAAAGCTGACTTTTATTGATCAGTATCCAGGGACGTCAAAGCTTGAACCGTTCCCTACTGAAAAGCCTGAGAGGAAATCAACGGTGGCGTATCGTTCGACAAGAGAGCTTGAAGAGGTACTTCACACAGAAGATTCCATGCTGTATAAGCCATGGCAATTCAGAGATCATACCCCTCATTCTATTACGCTAAAGACAACGTATGATGAGCTGTTTTTAATTGCAAAGGAACGGTCGTTTATCCGCCCGAATTTCAAAGCAGACCGTGACACCATACAGATTCCGAATCTTTTTGCGAAGATGATGGGGGTGACGAGAGACAAGCGAGAATATTGGGACCGTATCCATACGCTAATGGAGGGGAAAGAAACGAAAACGATTCGTCATTTCCCTTTCACACAAGAAGTGTCTTCGAATTATCAATTTCATTATCAGCATGCACTCTCTAAAGCAGGAGAGGTTGACCCTGATTTGTTAATGAAAAGCAATGTGTGGCAGTTCTCGCATTTATATGAGGGCACGCAGCGTGCGATCGCAGAGGCCATTTCTCGCATATGTCAGCATCCGAAGCTGTTAAAAGAAGGCCATGAGACCGAATTAGATGTGCGTATTTATTTATTCAAGCAACTTTTGCATATGAACCAAGATGTAATTGAACTCATTCAAACCTTTGATTATGCCCAGACTGTACCGAAAGTGATTTTATACCATACGGAATATAATGGTGAGCTGACTCGTTCTGATGCGGCTGCCCTGATTTTCCTAAATGAAATGGGTGTGGATCTCTTCGTCTATCATCCCGCCGGCTATCAGTGTATAGAGCGGTATATAGACGATCAATTATTTGATACACATTGGCTTGATGAAATGGTCATGAACCAAGAGTTTAAAGAGCCGTCCATTGTGAGAAAGTTATTTCAATCCATTAAAAACCGATAAGGAGATCAAAGCTTATGACAAATACAAACGGAAATGACATCATTTCAATTGATAAAGAGGAAATCACGATTGAAAAGGCAGACGATATTCGCGTTCAGCTGCGCAATGAACCAGAAGTCCAAAACATTGCGAGACAGATTGATGCCAAAAATCAGCTTGAACTGCTTGAATACGGAAAACAGCCGGCTGTCGAAATCTCTAAGTTTTCTGACCGTATTCTCTCTATGATGCGTTCAACAAGTGTCACAGACTCAGGAACGATGCTTACACAGCTTGGAAAAATTATGGATCGTTTTGATAAAAATGATTTTGACGAGCCTAAGGGTGGTTTGTTATCAAAAATCTTTAAACGCGGCGGCAGCATGATCGAAAAGATTTTCAGCAAATATCAAACGCTCGGTGCAGAAATTGAAAAAATCAATGTGGAAATTAGTAAATACAAAGATGAAATGACCATATCGACGGTTACGCTTGAAGAAATGTATGAGCATAACATTCAATACTATATGGAGCTTGAAAAGTATGTCGTCGCAGGGCAAATGAAGATCGAAGAATTAAAACAATTGGTTCCTTCTTATGAAGAAAAAGCGGCGGGGGGAAACCAGCTGGCACAAATGGAGCTGGATACGCTTCGTAATGGGATTCAAGCGCTTGAAGAACGTGTATATGATCTTGATATGGCACGGATGGTGGCACTTCAAACGGCACCGCAAATCCGTTTGCTGCAGCGTGGTAATACGAAATTAATCGGGAAAATTAACTCTGCCTTCATCATTACGATTCCAATTTTCAAAAATGGAATCATTCAAGCGGTAACAGCGAAGAGACAAAAGCTTGTGGCTGATTCCATGAGTGAGCTGGACAGAAGAACGAATGAAATGCTGAAACGAAATGCTGAAAATATCTCAAGTCAAAGTGTTGAGATTGCTAAATTATCAGGTCGTCCAAGCATTGACATTGAAACGATCGAATCATCCTTTAATACGATTGTACAAGGGATGAAAGAGACGAAGCAGATTGAAGAAGAAAACAAACGATTACGTGAGGACGGAACAAAACGTATGCTTGAACTTCAAGATAATATTAAGAGAGCTGCCCTAGAGTCCTAAAAAAACAGGCTGTCTGTAACGAAAGTTGCAGGCAGTTTTTTCATGAATTTGATTAAAATTTGAGAAAAAAGGTTTTTATGTGACCTTTTTCGGGTAAATCCTGTTCAGGGGCATGGTTCACCCATGAAAGAAAAAGCCCGCTACCACAAGGATTCGACTTATTTTTTAGCACAATAAGGAATTTCCAGTAAAATATTGTCTGGTGAGAGAAAATACCCCGTAAAATATGTAGTTTATGAAGCATTCTATAGGATTTACGAGTAATACGGCGTATAAACTGTAATCACCAGACCTCTATATGGAATTCATACATATTGTACGGAAATAAGCGAATTCTAAAGATTGTTCGCATCATAACGCTTATGTTACGGTTATAAAGATGCTAATTTGGAGGGAAAAAATGAATTCTGAAGAGAGAAAGATCAAAATCAAGATAAATAATGTATCTAAAATTTTCGGTAAAAATGCTAAAAAAGCATCTCAAATGCTTGAAAAAGGGAAGACAAAAAGAGAAATCCTAAAAGAGACCGGCGCAACAGTTGGTGTCAATCGAGCAAATTTTGATGTGTATGACGGCGAGATATTTGTCATCATGGGGCTATCAGGGAGCGGAAAGTCCACACTTGTGCGGCTGCTGAATAGGTTAATCGAACCAACCTCCGGCGAAATTTATATTGATGGGGATATGATAACAAATATGTCAAAGGATCAATTGCGTGAAGTCAGACGGAAAAAGATCAGCATGGTCTTCCAAAACTTCGCATTGTTCCCGCATCGTACCATTCTGGAGAATACAGAATACGGGCTTGAATTGCAAGGTGTAGAGAAGGATCAGCGTCGCTCTAAAGCGCTTGAATCTTTAAAGCTTGTTGGACTTGAAGGTTTTGAAGAGCAGTACCCAAATCAATTAAGTGGCGGTATGCAGCAGCGTGTTGGATTGGCACGTGCACTAGCTAATGACCCTGATATTTTGTTAATGGATGAAGCATTCAGCGCACTAGATCCATTAATTCGTAAAGACATGCAGGATGAATTGCTTGAGCTTCATACGTCTGTAGGAAAAACAATTATTTTCATCACGCATGATTTAGATGAAGCGCTTCGTATTGGCGACCGCATTGTCCTCATGAAAGACGGGAATATCGTTCAAATCGGAACACCAGAAGAAATTCTGATGAACCCATCGAACGAGTATGTTGAACGTTTCGTTGAAGATGTAGACCTTTCTAAAGTATTAACCGCTGGTCATATTATGAAACGTGCAGAAACAGTTCAGATTGATAAAGGGGCACGTGTTGCGCTCACACTCATGAAGAACCTTGGTATTTCGTCTATCTATGCAGTAGATAAGAAAAAGCATTTATTAGGTGTTATTTCTGCACAAGCAGCGAAAAAAGCGGCAGAAACGGGTGCGTCGCTAGAAACTGTTCTCGATAAAGAATTTACGACAGTATTGGAATCAACGTATTTAACAGAGATCTTTGATGCAGTATCTGATGCGAACATTCCAATTGCCGTTGTAGATGAGAAAAACAGAATGAAGGGTATTGTGGTCAGAGGTGCATTGATTGGTGCATTATCAGGTAATGATGAATATATCAACATGTCTTCTAACAAGCTAGAGGAAATTAAAACACAAGAGCCTTCTGCACAGGAGGTAGAATAAGATGTTTAGTATGAGTGATTTACCTAGAATTCCGTTCGCGGATTATATCGATCAATTTGTTGACTGGTTAACATTAACCTTTGGTGGTTTCTTTGATGGCATCACAAATGGATTAGCTGGAACAGTAAATGGAATTGTGGCTGCACTTGGCGTCATTCCATCTATTATTTTAACGCTTATCTTTGCCGGCATTGCTTGGTGGATCAGTACAAGAGGAGTTGCTCTTTTCACACTTATTGGATTCTTACTGATCGACTATTTAGGCTACTGGCAGCCAATGCTTCAAACGCTTGCGCTCGTTCTGACAGCTGTGGTCATTTCTATCGTGATCGGGGTTCCGATCGGTATTTGGGCATCACAGAAGGAAACGGTGCGTAAAATTGTCACACCTATTTTAGACTTAATGCAGACAATGCCTGCATTCGTTTATCTTTTACCAGCAATCTTCTTCTTTAACATCGGAGTAGTACCTGGCGTTGTGGCATCTGTTATTTTCTCTATGCCGCCAACGATTCGTATGACCATTCTGGGGATTAAACAAGTACCATCTGATTTAATTGAAGCAACCGAAGCATTTGGTTCAACGACATTCCAGCGTTTATTCAAAGTTCAGCTTCCACTTGCTACAAAAACCATCTTAGCTGGGATTAACCAAAGTATCATGCTTGCTCTATCCATGGTCGTCATTGCGGCAATGGTTGGTGCACCAGGACTTGGTTCGGAAGTATATAGTGCGGTAACACAGCTGAAAACAGGGATTGGTTTTGAAGCAGGTATTGCCATTGTTATCGTGGCGATTACACTGGATCGTATTACACAAAACATTAAAACGAAAAAAACCAGGGGGAATGCTTAATGTGGAAAAAGTCTCTCTACATTGGGATGACCGCCCTGCTTGTCTTTTTACTAGCTGCTTGTGGTGCAAAGTCGGACTCAAATGCGAGTGCAGCACAGCAAGTGAATAAAACCATTATCGGTATTGATCCGGGTTCAGGTATTATGGCGCTGACGGATCAAGCGAAAAAGGACTACGGTTTAGAGGATTGGACGGTTGTGTCTGCCTCAAGTGCAGCGATGACAGCGACATTGAAGAAATCGTATGACCGTAAAAAACCGATTATCATCACTGGCTGGAATCCTCACTGGATGTTTTCCCGCTACGATTTAAAATATTTAGATGATCCGAAAAAATCATATGGTGAGGAAGAAGAAATTCACACCATTTCACGTAAAGGATTTGCGAAGGATCAGCCGGAAGCAGCCAAAATGCTCAGTCAATTTAAATGGTCTCAAGATGACATGGGTGAAGTGATGCTTGATATTCAAGATGGCGTCAAACCGACGGATGCTGCTGTTAAATATGTGAAAAAGCATAAAGATCAAGTAGCGAAATGGACAAAAGGCGTGAAAAAGTCAAACGGTGACAAAATCAATCTTGCCTACGTTGCGTGGGATAGTGAGATTGCAAGTACCAATGTGGCCGCAGAGGTATTGCGTGAACTTGGCTTTAAAGTGACCTTGACTCAGGTTGAAGCAGGCCCAATGTGGACAGCAATTGCAACCGGAAGTGCTGATGCATCATTATCTGCATGGCTTCCAAATACGCATAAAACGTATGCAGCGAAGTTTAAAGGAAAATATGATGACCTCGGTACAAGTATGAAGGGTCTTCGCATGGGTCTCGTTGTTCCGACTTATATGAAAAACGTCAACTCGATCGAAGATTTGAAAAAATAGCCAATTGTATAACAGTTCCCTTATAATAGAAGGGAGCATATGGAAAAAGCAGTCTGCTCAAAAAGCGACTGCTTTTTCTTATATATAAGGATGGTGGATGAGTTGTCGATGGTGGAAAAACCAATGATGATTTTCCTGCACGGTGGAGGCGTAAGCAGCTGGATGTGGCAGGAGCATATGGAAATATTCAAGGAAACGTATGAATGCTATACCCCTGATTTTATTGGTCACGGGACAAGAGCAAATGAAACGTCGTTTTCCATGCGAGAAAGTGCTTTTGAAATCATTTCATGGATAAAGGAGCATGCACATGGTCGTACAGTCATTCTAATTGGCTTCTCTCTAGGTGCACAGGTAGCCGTTGATGTGTTATCGAGAGAGCCAGACATCGCAGACATCGCCATTATCAATAGCGCCCTTGTGTTGCCATTACCATGGCTCTATTTGATGGTAAGGCCCATTTTACCTCTTACATATCCGTTATTAAAGAAAGATTGGTTCATCCAGCTGCAAGCAGAAAAGATGGGACTTCCAAACGATGTACTGGATCATTATGCAGCGGATTCCAAACAATTGCAGAAGAAGACGTTGCTTACGATGTTTCAAGAAAATCTTCATTACAATCTCCCTGAGGCGTTTCAACAAGCGAAGGCACGGATTCTTGTGACAGTGGGAGAAAAGGAAAAGAGCATTATGACTAGGTCAGCAGAAAAAATCACGAATGCACACCCGAATGCAGCCGGGTTCATCGTTCCTGACATTGGACATACGTTTACTTTTGAAAAGAAAGAACTTTTTGTCAACATGATCAAAAGCTTTATAGAAGAGCGTGCGTTACCAGCGGAATTAAAGGAAATAAGGAAGCTAGGCCATTTAGAAAGTGAAGATGAGCATAAAAGGGGCAGGCATGTATAAGACATTGTATGATATAGGTATAAAACGCTTACAGATGAATGGGTGTATGGATGGAAGCTTGTAAGTGAGCCATGAAGGAGGAAGCATGAGTAAAAACTATATCATATTTGGTGCGAGTCAAGGATTAGGGGATGCCTTTGTAAAAGGTCTTCCTTCAAGTGGAGATACAGTATGGATTGTGTCACGAAGTGAACCAAGCAGTTTGAATATAGATGACGGAGTGCGTAGAATCTGGCTGAAGATCGATTTATCAAGCCAAACCCATATCCCTTTTATGCTCGAAGCATTGAAGAATCAAACAATTGATGTACTCATTTATAACGTCGGTTTATGGGAGAAACGCGGCTTTGAAGATGATTATTCTTTCGATCTTGATCAACCGGAGGATATCGCTCATTTAATCAATGTGAACGTTACCTCAACGATTACCTACATCCAAGCTCTGCTTCCGCACGTAAGGACATCTGAGAATGGAAAGATCATCGTCATTGGTTCTACTGCGGGACTTGACCATACGAATTTGTCTCAGGTTTCTTTTGTTGCTTCTAAATTTGGGCTTCGTGGTATTGTGAACGCACTAAGAGAGCACGTAAGGAAAGATAAAATATCCGTTACCTGTATCAATCCAGGAGAGTTGGCGGCAGAAGTTCCGTACGAAGATGGCGCTGAAAAAGCCATTGCTCTGTATGATGAAACGAGAATACCTGTACAAGATATTGTCGAGCTGGCAAGGTGTGTCATTCATCTATCCAGGGTGTCCTGTGTCAAAGAAATCAATGTACCGGCAATGACAGATGTGAATGCGTAAAATAAAGGAGACCACCCGCTTCAGGAAAGACGGGTGGTTTTTTTATTTTACGATGAATGCTGCTGAAGTGTTTCGTATACAGCTTCCGTCAAAATCTCAATGCCGGTCAAAATCGCAGAGCGATCGAATGTCATATAAGGGTGATGAAGCCCAGGTTTTAAATCGCAGCCTAAACCGAGCATCGTCGATTTAATATGAGGAAGCTTTGCTGCATAAAAATGAAAGTCCTCTCCGCCTGTCGTCACGATCGGTGGATCGAGCTGTTCTTTGCCTAGCACTTGCTCTATGGCATGTGACATGATCTCCACAGCTTCTTCATTTAATGTCGCAGCTGGAAGACGATGATCAGTTGAAAGTGTGATAGAGGCGCCAAAAGCATCCGCTACAGAATGGCATGCTCTTTCAATTTCCTTTTCTAATTCATCCATCACTTCGTTTGTCTGTGCCCGAACGTCGAGTGTAAAAGAGGCCTTGCCAGGGATGATGTTGGAGCTGCCGCCGCCTGCATTTAAATTGGTCATTTTCACAGAATGGGCGACTCGTGGATCGACATGGATATGCGCCAGTCTCTGCACAAGCGTAGATGCAACTTCGATGACGTTGACCCCAAGGTGCGGGCGTGCACCGTGTGCTTCCTCCCCTAGAATGGTTCCGACGTAATGATTACTTGATCCGTGCAAAATGGCAGGAGCGCAGCGTCCGTTTAAGGTTTCTTGAATTGGGCGCACATGCACCCCGTATAAATAATCGACGTCAGCTAACACACCTTTTTCGATCATCTTTAAAGCGCCGCCGCCTCTTTCTTCGGCAGGCTGAAAAATGAATCGGATCGTGCCACTTGGGAGTTTTTTTTCTTTCAATGCCATGAATGTCCCAAGTGCCATCGTCATATGTGCATCGTGTCCGCATGAATGGTTGGCTTGAAATACGCCATCTACTTCCTGCCACAGTGCGTCAATATCGGCTCTCACAGCAACCACTGGTGCGCCTTCCCCAATTTCACCGATTACCCCTGTACAGTCTTCAAATGTTCTCGTTTTACAGCCTAATTTCTTTAATAGAGCTTCAATATAAGCTGTCGTATTTGTCTCTTCCCAGCTGATTTCTGGATGGGTGTGCAGATGTTCAAAGATGTCTGTCACGGTTTGTTTCATCTCGTTTGTCAAAGTTGTCATGAGAAGCCTCCTTGCTGACAGATAATCTGCCAAAACATTCTTTTAGTGAAATAATATTGATCTTAAATATCATCAGTGTTTATAATATAACACATCATTTGATTATTCAGAAAATTAAGTGAAATTCCGATCGGGACAAAGGGGTTTTGACAGATGAAAACAGCAACAGTATCAGCACCTGAGAAACAAAAAAGAAAACTTCAGATGCCGGATGCGTATGTACTCTTATTTATGATTGCTTTAATTTGTACGATCGCAACGTATTTTGTACCAGCAGGTGAATTTGATCGGAAAACGTCAGGAGAGATCACAACAGCTGTTCCTGGCAGTTATCACCGTATTGATCAATCACCAGTTAGTCCGGTTGGTTTTTTTACAGCGATTCAAGAAGGGATGGTTGGTTCATCCTCTATTATTTTTCTGATTCTTTTTACTGGCGGAACCATTGCAATTTTGGAAAAGACAGGTGCCATTAACGGGATGATTCACAATGTCATCAGCCGGTTCCAAACGAAACAGCTATTGTTTATTTGTATTGTTGGCGGATTGTTTTCTGTACTTGGGACGACCGGAATTGTGGTGAACTCGGTCATTGGCTTTATTCCTATTGGGATCATTGTGGCACGTTCTTTAAAGTGGGATGCAGTGGCGGGAGCGGCGGTTATTTACATCGGCTGTTATGCAGGTTTTAACGCAACCATTTTGTCTCCATCTCCTTTAGGTTTATCACAAACGATTGCAGAACTGCCGATTTTTTCTGGTATTGGGCTGCGTGTCATCATTTATCTTTGTTTTCTCCTATCTAGTATTGTGTACATCTATTTGTATACAAAACGCTTGAAAAATAAAGAAAAGGGAAGCCTGCTTGGTGACGAGTGGTTTCCTGCTAAAGGGCTTGGAGGAGCTGATGCGGAATCTGTGGACAAGCCTGAATTCACCGGTAGACATAAGCTGATTTTAACGGTGTGTGGTTTGTCGCTTGGGGGGTTCTTATATGGTGCGCTTCAGCTTGGCTGGACCGATAAGGAAATGGCTGGTGTGTTCATTTTCATGGCCATTGCTGCTGGCCTGCTTGGGGGATTAGCTGCCAATGATATTGCAAAAACGTTTATTGTCGGCTGTCAAAGCCTTGTATACGGCGCACTCATTGTTGGCATGGCACGCTGCATTTCAGTCATTTTGGAAAACGGCAAGCTGCTTGATACTGTGGTGAATGGGCTTGCGAGTATGCTGACAGGGTTTAGTCCAATCGCTGGTGCGATCGGCATGTATATCGCCAGTGCGCTCCTTCACTTTTTGATTTCATCAGGATCAGGAGAAGCGGTTGTCTTTATACCGATTCTTGCGCCGCTTGCTGATTTAATGGGTATCACGAGACAAGTAGCGGTAGAAGCAGTGATGCTCGGTGAAGGGGTGGTCAACTGCGTGAATCCGACTTCAGGTGTGTTGATGGCTGTCTTGGCTGCAAGTGGGATTCCATACGTGAAATGGCTGCGTTTTATGGTGCCGCTTGCGCTCATTTGGTTCGTCATCGGCCTTGTCTTTATTTGTATCGGTGTCATGATCAATTGGGGACCTTATTAAATAAGAGAGAAGCCACCAAAGAGTGTTTGGTGGCTTTTTTCTTATGAGAACATGTATGGGGACAGCGGTTTAAAACCACAATATGAGTGTTCACAAAATGGCAACATTATTTTTTTGAGCAATCCCCTTGCAAAAGTTTGTGAAGTGTTGCACAATAAGAATGTGAAATACTTCACATAAGAAAAACAACCTAGTTTTACTCAGGAGGATGAGATAAATGACAAACGAAAAAGTAAACAAAGTAGCACTTATTGGAGCAGGTTTTGTCGGCAGCAGTTATGCCTTTACATTAATAAATCAAGCAATCACAGATGAATTGGTAGTCATCGATTTGAATCAAGATAAAGCAATGGGTGACGTCATGGATTTAAACCACGGGAAAGCATTCGCCCCGCATCCTGTGAATACTTGGTATGGAGATTATGAGGATTGTCAGGATGCTGATATTGTATGTATCTGCGCTGGTGCAAACCAAAAGCCAGGTGAAACGAGACTTGATCTTGTTGAGAAAAATTTAAATATATTTAAAGGCATTGTAGACAATGTGATGAAAAGCGGATTCGATGGTATTTTCTTAGTTGCTACGAACCCAGTTGATATTTTGACTTATGCGACTTGGAAATTCAGCGGACTACCAAAAGAACGAGTGATTGGCAGTGGAACAACGCTTGATACGGCAAGATTCAGATACATGCTTAGTGAGTACTTTGAAGCAGCGGCGCACAATGTGCATGCGTACATCATTGGAGAGCATGGGGATACAGAGCTTGCTGTTTGGAGCCATGCGAATATCGGAAGTGTACCGATCACAGAATTAATGAAGAGAAATGACCAATACAAACAAGAAGATTTAGACGACATCATGGAAAATGTCCGTCATGCCGCTTACCAAATCATTGAGAAAAAAGGAGCGACTTATTACGGCGTAGCGATGAGTTTAGCCCGTATTACTAGAGCCATTTTGCACAATGAAAACAGCATTTTGACTGTCAGCACTTATTTAGATGGAGAATACGGAGCAGAAGATGTCTACATTGGTGTACCTGCCCTCGTGAACCGAAATGGTGCAACAGAAGTGATGGAGCTCGCACTGAACGACACAGAAAAAGAAAAATTCGCACATAGTGTGAATGTGTTAAAAGAAATTTTAGCTCCTCATTTTTAATCAATCAAAGGCAACCTATCTGAGCAGAAAAGGATGAATCACTATGTGGCAGCAAATATATGATCCGTTTGGTAATGAGTTCGTCAGTGCATTGGTGGCCATGCTTCCAATCTTGTTTTTCCTACTAGCATTAACTGTATTTAAGTTAAAAGGGGTATTAGCCGCTTGTTTTACCTTGATCGTCAGTTTTGTAACAGCTGTTTTCTTCTTTCATATGCCAATTGAAAAAGCATTATCTGCTGTGGTGCTCGGTGTATCTAATGGGCTGTGGCCGATTGGATATATCGTCATCATGGCCGTATGGCTCTATAAAATTGCTGTGAAGTCTGGAAAGTTTGATGTCATTCGTTCTAGTATTGCAGGAATTTCTCAAGATCAACGGTTACAGCTCTTATTAATTGGTTTTAGTTTTAACGCATTTTTAGAGGGAGCCGCTGGATTCGGTGTACCGATTGCGATTAGTGCCGCTCTTTTAACAGAGCTTGGGTTTAAACCACTAAAAGCCGCCATGCTCTGCTTGATTGCAAATGCTGCGTCTGGCGCTTTTGGTGCAGTAGGTATTCCGGTTATTACAGGGGCGCAAATGGGAAATATGACGCCGCTTGAGCTGTCTCAAACCCTTGTGTACACCATTCCGTTTATTTCTTTCTGTATCCCGTTTCTGCTGATTCTCATTGTAGACGGCTTTAAGGGAATTAAAGAAACGCTTCCAGCCTTGCTTGTTGTGAGTGGAAGCTACGCGATTCTGCAGGCTGTTACAATGGTCACGATGGGCCCTGAGCTTGCGAATATTATTTCAGCTTTAGCGAGTATGGGAATTTTGGCTGTATTTCTTCGAAAATGGCAGCCGAAACATATTTATCGTGAAGAAGGGGCACCAGCCATTGAGAAGAAACAAACGTATAGCGGTGTTGAGGTGCTGAAAGCATGGTCTCCGTTTTATATTTTAACTGCCGTCATTACTGTATGGAGCCTACCAGCTTTTAAAGCATTATTTGCTGTAGGAGGCCCGCTTAATTGGACAACCATTTTAGTGAAAATGCCGTTTCTGCATCAGCAAATTGTGAAATTACCGCCAATTGCTCAAACAGAAATACCGATTGATGCGATCTTTAAAATTGATGTTATTAGTGCAACAGGTACCGCCATTCTAATTGCAGTGATGCTGACAGGATTGTTCAGCAGACATATTACATTAAAAGAAGGGGCTGCCTGCTTAAATGCAGCAGTCAAAGAGCTTTGGGTCCCTGTTCTTACGATTTGTTTTGTCATGGGCTTTGCCAACTTGGCGAACTTTGCAGGTCTAAGTTCTGCTATCGGACTAGCGCTTGCTAAAACAGGCGATTTATTCCCGCTTGTCAGCCCAGTGCTTGGCTGGATCGGCGTGTTTATTACGGGATCTGTTGTGAGTAACAATGCCTTATTCGGTAACCTTCAAGCAGTCACCGCTTCTCAAATCGGCTCTCAGGCAGGTTTGTTAATCGGGGCAAATACGACCGGTGGTGTGATGGCGAAATTAATTTCTCCACAATCCATTGCCATTGCAACAGCAGCTGTTGGAGAAACAGGTAAAGAATCTGAGCTCTTCCAAAAAACAGTGAAGTACAGCTTCATTTTGCTCGGCATCGTATGTATATGGACATTCATTCTTGCTCAATTTGTATAGGTTGATCGATTGATTGAAAAATGGAAGACTGAGAGATTTCTCAGTCTTCAGATTGTTAACAAAGGGCTAAAATGTACTTTATTTTAGCCCTTTGTCTTCTTTTCAGCGTGAAAGAAAACCTTTGTAGTCTAGGAAGGACGAGCACTGGAGCGGAGCGAATTTGGCATTCGTGAGCACCAGAGCGCAGGACTGACAAAGAATGCGAGGGTTTGTCTACACGCTGAGACTGAGAGATTTCTCAGTCTTTTTTTTATGTAGATTCTCGTGTGACAAGCCGAGTAGGTAGCTGAATATGTTCACGTTGTAATGGTTTTTGATCTTGCAACAGCTGAATCATTTGTTTGACAGACTGCTGGCCAAGCTCGACGATGGGGATGTCGATGGTCGTGATCGTTGGAGCTGTCACCTCGCAAATGTCTTGATTGTCATAACCGATCACCGCTAAATCTTTAGGAATGTCATATCCATATGAAATGGCTTGTTTAATGAGGCCTGCTGCCACTTGATCATTGCCGGTGAAAATCGCATCCGGCGCATCCGGCATCCGGTGGATTAAGTCCATTAAACGAAAGCCGTCCTCAATGGTAAAAGCCTCGCCGAACAGCCAATCTTCTTTAAGCGACAAACCGTGATCAGAAAGCGCATCAAGATAGCCTTGCTTTCTTTGTTTTTGCGCTTCACTGCTTTCTGTATCAAAGCAAAATCCAATGGATGTACGCCCTGATTGAATCAAGTAGTCAACCGCTTTATAAGCAGCTTCCCGCTCATCATATCCGATAATCGGAATGTCTGCTGTTTGATGAAATTCATTTGCCATGACGATCGGGCCGTTTGATAAAAATGGCTCGATTGTTGCCCACTTATTTTCTAACGCCCCCAATATGACACCATCTACTTCTTTTCTTTTTAATAATTGAAGCCCTTCAATTTCTACTGATTCTTGATAAAACGTCTGGAGCACGATGGCTTTATACCCTTGATCCAGTGCTTCCTTTGAAATGCCTTTAATCAATTGTGCAAAAAAAGGATGGTCCACAGCTGGAACAGACACAGCAATGGTTTTTGTCTGATGTGACCGAAGGGTGCGGGCTGCTGAGCTTGGTGTATACTCCATTTCCTTCATCACCTGTAAAATGTGCTGGCGCTTTTCTTCTGATACATATGGATGGTTGTTCAGCACCCGAGAAACAGTGGTCGTTGAAACCCCGCAGCGTTTGGCAATTTCATAAATTGTACACATATTAACAAATCCTTTACACAAAGTTATTGTTCTGAAATCGATAACATCATTTACAATGTGAAACAAGTTAAATATTAACAAATGGAATTGATTAATTGGAGGGAATGGAATGCAAATATTGACGAAGATATCAGGTAAAAGCAAGGATTATCTACCGTTGCTGGATATGATCAATCAAGGTGTTCAAGTAAAGGCTGATTCAGTTGAAAAGAATCTAGCGAATGATAAGCTTGCTGCGTTCCTTGAGCAAGATATTGCGCGTACAGGTTTGGAAAAAATTCTCTTCCATTATAAACAAAATAAGGAAAAAAAGATACCGTTCCTGCCGGTCGATAAACTGATTTCAGAGGATGAGATCGATGATATTATGCAGGTGCTGAAAGAAGTATTAAGTTCAGGCCGTTTTACATCAGGCCCTTATATTCCAAAGTTTGAAAAGACGCTCGCAGCATACTTAGGGAAAAAATATGTCATTGCCACATCAAGTGGAACAGATGCCTTGATGATCAGTTTAATATCAGCAGGCGTCCATCCTGGAGATGAGGTCATCCTGCCTGCCAACAGCTTTGCTGCAACAGAAAATGCAGTGCTTGCGATTGGGGCGGTTCCAGTCTATGTCGATATTGATCCAGACACCTACTGCCTAGCGCCGAATGAAATAGAAAAGCATATCACAGATAAGACAGTATGTATTCTCCCGGTTCATTTGTATGGAAAGCAAGCGGATATGAAGGCAATTTCGACGATTGCGAAACGGCATGGTCTATCGATCATTGAGGATGGCTGTCAGGCGATTGGCAGCAGCGGGCTTGGGGCATTTGGGGATGGACTTGTTCTCAGCTTTAATCCTTACAAAAACCTTGGAGTTTGCGGGAAGGCAGGAGCCATCGCGACAAATGATGAAGCACTAGCAGAAAAATGCATGGAAATCAGCTATCACGGTTTTGAACCAGGAAAGAAAAACGTGAAGCGCAGTGACTATGGCTTTAATTCCAAGATTGATAACTTACAGGCCGCAATCGGGCTAGAACGAATGAAATATTTAGGTTTACAAAACTTTAAACGCTTTTACTTGGCAAAGAGATACATAGATCAGCTGCAAACGCTGGAAGATGAAGGCTATATAAAGCTTCCGAAGCTGACAGACGATCATGTATGGCATCTATTCCCGATCAGAGTGGTGAAGGGAAGCCGAGATGAGCTGGCAGAGAAATTACTGGAAATGGGCATAGAAACAGATGTCTATTACCCGATTTTATCGCATCAGCATCAAACGAATCTTGTTTCTCAAAAGTATAAACAAACGGCACTTCCACATACGGAAAAAGCCGTACAGCAATTACTCCATTTGCCGCTTTACCCAGGTATGCCGCTGCAAGATCAGGAGAAAGTCATCGAGGGGGTCCATCATGTTATCAAATCTTCCATTCAATAAAAAGCTTGTGCATCAACCGCAACATCCGCAGTGGATCGTCTTCTGTGATTTCGATGAGACCTACTATTCTCACGGAATGACCGAGGAGCAGAGAGAGGATGTAAAGTGCCTGGAAGCTTTTGTGGCAGAAAAGAGCGAAGCCGGACAGCTCATGCTGGGCTGGGTGACGGGAAGCAGTCTCGATTCTGTTACGAGCAAAATGGAGAAAGGCGGTTTCTATCAATTCCCGCATTTTATTGCGTCGAATTTAGGAACTGAAATCGTGTATACATCAGATGGGAAATTTGGACAGCCGGATGCAGAATGGATGAAACGGCTTGATGCAAAGGGCTTTTCAGACGAAAAAATTGAAGATATTCTGCAAGCCGTACGTGAAAAGGGGATCACCCTTAGGCCGCAAACGCAGCTAGGCAGCTCTGGGTATAAAAAGAATTTCTATTATCAGGAGCAGGATGAACGAACAGATCTCCATCATCTATCGTTCATCCAAACACTTGCGAAGGAGCGGGGTGTGGCGGTGAACATCAATAAATGCAACCCACTTGCGGGTGACCCTGCGGATTGCTATGACGTTGATTTTTTACCAGTGGGAACAGGGAAGGATGAAATCGTTCGGTTTATGCTGAATCAATATAACCTGTCAAAAGATAAGGGTTTTGCTTTTGGTGATAGTGGGAATGATCTGCGGATGCTTCAATCCGTCACGCACGGCTTTCTTGTCCAAAATGCAACAGCCGAAGCCAAACGGCACCATCATCAAATTTGTCATCATGGGTATGCAAAAGGAATCTATGAAACATTGAAAACAGTGATGTATAAACATGAGGAGGCACATTCATGAAGAAAATTGGAATTGTTGGAGCAGGGAATATTGCAAAAGCACATGCTAGAGCTTTATCAACGATCAAAGGTGCAGAATTATCTGGGGTCTATGACTTGCACGAATCCGTCGCACAAGGATTTATTAAACAGTACGGCGGACGGGTGTATGCCAGTATCGAAACACTAGCGGATGCATCAGATGGATTGATCATTGCTTCCCCTAACTTCTGTCACAAGGACCATGCCCTTCAGGCGCTTAGAGCAGGACAGCCGATTTTATGCGAAAAACCGATGGCTGTATCGTTAAAAGAAGCGAAGGAAATGGTGGAGACAGCCAAACAGTTCCAGGTTCAAGCCAGTATGGGCTTTAACTATCGCTATTTATCCTTTGTGAATATTTTGAAGAACTTGATCGCCAATGGTGAATTAGGACGCGTTTTGACAGTACGGACACATTTTAAGAAAAATAGTGCCCTTAGAAGAAAGACATTTTCGTGGAGAGATAGCGGCGAAAGTCTGCGTACAAGCGGTGCATTAGGAGATTTAGGGATTCATTTGATTGATATGCTGTGGTACTTATTTGGCAGTGAAATGAAAAAAGAATCCCTTAATACGAAGATGCTGACACATGTAAAGGAAAAAGAAGAGAAAAAGGTACAGGTTGATGACCATACCGAAATTTTTGGGCAAATGGAGAATCAAGTGTTCTTTCATTTGGTGACGTCCAAAAGTACGCAGCCCGAGGAATGTGGATTTAGTGTAGAAGTGGTGGGGCATGACAAGGTTTTTAAATACCATACAAACATGAAAAACGAATATGAGATCAGTGATGGTTTGTGTGTAGAGCGTCATCAAATGCCGCAAACATTGCTGACAGATCCGCCGAATGAATTTTATGGATGGTCTGATACATTCCGTGATCAGCTGATGCATTGGGTAAATACAAACTCATATCCATCTCATATGAAGGTAGCTGATTTTGCAGATGGTTATCGCGCGCAGGCTGCGCTGAATACGTGCTTCGAGAGGGAAGAGGCTGTCGTCTCTGCCCGCGCATATTAATGAAGAGGTGGAGCGGAGGATATCATGACTCCGCTCCTTTTTAGAGGAAGTGAAAAGATGAAAAAGGTGTTTTATTTTGGCTGTATCTTTTATTTTTTTATTGGGACCATTCATGTGTTTTTTGGCAGTTTAACGCCTTATTTGCTGTCTAGTTATGAGAAGGGCCCTGGGGAATTATCTTCTTTAATCTTCTTTCAGTTTATTGGCTTTTTGACAGGCGTTCTTTTGTCGCCCATTCTTGTGAGGAAAAAAGGCTACGGCACTGTTCTGACGATGGGATTGCTGCTGATGATCGGAGCGCTTCTTCTTGGCCTTTTGGTACCAGGTTGGACGATTCTTGTGGTGGCAGGTTTTTTCCTTGGGAGCGGTGCTGGCAGTCTTGAGACGACGGCCGGGGCGTATGTCATTTCAATGGCAAACAGTGCAAAGCGAATCAGCATCATGGAGGTCTTTTTTGGATTAGGTGCATTATTATTTCCTCTATTGATTCTGTTGACTGTGACAGAGGAAACGTGGCATTATGTGTTTTTATTTCAAGTCGGTGCACTGACTTTTTTCCTTATGCTGTGGCTTACTTTTATGAATAAACTCCCTCAAGGACAGATGGCAGCTCCTTCTCAAGACATGAAGAAACCATCTTTGCTGTTTGATCGAGGGAATCGAATGATTGTGGTGCTGATGATCTGTTTTGCGTTTTTCTACGCAGGAATTGAAACGAACTTTGCGAACTTTTTACCGTCGATCATGCTAGAAAAAGGGGGAGACAACTGGGGTCTTTTTGCGGTCTCTACTTTTTGGACAGCGATCGTCATTGGCAGAACTGTCATTGCGAGAAAAGCCGATCAGCTGCATCCGCTGCGTTTTTTAAAGTTAAGCGCAGCGCTGATGATTGTGCTGCTCGCCGTATTTGCTCTAGCCACCCACATCGCTGCGCAGCTAATTCTGATCTTTTTCATCGGTCTGTGCGCAGCTGGCATGTTCCCCATTGCCTTGACGGCATCTGCATTAATGATTGAAAATGCCATCGACGAGGCCACGAGTTATTTTATTGCCGCCGCTAGTTTAGGTGGAGCTTGTTTGTCCTTTTTGATTGGGTTTAGCCTTGAGTGGGCAGGTGCGGCAAGCGCCGTCTTTGTTTTCGCCTTTTTAGCTGTTCTCCTTTTTGCGGCTGCCATTCAAATGAATCGATCTCAGAAAAAAGAAACCATACCCACACAGCCGCCGGCGATGAAAGCCGATCGATAAGCAGCTGATCTGGTGGCTCCTCCTTTTGTATAGCTTATCTTCAGAAAAGGTGACGAAGGACTTGTACTAAAACAACGAAAGCGTGAATAACATGTACAAGTCAGCATCAAAAGGAGGACGTCTATGTGGCGGTGTTTTTTGGTTATATCTTTTTAGGGTTGTCACTTTCAGCGCCTGTTGGGCCAGTCAATGCAGCCCAAATCGACAGAGGGATTAAAAGTGGATTTTGGCACGCTTGGATTTTTGGTGTGGGGGCTATGGCTGCGGATATTGTCTATATGCTCCTCATCTATTTTGGTGTCGCCCAGCTTTTGACTGCACCTCTTGTGAAAACCTTTTTGTGGCTGTTCGGCTTTTTCGTTCTGACCTATACCGGTATTGAAAGCCTTCGTAAAATCAATTTGCAGGAAAGCCCAAAGAAGGATGGAGGAAACACATCGATCGGGCATTCGTTCATGACGGGATTTTTTATTTCTCTTTCCAATCCGCTTAGTATTTTATTTTGGCTTGGAATTTATGGAAGTATTTTGGCCAATACGATTGAAAAGTATGGAGCATCTCAAATGCTGATGTACAGCATGGCTATTTTTATCGGCATGCTCTTATGGGATTTCTGTATGGCGCTACTCGCCAGTACGTTTAGACGGTATTTAAATGAACGAATTTTGCACGGCTTATCCGTTCTGGCAGGTCTCTCTTTACTTGGCTTCGGTGCCTATTTTGGATATCAAGGGATCATGGCGCTCATTGGATAGAATGGTTGATAAGAAAAAGGGCTAAAATCTAAATCATTTTAGCCCTTTTTCTTATTTGACAGAAATAAGACACTCTTCAATAATGATGGAAGATACATAAAATTGAAGGAGTTTTTGCCATGCGTATGTTCCTGCCAGCATTCAACTATGTGTGTATGCTGATGTTGTCTGTGATCACAGCGACATTTGTTTATACCATGTTGTTTGACCCACCTGAATCCAGATTCAGTTATGTGGAGGTCACCAGTCTTTTCATTTTGATCGCTTATGTCCTATTTGCTACACCTATCCAAATGGTTTTACACCGTCATCCTGAGAAGTTTCGACGCCGTGATTTATTGGTTTATTTTATCGGGGCGTGGGTGGTTTGTACGGCGCTTGCTTTATGGATTGATTATGGTGTTGTCGTCTTCATTAGCTATAAAGTCTATCTATTTAGCTTTTGTGCGGCCTTCGTTTATTGGCTGCTTGATTCCGTCTTTTTAAAGAAGAAACAATCATAAAGGCTTTTCCTGTTTTTTCTCTTGAAAATGAACGTGTATGACCTTCGAGAGTCCGCTTGATACAAAAGCAAGAGCCGTCATCAGAAGGACCCAGTATAGATTGCTAAGGTCAAATCCAGTATAAGCGAAGATGAAAATCATCGAGATCACGGACGTTAATATGAGGACAGGCCATATCCGCTTGAATAGCAGATAGCCAACAAATCCCCAAAGGAAAGCCATCACTGGTAGTGTAAATAAGATCAGATACATCGGATGGAGAAAAAGAAGACGCATGTCATTCACCCATTTCTTTTATGATGACCGACTCTATTAGATAGAGGCGGCTAAATGATGATTTGCAGAAGCATACTCATACATGATTAGATAAATGGAAGTGAATTCCTGCCTCATCCGGCAAATCAACCACCTTGTGAATGTCCAGTGAAAGTCGTTGAAGGACAGTCACCACAGCTTTTTCCTCCTCATAGGCTATGGAGAAGACGCTAAAACGAGGTGGAAAAAAATGGCCCAGCTGTATGCAAAAAGTTGCCTTGATCAAAATCTACGATCACTAGATGAATGGAAGCAGGATGCTTTCACACAGTTTGGAAAAATGGTCGGGGATGAGGCAGATACATTTCCGTGTGTACCAGGCAGACAAGGATTTTTTCTCGATCATTTGCGTTATGGATTTGTCGGTGATCCGCGGGGAGAAGAGGCCGTGAATGAATTAGCAGAGCTTTTAAGGGAATACCAAAGCTGCTCTAGGGAAACCGGTCAATATGCTTCGTTCATTTGCTTTTTTGAAACACCACAGGATATGAAGGAGTATTCGCTCGAAGAGTATGAGGAGCAGTTTTGGTCGATGGTTCAGCAATTACATCAAAAGGATGAAATGAAATGGCCAGAGGAAATCCCATCAGATCCTGAAAATCATGAATGGGAATTTTGTTTTCATGGGGAGCCTTATTTTATTTTATGCGCGACACCAGCGCATAAGCTAAGAAAAAGTCGTCACTTTCCTTATGTGATGTGGGCCTTTCAACCAAGGTGGGTGTTTGAAAAGATGAACGGTTCCACCACATTTGGTCAAAAAATGAGTAAACTCGTTCGGAAGAGGCTGAAGGCGTATGATCAAGTAGATGTACACCCAGCTTTAAAATGGTATGGGGATCAGAAAAATTTAGAATGGAAACAATACTTTCTTTCAGATGATGAGGCGGAGAAACCAGCCTCCGCCAAATGTCCATTTACTGCTTTAAAAAACATGATGAAATTATGATGCGGCCTGATCCTGTTTCCACTTTTTTCTCATAAAGAGTACCATGATGCCAATCACGGCGATGATCCCAAGGCTTATAAAAAAGCCGGGTCGTCCGCTTGCCTCTGTCAGAGTGCCTGAAACAGCTGCACCAATTAAGATCAGGGCAAGAACCATTTCGCACGTTTGGCGAGTGGATGGCTTTGACAGCTTTTTGCTCGAAAGCAGAATAAACACCCATGTGTACAAAAGGGTTAAGCCGGCTGCTGTTGTGAGATGCTCGTAAATGTGTTTGGACAAAAAGAGTGCCAGCAAAATGGAGACAATCAACCCTGCAGCAGTTAAAAGAATTGAAGACCATCTGACATGAGATGGTTCTTTTTGTTTAAAACAAGCAGGTGCATCCTGATGCTCCGACATCGTGCCGAGCAGTGTTGTGACCGCATAGAGGGAGGCAACCAATGTGGAAAACCCGGCAATAATGAAAATGCCATTAAAGATATGAAGAAAAATGGATAAATGAAATGGCTCCAGTGATGTAATAAATGGACTGCTATTCTCGTTAAAGGCTGTCACTGGCACAAGCAAAAGCGCAAGTCCGATGGAGACGATATAAATGACAGCAAGAATGATCAGCATCACACGTCCAGATTTTGCGGCGTCTTTCGGGTCTTTTAAATGAACCGCCATCAGCCCCATGACTTCAATTCCCCCGAAAGCATAAAACGCATAAATCAGCCCATTCCATAGACCGAGCGGACCGAGCGGCATCCATTCGTGGTCTTTATTTGGAAGATGAAGGGTGGGCCTATGCTCTGTGAGAATGCCGCATAAAACAAGAACGGCAAGGACGACAAACAATAGGATCGCCCCGGTTTTCAGAACGGCAAGGACATTTTCCGTCTTTTGAAAAGAAGAAAGCCCAATGATAATCACAAGCAGGGCAAGAGCGGAATAAATCGCTGAAAATACCCAAAGTGGAATGGATGGAAACCAGTGACGAGTAAAAAGAGAAATCGCCGTCAGCTGACTCCCTGTGATGAGCATTTCTGAAAACCAATACACCCAGCCATTACTAAATCCCGCCCAGCGCCCATAGGCTTTTCGGGCATAGGAACAAAATGATCCTTTATCTGGGTTTTCGGCTGTCATCGCAGCCAGGTGTTTAAAGACGAGATATGTGCCGACTGCCGCAAGCAAAAATGAAATGCAGACGGAATAACCGGACTTTGTAATGGCGATGCTGGAACCAAGGAAGAAACCAGTGCCGATTGTACAGCCGACTCCGATAAGAGAAAGCTGCCACCAAGATAAAGATTGTTCTTCTTTCAATGCATGTGCAACACCTTTCTGATTCAATAGCATTAGCTTGTGACCCCCTCTTTTTTTTATACATGATCAAGAGGACGTTTTGGGCATACTGTCAACATGGAAAGGAGTGCATGTGATGAACGGAGAATACGTGATTTTACCAAAGGATGGGCTTGGTTTTCGGTTAGGAAAAGGACAATGTATGCGAGTGGTTGATGTCGAAGGGCAGCAAGTAGCAGATGTGATGGCTTATCATGAAAAGGATTTTTATGAAAAATTTGATCAAGGCGCTACAATGGACAGCCTGTTCTCTTCCAAGGTGAAAAAGGGAGATCAGCTTTATTCTAATTTATATAAACCAATGTTTACGGTCATTGAAGATACAGTTGAATGTCATGATTTATATATGCCTGCGTGCCGGCAAGAAATGTATCAGCTCTTATATGGGCGTACGCACCTAGAGGTCATGCATACATGCTACGATAATCTCAGGACGGCCTTTGAGCCATTCGGGATTCCAAAAGAGGACATGTATTATCCTTTTAATGTCTTTATGAATACAGTCATTGATGACAAAGGAAAGTTGTCTGTCGAGCTGCCAAAATCGCTCTCCGGTGATTACATCCGCCTGCGTGCAGAAATGGACCTCATTGTCGCGGTGTCTGCATGTCCTGCCGACATTGGAAAATGCAATGGCTCAAGCTGTACATCCATCCGAGTGGAGATCGATTGAAAAGGAAAGACCAGTCAAAGCGGCTTGGTCTATTTCGTTTGTGAATGTTTGATCATTTATGAAAAAGGGGAACGTCTAAAAAATATCTTTTTTCAAAACATGATATAATAAAGTGGCTAAAATCGTAGGTAAATCAATTGAAATGGAAGTAAAACCTGTTCTCTTCATGTAGAGGATGCTTAGGAGGAAAAGTGTATGAGTTTGCAGAAAAAAATCAGCCAAGAGTTGCATGTGCAGCCCTCAATTGACCCAAAGCAGGAGATCGAAAAACGGGTTGGATTTCTAAAGGCTTACTTGAAAAAGACCGGTGCAAAAGGATTCGTTCTCGGTATTAGCGGCGGACAGGATTCAACGCTTGCCGGCCGTCTCGCTCAGCTCGCTGTAAGTGAGCTTCGTCAAGAAGGAAAAGAGGATGCTGTCTTTATTGCAGTCCGTCTTCCGCATGGCACGCAGCAAGATGAAGACGATGCGCAGCTGGCTCTATCATTTATTCAGCCGGATAAGTCTTGGAAATATGATATCGCGCCTGCCGTGACGGCATTCAGTGAACAATATCAAAAGGAAACAGGCGGTGCGCTGTCTGATTTTAATAAAGGGAACGTCAAAGCACGCATGAGAATGATCGCACAGTATGCCGTCGGTGGACAGGAAGGCTTACTTGTCATTGGAACGGATCATGCAGCCGAAGCTGTGACGGGCTTTTTCACGAAGTATGGGGATGGCGGTGCAGATGTCCTTCCGCTCACAGGTTTAACGAAACGCCAAGGACGGTTGTTGCTTGAGACTCTTCAGGCGCCGGAGCGATTATACTTAAAGAAACCGACAGCCGATCTGCTGGATGACAAGCCTCAGCAAACGGATGAAACAGAACTTGGTATTACGTACAATGAAATTGATGATTACTTAGAAGGAAAACCAGTTTCAGATCAAGCAGCAGAAGCGATTGAAAAACGCTATGTTCAATCAGAACATAAACGTCAAGTACCAGCTTCTATGTTTGATGACTGGTGGAAATAAAATATGTGACCTCTCCAGAAGATGGAGGGGTCTTTTTATGTCAAATTTCAGCTGAATTTGACAGAATGAATCGAAAATGGTTCATTAATTAGTAGAACGATATACATAAGTCTGTTTGACTAAATAAAGGATGAATTGAAGAATAAGTGGTGAAATAATTAGTTCGATTCACTTAATTTCTCATCAAAAGACAGTATTTTCAGAAAAAATGATTGACGATAAAAAAGAATGCGCTTACAATGAAAACACATTCCAAAAAGTGAAATTGAATTTCACTAGATGGAATAAAAGGAGTCGTTCATCTCCAAATAAGAGGCTAAAGGAATGATTCACACGATGAAAAATCGAAGTGCACTGGAAATATACAAAGAAGGAGGCGCTTGGTGGGAGACTGAGATTAGTCATATTCAAAAGAATTCAATTGAACTTCGGGGTTATCCAATTGAAGAGCTTATTGGTGAATTGTCGTATCCGCAGATGCTGTATCTACTGCTTGTTGGTGAATTACTAGATGATTCGAAGGCAGCTCTTTTTGAAAGTGTTCTCGTCGCAGGTGCGGATCATGGGCCAAGGGCACCGTCTATTGCAGCGGCAAGAATGGCGGTTACGTGCGGCATTTCGTTTAATTCCTCTGTTGCAACAGGGGTGAATTTATTAGGTGATATTCATGGTGGAGCCGGTGAAAAGGCGATGCGTATGTTATACGAAGCCAAAGCAGCCTATGATGAACACAAGGATATCAAGTCTGCTGCAAAGCAAGTATGTCAGACATGGTTAGCCCGCAAGGAAAAAATTCCGGGAATCGGTCATCAGCTGCATGATGATGATCCGAGAGTGAGACGGCTGTATGAGCTGAGTCAAACATATGTGCAGCAAGGTGATATCAGCGGAACATACTTACGGTTAGCTGAGGCGATTAGGCATGAACTTGAACAATTAAAAGGGAAAAAAATCACGATGAACATAGATGGTGTATCTGCTGCGATCCAATGTGAATTAAGCATTCCAGCTGAAGCGGCAAAAGGCATCTTTTCCTTATCGAGAGGAATGGGCATCGTGGCGCATGCATATGAAGAGCTGACAAAAGGTGCCCTAGTGAAAGGTCCTTGTCCGAATGAAGAAAGACTTGTTCGTTATGCGGGAGTCGGGACGCGTCACTTGAAGGAGGGTGAGAGAATTTGAGTGAATTGAAAGCGTTGTCATATATAAACGGCGAATGGCTGGATGCAAACCATGTCAAAGAAGACATTATCAATCCATACTCTGGGGAAATGATCGGTACATCCTATCTTGCCTCCTCAGAAGATATAGAACAGGCGCTTTCTATTGCGCAGCAAGCTAAAAAACAAATAGCGGCAATATCAGCATTAGAACGCTCAACGCTTCTAACAAAGGCAGCCGTCTTATTGGAAGAACAAAAAGAGCATTTTGCAAAACTCATTTCTTTAGAATTAGGCAAACCGCTTAAAAATACAAGAGATGAAGTCTCACGATCAATTGAAACGCTGGCGCAGTCAGCCGAAGAAGCCAATCGACTAATCGGTGAGACTATTCCTGGCAATGTATCTTCCCGTGGACAGAGAGCAATGGCGATGACATTTAAAGTGCCGGTTGGGGTTGTGCTGGCGATTACGCCTTTTAATGCGCCTCTCAACTTAATTTGTCACAAAATCGGTCCAGCTTTTGCGGCAGGGAATGCCATTATTTTAAAACCAGCACCGCAAACATCAGCTGTTGCCACAGCGTTTGTTAAGCTCCTGCTTGAAGCAGGGTTTCCTGAAAAGAGCCTGCAGCTTGTGATTGGAGGAGTAGACGCCGGCAGACAGTTAGTCACTGATGAAAGAACCAATCTTGTTTCTTTTACTGGCGGTGCGGTGGGCGGAGAACATATTTCAAACTCGGCTGGATTAAAAAAGGTACTGCTGGAACTCGGAGGAAATGGAGCGACGATTGTTCATCATGATGCAGATATCGAGCAAGCCGCATCTCTTTGCGCCAAAACGGGCTTTAGCAACTCTGGTCAAAGCTGTATTTCTGTTCAAAGAATTTATGTTCACAAGCAAATTTTGTCGACATTTACTGAGACACTTAAACAAAAAGTAGAACAGCTCGTCGTTGGAGATCCGCTGTCTAGTGAAAGTGATATCGGCTGTATGGTTGATGTACAAGCAGCAAAACGTGTGGAGGCATGGATACAAGAGGCAGAGAAAATGGGTGCCGAGCTTCTATCTGGAGGACAACGAAATGGCGCAAGCATCACACCGGCTATTTTGCTAAACCCTCCAAAACAAGCCAAGGTTGTCTGTGAAGAAGTGTTCGGTCCAGTTGTCAGTGTCCTTCCATACGAGGAGCTGGATGAGGCAATCAAAGAAGCAAACGATAGTCGATATGGTTTGCAGGCAGGCGTCTTTACGAATCAACTGGATATTGCGTTACACGCAGCAAAAGAGCTTGAAACTGGCGGCGTTGTCATCAATGGGACATCGAATTTTAGACTGGATCATTGGCCATATGGCGGAATTAAACGAAGCGGTATTGGAAGGGAAGGCCCGCGTTTCGCCATCGAGGAGATGACCGAAATCAAAATGGTTGTGCTGCCAAATGGGCTATAAAGGGGGCAGATGGATGTGAATATCTTTCAGCAAAAGGTAAAGAGTGCGCAGACAGGCGGTCAGCCGATGATTTGTACGCCGCTCATTGGACAAACAAAGGAAGAATTGTTTCTTGAAGTTGAGGTGTTAGCTGAGAAGAAGCCTGATGTGATAGAGTGGCGAGCGGATTTTTTCAATCACCTCAATGACAAGGAACAAGTCATCACCACCCTGAAAGGGATGATTGAAAAGGCAGATAACATCCCATTTTTATTCACCATTCGTTCTGAAAAAGAGGGCGGCGAACGCATCTCACTCTCAGAGGATGAAAAGGTTTCCCTGCTTGTCGAGCTTTGTGTCACTCAGCTTGTGGCTGCCGTTGATTTTGAATTAATGCATGATGTCTCGCATATCCAGCAAGTCAGTCAGGCGGCTAAGAGAAACGGGGTCATCTTGATTGTGTCGTACCACGATTTCCAGCGTACCCCGGAGGCGGATCGGCTTGTGGAGCTATTCACCAATGCAGAATCGGTCGGTGCCGACATTGCAAAGATCGCCGTCATGCCGCATTCCTATGAGGATGCACTGACACTGCTCTCTGCGACAGGCAAGGCGAAAAAGCATCTGTCCATCCCTGTTATTTCGATGGCGATGGGGGAATATGGTGCCTTCACAAGAATGGTAGGTGGACTCTTTGGGTCTGTCATGACCTTTGCTGTAGGGAAAGAAAGCTCGGCACCTGGACAAGTTGCGATACAGGATTTGAATGCCGTTCTATCGATTGTGTTTTCAAAGAATCAGTGAGTAGCAGATTCATAGCTGCACCGTGAGAGGAGAGAAACATGAAGAAGAATATATCTACACAGGTCATTCAGTATTTAGAAAATCGAGGAGTTGAGCATATCTTCGGTCTGTGCGGTCATACGAATATTGCTTTTTTATCAGCGCTAGAAAAAAGCCGTATTCAATTTGTGAATGTTAGACATGAACAGATAGCGGCACATGCAGCAGACGGTTATGCACGAGCGAAAAAACAGACGGCTGTTGTGCTCAGTCACTTAGGTCCTGGACTCACCAATGCGGCAACAGGCGTAGCGAATGCCGCACTCGATTCCATTCCAATGGTTGTCATTGCAGGAGATGTTCCAAGTCATTACTACGGAAAGCACCCACACCAAGAAATCAATCTTCATTCCGATGCTTCTCAATACGAAATTTATCGCCCATTTGTAAAAAGAGCATGGCGAGTCGACATTCCAGAATTATTTCCAGAAATTTTATCAAAAGCGTTTCAGTTAGCTGAAAGCGGCCGCCCTGGGCCAGTCCTGATTTCAGTTCCGATGGATGTGTTCTCAAAAGACTTAGATGTGTCGTTATTTGAACAAATCGCTCATCATACACACACCGTTGAAAAACCATCTATTGATGATCAAACAGCGAATCGGATATTAGATCGATTGCTGCAGGCAGACAAACCGCTCTTATATGTAGGGGGAGGCATTTTACTAGCCGATGCAGCAGAAGAGTTAAAGGCATTTTCTGACCATTTGAGCATCCCTGTTGCCCATTCTCTGATGGGGAAAGGGGCGATGCCGGATGATCATCCAATGACCCTTGGCATGACAGGATTTTGGGGAACGAAATTTATCAATGATCAGTGTAAAGAAGCGGATTATATATTGGCATTAGGCACCCGTTTTGCTGAAGCAGATGCGAGTTCGTGGGAATCGGAGTATACGTTCAATTTCCAATCAACCAAGCTCATTCATATTGACATTGATCCGAATGAAATTGGCCGGAACTATCCTGTTGAAATTGGAGCGGTAGCAGATCTCAAGCAGGCGTTGACTGTACTCAATCGTGTGGCGAAAGAAAGGCTGCCAGAAGGTCTGGATCGCCCTCAATTGAAAAAGGACATTGCGGCATATCGTGAGGAATTTCAGAAGAGCAATTTGACGAATATTCAAGACGAGTCTTTCCCAATGAAACCACAACGTATTTTGCAGGAAGTGCGCGAAGTATTGCCGCCAGATGCCTTCATTACAACCGATGTTGGCTGGAATAAAAATGGGGTCGGACAGCAATTTCCTGTATACACGCCAGGCACTATTTTAACCCCAGGTGGTTTTGCGACGATGGGATTTGGCGCTCCTGCTGCACTTGGAGCAAAGATTGCCCAACCTGACCGTGTCGTTGTATCACTTGTTGGGGACGGCGGTTTCGGTCAAAATCCATCTGTTCTCGCAACAGCCATGGAAGAAAACATTCCTGTCGTGTGGATTGTGATGAACAATAGTGCGTTTGGGACGATCGCCGGCTTGCAAATGGCACACTATGAAACGACTTACGGCACTGTTTTTAGAAAAGATGGAGAAAGCTATTCGCCTGATTTTGCAGCCATTGCAAGAGGTTATGGGATGAAGGGGATCAAAATTACGGCTGCTTCTGAATTCAAAGAAGCTTTGGCTGAAGCAATCGCTTCTCAGGAGCCATGTGTCATTGATGTAGCGATGAAAAATGATCCTGTGCCTACTGATGGACATTGGAACATTAATGATATTTATTCACCAAATACAAAACGTTCACATGTCAGTGTGAACTAAACATGACTAGGGAGGAATAAACAATGAAAATTAAAGTATTAAATCCATTTCAAGACGGTCATCCATTATGGTTAGGTTTAGATCATCCAGAAGAGAAAATGATTCGGAAAGTGTTTCAAACGATCACACCAGATACCGTAGGGTCAGAGCATATGATGGCAGGTCTCACTATTTTTGAGCCGGGCGAAGCAAGCTCGGTACACAATCACCCGGGTTCAGAGGAATTTGATTATGTGATTAAAGGGTCTGGCGAAGTCATTTGCGATGGAGAAAGACAATCATTTAAACAAAATGACTTTATGTTTATTCCAGATGGTGTCTCACATCAGCATGTGAACACAGGGGACGAACCTTTATGGCTGATTTGGCTCTATACACCGCAAGGGCAGCTTCCGAAGGACTAAAAAACCTTGCACGAGAGAAAGAAGAAAAGGGGCTAAAATAGAAAGCATTTTAGCCCTTTATCAATTGAACGAAAGGGAGTCAAGCAATGAATAAGAATACACCGCTTGAAGGAATCAAAATATTAGATGTTTCTACAATGATTGCTGCACCATACGGCGCGGTGCTTCTAGGGGATTTCGGTGCAGAGGTCATTAAAGTCGAGATTCCTGGAAAAGGGGATACACTGCGGCATGTTGGCCCTTTTGCAGATGGTGAACCTTTGAGATGGTCAGGGCTCTCAAGGAATAAGAAATCTCTTACACTCGATTTGCACAAAGAAGAAGCAAAAGACATTTTTAAAAAGCTGGCAGCGCAGGTTGATGTGATCATTGAAAATTTTCGTCCAGGAACACTTGAAAAATGGGACGTTGGGTACGATGTATTAAAAGAAATCAACCCTCGTTTAATTATGATTCGTGTTTCGGGTTATGGGCAAACCGGTCCGTTTAAGGACAAGGCGGGATTTGGTACACCTGCGACGGCGTTTAGCGGCTTTACATATATTCAAGGGTTTCCAGATCGGCATCCAGTCAGCCCTTCCTTTTCCCTTACGGATTATATCGCAGGAATCTATGTGGCGTTTGCCACTGTGACAGCGATGTATTACCGTGACACACATCCAGAAGGAACAGGGCAAATGGTGGATTTGGCTCTCTATGAATCTGTGTTCCGCATGTTAGAATTTTTGGTTGCTGAATATGACAAGCTAGGGAAGGTGCGTGAGCGTTCACCAGGGTTAAGCGGTCATTCAAGCCCTGCCGGCACCTATGAGACAAAGGATGGGCATTATTTGGTTCTTGTGACAAGTACAGATTCGACCTTTAATCGATTGGCAGAGGCGATGAATCGCTTAGATTTACTTGAGAACGAGAAATTCTCTGTGAATGCAGCCAGGCTGAAGCATAACGATGAAATGGATGCGATCGTCTCGCAGTGGATTGCGTCCAAAACAAGAGATGACGTCTTAGACATTCTAGATACACATGGTGTGCCTGTGAGTCCGATTCTAAGCATTCGGGATATCTTTGAGCATCCGCAATTTAAAGCACGAGAAAATATTGTCGAGGTGCATCATCCGCGTCTTGGAAAAGTGAAGGTGCCTGGGATCATTCCGAAGTTTGAAAAAACCCCCGGCCGTATTCGCCATATTGCGCCTGATTTAGGTGAACATAATTATGAAATTTTAACGAAAATGCTTGGCTTCACAGAAGAAGAGTGTAAACAGTTAGAAGAAAAAGGGGTCATTTAAGACACTCAACCGATCCGCACGCTGCGGAAACAAAGGAGGATGGTTATGAAAGTGCATTCAGAACTGAAGGGGAACGACTTGCGGCCTGCTTATGCGAAACCAACAAAAGCTCGTTTCGGCATCTTGATTCTGTTGTTTTTTATTACCGCTATTAACTATATTGATCGAGCCAGTGTATCCATTGTTGCACCTGCGATTCAGTCTTCATTGCAATTGAACCCTGCCTTATTAGGCCTCATCTTTTCAGCATTTAGCTGGACCTATACAGCCATGCAGATCCCTGGCGGCTTTATTCTTGATAAGTTTGGATCAAAGGTAACGTATGGAATATCACTCATTACTTGGTCTATTTTCACTGGTTTACAGGCGTTTGCGAACAGCTTTGCCTTCTTATTTGGCTGCCGTTTGTTTATCGGAATTACAGAATCTCCCGCATTTCCTGCGAATAACCGCATTGTGACCACATGGTTTCCAAGGCGGGAACGCGCATTTGCAACAGGGGTTTATACCGCTGGAGAGTATGTGGGGCTTGCATTTGCGACACCTCTTCTTTTTTGGATCATGACAACTTTCGATTGGAGAACCGTCTTTATCACTGCTGGTGCGCTCGGTATTATATTTGCTTTCTTTTGGTACAAGTTTTATCACGAACCGAAAGAGCATCCGAAGATCAATGAAGATGAGTTAGAATTGATCCGTCAAGGCGAAGGGCTGACAGTGGCATCACAGGAGAAATTGAAATGGGCAGACTTTGCCGCACTTTTAAAATATCGTAAATTGATTGGACTCTATATTGGTCAATTTTCTGTTGCGTCTACCCTCTTTTTCTTTTTAACATGGTTTCCGACCTATTTAGCAGAGGCGAAAAATATGGCCTTTCTCAAAGTGGGTTTTGCGGCATCTCTGCCATACATTGCTGCATTCTTTGGGGTACTGTTTGGAGGATATGTGTCTGACTGGCTGCTTAAAAAGGGTGTATCGGTCAATATAGCGAGAAAGCTACCGGTTGTGGTCGGCTTGCTTCTGACAAGTACCATTGTTTTAGCGAATTTTACAACGAATATTCCGCTTGTGCTGACCATTTTATCCATCGCTTCCTTTGCACAAGGACTGTCTAATATCTCCTGGACCATGCTGTCTGAGGTGGCACCAAGAGAAATGGTCGGGCTGGCTGGCGGCGTATTCAACTTTTTTGCTAACTTATCCGGCATCATCACCCCGCTGATTATCGGATTCATTGTATCGGCGACAGGCTCTTACAACGGCGGTATTTTATTCGTCAGCCTAGTGGCATTAGGCGGAGCGTTGTCGTATATCTTTATTGTAGGTAAGATTGAACGGATTCAATTAAAATAATAGAGAGTAAGAAAAAGAGAACTCATTGGGTTCTCTTTCAGCGTGTAGACAAACCCTCGCATTCGGTGTCAGTCCTGCGTGCCGGTGCTCACGAATGTCAAATTCGCTCCGCGCCGGTACTCGTCCTTCCTAGGCTGCAAAGGTTTTCTATCACGCTGAAAAGAAGACAAAGGGCTAAAATCAAGTTCATTTTAGCCCTTTGTCAACAATCTTAAAAGAGAACTCATTGGGTTCTCTTTTTCTATGAATAAAAGATGACGGTGATGATCGTTGCACATGCGATCCCCATGCTGATATAAAAAACAGCAAACCAGATATTCCATCGAGTGATTCGGTAAGGGTTGACCTTCATCAAATCGGCTAATAGGGAGACAGATACATTATATGGGCTAAACATGACCGTTGAGGTTCCAGCGATAATGAGCATGATTGCGATGGGAAGGGCAGGCAGTTCATGAATGACAGGTGCCATCAAGCTCACTAAGAGAGCAAGCGAAACGAGCGGGTGAAAACCGCAAAGAGCGGTGATGAGAAAATACAGCCCGATGACCCCATAAACCCAAATGGCATGATCTGATATACTGACGATAAATGCTTGAATCGGCTGCAGGCTGTTTGTGACAAGTAGCATATCGACAAAGAAGCCCGCGCTTAAAAATAGACACATATAATTGGAGAGCTGGCGGGTTCGTTCTTTCCAATGGGGAATAGAGACAGCTACATATTGTTTTCGTTTTTTGATGATAGACGAGAATAATAGAGCGAAAGGAATAATCGTCAGCACAACAGCGAACAGATAACCTTTCCCAATCCAGGCGTCAACAAGCGAAACGACTGTCATAAAACTGAGCAGCATGAAAGCAAGCTGAATGGTTTTTCTCTTGATGCGATGAGGGTTGGAGTGAGCTTCCGCCGGCTGGATGATATGCGGCAATCGTTTGCTTTGACGAGAAAACAGCAACCAATCCGTCAACAGCACAAGCACCATTAAACAAAACGTAACGGGTGCAATCTGATAATATTTCAATTTGGTTGCATCAATGGTGACACTCACCAGTACTTCGACAGGACTCCAGCTAAGACATAGCGCATATGACCTTAAAAGATTGCGCGTATAAAGGTGCTGTTTGACTTGTTCCTGAAGGGCGTTCAGCGACGGTTTCAAGGATGTATATAATAAGGGAATCGTTGCGATATTTAAAAACATGCCAAGAACATGAGTGACAAATGAACTCTTGCGATAAAGCTGATTTGTACTTGTTGTATGTAAGGTAAGCAGATTATTTAATTGAGTATCGAAATGTCCAACATGTATGAGAGAATGAATAAATGGCAACATGAAAAATAAAGAAAGCAAGCCTAGCATGGAATGAAAATGAAGAAAAAGCGTATGCAAAGGCTGTTCTGACCAGAAAAATAACACCAATCCAATCAAGAGAAACATAGCACCCGTTTTCAAATAAAGTCCATTGGCCTTCTTAAAAGAAATGGTGAGCGAAGTAGCCGCCAGCAGACCAACCAAATAGGAGAGAATGGGAGCAGGGAATAGTTGATGAACGATGTATAAGCTAATAAGAAGTGTGAAAATGAGCAGGTAGATCATGATATCTCCTCCATCAAAACATCTATCGGTTTTATTCCGTACAGTGGAATTTGTTTTCTTTTAATGGAACATTTAAAATGGATTATAGCAAAATTGGTTAATCATGTCGATAAGAAATCAAAGGGGAAAAGGAGAAAGTGAACATGGCTGATAAAAAGTCAAAAGAAGAATCAGGATTGCGTACCGTTCAGCGGGCTTTGGATATTCTTTCTTGCTTTAGCGAAGAACGTCAAGAGTTGACGCTAACGGACATTTCAAAAGAGATGAACTTAGCAATGTCTACCACAACGAGACTGCTCAAGGCACTTGAAATGAATCATTTTGTGGAAAAGAACCAAGAGACGATGAAGTACCGGCTCGGTCAAAGACTTTATCTTCTCGGTTATATTGCTGGGAAGTCCATCAAATTGAGGGAACTGGCAAAACCGCTCATGTACACACTTCGTGATGAAACAAAGGAAACCGTCAACCTGTATGTGCTCGATCACAAAAGCAGGGTATGTATTGAACAAGCCGAAGGGCTGCAATCGATTCGGCATCTTGTGAAAATCGGTGAGAAGCTGCCGTTATACGCTGGTGCTGGTGGAAAGGTGCTACTTGCTTTCCAAAGCGAAGAGTTTCAACAGCAAGTTTTCGCATCTGAGGCTGATCACATGACGATGGAGGAATGGCAAAAAGAATGTCGTCATATTCTTGAAACGCATACCGCTTGCAGTATTGATGAACGGGAAGTCGGATCGGCGGCAGTGGCGGCACCGATCTTTAACATTCACGGGGAAGTGCAGGCATGTTTATCCATATCTGGACCGACCCAACGATTTACTGAAGATGTCATCCCTCAGCTGCAGCAAAAAGTGAAAGAGCATGCCGAGAAGCTCTCCGAACAGCTCGGTTACGTCGTCAAACACAATTTTTAAGAATGCCTATCTTTTCTCAGTCCATTTATCATATAATAGAAACATTATGTAGCATTCCTTGTCGTAAGGAGGACGTGTCACGAACATGAAAAACAATAGAGAGATTCCTGTGAGACAGCGAAATATTGTCCTCATTGGCTTTATGGGCGTTGGGAAAACAACCATTGGGCAGCTGGTTGCCAAAAAGTTATATAGAGATTTTATTGATGTTGATCAGGAGATTGAGAAAAAGTACAACATGACGATTCCAGAAATGTTTCAGCAAAAAGGAGAAGATTTCTTCAGACAGGCTGAAAAGGACTATATCGTCGATTTATGTGAACATACTCAGCTAAAGATCGTGTCTCTTGGAGGCGGTGCGTTTAAACAGGAAGAAATCAAACGATCTTGCTTAAAGCATTGTACGGTTCTTTTCCTTGACCTATCTTGGGAGAATTGGAAACAGCGGCTGGATATTTTAATTGAAAACCGTCCTGTTCTTCATAACCGCACGCTTGACGAGATGAAAGAGTTGTTTGAAGAGCGCCGGGAAATTTATTCCCTTCATAACTCAAGAGTGGAAACAGATCATCTAGAAGCTGAAGAAGTCGCCAATTATATTGTCGACACACTCAAGCTTGGCTGGGATTTATATTCTAAATAAAAAGTCTACCGCTTTTTAGGGTAGACTTTTTTCTATAGGATCAGTGTTTGATCCCTTGAAGCAGTGCAGCTTTTAGGCAAAAGGATGTTGGCTGACGATGTTCGTCGAATTGCAGTTGAAAGAGCTGTTTCGTTTCATCGTCTGCAGCATGAAGATGGGCAACGATCTCCTTTTGAACATTCTCTGGTGTACGTCCTCGTATGATCCAGTCCTGATAATCAATATGCAGATCCCAGTAACGGATATCTTCTTTCGTCAGATGGTTGTCAGCGAAAAGCTCTTTCCATTCTGATAACGAGCTTTCTCGCACATGGGAGGGATCTCTCAGTCTATTTAAATGATTAATAAAGTCATCCTGTGCTTGGTTTTCAGGTGCATAATGATCGACAAGTAGAAATTTGCCGCCTTTCTTTAAGGCTCGGCTGATTTCAGACATGGCTGCCGGGAGATGTGGGAAGTGATGAGCAGCAAATCGGCATGTGACGAGATCAAATGATGCATCAGAAAAGGGCAATGCGTCTGCGGATGCCTGCTCAAACGTAATGTGGTTCAGCTGTCGCTCTTCCGCAAGTGCTGTAGCAACCTCGATCATTTTGGGTGTGACATCAATCCCGATTCCTTTAGAGATGACGTCTGAAAAGGAAAACACGGTATGACCTGCCGCGCAGCCGATATCAAGTAGATGCTCATCGCCCTTTGCCTTCGCCGCCGTTTTCATCCATTCAAGTTCTTTTCCAGCTGAAAAGATGGGTGAATCTCGGTAGTTCTCTGCATTTTGTGAGAATTGTTTCTCGGCTTTTGAATATGGATTCATTCCTTTACCCCCTTTTTGTTGTTTCTTTATCGTAGGGTTCTTCCCGTGATTTGTCTAAGACATAAAAGATATGATATGAATAGTTAAAACCTATGAGGTGAGAGAAGTGGATATACGAATGATGGAATATGTCATGGAAGTGTACCGGCAGCAAAGCTTTACAAAAGCAGCGGAAAAACTTCACATTACACAGCCCTCGTTAAGTCAGCAAATTAAAAAACTTGAGGAGGAATTAGATACTCCTCTGTTTATTCGGAAGTATGGACAAGTCACTCCTACACCTCAAGGAAACCGATTGATCAAAAGAGCAGAAACCATTTTGAAGGAACGAGATGATTTATTGCGTGAGATGGGGGAAGCTGCTTATGAGGTGGGGAAAGAACTGTTGATCGGTGCGCCAGCTGTCACAGGGGGATATGTCCTGCCAAGTTTATTAAAAACCTATTGTCAAACGTATCCGCACGTTCACGTTCATTTGATAGAAGAATCGCCTCGTGAGCTAGAAAGACGTTTACTCGCTGGGAAACTGGATCTGGCGATTCTTTCTCTGCCTGTCGAGCATGAATCATTGAAAACAAAACAAATGCTGACAGAGCCGCTTCTCCTCGCCATTCCGCAAACGGCTCAACCGTGGTTGACGGATGAACTCAATGAAATCATCAATCAAGCGGATCAAGAAGGGTCTGTCCCGTTTCATCTTCTGGAAGATGCCCCATTTATTATGCTGAAAGAGGGATATGGCTTTCGGCAAGTGGTAACGGAACTGTGCCGTCATCATGGCTTTCGGCCGAGGATTGCATTTGAAACAAGTCATATTCAAACAGCTCAGGCATTGGTTGAAAATGAGCTAGGTGTGACGGTGGTGCCGAAAATGGTGGCACAAGAGGAAAGGAAAGCAGTCACTTATTTACACATTGATTCATGCCCAACCCGCACACTTGTGTTTGCATATGTGGAAGAAAGATATTTAACGAAAGCCGCTCAAGCCTTCATGGACCTTCAACAGAATCAAGGAAAAGCTTAAACAAACGTTTAATTAAACGCAAAAAGCAGGGGAGTCCCCTGCTTTTACCTTTTTTCAGCGTGATAGAAAACCTTTGCAGTTTAGGAAGGACGAGTACCGACGCGGAGCGAATTTGACATTCGTGAGCACCGGCACACAGGACTGACACCGAATGCGAGGGTTTGTCTACACGCTGAAAGCAGGGGGCCCCTGCTTTCTAATATAAATCCAGCCGCTGATCTGTCATGACGGGGATTTGTTGTCTCACTTCATCTACGAGCTGAAGATCAATGTTTGCATAATAAATGTCTTCTTCATCATTTGTCTCAAGTAGAATGCGTCCGAGCGGGTCAATCACCATGGAGTGACCAGGGAATTCAGTGTCTCTGCTTGTGCCCGTCCGGTTCACCGCAATCACAAATGACTGATTCTCAATGGCTCTTGCGATGAGCAGACTGCGCCAATGGTCCACTCTTGCTGACGGCCATTGAGCGGTATTAACAAGCACCTTCGCCCCTTTGTTCACGAGCGTCCTAGAAAGCTGAGGGAAGCGGAGGTCATAGCAGATCATGGTGCCAATCTTGACATCTTCATCATAGTTAAATAAACCAAGCTGATGACCGGCGGTTAAATAGTTGTGTTCATCCATTAAGCGGAATAAATGAATTTTATCATAATCTAACAAAAGCTCACCTTGGCGGTTAAAGACATACATTGTATTGGTGATGTTTTCATCTTCTGTCCTCTTATTTAAAACACTGCCTGCGATGAGATACACTTGGTGCTGACGAGCAAAGGAAGAGAAGAGTTGTTTTGTTCGCTCGCCATCTGCATCGGCAAGCTCATCCGCTTGCTCTAACGCATAGCCGGTATTCCACATTTCAGGTAGAATAATCAAATCAGGCTGTTGGCGGATGGCCTCTTCTAAAAACGCTTCTGCTTTCTGAAAGTTTACATCAGGTTCTCCTATTTGTACGTCCATTTGAATCAGGGCGATGTTCATGTCGGTCTTCCTCCTTTATTCGTTTCATGCAATGAATGGTTCGGGTGATATTGCCTGAAACATCTAGTCTTCAAGCCAGTTTCTTTATCATAAAGCTTTCCGCTATCTTTGCCAATAGAAATGTCAGAAGGTTTTGTTAAATGACTTTCTCAATCAAGAAATGAGTGGTATGATACTCATAACTAATAAAACAAAGGGGAATAGTATGATATGCAATTGTTCGATTTATCACTAGAAGAGCTAAAAAAATATAAACCAAAGAAAACAGCACGTCCTGATTTCTCAGACTTTTGGAAGAAATCGCTCGAAGAACTGCACCAAGTGGAGGCAGAGCCAACACTTGAATCTTATGACTATCCAGTGAAAGGCGTCAAGGTGTACCGCCTGACGTATCAAAGCTTTGGACATTCTAAAATTGAAGGCTTTTATGCTGTGCCTGATCAAACTGGTCCGCATCCAGCGCTCGTTCGTTTTCATGGCTATAATGCCAGCTATGACGGCGGCATTCACGACATCGTCAACTGGGCGCTGCATGGCTATGCAACATTTGGTATGCTCGTCCGCGGTCAAGGCGGCAGTGAAGATCAGGCGGTGACACCAGGCGGTCACGCTTTGGGGTGGATGACAAAAGGCATTTTATCAAAGGAGACTTACTATTATCGCGGTGTTTATTTAGATGCGGTTCGTGCACTCGAAGTCATTCAGTCTTTCCCCGAAGTAGATGAACACCGTATCGGCGTGATCGGTGGAAGTCAGGGGGGTGCATTAGCGATTGCGGCCGCAGCCCTTTCAGACATTCCAAAAGTCGTTGTGGCAGACTATCCATACTTATCGAATTTTGAGCGTGCAGTTGATGTTGCCTTGGAGCAGCCTTATTTAGAAATCAATTCATACTTTCGCAGAAACAGTGATCCGAAAGTGGAGGAAAAGGCATTTGAGACATTAAGTTACTTTGATTTAATCAATTTAGCCGGCTGGGTGAAACAGCCAACATTGATGGCGATCGGTCTGATTGATCAAGTGACACCGCCATCCACCGTGTTTGCGGCATACAATCATTTAGAAACAGATAAAGAGCTGAAAGTGTACCGATATTATGGGCACGAGTTTATTCCTGCTTTTCAAACAGAGAAGCTGTCCTTTTTACAAAAGCATTTGCTTCTATCAACATAAGAGCATGACAAAGAGCTAAAATCACATTCATTTTAGCTCTTTGTCTTTTTCAGCTATTGGAGCTTTCAGCTTAATAACTGGTGTTCTGTCTTGTTTTTTCATCAGGTACTAATGCTGTAACGATCAGGGCAAGGGCTGTGATGATGTGAAGGATGAATCCGAGAATCGGAATCCATGCAAGGCAGGATGTGACAATTCCAATGATACTTCCGATCATTGGTCCCTGGTCTCGCTTCGATAAGACGAGTGTGATAATATGCAGAATAAGCATGACCATGAGCGGTGAATAGCCATTGCTGATAACGAATAGACCTCCGATCACAGGGATAGCAAGGCAAGCTTCAAAAATCCCAGTGATCCATTTCATAATGCGAGATATAGACATCAGATCCAACTCCTTTTTCATATATGTCTTATTCGTATTTTCCCAAAAGGTGAAGAAGTCATGCAGAATTCTATAGAAAGAGTTGATGGACACTTGAGAGAGAGAATTAAGGAAGAGCTGAAAATCATTGAAAAAACGTATGACATCAAGATTTGTCTCGCCGTTGAATCGGGCAGCAGGGCATGGGGATTTCCTTCAACTGACAGTGATTATGATGTTCGCTTTTTATACGTTCCCCGGAAAGAATGGTACTGGGCGATGGAAGAGCATCGTGATGTCATTGAACGGCCAATTGATGACATGCTTGATATCAGCGGCTGGGAGCTGCGAAAGGCGTTGCGTTTATTCAATAAATCGAATCCATCCATTATGGAATGGCTGTCTTCTGACATCATTTATGCTGAATCCTTCTCTCTAGCCAAGCGGCTGAGAGAATTAAAGGATCGAGCGTTTTACCCTGCGGCTTTGATGTATCATTACCTTAATATGGCGAAGCGGAATGAGAGCCGGCATTTACGAGGAGAGCAGGTGCGAATCAAGAAGTATTTCTATGTGCTTCGTCCGCTGCTTGCCTGTCAGTGGATTGAACGTTACCGGACGGTTCCACCAATGGACTTTCATGAATTACTCAAGGAGCTAGTGGAGGAAGGCCCGCTGTTAACAGAAATTCACGAACTGCTCAAACGTAAAATGGACGGAGAAGAAATGGATGTAGAGAACCGTCTCGCTCATGTCCATCCATTTATTGATCAAGAGCTGGCGCGTTTTGATGAATTGGTGAAAAGCTACAATCAGCCGAAAGACAATCTGATGCAAGAATTAAATGAGCTTTTGCAGTCTACCCTTTATGAGGTGTGGGCGTAGGAGGGGAGAGTCAGCCGGATAGAGGCAGACTCTTTTTTTATCTCTTATTGTGATAAAACCACAAAAAAAGTCAGAATTTTTGTCATCTTCAAATATTGTAGCGGACAGCTCATGAGCCTTACAATAAAGACATAGCTTACAAAGAGTGGGAGGTGCCCTTTATGGAGTCGGTCACAAGAAATTTCTTCTTGTTTTTGTCAAAGAGCAGTCTCTTGAACCATATTGCTCGTAATTGGGGAAGTGCTGTTGCATCAAAGAAAATCATCGGTGGGAAGGATTTTGAGAGCGCTATCCCTGTCATCAGACGATTAAATGATCAAGGTATGGCCGTAACGGTTGATCACCTTGGTGAGTTTGTCACAAAGGCAGAGATTGCAAATGAGCGGACGAATGAGTGTATTCAAACCATTCAGCGAATTGCAGAGGCGGGACTCAATTCCCACGTGTCACTTAAAATGACATCGCTTGGCTTAGATATTGACGATGACCTTGTGTATCGCAATATGAAAAGCATTTTAGATACGGCAGAGAAACACCGTATTATGGTGACAATTGATATGGAGGATGAACAGCGCTGTCAAAAAACGCTGGACATTTTTAAAGAAATGAAATCTCAATATGAGTATGTCAGTACGGTTCTGCAGGCGTATTTGTACAGAACAGAACAAGATCTTGATGACCTAAATGAGTTGCAGCCATTTTTAAGACTTGTAAAGGGTGCCTATAAGGAATCCGCCGAAGTGGCGTATCCAAACAAAAAAGACGTCGATCAGAATTACAAGAAGCTGATCGAAAAGCAGTTACTCTCAGGGAATTATACAGCCATTGCGACACATGACGATCAAATGATCGAATTTACGAAACATATTGTGAAAAAACACAATATACAGACAGATCAGTTCGAATTTCAAATGCTGTATGGCATGAGATCAGAAACGCAGCAAGCACTCGTGAAGGAAGGCTATCAAATGAGGGTCTACACCCCGTATGGAAGAGAGTGGTATGGCTACTACATGAGACGTCTTGCAGAACGACCGGCAAACATTGCATTTGCTTTAAAAGGGATGACGAGAAAATAATTTGAAACGGGAGCGTGACAAAGATGACAACACCTTACAAGCATGAACCATTCACGGATTTTAGCCAGGAAGAAAATCGCCAAGCGTTTGAACAAGCATTAGCCAAAGTAACAGAATCACTTGGGCAAACCTATCCGCTTGTGATTAATGGAGAAAGAATCGAAACAACAGACAAGATTGTCTCGATCAATCCAGCGAAGAAGGAAGAAGTCGTGGGTACCGTATCAAAAGCTGGGAATGAAGAGGCAGAGCAAGCGATTCAAGCTGCGGCAAAAGCGTTTGAAACATGGCGCTACACGTCTCCAGAAGAAAGAGCCGGCGTCTTATTCCGCGCTGCGGCAAGCATTCGCCGTAAAAAGCATGAGTATTCAGCTCTTCTCGTAAAAGAAGCAGGAAAGCCTTGGAATGAAGCGGATGCAGATACAGCAGAAGCCATTGACTTCCTAGAGTATTATGCCCGTCAAATGCTAGAGCTTGCGAAAGGCAAACCGGTGAACAGCCGCGAAGGGGAACGCAATCAATATGTGTACACACCAACTGGCGTGACGCTTGTCATTCCACCATGGAACTTCTTGTTTGCGATCATGGCAGGAACAACAGTAGCGCCAATCGTCACTGGGAATACAGTTGTTTTAAAACCAGCAAGTGCGACGCCTGTCATTGCTGCCCGCTTTGTAGAAGAACTGGAGCAAGCAGGTCTTCCGAAAGGTGTTGTCAACTTCGTGCCAGGTAGCGGAGCAGAAGTTGGAGATTACTTAGTAGATCATCCGAAAACAAGCCTTATTACATTCACTGGATCAAGAGAAGTGGGCACACGTATTTTTGAACGTGCGGCAAAAGTACAGCCAGGACAACAGCATTTAAAGCGTGTCATTGCTGAAATGGGCGGTAAAGATACCGTGGTTGTAGATGAGGATGCAGATGTTGAATTAGCGGCTAACGCCATTTTCACATCAGCCTTCGGATTCTCAGGTCAAAAATGTTCAGCTGGATCTCGGGCAGTCGTCCACGAGAAACTGTATGACCAAGTCGTTGAGCGAGTGAAAGAAATCACAGAAACGAAAACAACAGCGAATCCGTTATCAGCTGATGTGTACATGGGACCTGTCATTGATCAAGCTTCCTTTGACAAAATCACAGAATATATCGAGATTGGCAAGCAAGAAGGCCGTCTAGTCACTGGCGGAACAAGTGATGATTCAGAAGGGTACTTCATTCATCCAACCGTGTTTGCAGATCTAGAGCCAACATCTCGTTTAATGCAAGAAGAAATCTTTGGACCTGTCCTAGCTTTCTCAAAAGTCTCAAGCTTTGATGAGGCGCTTGAAGTAGCCAACAACACAGAATACGGGTTAACCGGTGCGGTCATTACAAATAATCGTGATCACATCAACCGTGCGAAGCAGGAGTTCCATGTCGGGAACCTTTACTTTAACCGTAACTGTACGGGAGCGATTGTGGGATACCACCCATTTGGCGGCTTTAAAATGTCAGGAACTGATTCAAAAGCAGGCGGTCCAGATTATCTTGCTCTGCACATGCAGGCCAAAACGATCAGCGAAATGTTTTAATATGGAAAAGCATGAACTCGTGCAGGCGAGTTCATGCTTTTTTTACCTGTCTACGACTTGTTTCTATACAAATCTGACTGGAAAGAAGTATGATAAATGTATCACTTATTCAGGGAGCAATCGGGATGGAAGAGATATTAGAAAAGCTTCATACATTTTTTGATGTCGATAAATTAATTGCATTTATTAGTGGTTATTTAAAGAAACCAGTCATTTTAGAAAGTACTGAATGTCAGCTGCTTGCTTATAATTCTTACAGCATCCAGCAGTTCGACCCAGTCAATCAGCAAACCATTTTCTCAAAGGAATGTCCGGGAGCTGTGGTGGATTGGTTAAAAAAAACAGGGGTCATTGAGCAGCTATATACAGATTCAAATCCTTTTTATGTGAATGGTCATGAGGAGCTCGGGTTGAATCGACGAGTGGCTGTGAGCGCCAAGCACAAACAAGAGGTTGTCGGCTTTATTTGGGTGCAGGACATTGAAGATTCTCTCTCTCAAGAGGAGCTGCAATTTTTACACGAGGCATCGTTTCAGGTTGGAAAAGTTATTTATAAAAATAAGAAACAGCTGGAGAAAAAGGAAGGCAAGATTGAAGAGTTCTTCAAAAAGGTCATGGATGATCATTTTTATACAGAAGAAGAGCTGAAATGGGAAGCTGAGAATTTAAGCATTCCACTGCCAGCTGTCTTTACTGTGATGGTTGTTCATGCCGCCGATAACAAAAGTGAGACGGCAGAAGATGTGAAGGATGTGATTAGAACCTATTTACAGCTAGAAGACAAGGTCAATCATGTCTACTCTGTGCAAGCAGACATCGTCGTGATATTAGGCAGTTTGTCAGATCGCCACTCACCAAAAGCGACCGCTGCGGATGTCGTTGCACATCTTCAATCGAAAACGCATACACACCCATCTCCTTTATATATTGGGATGGGAAGAGAATATCGAGATGTCATGAAAATGAGCACAAGTCGATTTGAAGCGATAGAAGTCGTGAAAGCAGTGAAGATTGTCGGCGGACAGGAATTGATTCCATACGATTACGAGCATTTGGGGGTCTTCCGGTTCTTAGACTCGATTTACAGTCACCAAAAAAAGAAAAACGACTTCAATCCAGATTTGTTGCGCCTAAAGGAAAAAGACCGTGACAGCCAAACATCATTTTTAAAAACCTTAGAGGTCTACTTATTGAATAATTGCAAGCTAAAACCAGCTGCAGAGCAGTTGTTTATTCATCAAAATACACTAAACTATCGAATGAAACAAATTTTTGAAATGACGTCTATCGATTTAAGTCATTTTAGCCAGCGTTGTGAGTTATTTATTGAATTGATGCTGATGAAAAAAGATCAATAGGCGTGGACTCCGCAGGTGCAAAGGATGACCTGCGGATTTTTATGCGAGATCATAAAATGGCATACAATTGCCTTATTTCGTTGTATGATAGATAAAGATTTTATGAGGAAAGTGAAAGGAGGGCCACCTTTGGGATCAGTCACCTTGGCCATTTTGATTTTCATCATGACCCTCGTCCTTGTCATTTGGCAGCCAGGACGTTTAACCATTGGATGGTCAGCGTGCGGGGGAGCGATTCTTGCTCTTGCTTTTGGGGTCGTTCATTTGGGCGATGTATGGGAAGTTACCCAAATTGTCTGGAACGCCACCTTTGCATTTATTGGAATTATCATCATTTCATTGATTTTAGATGAGATTGGTTTTTTTGAATGGGCGGCACTTCATATGGCAAAAGCCGCAAGAGGGAACGGGGTCCGCATGTTTATTTATTTAACATTGCTCGGCGCTGTGGTAGCAGCTTTTTTTGCCAATGATGGAGCGGCACTCATCTTAACCCCGATCGTTTTATCTGTGGTCAGAGCGCTGAAGCTGGATGAGCGTATGATCCTGCCATTTGTCATGGCAAGCGGCTTTATTGCAGATACGACGTCTTTGCCATTTGTCATTAGTAACTTGGTCAATATCGTATCAGCCGATTATTTTCATATTGGCTTTCTTGAATATACAGCAAACATGTTCGTCCCAAACCTTGTATCGCTTGGCGCTAGTATGCTTGTGTTGTATGTGTTTTATCGGAAACTCATCCCGAAAACGTACGATGTTTCGCAGGCGAAGGAACCAGCTTCGGCCATTCGTGATCTGCGCATGTTCCGGTTATCTTGGTATGTGTTAGGGTGCTTGCTTGTTGGATATTTTGCTGGGGAATTGGCAGGTATTCCGGTGTCAATCATTGTAGGAGGCATTGCCATTGCTTTCTTATGGCTGGCGAAACGGAGTCCACAAGTAGCGACAAAACGAGTCGTCAAAGAAGCACCGTGGTCGATTGTGTTTTTCTCTATCGGCATGTATGTCGTGGTGTATGGGCTGAAAAATGTCGGCCTGACAGAAATTTTAGCGGCGTGGATTGAACAGGGGGCGTCACACGGTTTACTTGCGGGAACGATGTTTATGGGGGTTCTGGCAGCCGTGTTATCCTCTGTCATGAACAACCTCCCAACCGTTTTAATTGATGCGATTGCCATCGGTCACACAGATACAGCAGGTGTGATGAGAGATGCACTGATTTATGCCAACGTCATCGGCTCAAACCTTGGTCCGAAAATGACCCCAATCGGTTCATTGGCGACATTGCTGTGGCTTCATGTCTTGAAGAAAAAAGGTGTGCATATTTCTTGGGGGGCATACATGAAAGCTGGAATCATTCTAACCATACCAACGCTGATCATCACGTTATTGGGGTTGTATGTGTGGTTATGGCTGATACATTAAAAAGCAGATCCACCGGATCTGCTTTTTGTTGTTAAAGATATTTTGCATAGCGTTTTTCCAAAAAGTCTTGGAGCAATGAGACCACACTGCATATGCCCCAGTAAATCAAGGCAACCAATATATACATGGTCATATAATCAAATTCTCGTCCACCCACAATTTTTGCTTGCTGGAAGAGTTCTGGCACAGTAATCATTGCCGCTAGTGAGGAAGCTTTGATTAAATCAAGCATGACGTTGGTCAGGGGCGGCAGTGCAATGCGCACGGATTGAGGCAAAATGACTCCGCGCATCGTTTGCCAATAGCTGAGACCAAGTGATTTGGCGGCTTCCACTTGACCACTTGGAACAGAGGAGAGAGCCGCCCGGTTAATTTCGGCAATGTATGCAGCACTATTGAAGCTGAATCCAATAATAGCAGCAGTGACAGCTGTAAATTCAATGCCGATGTAAGGGAATCCGAAATAAAGGATAAACAAAATGACCAGAATGGGAACCCCTCGCATGAATGAAATATACAGCCGTGCAGGCAGCCGAAGGAACCACGTATTTGCCATTCGAGCAAGGGCAATAAAAAAGCCAAGAATCGTACCAAAAAACATGCTCACAAAAGAAATGAGCAGCGTCAGCCAGATGCCTTTCATGACAAATGGAAATGACGCTTTTGCCAGTGCAGGATTAAAGATATATTCTAAATGAATATCTCCCACGGCTGCGGCTCCTTATTTAGAAATGTCGACATCTTCGACATCAACATCAATTTTCTTTGAGACGTCAGCATGATTAAAGAATTTCTCCGAAATCTTTTTCATGGTTCCGTCTTTTTTCATCTCTTTTAATACACGATTTAATTCTTTTTGAAGCTCTGTATTGTCTTTTTTCATCACAAACCCTTGTTCATTCGGCATGTATTTTAAGTCTGGATGGATCGTAATATTTAGCTTAGGGAATGCAGCAAGCGCCAGTGTTTGCAAGTAGTAGTCATTTAAAATGACATCTGTACGGCCGTTTGCAACATCCTTTAAATATTGCTCGTTTGTGGCATTATCATAGATGACTTCTTTTGCACCATACTTACGGGCAACATCCATATAAATAGTCGTTGCAGCACCGGCTGCTTTCTTTCCTTTTAAATCCTTTAGCGTTTTAATACCTGACAGATCATCTTTTCTGACGATAGCGGTTCCATATGAGTATTTATAAGGTGTTGAAAAGGCGAACTTATCTTTCCTGTCATCTGTGATGTCGATATCGTTTGCAGCGGCATCCACCTGACCTGAATTAATGGCACTGAGCATACCATCATAACCCATTTCTTTAAATTCTACTTTTACGTCAAGGCGCTTAAATGCTTCTTTGACGACTTCCACTTCATAGCCAGTCAATTGATCCTTGCCGTTAGATGTATCATGGTAAGACGTAGGATACAAGGTGCCTGAAGTAGCGACCACGATTTTCCCTTTCTTTTGAATCTGATCCCACTTTGATTCTCCAGACTGAGATGAGCCTGATTGATTGCAAGCAGACATGACAAGCATGAGAGCAGACACAACAAGCAGCACCCATATAGGTTTTCTATGATAAAAACGACTCATTTAAGAATCCTCCTCTATTTTTTATACAAAACAAAACATAGCACGCTTTTTCAGTTAGGACAACGTTTTCAGATGAAAAGCGAAAAAGTAAGAATATTATGTGCAATTTGATGGTGTGAATAATGTATAAAAAAGGAAAGAATGCGCAAATTAAAATCGAATAAAGGAGGGAACGACAGAGATGAAAAAAACAAGTGGTTTGATCATACTAACGATGGTGATATTATTTGGTTTTCAAGTGAATACGGCTCATGGAGAAACACCCCAAATGGAAAAGCGCCCCGTCACGCATCAAGTAAAATTAACGACAGAGCAACAAAAACAAATTGAAGTACTTGAACAGCAAATTTTGTCTAAACGAAAAGAAGTGATCGAAAAATACGTTCAGTATGGTGTGTTAACGAAGGAACAAGGCACGCACATCACAAAACGAATGGATGAACATTACAATCACTTAAAAAATAACGGGTTTGTTCCATTACTAAAAAAACCACAGCACCATCGACCATAAGTTCAAGAAAACCGGCAGCAAGGGGCCGGTTTTTATTGTTTATGTGTTAAAAAGTCAGCGTCTCACCATCTTGAGGGACAAAAATGGCCTGATCTGCATGATTCTCTTGAATGTAAGATGTTAATGCTGCTCTTGTTAATAAACAATGATTCACGGCTTCAAGGTGACAGGCGATGATTTGAGCTTGTGGTTGAGAATGGTGAATGTCTACAATCTCTTCCTTTGTCATCGTAATGGGGTCTCCCTCTAAAAATTGGGCAGCCCCACTATTGACCACAATAATATCTGGCTGGCATGTATTCACAACCTCTTTCGGCTCATCACACCAAATGGTATCTCCTGCAATATAAAGAGTAGGCTCATCAGGATGAGAGAAAACAAAACCGCTCACTTGTCCCATCCGTTTAGCGGTTTCTCCTGTCCCGTGCTGCCCGCCAGTTCGTTTGATATGAACACCGCAAACATCCATTTCATCTTCAATGCATGTAACATGCTGAAATCCAGCTTCTTTTACTTCCGTGCGATCTTTCTCTGATTGAGTATAGATCGGCAAAGTTTGCGCTAACCTCTTTTTTGCCTCGTCGTCAAAGTGATCTACATGTAAATGAGTGAGCAGGACAGCATCAGGCTGTAATATCTTGTCCAAATCAATGTTTGCAGGCAGCTCAACAATTGGATTGTTTACATGTTGATTGGCAGTATGCGGGAACGGTGGATAGGTTCCTTTTGCTGCTAAAAAGGGATCGATTAAAAATGTTGACGGACCATATTGAAGGTATAAAGTAGCATTACGAATGAGTGTTATTTTCATTAGAAGGCCTCCTTTTTTTCTTATTAAGTTTACAGTATATTAAAAGAGCCTCATGTGACAGAGGATCATGAAAGTCTTTCAGCGGAACGACTTGATTTTTGAAAGAGGTGAGCTAATGCTAGACAAAACAGATATGGATATATTAAAAGAACTCTCAAAGAATAGCCGATTGACGATGAAAGCACTTGGTGAAAAAGTCCATTTAACCGGTCAAGCTGCTAAAAATAGAGTTTTAAAGCTTGAAGAAGAGGGGATTATTGAAGCCTATACCATTTCAATTAACTGGCGGACACAGCAGAACATCCAAACATTTTTACAGCTCTTTACCCGAAGTTATGATCATGAACCGCTTTTATCGTTTCTCCATAAAAAGGAAGAAATCAAAAACCTGTTTAAAATAAGTGGAGAGGGCTGTTATATGGCTGAAGGACATTTCTCCAGTCATGATGAGCTTGATCAATTTTTAACGGAGCTAACAAAGCATGCAAATTATAAATTGTCTATCGCTGTGAAACGTCTCACTCATCAAGAATAGATGAGGCGCAGGAGGAAATAACCGATGAAAAGATTAATTGAACATCAGGCTGAACCGATCACAAAGGAAAGAATCAAAGCGGATTTGGTTCAACTTGGTGTAAGGAAGGGCATGACCTTATGTGTCCACTCATCCTTGTCATCTATTGGCTGGGTGAATGGAGGGGCCATAGCCGTTATCCAAGCTATGATGGATATTTTAACAGATGAAGGAACACTGATTATGCCGGCACAAACATTAGAGCTGTCTGATCCTGCTGATTGGATCAATCCGCCTGTTCCATATTCTTGGTGGAAACCGATCAAAGACACGATGCCTGCATTTGATCCGGCTTACACAGCTCCAACAGCAATGGGAAAGGTAGCGGAGACCTTTTGGAAATACCCAGGCGTAGAAAGAAGCAATCATCCTCATTTCTCATTCACCGCCTGGGGGAAAAGGAAACATGAAGTGTTGAACCACCATGCGCTTCCTTATGGTTTAGGAGAAAATTCACCTCTTGGACGTATGTACGATCTTGATGCAAAAGTGCTGCTAATTGGCACGTCATTCGAAAGTGTGACAGCTTTTCACTTAGCTGAATATCGAATCTCACAGCAAGACCTCATGACACGAGGGGCCCCCATTTTAGAGAATGGTTGGAGAGTGTGGAAAGAGTATCAAGATATCATCACAAGAGAAGAACTATTTGAACAGATTGGTCGTGACTTTTTACAATCAGAATGTAGTTATAACCACAGTCAAATCGGGCTAGCCAATTCGTATTTATTGCCGATGAGAGAATCAGTCGATTTTGCAGAAAAATGGCTTGAGCAGTACGACCAGGCGTGATCTAAACAGTCTGAAAATCAAAATAATAGAGATCTTGATCAGGGTGCTCAGATATATAGCAGGTGAGCTGATAGTCTCCTTTTGGAATGGAGAAAGACAGTATCTGTGCCATGACGCTTGTCAGATAAACCTGATCACTTGAATGAGTAAATGGCACTGTGATGACTCTATCAACGGATGATGGAGGCTCATGGCTGTTTAATGTCACGATAATAGAAGCCTTTCCGTTATTGATGCCTTCAAAAGAAATACCTCGATCCCCAGTTGCGAATCCTTGAAGAATATCGTCATCTGTCCAATCAATCACAGGTGGCGTCGTGCTTCCAGTGTATACGGTGATTTGGTGATAGGAGATAGATAGGGGATACGTTTGATTTAAATCATTCATATAGATAACTCCTTTATTCATAAAATTTGTCCAGCTGGCGATCATGTTGAAAAGTGAATGTTTGAAAGTAAGATAATTGAAGAGAATGTTAGGCAGCAAGACGATTGTCGCCGTCTTGCGCTACTGTTTGAGGGATCTAGATGTGAAATTGCGAAACCATTTCTTTTAGGTCTCCTGCTAAATGGGCGAGAGCCTCTGATGAAGCTGTTACTTCTTCCATTGCTGCAAATTGTTCTTCTGTTAAACCTGCTACTTGTTGTGAATGTTCACTCGCCAGTTTAACGCCTTCTGTGATAGAGGCAAAGGTCTGCTTCGCATCATTTGTATAAGCTGCGATTTTTTTGGATGCATCTGATAAATGTTTAATGCCATCTGCCATTTCCTTCATTGACTGCTGAATGTCAATAAATGAATCCTCTGTATGAGAAATAAGAACAGCCCCTTGAGCCGCTTCCTCTCGTACTCGTTTAATGGCACTCGTCGAATGATTCATCTCTTTTTGTATTTCGGAAATGAGATGTGAAATCATGTTGGATGAGGTTTGCGATTCTTCTGCGAGCTTCCTCACTTCGTCTGCCACAACGGCAAAACCTTTTCCGTGTTCACCTGCGCGTGCTGCCTCAATGGCCGCATTAAGAGCAAGTAGATTAGTTTGGTTAGCGATATCTGTAATCACTTTGGAAATTTGATCAATCTCGGCTGAACGTGTTTCTAGCGCTTGAATTGCTGAACCGTTCTCTTCAATTGATTTTGCAATAGATGTCATTTGTGAATTGACTTCACCGATATTTTGTACACCTTTTTGGGCCATTTCTTGTGCGGACTGGCTTCTTGTTGCCATTTGTCCCGCATTTTCAGTGATGTTTACTAGCTCGTTAGATACTTGTCTCATCGTGTGCTCACTAGCTGTCATTTGGGCTGATTGCTGTTCAGACGATTGAGCGACTTCTTGAATGGTATGGGTAATCTTCTCTGATGCTGCACTCGTTTCTTCTGCGCTAGCTGACAGCTCCTCAGAAGAGGTGGCTACTAATTCAGATGTTTTGATCACATTTAAAATGGTTTGATTTAATTTCTCACGCATCTTATTAAAGTGACCTGCCAGCTCAGAAAGTTCATCGCCTGTGTGATCTGTCACGTTGATGGTTAAATTTCCTTCGCCTGCACTCTTAATAGCAGATGCCATATGTTTGAGACGTGTCTGAATCCGCTTTGTGAAAATAGAAATAATGATAACAGAAACAATTAAACTTAACAGTAGAACCGTGACAAATTGAATAAAGAAAGACTGAAGCATTTGTGAAATCATGCTTTGATTTGCACCGGTATAGAAAATACCAATCGTTTCCCCTGTATCATTTTTGATGGGCATATAAGCCGTTTGGTAGTCTTTCCCGGCAACATTGGCTGTTCCGTAATAATTCTCGCCTTTATCCAAAACAGCGGCCTTTACTTCAGGTGAGACTTCGGTTCCTACAGCTCGTTTCCCGTTTAACATGACATTTGTGGCAACACGGGTATTTCCTTGGAAAATCGTGATTGTATCACCAGTATATTCGGCTAATTGATCAACCAATGTGTCATGGTTATTGATTTGAGTATTTCCTTTGTAAAGCTTGCCATCTTTTATCTGCCACGAGCCAGCAACCTTTTCAGTTAGGTAAGCGTATCCTAGCTTTAGATCGCCTTTTGCTTTTTCGGTGGCCATTTGCTTAATGTTCTCTGTCATTTCGCGGTTCACTACATAACCAACCACTGCTGAAAATACGATGAGGACACTTAAAAAGATCAGCATTATTTTGGCGCCAAGCCTCAGTTTTCCTTTTTTCTTCATGCTTTTTACTCCTTTAGGTATAAGGTAGGGTATCCCTCCTTAAAGATTATCGGCATGAAAAAAATGTTTGATATACGTGAATGCACTTACACAGAAATTTTTGTTATGAAAAAAGGAAAGATAGTGCTACTCGATAATAAATTGGATTCTTGTGCCATCAGGATCATCTGATAATTGATGACTTACCCAAGAGCCTGCCCCCCTATTATCCGAAGGACGTACATATTTGACAGAAGCCCCTGCTCCACCTTCTTTACACATCGCCATTGGCCATTCATCACGATCATAACCACGCTTTGTTGGAATGCCATGAAGTGATTTGTCTCTTTGCTCATCACTATTTTTTCGATCAATGGTGCAAATGGAAGAATGACCTTCGTCAATAGCTTCTTCTATGTGCTTCGCGGTTTCTGGATATCGATCTGATGGAAAGTGAATGGTTTTGTCATAAGAAGAGTTTGTCGTCTCTTGTTTATGTTGCCCTAGTTGGACATAGCCTGTCGCTATACCAATGACAATCAATAAAAGCAAGAGAATGGTTTTAAGAAGTTTCATAGATGCTAGCTCTCTTTCTCTTTAGCGTATTTTGTAAACAGAAGTATAGCAGAATTACTTACCAATTTCTCCTCGTTTTGAAAAAACGTCTTTTAAAGTTCGAAAAACGTTTTTTACCTGTTTATGCTCTTTTCCTCGTTGTACAAACTCATAAAAATTTAATTTTGCTGCTCAAAAAACATATATGCTGATGCAAAATGGCTTTATGATTGGTTTTTAGGCTAATTTCAAGATTTTAACACACAGAAATTTCAAAAAAATAAAATTGACTAGACCGATATGCTTTAATAATATGGAGTCAAATATCAAAAAATGTCGTAATTTATCAAAATATGATTCCAATTACATTGCAGGAGGGAAGTACAAATGGCGGATGTCTCTTATCGGCTCGGAATAGACATAGGTGGAACATTTACTGATTTATCGCTGATGAATGAAGCGACAGGGGAGCTGACTGAACTCAAGACACCTACAGTGACAGATGACCCAGCTCAAGGAATTATCAATGGGCTGAAACTTCTAAAAGAAAGAGGTGTCGATTTATCCAAAATACAATATCTCGTACACGGGATGACAATCGGTCTTAATACATTATTGCAGAGAAAGGGAGCAGATTTAGCCCTTTTTGTAACGGAAGGTTTTCAAGACATTTTGTCATTACAGCGTTTACGTCTACCCATTCCTTATGACTTCAATTCTCAATTGCCAGAACCATTGATACCACGAAAACATGTATATCCAATCTCTGAAAGGCTCATACACGATGGTTCGATCAAAAAACCTCTCCAACTGCAGCAATTAGATGATGCTGTCCAGCAGGTCATCTCTAAAAAACTAGCAGGCATTGTCATTTCTTTTTTACATAGCTATCAAAATCCAGTTCATGAATTACAGGCAAAAGCCTATATTCATCATCATTACCCACAGTTAGAAGTCCTGACATCATCAGAATTATGGCCACAAATGAGAGAATATGAGCGGACAGTGATGTCTGTTGTCAATTTGTACATTCAACCAAAGGTGAAACAATATTTACAAACGTTGAAAAGCCGTTTGAAAGAAGAAGGTGTACCAATTTCTCCATACATTACCCAATCAAATGGTGGTTTAATGGATGCAGAAAGTGCAGCCACTTCACCCGTTAAAACACTTTTTTCTGGCCCGGCAGCTGGTGTAATTGGTGCGGCGAGAATTGCAACTTCTGCAAATGAACCCAATTTAATTACGTTTGATGTTGGTGGCACAAGTGCAGATATCTCGATCATTCAAAATGGGCAGCCTACAATGGCTCAATCGAATCAGCTTTCAGGATTTCCGATCATTCTTCCATCTGTTGCAATGTATTCGATAGGGGCTGGCGGAGGTTCTGTCGCATGGCTTGATCAAGGCGGGCTTCTTAAAGCAGGACCGGAATCAGTTGGCTCGCAGCCTGGACCTGCTTCGTATGGAAGGGGAAAAAAAGCTGCTTTAACCGATGCATTTCTCATATGCGGTTACCTCAATCAAGATCGGTTTGCCGGAGGACATTTACAATTGCAGCGGTCTGCAGCGGAAATAGCCTTTCAGCCAATTGCTGATCAGCTTCATAAAACGGTCGAACAGGCGGCTGACCAGTTGATTCAAGTGGCTGTTGCCAATATGTACACAGAACTAAGCAATGTCATGGAGCAGCAAGGGTTTGATCCTAGAGATTTTAGTTTGTTGGCATTTGGCGGGGCAGGGCCTGTTGTTGCGAATTTCCTTGCGAGAGAAATTCATGCAAAAAATGTGGTCGTCCCTCCAAGTCCAGGAACATTATGTGCGCTAGGTGCACTTACAGCCGATTTTATCCATGATGCTGTGTTGTCTAAGAAAATCTGCTTACAAGACTATACGATTGACGAATTAAAACAAGATTATGAAATGCTTTCTCGCAAAGCAACGGATTGGTTCAGCCAGCAAAACATTCAACATATCAAACAAACGTCCATTTTGTTATTAGCAGATGCCCGCTATCAAGGACAGGCATTTGAGATTGAATTGCCATTATCGGTGGATTGGCTAAAGCAGGAACAAGACGTCTATCACCTGATTGAAGCTTTCCACAACCTGCATGAGCGTCAATATGGCCATAGAGATGATCAGGCGAACATTGAATTTACTCATTTGCGAGTTCGGGTTATAGGTGAAACGCCTCCACTGCCTTTCTCTCCTGTTGATGAAAGCAGCGGACAGCCTTTAATACCACAATCATACAGACGAATCTTTATAGAAGAAAAAGAGTACGAAGCATCTGTTTACAATCGGAGTACTTTGTCATTAGGTGCTGTTGTGAAAGGACCTGCCATCATTGAGCAAGATGATACGACAACATTGATTTTGCCAAACTGGGCAGGCAGCATAGACCATTCAGGAAACTTGGTGATTTCAAGGGAGGCGGCTTTACATGGGAACTGATCCAGCAAAGCTTGAGATGATGAGGAGTTATTTTAATGCGATTGCATCAGGCATGGGACATGTCATTGAGCGGACATCCTTTACAACATTCGTAAAAGAATCGGCGGATTTTGCCACAGCATTAGCCACGCCTTCTGGAGATTTCTTTGTTTACCCAAAAACAGTCGGTGTCACGATCTTTTTAGGGCTGAGTCTCAAAAAAGCGATTGAAGAAAGCGGACCGATGCAGCCGGGTGACATTATCATCACAAATGATCCTTATACGACAGATGGTTTAGCGACTCATTTGCCAGATGTTCATATCATCAAACCTATTTTTATAGAAGATGAAATTGTCAGTTATGCCTGGTCTTTTGTTCATGTAAGTGATGTGGGAGGTCTTGTCCCTTCAAGCATTTCTCCAACTGCAACAGATGTTCATCAGGAAGGATTAAGAATTCCGCCAGTGAAAATCTATGAAGGTGGAAAAGAGAATCAGGTTGTTCGTACCTTTTTAAGAGCTAATAGCCGGGCGAGTCATTTAAATGATGGCGATATTAATGCGATGATTGCCGCTGTTAATACAGCAGAAATCAGACTAAAAGAAATGATCGAGAAATTCGGAAAAAACGAAGTGAAGCAAGGAATGATTGATCTGCTGAAGCAAGCAGAGGATCGCGCAGGAAAAGTCATTGAAGCCATCCCTGATGGAACGAGTGAATTCGCTGATTACTTAGATGATGATATGATTTCGGACGTGCCGATCCGATTAAAGATCAAGCTGACGATCAAAGGGAAACAGCTGAAACTGGACTTCTCTGAGTGTGACCCGCAAGTTAAGACAGCTTTTAATCTTGTCACCAATGGTCAAAAGCACTCCTTCTTATATCAAGGATTGATCAATTACATTATTAGTAAAGATCCTTTTATTCCGATTAATGGTGGGATTACGTATCCGATAGACGTGATTTCACCTAAAGGAACGCTTGTCCATCCAGAATATCCGGCTTCTGTCGGTATTCGGCATTCCATTACAATGAGACTGTATAATGTCGTGCTAGGTGCTATTGGTAAGCTGTTGCCTGAAGCAGTGCCGGCGGCAGGTGCAGGTCAATCCGCTATCGTCGTTCTCTCTGTTCCTGATGATCAAACAGGAGGCAGAAAAATGTCTGTGGTCGAACCGTTAGGCGGAGGCGGCGGTGCTCAAAAAGGGACTGATGGAGTAGATGGAATTGATCATTCGTCAGGATTTTTAAAAAATACACCCATTGAGAGCTTGGAACAGCATATTGATATTCATGTACACCGATATGAACTGCTACCGAACACAGGTGGAGCAGGGGAACATAGAGGGGGACATGCGATTGGCTTGGAATTTGAAATGATCAAGCCAGAATCGATGGTGACGGCACGAGGAATGGAACGAATGAAGTTTCAACCTTGGGGGTTAATGGGCGGACGTGCAGGAGCAGTTGGTGAGGTGAAATTGACCAAACCAAATGGGGAGACACAAAACCAGCCGAAAATTGATGTGATGCGTCTTGAAAAAGGCGATATTGTTCAATTGGTTTCACCAAGTGGAGGAGGATGGGGGAATCCATTTGCTAGAACGAAAGAAAAAGTCCTTCATGAAGTGGAAGCAGGGCTATTAAGTGAAGAAAGAGCACTTCAGCAATATGGCGTCAAAGTCTATCGAGATCATAACGAATGGAAAATTGATGACGAACAGACGAGCAGGCTTCGTGAAAAGATGAATGATGCTGATGCTGTCGCTTGGGATTTTGGAAAACAAAGAGCAGCTTATGAAAAAGTGTGGACGGACGAAGCCAGCAGTGAGCTTGCTGTGCAGCTTCGTTCATACCCAGCAAATGAGCGTACGCACTATAAACATGCGGTTCATTCTCATTTTAGTCATAGACAGGAACCGTTAACAAAGATGGATATTATTCAAGCACTTCGTCAGTTGAATCAACAAAAAGGGGGAAATGAATTATGAAAAGAAGAGTAATCGCCATATTTGCAGGTGTCCTATCCGTCATGTTACTGCTGTCTGCATGCGGTGGAAATGGGCAGGACCAAAGTAAACAGCAGCAGACTGTGATCGTTGGTGTCTACGGAGGGGATTGGGAAAAGAATATTAAGCCAATCCTCGAAAAGTTTGAAAAGGATACAGGCATTAAAGTACAAACGGTCTCTGGGGCAGATTCTGAATGGTTTACAAAATTAAAAGCATCTAATGGTAAAAATCCACCGTATGATTTGCTTATTTTACAGCCTGATACGATTCAAAGAGGTATTGCGGCAAACGTTCTTGCGCCTATTGATGAAGATCAAGCACCAAATGTGAAAAAGCTTTATCGTTCTGTTCAAAAGAAACTCACTGTTGATGGAAAACAATATGCAGCAGGCTTTAGTATGGGACAGCTTGGAATTGCTTATAGAAAAGATCTTGTCAAACAGGAGCCAAACAGCTGGACAGATTTATGGAGCGATCAGTTGAAAGGGAAAGTGGCGATTTCTTCCCCAACTTATTCAGCAGGCTTACAATTTTTCTCTGCACTTGTCCATGCTCAAGGAGGGACAGAATCAAATCCTAAGGATATTGATAAAGCATTTAAAAGCCTCGCACAATTAAAAGGGCGTGTAGCTGCTTTTCCTGATAACCCAGGGTCTATTCAAACGCTGTTAGAACGTGGTGACGTGACGGCAGTTCCATATTGGGATGGCCGAGCATTTGCACTTGAAGAAGAAGGGATGGATATTGGATTCTCATATCCGAAAGAAGGCGCTGTGGCAGCAGTTGCGAGCTGGGCGCTAACAAAGGGAAGTCAGCATGAGGAAGCGGCTTATAAGCTATTAAACTACCTTAGCGGGAAAGAAGCTCAAGAAGCCTTCTCAGAAAAATCTTACTATGGCATGTCGAATTCTGATGTGAAATACGGAGACAAAATTAAGGGAAAAGTGAAGGTTGGCGAAAATTATTATAGCAAGCTGACTTGGGTAGATTACGAAACAGCGACTTCAGAGCTCGGTCAATGGACAAATCGATGGAATGAAGTACTAGGCGGAGGAAAATAGGTGATCGCATGAGTGGAATCAATTTAGAACATATCAGCCAGCATTTTGGCGAGCAGATTGCTCTTGATGATGTCAGTCTTACGGTAAAAGAGGGAGAGTTTTTCTCCCTTCTTGGCCCTAGTGGCTGCGGAAAATCAACTTTACTCAATATCATTGGTGGTTTTTTAGAACCGACAAAAGGAGTCGTCTATATTGGTGATCAGGATGTGACGACTTTACCTCCTTATCAAAGGAAAACGGGGATGGTCTTTCAAAGCTATGCACTTTTCCCACATCTCACCGTATTTGATAATGTTGCATATGGGTTGAAGGTTCAAAAGAAAAAGAAGGCGGAAATCAAGCAAAAGGTGATGGAGAGCTTGGCTCTTGTTCAATTAGAGTCATTTGCCAAACGTATGCCGCACCAATTAAGTGGTGGTCAGCAGCAACGGGTCGCAATTGCACGTGCAATTGCTATCCAGCCGGCTGTTCTCCTTCTGGATGAACCACTCAGTAACCTAGATGCAAAGCTAAGAAAAAATATGCAGACGGAGCTGCGAAATATTCAACGGAATGTCGGAATTACGACTATTCTTGTGACGCATGATCAGGAGGAAGCCCTAAGTCTTTCTGACCGAATTGGGATATTAGGTGAGGGGAAAATTCAGCAGATTGGGACACCTTTAGAAGTATATCGTCAGCCAAATAATCGTTTTGTTGCTGAATTTATCGGACAGGTCAATCTATTTGAAGCGGAGTATGATGAAGTTACTTCCACATACACTGTTCCACATTTCACTCAATCAAACGGGAAGCAAGTTCAGCTAAAAGCTGCCGCATTTAAAGAGAAGAGCGAGAAGCATTTACTCATGTTGCGTCCTGAGAGAATCAAGTTATCTTCTGGCGGGGAGGAAGTTCAGCCAAATCATGTCACAGGCGTGTTGGCAGATGTCAGTTATATTGGGCACTCTTTACGTTTGGTCGTTGGGCTTAATCAAGGTGAAATCATTGTCCATGCATCAGACGCAGCGTTTCCCGAGCTGCCTCAAGTTGGAGAAACTGTGCATATTCATTGGCAACCTGAAGATATTGTGTTCTTAGATTCGAAGGTGCATACGTGATGAGAATCAAAAAAAAGAATCAGCGCTTTCATTGGTTTATGCTGCTGCCAGCTTGTTTGTTTCTAGTTGTATTCCTTCTTGCTCCGCTTGTGATGATGTTTGTCCTCAGTTTTCGTGATGTGGATTCGATGATGAATACGTTACAATCCTATAGTTTGTCTCAATATTTACATGTATTTACGACAGATGCATATGTGAAAGCAATTGGAAGTACTGTGTGGGTGGCCTTACAGACAACGGTGATTTGTTTATTGATGGCATATCCAGCAGCTTATGTGCTAGTGAAAGCACCTCACCCAAGATTGCGGGCTTTTTTCTATATCTTACTTGTATCGCCGCTTTTGACGAGTGTCGTCATTCGGACATTTGCATGGATCGTTCTTCTTTCGCAAAATGGCTTGATCAATGGCATGCTGATCGATTTACATCTGATTGAGAAACCGTTATCGATGCTGTGGAATATGAATGCGGTCATTATTGCTTATGTTCAAGTGATGCTGCCTTTTGCAGTGCTGCCTATTGCAACGAGCTTAACTGATATGGACCGTCACTTAAGACCGGCTTCTATGAGTCTTGATGCTGGGCGTATACGGACATTTTTTCATGTGACCTTGCCACTTACGATTCCAGGCATGATCACCGGAGCAATTATTGTCTTCTCACTTGCAGCAGGAAGCTATATTACCCCTCTGCTAGTCGGCGGACGGATGCAGCCGCTCTTGCCACTGTCCATTTATCAGCAGGTCATGCAGGTGTATAATTTGCCTCTTGCCGCTGCGATGTCCTTTACTTTATTGATTTGTGTGCTAGCGGTCGTCAGTCTATTAAGCTATCTATTGAAGCGTTGGGAGGCGAGGATGCATGCGTAAAAAATCAATAAGTGACCGTTTGCTTTCGGTTCTGATATGGACCGCAGGCTCACTCGTTTATCTCTTTTTAACCGTACCTGTTCTTGTCATTGTTCTTTCTGCTTTTAGTCCGAATGCTTTTCCTGAATTCCCGCCGACTTCGTTTTCCGTTCGCTGGTTTCATGAGGTCGTGTCGAATCCAGAATGGATGGAATCTTTGCGTATCAGCGTGATTCTGTTATTGATTGTGACGCCGCTTACTGTTCTTTTAGGAACGATGGCTTCTTATGCTTTAGCAAGGCTTTCCTTTAAGGGAAAGGAAGCTGTTCAAGCCTTTATTTTGTCACCTCTTATGATTCCTCAGGTGGTATTAGGGATTGCGATGCTCTATTTGTTTACGGCTATGGGTTTTACAGGGTCTTTGTGGGCATTAGTCATTGGGCATGTCATCATTGGTTTTCCTTATGTGGTACGAACCGTGGGTGTCAGTGTTTCAAATCTTGATCCACGTCTTGAGCTAGCTTCCATGAATCTTGGTGCAGGGCCCATACGTACTTTCTTTCGTGTGACACTGCCCTTGATCAAGCCTGGCATTATCGCAGGTGGGGTGTTTTCTGCTGTGACATCATTTGGTGAAATCTCGATTAGTTTGTTCGTTTCTTCACCTCAAACCATTACGATTCCCGTGAGGACGTTTAATTACATTGAGCAAACTTTTGATCCGAGTGTCAATGCGATATCTGTCATATTTATTATCATTTCTATCATTGCGTTGCTCATTATTGAGAAAACGATTGGTCTGTCTAAGGTGATGTAAATATAATGAAGAAACAAGGAGCTGTCATTTGAAATGACAGCTCTTTTTGTATTGTTTTTTATGGTAAAAATATTCAAAGTTTTATGGAATGTAGTTCTTAAGGTTTAAGAAAATGCGAGGCGTGATAGGAGACCTCTCTCCTACATTTTCGGTCATATTTGCAAAATTTAAGGAAAAACATGAAATTTTTGCGGTAATTGGTCATTTATTTTCGGTGGAACGCAACTATTATTAGTTATTTTCGGTAAATATCGTAAATTATGATGTGATCCCTTCGGCATAACGCATGAATCTTTACACCCATTTTTCGGTGAAAAAAACAATAATTTCATATAAAGTGGACGTAAATAGAAAATATCTAAAAGAAAAGAAGAAAAAGGCAAATCTATGGAAACATAGAGACGCAAAGCCATGTCCTAAGGTAAAAGTTGCTTTTTTACTATGGTCGGCAGGTTACCGAATCAAAATGGGAGTTCCTCCGTTTTATTCGGGGTGGGCTCCTTTTCTGTTATTCCGTCTATTTTAATGAAATAGACTTGGTTCTTTTGATATAGAGGGTGCAGGGTATCACAGTTGGTGGAGAAAACATAGAAGAGCGGAGGATGAGAATGAGTACAGTTTATTACCCCTTAACACATGCGCAAAAGCGAGTATTCTACACGGAAAGATTTTATCCAGGCACAAGTATTTCTAATTTGGGTGGGTTTGCCAAGTTAAGATCGGTATCAGGTCTAAATCCTTCTTTGATCGTTGATGTGCTTCAAGCGTACATTCGTGAAACTGATTCTCTTCGTTTAAGGCTGGTGTATCAACATGAGCAGGAGGAGCCCGTTCAATATATCAAGCCATATGAAAAACAGCCGATTCGTTTGGTGAAAGGCTGGAGTGAAAAGGAAGTCAGAGCGTGGGCGAACGAGGAGATTCGTGAGCCGATGGAACTGATTGATCGTTCCTTAATTGAATTTACGGTCTTTCAAATCAGTGATCAAGAGTGCTGGCTGTTCTGTAAAGCACATCATATTGTGGCTGATGGTATTTCAATTATCTTGATGGGAAACCGAATCATTGATCTATACCATGACATGCTGCAGGGGACAGACATCTCCCCAATTGAAGATATTTCCTTCGTTGATCACATCATGAGTGAGCAAACGTATGAATCTTCTAAACGTTTTCAGAAAGACCAAGCTTTTTGGAACGAGCAATTTGCCAATATTCCAGATTTCGCTTCTTTAACACCGCATAAAGGTTACGAGATGAGCTTACATGCGGAGAGATTTTCAGGGGATATTCCTGATTCTTTAAAGGAGAAGCTTCGAGTCTTTTGTGAAGAAGAGAAAGTCAGTATGCTTTCTATGTTTATGTCCGCTGTCTATATTTACTTGCACCGATTTAGCGGCATGGAGGATGTGGTCCTTGGAACTTTTATGGGCAATCGGACAAATGCAAAGGAAAAAAAGATGATTGGGATGTTTGTGTCGACCATTCCGATGCGCGCATCTGTGCAAGGATCCCTCACGTTTCTTGATTTCGTGAAGCAGGTCATGGCGGATCAGATGAAGATCTTGCGTCATCAAAAATATCCTTACAATGTGCTCATGAATGATTTAAGGGAAAGAGATGGATTTACAGGACGCCTGTTTGATATTTCTTTAGAGTATCAGGTCATGCAGTGGCAGAAAAAAGAGAATCTTTCGTTCATTACGGAGCCGATTTTTAGTGGAAGCGGAATGAATGATATATCGATTCATGTGAAAGACCGCTGGGATACAGATACATTGACCATTGATTTGGATTACCGTACAGATCTATTTAGTGAAGACGATATGAGTAAGCTGTTTGATCGATTGATCATTTTGCTGGAGGCGGCAGTCTCTCAGCCAGATCAGCTGATTGGGGCTCTCTCTTTACTGCCAGCAGATGAACAAAAGCAGCTGCTTCAATTATCTAAGGGAGAAGCATTTGATTTACCAGGAGCGAAACCAGTTCACCACTTATTTGATGAGGTAGCTAAAACGTATTCAGAACGGGCAGCTGTGGTAGCGGAAAATGGAACGTTCACTTATGGAGAGCTGTATCAAAAAGCGGACAAACTGGCACGATTTTTACAGATGAAAGGTGTCTCGCGTGATGTACCAGTTGCTGTTTTAATGGAACGGACGGCAGATGCGATGGCTGCCATTTTTGGGATATTAAAAGCTGGCGGTGCATATGTACCGATCGATCCGGCATTACCTGAGGAACGCATTCAATTTATTGTAGAAGATTCTGGTGCTTCTATCGTTTTAACAGAAGAATCGTTTGTTCAGCGATATTCATCCATTGCGGAAAAAATGATTGTCCAGCAGCATATGGAATTAGAAGATCGTCCGCTGCCTGAGCTGATCGATCAGACGACATCACAGGATTTGGCTTATCTCATTTATACATCGGGTACGACTGGAAAGCCGAAGGGAGTGATGATCGAGCATCTTCAGCTGCATCATTTGGTTCATGCCCTGCATCACGAAGTGTATGAGGGGGCAAATCAGCTTCAAGTGGCGCTTCTTGCCCCATTCCATTTCGATGCATCTGTTAAACAAATCTTTGCTGCTCTTTTATTTGGACATACGCTTCATATTGTGCCAAGAGAAACGACACGAAACGGTGTACAGCTAGCGGCTTATTACAAAGAACATCAAATTAAGGCAACAGATGGAACGCCAGCACATGTGCAGCTTTTACTTGCAGCGGATTTGGATGGGCTTGCACTGACTCATATGCTGATTGGGGGAGAAGCACTCCCTGCGAAAGCAGCGCAGGCGCTGATTGAAGCTGTGCGTGTCAGCCAGCCGGATTTTGCCTTGTGGAATGTGTATGGTCCGACAGAAACGTGTGTGGATGCGGCGGTTCACCGTCTAGATATCGGTGAGCTGCAGAAGTCACCAGAACAGCGCTATGTGTCAATTGGAAAGCCACTGGGCCATCACCGAATTTATATTTTAAATGAACATGAACAACTACAGGTGCAGGGAGCTGTGGGAGAACTATGCATTGCGGGAATAGGAGTTGGACGGGGCTATGTGAATCAGCCTGAATTGACGGAGAAGGCATTCAGACCAGATCCATTTTTTCCTGAAGACCGGATGTATCGCACAGGTGATGTAGTGAGATGGCTTCCAGACGGCACAATTGATTACCTTGGAAGAATAGATGACCAAGTGAAAATAAGAGGTTACCGCATCGAAACAGGTGAAATTGAGGCAGTCATGGAGCAGGTAGACGGAGTCGAACAGGCTGTCGTCCTTGTCGTGGATGAACCGGACGGTGGAAAGGCTTTAAGTGCTTACTATCAAGCACGACAAGAATTTCTTTCCGTGGACACCCTGCAAGCCGCTATCAAACATCAGCTACCAGCTTATATGATGCCGCTTTATTTCAAGCAGCTTGAGGCATTTCCACTGACAGTTAGCGGAAAAGTCGACCGGCGTGCGCTTGCTGCATTAAAAGGAGATAAGGCTGTCAGTGCTGTTTATGTAGCGCCTAGAAACGATGTAGAAACGAAGCTTGTTCGTTTGTGGGAAGACGTTCTTCATCAAGAGAACATAGGTGTGTACGACTCATTCTTTGACATAGGCGGGCATTCACTCAAAGCGATGAAAGTTCTTACACTCGTTCAGCGGGCTTTTCAAGTGGAGGTCCCTTTATCTGTTTTATTTGAACAGCAAACGATTGCAGCACTTGCTGTTTATATTGATCAAGCGGAAAAGTCTTCACAAGTGGTCATACCGAAAGCACCGACTGCCGCCGATTATCCACTGTCACCAGCGCAGCAGCGTGTTTATATGGTGACTCAGCTGGAGCAGAGCATCGCCTATCATATGCCTGCCGTTGTGAAATTAAGAGGAACGCTGCAACGAGAGAAGTTGGAGGGAGCTTTTGAAAAACTGATCGCACGTCATGATATGCTGCGCACTTCTTTTCATACAGTCAAAGGAGTCCCTCGTCAGCGGATAGCTTCATCCGTTCCATTTCAAATAGAACAGGTGACAGGCAGCACGATGGAAGAGAACATGCGTCAATTTGTCCGACCTTTTCATCTTGAGCAGGCTCCGCTTTTGCGTGTTGGGCTACAGTCTTTACATGACCAGGAGCATCTTCTCTATTTCGATATGCATCATCTGATTTCAGATGGTCTTTCAATTGATTTGATGCTGCGTGAGTTGTCTGACGCATATGAGGGATTAGTGAAAGCGCCATTGAAGCTTCAATATCAAGATTATGCTGTTTGGCAAGAACAACAGGCAGAGCAAGGCGGTCAAATCGATGAAGCTTTCTGGCTGAAAGAATTTTCAGGAGATATCCCTGCTTTGCAGCTGCTAACTGATTATCAGCGTCCGGCTGTCCAGTCTTTCGCTGGAGACCGCATTCTCAGAAACATCGATGAGACGTTAACAGGCCGTTTGCAGGAGCTTGCAGCGAATCATCATACGACGCTGTATACCGTGTTGCTTTCTGCTTACTATACATTGCTTGCGAAATACACAGGTCAAAAGGAGTTTGTAGTGGGGACGCCAACAGCAGGCCGGGTGCATGCAGATTTGAATGACATGATCGGCATGTTTGTCCAAACACTTGCTTTACGTTCAGAGGTAGATCCGAACGGTTCAATGACGCAGTTGATTGAGCAAGTAAAGGAAAAGACGATGAGGGCGTTTGAGCATCAGCAATATCCATTCGAGCGGCTGCTTGAAAAGCTAAATGTGCAAAGAGATTTTAGCCGCCATCCATTATTTGATACGGTCTTTACTCTAACGCCAGATCATTCAACAGCCCAGCATATTGGAGAGATGAAAGTCGAAGTCGAGGAAACCAATTTCCATATTGCAAAGTTTGATCTCACACTTCAAGCGATGGAGTCAAGTCATGGTCTTTCCTTTGTTCTCGATTACAGTACGGCGTTATTTAAACGAAGTACTGCCGAGCAGATGCTCAAGCATTATGTTTATCTTCTGGAGCAGATGGTCGAAATGCCGGAGCAAGCGATTCAATCATACCGCTTACTGTCTGAACAAGAAGCAGCGGCTCAATTGAAGATGTGGAACCCGTTACCTACGCCATATCCTGTGGAAGAAACCATTGTGACGCAATTTGAATCGCAAGTACAGCAGCATGGTCATCAGCCTGCTTTGCAATATAAAGATGAGGTTCTTTCTTATCAAGAGCTGAATCGCAGAGTGAACCAGCTGGCTCATTATTTACGTGAACATGGTTTTGAAAAAGGGATGACAGCGGCTTTATTCTTTGAACGTTCCAATGAGATGGTGTTGTCGGTTTTAGCTGTGCTAAAGGCTGGCGGTGTCTATGTGCCAATCGATCCTGACTTCCCTGATGAGCGCATCAAGCACTTTTTGACAGATAGTGGTGCACAGTTTGTCCTGACCCATCAGGTGCTGCGTCATCGCTCTGTGCTTACTGCGTTTGAAGGGAAAATCATAGAAACAGAAGATCGAGCCGTTGATCAGCAGTCAGAGAGCAATCCAGTTGTATGTGTTTCGCCTTTGGACTTGGCGAATTTAACCTATACATCTGGTACGACAGGCAAACCTAAAGGGAACATGGTGACGCACCGGAACATTTTGAGAACAGTGAAGCAGTCGAATTATCTCACCATTCATCATGAAGACACGGTGATGAGCATTTCAAACTATGTATTTGACGCATTTATGTTTGATGTGTTTGGCGCTTTATTGAACGGAGCGAAACTCATTGTTTTGCCAAAGGATCACATTTTAAATATGAATGAGCTTTCTGGCGCGATTGAGAAGGAAAAAGTCAGTATTTTAATGATCACGACCGCTCTATTTCACTTACTGATTGATATGAAAAAAGGCAGCCTGAAAAACGTCAGAAAAGTGCTGTTTGGCGGGGAACGTGCTTCTGTGCCGCATGTTGTGGCAGCCCTTGAAACGGTTGGAGAAGACAAACTTATTCATATGTATGGACCTTCTGAAAGCACGATTTTCACAACGTATTATCCGGTGAATCACATTGAAGAACAAGCACTATCGATTCCGATCGGAAAGCCGGTGAGTCAAACGGCTGTTTATATTGTCGATGAGTTTGGACATGTGCAACCGCCGGGAGTAGCTGGAGAGCTTTGTGTCGCAGGTGACGGACTGGTCAAGGGGTATTATCGCCAGCCAGAGTTAACGAGCGAAAAGTTTGTTGAAAATCCTTTCCGACCTGGTGAAGTCATGTACAAAACGGGCGATCTCGCACGATGGCTGTCAAATGGAGATATTGAATTCATTGGGCGAATAGATCATCAAGTCAAGATTCGAGGTCAGCGTATCGAGCTTGGCGAAATTGAACACCAGCTATTGCAGCATCCGCAAGTGAAGGAAGCTGTTGTCATTGCGATATCAAATGATACATTGTGTGCATATTTCACAGCAGAAGGTGCTGTTTCACTGTCGGATTTACGTGAGCAAGCAGGACGAGAACTCCCTGTTTATATGATGCCAGCTTTCTTCATGCAATTAGACGAGCTGCCACTAACGGGGAATGGCAAGGTAGACAGACGGGCATTACCGGTACCTGATGTAAGTGAGCAGGCGGCAAATGAATACGTCCCACCTCAATCAGATACAGAGCGTATATTGGCACATATTTGGCAGGAAGTTCTTGAAGTGCCGAAAATCGGCAGACATGATCATTTCTTTGAATGCGGAGGTCATTCACTGCGCGGCATGAAAATGTTGAACAGGCTCTATGAAGAGATGCATGTGGAATGTACGTTGAAAACATTATTTGAATCACCCACTTTAGAGGCGTTTGCCCATGCGGTGGATCAAACAGATCGAACTGAAATCAGACGAGTGGAAAAAGCGGAAGAAGCGGCTGTTTATCCTGTGACATCTGCTCAGAAAAGATTATTTGTTCTGCAAAAAATGACAGATGCCGAGCAGAGCTATCATATGCCAGCTGCTTTAAAGCTTGAAGGTGTATTTGATGAAAAACGATTTAAAAAAGCCATTGACCAGCTTGTTCATCGCCATGAAGCATTCCGTACGAGTTTTGACTTCGTTCAGGGTGAACCTGTTCAACGAATTGAAACGAATGTTTCTGTGAACATTGAAAACATCGAAGGGGAAGGCCGAGACATTCAGCAATTAATGAATGATTTTATTCGTCCATTTGATGTAGAAAAAGCGCCGCTGCTCAGAGTGGGGCTTGTGTCTGAATCGGAGAGTGTTCATTATCTGTTGATTGATATGCACCACATCATTTCAGATGGTGCGTCTGTCGGTATTTTAATTGATGAGCTATCGATCTTGTATCGAGGAGACGAACTTGATGAATTGCCTATTCAATATAAGGATTATGCGGTCTGGTCAAACAGTGAAGAATCTCTTGTACAAAAAGAGGCTGAAGCGGCGTTTTGGTTGGAACAATTACAAGGAGAACTGCCTGTTTTGGCGTTGCCTGAGGATCTTCCGAGACCAAAGGTTCAGACGTTTGAAGGGGGCCGCGTCGAATTCTCTATAGACGGTGCGCTTAAAGCGCAATTGGATGAGCTGGTTAGATCACTCAACGGTACAACGTATACAGTGCTGCTTGCTTGCTACAGTACGCTTTTAAGCAAGCTTTCGAGACAAGAAGACATCATGATCGGTTCTCCAGTGGTGGGCAGAACCCATCCTGATATTCAATCAGTCATCGGCATGTTTGTGAATACGCTGGCACTCAGAACAAAACCAGAAGGACACCAGACATTTTCTCAATTTGCGTCAACAGTTCATGAGCTTGTGTTAGCGGCAAATGAACATCAACTTTACCCATTTGAAGAACTGGTGGACCAAGTACAAACGGTTCGCGACACAAGCCGCCATCCAATCTTTGATGTGGTGTTCTCGATGGAAAATGCAGATATTCGTGACTTGTCGATGGATGGACTTGATATCATTCCCCAGCCGTTCAATGAGAACATAGCAAAATTTGACTTAACCTTAACTGGAAACGAAACTGACGAGCAAATCGAGCTTGTGTTTGATTTTAATTCTTCTATCTTTGAACGGTCGTCGATTGAGAAGTGGAAGGAGTATTTCCTTTACTTGATCGAACAAATGGTGTCAGCACCAGATCAATTATTAGATCAGATGCAATTATTATCACCAGAGCAGCAGCAAAAACTGCTTGATGAATGGTCCGGACCTATCCTAGATGTCCCGACGGATCAAACGGTTCATGCATTGATTGAGGCGAAGTCACAGGAAGTACCTCATCAAAAAGCCGCATCCTTCTGCGGCACAAGCTGGACGTATGAAGAACTGAACAACCGGGCGAATACAGTCGCCGCAAGACTCATTTCCACCGGCACAAAACCGGGAGACCGCATCGGCATTCTCACGCGTCCATCGCTCGAGATGACAGCCGCTGTTCTCGGTGTGCTCAAGGCAGGTGCGGCATTCGTGCCAATTGATGCCGATTATCCAGCGCAGCGCATTGCCTACATGTTGGAAGATGGCAGGGCAGAGGTCCTTCTGATTCAGAAAGGGCTCACTGCACCACCTTCTTTCACAGGTCATACCCTCTCAATAGAAGAGGCGGTAGAAGGAGAAGCGCACGAGATTCAGGTTCCTATCAAACCAACGGATCTCGCCTATATGATTTACACATCTGGAACGACTGGACAGCCGAAGGGTGTCATGGTCGAGCACCAGTCCCTTGTCAATCTCGCCTACTGGCACAATGATGCCTTCCAGGTGACGAAACAAGACCGAACCGCCAAATATGCCGGCTTTGGCTTTGATGCCTCCATTTGGGAGATGTTCCCGACGTGGATCGCCGGCGCAGAGCTCCATATCATCGACGAAGCGATTCGCCTCGATATGATCAAGCTCAATTCGTATTTTAATCACGAAGGCATCACCATTGCGTTCCTGCCAACACAGCTATGTGAGCAGTTTATGTCGATGGACAATCATTCTCTCCGTTACTTACTGACAGGCGGGGACAAGCTGAAACAGGTGAAGCCCGTTCCATACAAACTCGTCAATAACTACGGCCCAACAGAAAATACGGTCGTGGCGACAAGCGGGATCATTGATCCAGATCAAGGCACGCTTCCTATCGGAACAGCGATTGCCAATACTCGTTTTTACATTATGGGTTCGTTATATGACCTCTCGCCGCAAGGCGTACCGGGTGAGCTCGTGATTGCGGGGAAAGGACTGGCAAGAGGCTACTGGAATCTCCCAGAGGAAACGGACAAACGGTTTGTCCCAGATCCATTTTATCCAGGAGAGCGCATGTACCGTACAGGTGACTTGGTGAAATGGACAGAGGATGGCGAGCTGATCTACCTCGGTAGAAAAGACCATCAAGTGAACATCCGCGGATTCCGTATTGAGCTGTCAGAAATTGAAGCGCAGCTCCTTGCGCTGGGTTCAGTCCAAGAAGCCGTCGTGACAACGGTTAAAGACGCAAGTGATCAAGACGCTCTTGTCGCTTACGTCATCACAGATGAAGAAACGGGCACTTTGAAAGAAAGCTTAAAGCGCACCTTGCCTGAATATATGGTGCCATCATGGATCATCAAGCTAGACCAACTGCCGATGACGGCAAATGGAAAAGTGGATCTCAAAGCACTGCCAGCACCTGATATGGAAGCGAATCAAACAGCATACGAAGCGCCAAGAGATGAAGTGGAAGCACTGCTTTGCGGCATTTGGGAAGATGTGCTTGGCGTCAGCCAAGTCGGTATTCACGACCATTTCTTCTTCCTTGGCGGAGATTCGATTAAAGGCATCCAAATGGCAAGCAGACTCACGCAAGAGGGCTGGAAGCTCGATATGAAACTGCTTTTCCAATATCCAACGATTGCGGAGCTTCGCCCATATATCGAAGAAGCGGACCTTCTCACAGCCGATCAATCACCTGTGGAAGGAGAGGTCATTTTAACACCAATTCAGCGCTGGTTCTTTGAACGGAACTTCAGCAGCCAGCATCATTGGAATCAGTCCGTTATGCTCCATGCGGCAAATGGTTTGGATGAAGCGCTTGTCAAGCAAGTGCTCGAGCAGATGATGACCCATCATGATGCTTTGCGATTGGTTTATCCGATAGAAGAAGGACGCATCATCCAGCGTCATCGTGGAGTAGACGAAAACGATGTAGCGGTGGACGTGATAGAAGTACAAGGAGAACGATCACAGCAAATCGAGCACGTAGAAAAGCTGGCAAATGAAGTGCAGGCGAGTATTTCTTTAACAGAGGGACCATTAGTCAAACCTGCGATTTTCCGTACGGATCATGGAGATCACTTATTGCTTGTTGTACATCATCTTGTCATTGATGGTGTGTCATGGCGTATTTTCCTTGAAGACTTCATGGCTCTTTATGAGCAGGCGAAGCGTGGGGAGAAGCTGACACTTCCTGAAAAAACACATTCATTCCAAGCATATGCCCAGAAGTTGACGGAATACGCGGTGTCAGATGAGCTGCTGGCAGAAAGGGACTATTGGAAAAAGGTACTTGGGCATTTAACTGCACCTCTGCAAAAGGATCATGTTACAGAGGATCAAAGAATGCTGCATACAAAAACCATTCGCTTTACGCTGTCTGAGGAAGAAACACGCAGCCTACTGACAGAAGTACATGAGGCGTACCATACGGAAATCAATGACATTTTGCTAACCGCTTTAGGATTGACCCTGAAAGAGTGGACAGGAGAAGACAGACACTTTATTCACCTTGAAGGACATGGAAGGGAAGACATCCTTCCGGCGGTCAATGTGTCGCGGACCATCGGCTGGTTTACGAGCATGTATCCTGTGCTGCTTGATTTGTCGCATGCGGAGGATCTTTCGTATCAAATCAAGCTTTTGAAAGAAGAGCTCAGACACATTCCGAACAAGGGAATCGGCTATGGCGTTTTAAAATACTTAACGCCTGACAAAATGAAGGACGGTATCGCATTTGATGTCACGCCAGATATCAGCTTTAACTATCTTGGTCAGTTTGATGAACAGATTGGCGGGGGTGAACTAAGTCGATCCACTTGGCAGGCAGGTCAATCATTAAGTCCAGAATCAGAGAAACCTCATGCATTAGATATTGTTGGTTTCGTAGAACAGGGCATGTTCCATATGACGATGTCATATCACCAGCTTGAATTCGAAGAGCAAACGATGGAACAGTTTAAGGACCTTTTAAAAAAGAACGTGAAGGCACTCATCTCACATTGTGTATCACAAGATGAAGCGCAAATTACACCTAGTGATGTAGGAGACGATGACCTGACCATGGATGAACTTGAAAAGCTAATGGATATATTTTAAGCAAACGAAGAGGTGGACTATGAGCAAACAGAAGATTCAAAAGGTATATCCTTTAACACCAATGCAAGAAGGCATGTTATATCATGCCATGCTAGACCCTAATTCGTCCTCTTATTTCACACAGCTAGAGCTTGGAATAAGAGGGGAGTTTGATCTCGATCTTTTTGAAAAAAGTCTCAATGAGCTCATCGGCACATATGACATTCTCCGTACAGCCTTTGTCTATCAGCAATTACAGAAGCCTCGTCAGGTTGTACTGGCAGAGCGCAATCTAGATGTGTATAGAAAGAATCTATCTCACCTGAATCATCAGGAACAGCAAAAGGTACTAGATCAATATAAAAAGCAAGTGAGAAAGCAAGGCTTCCATTTAACGAATGATTTGTTATTGAAGGTCGCTGTTTTTCAACTGAATGAAACAAACTGGCATCTCATTTGGAGCAACCATCACATCATCATGGATGGTTGGTCCATGGGAGTTTTGATGAAAAAATTGTTTCATTACTACGAATCTTATCGGAACGGCAAAACGCCGGATCGCTCACAAGGAAAACCTTATGCAGATTATATCCAGTGGCTTGGCAAGCAAAATCAACAAGCAGCGGAAGGCTATTGGAAGGATCGCTTAGACGGTGCGATTCAGCATCAAGGGCTTTTGCAGCAAAAAGAAGCGAACGGACAATATGACCATCAGGAATGGACGTTCACATGGGATGCTGAAATGGTCAGCAGCATTCAAGAGATCGCAAGGAATTGCCAAGTGACAGCACCAAATCTATTCCAGGCTGTTTGGTCGGTTCTTTTAGGCACTTACCATGCGGCACATGATGTCACTTTCGGAACAGTCGTGTCTGGCAGGCCGCCAAGTGTGGCTGGTATTGAACAGATGGCAGGGCTTTTTATCAATACAATACCGGTCAGGGTAGAAATGAATCACGAAGACACCTTCAAACAGCTGTTTCAAAAAGTTCAGCAGCATGCGCTGGAAGCGGAAAACTATGATTTTATGCCGCTTTATGACATTCAGCAACAGGCAGCTGCAGGAGGACAACTCTTCGATCACTTGGTCGGGTTTGAGAACTATCCTTTAGATCAAGAGCTATCTGGTGACACCATGTCGGAACGTCTAGGGTTTTCCATTGATGTAAAAGACGGATTTGAACAAACGAATTTCGATCTAAATGTCCTTGTATATCCAGGTGAAACATGGACATTGAAAATCAAATACAATGCGGTGGCTTTTGAAGAAGAGGTCATTGAAAAAATATCGAAACACCTGACCAACCTCATGAAGCAGATCATCGAAAATCCGGAAGTTCGCCTTCATGACGTGACGTGTATCACTGAAGAAGAAAAACAGCAGATTGAAGCATGGAACAAGACAGAACGAGATTATCCAAAGCATCTGTCTATTCCTGAGCTTCTGAAAGAACGCATTCAAACGCAGCCAGACCATCTGGCGTTAGTCGAAGGAGAGCGGGCATTCACCTATGAAGAACTCGGCCAAGAAATCCATCGTGTTGCGGGACATTTGATTGATAGCGGAGTGAAACAAGAAGATGCCGTCGCAGTGTATATGAATCGATCTGCTGAAGCAGTGATCGCCATTTTAGCGGTTCTTCAAGCAGGGGCTGCTTATGTACCAATTGATCCAGCCCAGCCAGAGGATAGAATCCGCTTTATGCTTGAAGACAGCGGCGCATCCGTTTTGCTCTATGCGGACAGCCAGCCGCCAGTTCATGAAAGCATCCAAGCCGTTCATGTGTCGGACATATCGAATCATTCCAACGGACCATTCGAAGTCGAGACCTCTCCTTCGCAATTGGCGTATATCATGTACACGTCGGGGTCAACCGGCCAGCCAAAAGGTGTTCAAATTGAGCATCAACATATTGTCAGATTGGCATGTTCACAGGAGACACTGGGCTTGAACAAGTCGGATCGTATGGCACATACAGGAGCAGTCAGCTTTGATGCCATTACTTTTGAAATTTTCACCACACTGCTGAACGGTGCAACGCTTTATCCTGTTGACCGTGACACGTTATTGGACATCAACCGGTTTGAACGCTTTATCCAAACGAATCAAATCTCGGCGCTCTTTTTAACGACAGGTTTGTTTAATCAACTCGCTCAGCAGCGACCGCATATGTTTAAAGGATTGTCCAAATTGATCACAGGCGGTGATGTGATCAATGTGAAAAGTGCAGAGCTTGTGAAGAAACATCATCCATCACTTGTTTTACTGAATGCGTATGGCCCCACAGAAAACACCACCATCTCGACCATTTATGAGGTGAGAGGGGATGAAACGGGCACGATTCCAATTGGTCAGCCGATCAATCATTCGTCCGCTTACATTTTAGATGACAATCAAAGACTTCAGCCAATTGGCGCGCCAGGAGAGCTGTATGTTGGCGGAGACGGTGTCTCAAGAGGATATCTCCATCGTCCAGAATTAACAAAGCAAGCATTTATCGCTGATCCTTTCAAGGCAGAAGGGCGTTTGTATCGAACAGGAGATTTGGCTAGGTACGGTTCAAATGGTCAAATCGAATTCCTCGGACGGACAGATGATCAAGTGAAAATCCGTGGTTTCCGTATTGAGCTCGGTGAAATTGAAACGATTCTTCAACAAGAGACGGGGATCGATGATGCGGTTGTGCTCGTCCATGAGTCTCCTTCAGATGAAAAAGAAATGACCGCTTACTATACGGGAACGATCACGGAAGAAGAAGTGCGGGCTCTATTTAATCAAGCACTGCCAGCATATATGGTACCTCATCACGTCATGAAGCTAGATGCTTTTCCGCTTACCGCAAACGGAAAGGTCGATCGAAAAGCTTTACCAACGCCTGACGAAGCTGATCGTGAAGAAATCAGGATCATTCCACCTGAAACCGAGACGGAAAAGGCGCTTGCTCAAATTTGGGAGGAACTGCTTGGAAAAGCGGTGGGAATAGATGAGCATTTCTTCATGACTGGCGGACATTCACTCAAAGCAATGATGATGTCAGCCAAAATCCAAGAAGTGTTCCAAAAGGAAGTTCCGATTCAAGTGATATTCGAAAAGCCAACGGTTCGATCGCTTGCGTCATACATTGACCAGGACGGTCAAGAAGAACAAGGACATCCGATCTTACCCGCAGCGAAGGCGGAGGACTACCCAGTGTCACCAGCTCAGCGGCGCTTATACATTTTACAAACACTTGAACCTAAGAGTACGAACTATCATATTCCGATCGTCTTAACGCTTGAGGGTACGCTCGATCATCAGCGGCTCACCTCAGCATTTGATGAGTTGATTCAAACGCATGAAATCTTAAGAACGAGTTTTCATATGAAAGGCGAGAACATCGTCCAAAGGGTACATGAACGAGCGGCATTTGACCTCCCTGTCCATAATGTAAAGGAAGAAGAGGCCGAGGCATTTCTTGCTGAACGTCAGGCGCCGTTTGATTTGACAGCCGCTCCCCTCCTACGGGCACAGCTGCTCAAAGTGAGTCATGATCGTCATCTATTAGTTCTGGAAGCACATCACCTGATTACAGATGGCAGCTCCATGAAGACGTTCATTCAGGATTTGGCGAAAGCCTATGATGGAGAGGCACTTGCAGAAAGAGCCATTCATTATAAAGACTACGCTGTCTGGCAGTTAAGTGAAGAAGAAACAGAGAAACAGCGTTTGCATGAAGCGTATTGGCTGAAGCAATTCGAAGGAGATGTACCGGTTTTAGATTTGCCGACAGACTACCCGCGTCCAGTGGAACGTGATTTTTCTGGAGAACGGGTGATGTTTGGCTGTGATCAAGCGACAACTCAGCGTATTCATGAGCTGCTCAAGAAAACAGATACGACGCTGTACATGTTCTTGTTATCTGCATTTCAAGTGCTGCTCGCATCCTACAGCGGACAGGAAGATATCATTGTCGGATCTCCTGTTGCGGGGCGAACACATCCAGATATTCAGGACATGCCAGGGATGTTCATCAATACCATTGCGATGCGCGGAAAACCGGAACAAACAAAGTCATTTTTACAGCTGCTTGAAGAAATAAAAGAAACGAGTGTAGATGCTTTTGCACATCAAAGCTATCCGCTCGAAGAGTTAATCGCGCGTCTACCGCTTGATCGTGATACAACCCGAAGCCCGCTCTTTAGTGTTTCGTTTAATATGCAGAACATGGATGTTCCTGCACTAAAGCTCGGCGATCTGAACATTTCGCCTTATGCAATGCAGCACCGATCCGTCAAATTTGATCTGTCTCTAGAAGCATTTGAACGTGAGGGAGAAATAAAACTAAGCCTAGACTATGCAACGGCATTATTTAAAGAGGAAACCATCCGCCGGTTCGGAACACATCTTCTTGCGATTATTCGTGAGGCGGTCCAGCATCCGAATGAACAAATTGGCTTGTTCAACCTCTTGGATCAGCATGAGCAAATGGAGCGGCTGGAGAAAAGGGATGGGGAACAAACAGGTCAACATGAGCCGTACCATGTGCAATTTTCACGTCAAGCCATGGAAACGCCTGATGCCATTGCGGTGATGGATGGTGAAAGGAAGCTGACCTACCGTGAACTAGATCACATGTCCAATGCTCTTTGCAGTGAGCTGAAGATGCAAGGCGTAGAGAAAGAAAGCACAGTCGCACTTATTCTTGATCGATCTGTCTATGTCGTTGTCTCGATGCTAGGTGTAATGAAAGCAGGCGGTGCATTTGTCCCAATTGATCCAGCTTTTCCTACGGAACGTATTCGTTACACATTAAAAGATTCAGGGGCAAAAGTCATCGTGGCAAATGAGTCTCTTGGCGATTCGTATCAGCATCTCAAGTCGATTCAGGTCGTACATGTGGAGAAAGCCGTCCAACGAAACGATTCTCTAGACCTGCCAGACGTATCGGTTGATCAACTGGCTTATGTGATTTACACATCTGGAACAACAGGGAAGCCTAAGGGTGTACAGCTCACGCATCGTAATCTATCACACTACGTCAATTGGTTGACACATGAAGTGACTTTACAAGAATGCGATCGAACGGCACTCCTGTCTTCTTATGCATACGACCTTGGTTACACAAGCATTTTCCCGGTTCTAAAAGCAGGCGGGACACTCTATATTCCTCGTGAAGACGTGTATACAGACCCTGTACGTCTCATGCGTTTTATTGATGAACAAGAGCTGACTTATATCAAAATGACACCATCCTTATTTCATATGATGGCAGATTCAAAGGGATATACATTTGACGCTTTACGGCTTGTGGTATTGGGAGGAGAACCGATTGTCTCTGAAGATGTTGAAACATTTATGAAGCAGCATCCATGCGTGGCAGTAATGAACCATTACGGTCCGACAGAAACAACGATTGGTACAGTGAGCAAGCTAATGACACCGCATGAGCTGGATGCTTTAAAGGAGCGTTCTATCATCGGAAAGCCTATTGCTCATACAAGAGCGCTCGTATGCAATCGTGAGCAGCGCCTTGTCCCTTATGGCGCACCGGGTGAGCTCTACATTTCAGGTGATGGTGTTTCAAAAGGTTATTTGAATCAGCCTGAATTAACAGCAGAGCGTTTTCTTGAAAATCCTTATTTCCCTCAAGAGCGGATGTATCGGACTGGAGATTTGGTCAGACAGCATGCAAATGGGGAGATTGAATTCCTTGGAAGAGTAGACGATCAAGTGAAAATTCGCGGTTATCGAATTGAGAAACAAGAAATTGAGCATGCCGCACGTGCCCTTTTAACCATTCAAAAAGTGTATGTCAAAGTGATCAACACATCTCGTTTACCGGAGCTGGCGTTATATTATACAGCACCTGATCACATTGGAACGTTGACATTTAGAGAAAAGCTTTCAGAGACACTGCCGGATTACATGATTCCTACTTATTTTGTCAAAGTGGATCATATGCCGCTGACGCAAAACGGAAAAGTAGATGCAAAATCTCTGCCGCTTCCTCATGAGGCACATATGAATCGCACGGCACATGCAGCACCAGAAACGGCGCTTGAGCAGACGCTTTGTGATATGTGGTCAGATGTTCTTGAGATTGAAAAAGTCGGCATTGATGACCATTTCTTTGAATTAGGCGGGCATTCTCTGAAAGGCATGGTGCTCATTTCGAAAATCCAAGCCAAACTGAATCAGCATGTACCACTCAAGGTTCTTTTTGAAAAGCCAACAATACGGGAGATAGCTGCCTATTTGGAAGAAGCTGATGCTTCGCTCGTCACATCGATTCAGCCAGCGAAAAAGCAAGATTTCTATCCAGTCTCTTCCGCACAAAAGCGAATGTACGTATTACAGCAGCTACATCCAGAATCCGTCACCTACCATATGCCAGCCGTTTTCATGATGGAAGGAAACCTTGATCTGAAGCAGCTAGAAGGAGCGATTCAAGCTTTAATTGATAGACATGAGTCATTGCGGACAGCCTTTGTTGAAATTGACGGCAGTCCCGTCCAGAAAATTTATCGCCGTGTGCCGTTTACGTTACAGATGGTTGAAGTAGAAAGCGATCAGGTACAATCCGTCGTAGACAACTTCATGACACCATTCTCATTACATCAAGCACCTCTAATGAGAGCGAAAGTGGCAAAGCTGTCTGATGACAAATATGTGTTCATGATGAATATGCACCATATCATCGCAGACGGGGTGACACGCAGTCTGCTCATTCAAGAATTAGCGAAGTTGTATGAGCATAAGACGTTACCGCCAGTTCAGTTGCACTACAAGGATTATGCGGTATGGCAGCAAGAGGAAGAGCAGCAAGTAGCACTTGAAAAACAGCGGCAGTATTGGCTGGAGCAATATGCACAGCCGCCAGAAGACTTAGCACTTCCGCTTGATTTCCCGCGGCCTAGCGTGCAGTCATTTGCAGGAGACCGGATTGATAGATGGCTGTCTGCTGAAAAGGCGCAGCATGTCAAAGCGCTCATGGCTGAAAAAAATGTGAGTTTGAACATGGTGATGCAAACGGCCTTTGCCATTCTCCTTCATAAATTGACTGGGCAGCATGACATCGTCATAGGGGCTGTAACGGCTGGACGTACACATGCGTCAATCGAACGGATTCCGGGCATGTTTGTGAATACACTGGCCCTTCGACATGACGTTCAGTTAGAAGAAACTGCAGAGCATCTGCTAGAAAAAATAAAAGATCACAATCTATCAGCTTATGAACATCAAGGATTCCCGTTTGAGGATTTGGTCGCGCAGTTAGACCTTCCGAAAGACACGAGCCGCAACCCGTTGTTTAGTGTCATGATGACAACGGATGAGCGTGATCTGACGTTACCGAATTTGAATGGACTTACGCTTTCACACAGACAGCAAGAAGCCGTTCAGGCAAAGTTTGATTTAACGCTCGGCATCTTTGAGGAACAAGATCAAATGGGCTTGCGCTTTGAATATGCAGCGGCACTATTTAAAAAGAGTACCATTCAGCGATGGAGTCAATATTTTGAGCGAATCATAGACGAAATGCTTGCGAAATTGAATCAGCCGATCTCGACCATCTCCATCTTAACAAAAGAAGAAGAGCGACATCTGCTTGATGATTGGTCCGGACCTGTCCTAAATGTCCCGACAGATCAAACGGTTCATGCATTGATTGAGGCGAAGTCACAGGAAGTACCTGATCAAAAAGCCGTAACTTTCTGCGGCACAAGCTGGACGTATGAAGAACTGAACAACCGGGCGAATACAGTCGCCGCAAGACTTATGTCCAGCGGCACAAAACCGGGAGACCGCATCGGCATTCTCACGCGTCCATCGCTCGAGATGACAGCCGCTGTTCTTGGGGTTCTCAAGGCAGGTGCGGCATTTGTGCCGATTGATGCCGATTATCCAGCGCAGCGCATTGCCTACATGTTGGAAGATTGCGGGGCAGAGGTCCTTCTGATTCAGAAAGAGCTCACTGCACCACGTTCTTTCACAGGTCATCCCCTCTTCATAGAAGAGGCAGTAGAAGGAGAAGCACACGAGATTCAGGTTCCTGTCAAACCAACGGATCTCGCCTATATGATTTACACATCTGGAACGACTGGACAGCCGAAGGGTGTCATGGTCGAGCACCAGTCTCTTGTCAATCTTGCTTTTTGGCACAATGATGCTTTCCAGGTGACGAAACAAGACCGAACCGCCAAATATGCCGGCTTTGGCTTTGATGCCTCCATTTGGGAGATGTTCCCGACGTGGATCGCCGGCGCAGAGCTCCATATCATCGACGAAGCGATTCGCCTCGATATGATCAAGCTCAATTCGTATTTTAATCACGAAGGCATCACCATTGCGTTCCTGCCAACACAGCTATGTGAGCAGTTTATGTCGATGGACAATCATTCTCTCCGTTACTTACTGACAGGCGGGGACAAGCTAAAACAGGTGAAGCCCGTTCCATACAAACTCGTCAATAACTACGGCCCAACAGAAAATACGGTTGTGGCGACAAGCGGGATCATTGATCCAGATCAAGGCACGCTTCCTATCGGAACAGCGATTGCCAATACTCGTTTTTACATTATGGGTTCGTTATATGACCTCTCGCCGCAAGGCGTACCGGGTGAGCTCGTGATTGCGGGGAAAGGACTGGCAAGAGGCTACTGGAATCTCCCAGAGGAAACGGACAAACGGTTTGTCCCAGATCCGTTTTATCCAGGAGAGCGTATGTACCGTACAGGTGACTTGGTGAAGTGGACAGAGGATGGCGAACTGATCTATCTCGGCAGAAAAGACCATCAAGTGAGTATCCGCGGATTCCGTATTGAGCTGTCAGAAATTGAAGCACAGCTCCTTGCGCTAAATGAAGTGAAAGAAGCCGTCGTGACAACGGTCACAGACGCAAGTGATCAAGACGCTCTTGTCGCTTACGTCATTACAAATGCAGAAACGGCTGCGCTGAAAGAAAGCTTAAAGCGCATCTTGCCTGAATATATGGTGCCATCATGGATCATCAAGCTAGACCAACTGCCAATGACGGCAAATGGCAAAGTGGATCTCAAAGCACTGCCAGCACCTGATGTGGAAGCGAATCAAACAGCATACGAAGCCCCAAGAGATGAAGTGGAAGCACTGCTTTGCGGCATTTGGGAAGATGTACTTGGCGTCAGCCAAGTTGGTATTCACGACCACTTCTTCTTCCTTGGCGGAGATTCGATTAAAGGCATCCAGATGGCAAGCAGACTCACGCAAGAAGGCTGGAAGCTCGATATGAAACTGCTTTTCCAATACCCAACGATTGCGGAGCTTCGCCCATATATCGAAGAAGCGGACCTTCTCACAGCTGATCAGTCAGCTGTGGAAGGAGAGGTCATTTTAACACCGATTCAGCGCTGGTTCTTTGAACGGAACTTTGATCACCAGCACCACTGGAATCTCTCAATGATGCTTCATGCACCAAAAGGGTTTGACTTGGCTGTCACAGAACAAGTTCTGCAAAAACTGCTCTCACATCATGATGCACTGCGCATGGTGTTCAGACAGGAGCATGATGACATGCTGCAATACAATCAGCGGGAGTTGACAGAACCATTTTCAATTATTTCTTGTGATGTTTCAAAAGCGCAAGATGTGAAACAGGCGATTTCCACATACGCCAATGAGTATCAGCGTCAACTGAATCTTGAAAAGGGTCCATTGATGAAAGTGATTTGTTTCCATACAGAAGACGGTGATCACTTACTCATCATCACACATCATCTTGTGATTGACGGCGTTTCTTGCCGGATTTTACTAGAAGACTTTATGTCTCTTTATCATCAGGCAGAAAAAGGAGAAGCAATGGTTCTGCCGCCAAAAACGCACTCTTTCAAAGAATGGGCAGAAGCGATTGAACGATATGCGCAGTCACAGCTGCTAAAAAACCAGAAGGAGTATTGGGCAGCGATTGAAAATAGACCGTTTACGACTTTACCTGTTGACCATGAAGTAAAAGAAAGAAAAGTCGCGGATACGAAAGCGGTCAAAATGCAGCTGACAGAAGCGGAAACCGAGCATCTGTTAACGAATATCCATCTTCCGTACACAACAGAAATGAATGATATTCTTCTATGTGCGCTCGGGCTGGCCGTTCAGGAATGGACAGGACAATCTCATGTACATGTACAGCTTGAAGGTCATGGCAGAGAGGACATTTTATCAGGATTAGATATATCCCGCACAGTTGGCTGGTTTACGAGCATGTATCCAGTCGTTCTTGAAGCGAAACCGAATCAGACCATTGCAGACGCTATCAAAGGAACGAAAGAGATGCTGCGGCGTGTACCAAATAAAGGGATTGGTTACGGTATTTTAAGATACATGACACCATCCGAACCGTCAGTCAAACACGTGCAGCCTGAAATCAGCTTGAACTATCTTGGGCAGATTGATCAGGAAGTGACGACAGAACTCTTTGGGCCCTCAACCTATGATATGGGCCGTCAAGCAAGCCTTGAATCCGAAGCTGTTTATAAGCTGAACCTCAGCGGTCTTGTTCAGCACAATCAATTCATTCTGTCGTGCTCATATTGTGCAAGTGAATATGAAGAACAAACGATACAGCAGTTCATCGCATTGTTGAAGGAGAAAATCAGATCTATCATCACCCATTGCTTAGCGCATCAAGAGCGAGAATTTACGCCAAGTGACTTCTCGGCGGCAGACCTTGAAATGGATGAAATGGACGATATCTTTGACATGCTCGAGGAGAAATTGACCTAACACCACTAGATCAGTCATGAAAAAGGGAAAGGAGGAATGAAATAGATGAGTCAATTTAAAAGGGATCAAGTTCAAGATATGTACTATCTGTCACCGATGCAAGAAGGAATGCTGTTTCATACCCTCCATCATCAAGAAAAAGGTTTTTATGTAGAACAAATGGATATGAACGTGAAAGGCACACTTCGGTCTGATCTGCTTGAGAAAAGCATGAATATCATTGTGGAACGGTACGATATTTTTCGTACCGTGTTCCTCCACGAAAAAGTGAAGCGTCCTGTCCAAGTTGTATTAAAGAATCGACCTTTCCAGCTTGATGTTGTGGACATACAGGATCTTTCTGAAAGTGAACAGCTTGAACGTATTGATCGTTTTAAACAAAAGGATCAGCTGAGAGGATTTGATCTCTCAAAGGATCTGCTCATGCGGGCCTCCGTTTTTCAAACGGGTCCTTCAAGCTATCGCTGGATATGGAGCTATCACCATATCCTTCTAGATGGCTGGTGTTTTGGTCTAGTTGTGCAGGAATTGTTTGCGATTTATCATGCACTTTTGCATGACATCCCTTATAGGCTGGAACCAGTCAAGCCATATAAAGAATATATTCAATGGCTGGAAAAACAAGATAAACAAGTCTCACTTGAATATTGGACGCAATCTTTGGCTGGCTTTGAGGGGCAGTCGACTTTTAAAGAACAGCGAAAGCAAACAAATAAGCATGAATTAGGCGAAATCGAATGGGCCATGAGTAAAGAAGAAACTGCTGCTTTATCAGAGTTAGCCTTGCAGCAGAATGCCACGTTAAGCAGTGCGCTTCAATCGGCTTGGTCCATTTTACTAAGCAGGTATCAGCGCTCAAACGATGTGTTGTTTGGAACGGTTGTGTCAGGACGTCCGGCAGATTTAGCTGGTGTGGACCGGATGGTGGGGTTGTTCATCAATGTCATTCCAAGACGAATTCAGCTGACAGACCAAATGACGTTCCGTTCTCTATTATCAGAAACGCAGCAGCAGTCTTTAGCGGCTGAACCGCACCAATATATCCCGATTTATGATATTCAGGCTAAGGCAGGTCAGCAGCAGCTCATTGATCATATTGTGGTGTTTGAGAATGTCCCTGCTGCAAAGAAAGACGAGCAGGAGTCACTGCTTGGCTTTACAGTAGAAGACATGAATGTCTATGAAAAATCGAACTATGATCTCAATTTACTGGCGTCGCCCGGGGAACAATTGCAGCTGAAGCTGGCCTTTAATCAGCGTGCATTTGATCCTGCATTTGTCCGTAAATTAAAGGATCAGCTGACCCTTTTGATCAAAGAGGCCATCAAACATCCAGATCAGTCAGTTCATACACTGACACTTGTGACAAAGCAGGAAAAGCAGCGAATGTTAGAGGAATGGAATGCACCTGAGCTGGAGCATGATCAGCTTTATTTGACAAAGTGGTTTGAGCATAATGTCCGAAAACAGCCGAATGCAGTGGCATTATCAGCAGGTGATCACACGATGACATATGCGGAGCTGAACGAACAAGCCAATCGACTGGCAAGGCATTTACAAAAAAATGGGGTGGGTCATCAAACGGTGACCGCCATTTTAGCAGAGCGGACACCTGAACTCATTGTCAGCTTACTCTCTGTCTTAAAAGCAGGTGCCACCTATGTGCCGATTGATCCAGATTATCCAGAAAGCCGTATCCAATATATGCTGAAAGACAGCGGAGCGACGCATCTTCTGACTCATTCATCCTTTATCAGTCAGACGAGGTCACTCGCATTTGATGGCACGTATCTTTTTGCAGATGATCAAGAAATTTTACTGATGAGCTCAGAGAATCTGCCACTTGAAGCTGGTTTAAATGATACGGCATACATCATGTATACATCTGGAACAACCGGACAGCCAAAAGGCATCATGACGACCCATTCCAATATTGCCCGGGTGGTCAAAAATACGAATTACTTAACCATTTTAGAAACAGATACATTGCTGTCGTTATCAAATAGCGTATTTGATGGCTTTACATTTGATGTATATGGTGCGCTTTTAAACGGAGCAAAGCTTGTCTTGCCGCAAAAAGAAACCATTTTAGATATGGGGAAGCTCACTGAGCTGATAAAAGGAGAGCATATTTCTGTCATGTTTGTCCCAACCGCTTTATTCCATCTTCTCGTTGATGAAGGAACAGACTGGATGCGCGGTGTGCGTAAGGTGCTGTTTGGGGGAGAGAGGGCATCGGTTCAGCATGTGAGAAAAGCCTTTGATGTGATGGGAAAAGGCAGATTGTTGAATGTATACGGACCAACCGAATCAACGGTTTTTGCCACATATTATCCGATAGATGAAGCGATCCCTTTAGAGGCACGTTCTATTCCAATTGGGAAGCCGCTCAACCAGACGGGCGCTTATATATTGAGTGAGCACAGACAGCTTCAGCCGATTGGAATGGTTGGAGAGCTTTGTCTGAGCGGCAAAGGACTGGCAAAAGGGTATTTGAATCGTCCTGATCTGACAAAACAAGTCTTTATCGCCCATCCATTCGCTGCGGGTGAGCGCCTGTATCGCACGGGGGATTTAGCTTACTTTCGAGAAGACGGTCTGATTGAGTATGCAGGCAGAGTTGATGATCAGGTAAAAATTCGAGGACACCGAATTGAACTGACAGAAATTGAAGCCAACCTTCTCATGCATCAAGGTGTAAAACAAGCTGTACTCCTAGCGGATCATGATGAAACCAATCATACAAGGCTGCTTGCCTATATCACGTGTGATGATGCATGGAAAGGGAAACTCGATGACATCAAATCAAGGCTGAAAGAGCGTCTTCCAGCTTATATGCTGCCTCATGAGCTGATTGAACTGGAGAACCTCCCACTTACGCCAAACGGGAAGGTTGATAAACGCCAGCTACCAAAACCAGAGGCACCGCAAGGAAACCGCCGTGTGAAACTGCCCGCAAATGAAGTGGAACAAAAGCTGCTGGTAATGTGGCGGGAAGTACTTGAACGAGAGGATATTAGCACAGATGACCATTTCTTTGAGCTTGGCGGACATTCTTTAAAAGCAATGTCTCTTTTGTCCAAAGTATCAAAAGAGTTTGAGGTTCAGGTGCCAATCCATTTGTTGTTTGAGACCCCGACGATTGAAGCGCTTAGTCATTATATTCAGCATCAGGACGGGGAAACCGCTGGCTATCTTGTATTCAATGAATCTCAAACATCAACAGTCTTTGCTCTTCCGCCATTACCAGGCTACGGCTTTATCTATCAGGAAGCAGCAAAAACGCTTGATGATGTTCGGCTAGTCGCTTTTGATTTTATTGAAACGAATAACCGAATGGCGCAGTACGTTCAGCATATTCAGCACCTTCAGCCAAAAGGGCCGCTGACGTTGATGGGGTACTCAGGCGGATGTTACCTCGCCTTTGAGCTTGTTCAAGCGCTTGAACAAGTAGGACGGACAGTCGAGAAGGTCATCATGATCGATTCCTATAAGAAAATTGGAGAAAGTGATTTAGAAGGACGATCCATTGATGATGATATTGAAGCGATTGTTCATCAAACGAAACAAAGCGAGCTTGCTCAAGGGGAGATCGTTCAAGAAGCGCTTGCCCAAAAGACGCGCGCCTACTATGAAACGTTTGTTAAGGGGGTGAATCAAGGCAAAATACAGGCAGATATTACGTTCATCCAATCTGAAGAACAAATAGCGATCCCGGACTGGATGGAAGAGTGGACACAGGCAACGGCCGGATCTTTTACCCAATACCAAGGCTATGGCCGGCATGCTGATATGTTCAAACAGAAAGAATGTGCAGCTCAAAATGCAAAGCTGATCAAACATATTGTCAATCAAACAAATAGAGAACGAGTCTTGTAAACTTTAGATTAGGCAGGATGTTTGCAGTCCTGCCTAACAAAAAAGGAAAGGAACTCATATGAAACCATCAACCATTAACCAAACGAGTATACATGAATCAATGGATGCGATTTTACAAGATGTAAAGACAACCATTTTACAAACCAACGAAATCGAACGCTTCGCTGTTTTTTCACGTGAAAAAACCATTCGACCGCGGCCGTATCACCTCTCTCATTTATTTCTCGACAAGCACATTGAGCAGGAGGCCGCAGCGGAAGCGATACAGACGCAAACGGCTGTACCTGCTTTGGCCGACATGCCACCCGCTCTTTCCTATGGAGGGGATCTCGACGTCACACAAGGCGCACAGACCTTACAGGAAGTCTTAACAGAGGCTGCAAAAACGACAAATGGGCTTACGTATATCGTGAATAGCAAGAACGAACTCACACAATCTTATGCACAGTTACAAGGAGACGCCGAGAGGGTTCTGACTGGTTTAAGGGCACTGGGGCTTAAGGCAGGCGATCCTGTTTTCTTTCAATTCTCATCGAATCATGCCATGGTCACTGCCTTTTGGGCATGTGTATTAGGCGGATTTGTTCCAACGCTTGTGTCGGCTGCCCCAACCTATCGGGAGATGAATGCTGCAGTGAAGAAGCTTCATCACGCTTGGAAGCTGCTCGAGCATCCGCTCATCCTAACAGATGACTCACTGATCGAGGAGGTGCAAGGGTTAGCCTTACTGTGGCATACAGACCAAATACGTGTCGCAGCAGTTGAGCCGATGCTGACATTAGAAAGAGATACAGCCGCTCACCCTGTCGCGCCGGATGATTCCGTCTTCTTTATCTTAACGTCTGGAAGTACAGGGATGCCAAAGTGTGTAGAGCATTCCCATAGAAGTGTGCTGGCGAACGTCAAAGGAACAGTGGCAGCAAATCAATTTACACAAGAGGATGTCTCGTTAGACTGGATGCCTTTAGATCATATTGGTGGCATCGTGATGTTCCACCTTGTCAATGTGTACACAGGCTGCGAGCAGATTCGGGCAAGAACAGATGACTTTATCGCTCAGCCGCTGCGGTGGCTTGACTGGATGGACCGCTACCGTGCAACGAAGACGTGGGCACCTAACTTTGCATTTGCGATGATCAATGATTATGAGAAAGAGATTTCATCAGGATCTTGGGATCTGTCGGCGATGACCTGCATGATCAATGGGGCAGAGGCGGTCGTGCCAAAAACCATCCACCGATTTCTACACCTGCTTGCTCCGCACGGCTTAAAGGGAGATGTGATCAGACCGGCTTTCGGCATGTCTGAAATCTCATCAGCGGTTGTGTTTTCCTTTGCGATTGAGCGTGGAGATGAAAACAGCGGGGTTCTGACCTTTGAGGAAACGTCGCTGACAGAGCAGCTAAGACCAGCAGAAGCACGTGAGACAGGAACCGTCAGCTTTACAGAGTTGGGCAAACCGATTCCAGGTATCACGATACGCATCGTCAATCATCAGCATGAGCTTCTTCCAGAAGATCATATTGGCCGTGTGCAAATAAAAGGTCCAACCACCATGAAGGGCTATTACCGGAATGACGAAGCGAATCAAGAAGTATTTCAAGCGGATGGCTGGTTTCACACGGGTGATTTAGGTTTCCTGCACGAAGGAAGGCTGACACTAACCGGTAGAGAAAAAGACATGATTATCATCAACGGGAAAAACTATCACAACTATGAAATTGAAGCCATAGCAGAGGAAGTACCGGGAGTAGAAACGAGCTTTGTGGCTGCTTGTTCTGTCCGAATGGAGGCTTCTGCATCCGATGAACTGATTCTCTTTTTTACACCGAAGCTGTATGAGCCGGCTTATATTATGAGGGCAAGTCAGCACATTAAATCCCATATTGCAACAAAAATGGGCTTGTCTGCATCTCGCATCATTCCTGTCCAGAAGCATGCATTTCCCAAAACAAGCTCTGGAAAAATAGAAAGGGCACAGCTCAAGACAAGATGGCAAGAAGGCGAATTTGATGAAATGATCATGGAAATGGACATGAGACTTGAAAATGAACATACCTTGCCTGATTGGAGTTATCAAAAGAAATGGATACCTGCTCCACTTGATGCAGCTGACAAGCAGATCATAGGGGACGTTGTGATCTTTGCAGATCCATTAGGACTGGCAGATCAATTGAAATCTTTTGCAAACAGTGAACAAACATACATTACGGTTGAACCGGGTCAAGCGTTCAAACAACTCACACACACTCACTTCATCATCCACCCGAATCGGCCGTCTGACTACGAACAACTCTTTGAGACGCTCCGTTCGTATGGCGTTTCGGTGAAACACATCATTCACCTTTGGAACTATACAAACCAAGAAGACAAACTTTATGTGGCGAAGGCGAAACAAGCGCAGAAAACGGGCAGCATGAGTGCATTATTTTTAACAAAAGCCATTTCCGTCTATGAGGAGCAGGTGGCCATCACTTTTGTCTCAGCCCATGCGATGAATGTGCCGGAGGATCACATCCACGATGTAGAAAAAGCAACGACAGCCGGACTGATGACAGCAGTTCAGCATGAATGGCCGTTTATCAAGGTGCAATGTCTTGATTTTTCTCTAGTAGAATCGGTATCTAGTCATTCCCATGCAATGGCGATGATGGCAGAACTCACACATGACCAAGACTGTCATGTTGTTGCTTATCGTCAAGGTGTTCGTTATATTCCCTTTTTAGCACCTCTTCATTTGGAAAAGGAACAGAAAAGGGAAGAGCCGCCATTTGAATCATCTGGGCTTTATGTCATAACAGGCGGGCTAGGCGGAATTGGCCGTTTAGTCAGTGAACACCTACTGACATCTTATCAAGCACATCTCGTGTTGCTTGGAAGGAAAGAGAGAGAGGCACTTTCTAGTGACCAGCAAGAGACATTGGCTTTGCTAGAAAAGCAGGCAAAAGTGCATGGCGGCAAGGTTCTTTATGAGAAAGCAGACATCACGGCTGAAAAAGAGGTAGAAGCGATCATCTCTAGACATGAGGTCGCCGGAAATCGAAGGCTGGATGGCATCATTCATTTCGCAGGTATTATTCAAGAAGAACTGCTTGCTGATATGACATCTGTGTCTCTGAATGACATGTACGAAGCGAAGGTATATGGAACGATTGCGCTTCATGAAGCTGCCTCCAAACGCAGGAATGTTTTATTTCTTTCAAGCTCGTCAGCCCGAACGCTAAAGGGCGGTATGACTGTCGGCGCCTATTGCGCTGCCAATGAGTTCGTGGAACAGTTTGCTCATTATCAGAAGCTGACATCTACAGTGAAGCCATATTGCTTTAGTTTCAGCATGTGGGACGAGATTGGCATGAGTGAAGGCTCCATGATAAAAGGCATGTTAAAAGAAAGAGGTTATCTCCCAATTTCAAAGCAGGCAGGCTTCCAAACGATGCTCGCATGTCTGATGACAGATGCTCCGCTCATTTATGCGGGATTGGATCGATCGAAAAAAGAGATTCACGAGATGGTCCATGCGGATGCGGAGATGCAAACAGAGCAGACCTTTTACGTCTTTTTCAAAACTGATCAAACAAAGGCGGTTGAAGAGCGGCTGTATCAATCGATTCATACGTGTTTACAGTCCCGTCTATCTGGTGAATATGCCGTGCATTTGTTTCCTGAGGAATATTGGAAAGAAACAGAAGATGGATCGCCAGACGAGGCATATTTTCATGAATTAATAGAGGAAAGCGGAATGGATTCAGACAACAGAGCACCTCACACAGAAACGGAGAAACTGCTCGCACACATTTGGTCAGAGTTGCTCGATGTCTCGGATGTCAGCTGCGGCGATCATTTCTTTTTACTAGGAGGTCATTCGCTGAAGGCGACGCAAATGCTGTCTGCGGTTAGACAAAAAACAGGGTTTGCCGTGCCACTTGCTGTGTTGTTTGAACATACGAGACTCGGAGAATTAGCGGATTGGATCGATTCAAATGCCAAAGCAGATGAAGTGATTCCGATGAGAAAAATGGAGAAGGGTCAGGACATTCCGATGTCTTATGCCCAGCAAAGACAGTGGTTCCTCTATCAATTAGAGCCGGATTTGCCATTATACAATAATACGATTTCGTTTCGGATGAATGGGCCTTTAGATATCAAGGTGCTTCAGGAAAGTCTGCATCATATGGTGGAAAGACATGAATCGCTCAGAACGTCCTTTACGATGAGCGGGGATGAACCGGTACAGGTCATTCATGAACAGATGGCCCTTCCAGAGCTTGAGGTGATGGACCTTTCAGGCATAGCGTCACAGGAAGAGAAAGAACAAAAAGCGGCTGAATGGGCGAAAGAAGAGGCATCCACACCTTTTCAATTAGAACACGAAGCGCTCTTTCGAGTGAAGCTGATTCGACTTTCACCCGCAGAGCATATCTTGCTGATGTCCATTCACCACATCGTGTCAGATGGCTGGTCGATCGGCATTGTTGCAAGAGAATTATCCGAGTGGTATACAGCGGAGATCGAAGGGCGGGAGCCTCACTTGCCGGCACTGCCTATTCAATATGCGGATTACGCACTGTGGCAGAAGGAGTATTTGACAGGAGAGCCACTAGATAAGCAGCTTGCCTATTGGAAGGAGCAATTTGCGGCACCTGTTGAAGATTTGGTATTGCCGTATGATCATCCGCGGCCGGCCGTTCAATCCTACAAAGGGAAGACGAAAACATATCAGCTGTCGAAGTCACTGTCTGAAAAGATTGATGAGCTATCTAAGAAAACAGACAGCACACTGTATATGACCTTGCTGTCGGCTTTCTCTACGCTATTACATCGATTGTCTTCACAGGACGAGTTTGTCATTGGCTCGGTCATTGCTGGGAGAAATCGAACGGAAATGGAGCATTTAATCGGATTTTTCGTGAATACATTGGCGCTTCGGATCGACCATAGCGGGAATCCAGCCTTTACGGAATTATTAGAGCGAGTGAAGGAGACAACCGTCGGTGCTTATGCACATCAGGATGTGCCGTTTGAGATGGTGGTCGATGAATTGAATATTGTGCGTGATGCCAGTAAGCAGCCGCTGTTTCAGGTCATGTTTGTTCTGCAAAACCTACCGCTGGAAGCTTCTCCAATGGGAGAGGCGACGTCGGTTTTAGCCATTGAGGATAATGATACAGCGAAATTTGATCTCTCTCTGTTTGTGTTTGAAGGAGCTGAAGGGCTTCAGTTAAAGCTTGAGTATCATGCGGATTTATTTTCTGATGACACGATGGAGCGATTCCTTGCATACTACGAGCACCTGCTTGAAGGAATTTGTGAAAATCCAGCGCAGCCGATCAGACAAGTGAATTTCCTGCCAGAGAAAGAAAAGCATCAATTGCTCTATGAATGGAGCGGAAAGACTGATCAACCAAAAGGTCCGCTACTCATGACGGAACGATTTGAAGCGCAAGTGAAAAAGACACCTCATGCAGTGGCGCTTGAGTTTCAAGGAGATGAGTGGACGTACCGGGAGTTACACGAGAAAGTCGATCGTCTAGCAGCCTATTTGCAGCAGCGAGGCGTGACGCCGCATGAACCAGTTGGACTGCTCATCGACAGATCGCCTGAAATGATTCTTGGGGTGCTGGCCATTGTGAAAGCAGGCGGGGCTTATGTGCCAATTGATCCTGAATATCCAGATGCCCGCATTGATTATATGCTGAGAGATACAGGTATTCAGCTTTTACTGACAAAAAATGAATGGCTGAAAAAAGTATCCATCAATCAAACGGAACTCATTTGTCTTGATCAAGGGTATGAAGAATTTTTACCAGAAGCAGAAGTCATGCCCGCTGCACTAAGACCTGATGGACTTGCTTATATCAATTACACATCGGGGTCAACTGGACAGCCAAAAGGAGTACTGATCCCGCATCAAGCGGTCGTCCGGCTTGTGTGTGAAACAGACTATGTCACCCTTAATGAACAAACGCGCATTTTACAAATCGCCAGCTTCTCTTTTGATGCTTTTACGTATGAAATATGGGGAGCCCTTTTAAACGGGGGAAGGCTCATACTGACGGATCGAAATACCATTTTATCAATGGATACATTAGCGGAAGCACTAAAAACTTATCAGATTACAACAGGGTTCCTGACTGTGCCGCTGTTCAACCGTTTAACAGAAGAGCATCCAGAAGCTTTATCTGGACTTCATGCATTATTGATCGGCGGAGATGCCTTATCAGCCGCTCATATCCGAAAAGCACTACCATATTTGCCTGAAGGGCTTTTAAATGGTTATGGACCAACAGAGAATACAACATTCTCCTGTGTGCATCACATTCGGGCACTGGAAGAAGATCAGGCGACGGTCCCGATTGGACAGCCTATTGCTTATTCACAAGCTTATGTATTAGATGACCAAATGCAGCCAGTTCCGCAAGGCGTCATCGGCGAAATTTATGTTGGCGGCACAGGGCTAGCACTTGGTTACCTTGGAGATGAAGAAAAAACAGCATCATCATTTATCCCGCATCCTTTCCAAGAAGGAGCGCGTTTATATAAAACAGGCGATATGGGCCGCTGGCTGTCAAATGGCATCATTGACTGTCTTGGAAGAATCGATCATCAAGTGAAAATTCGTGGACACCGCGTGGAATGCGGAGAAATTGAAGCCGCTATGCTGACATTTGATGACATCACAGAATGTGCCGTTATCCCGCATCAGCACGAGAGTGGTCATAAGCGATTGATCGGTTATTTTGTCCAAAAAGGCGGCATGACCACGCAAGACATTCGCCATAACTTAAAAGACATTCTGCCAGATTATATGGTGCCAAGCCTATTAATAGAGCTGGATGAATTACCGCTCACGCCAAATGGCAAGGTAGACCAAAAGCGTCTTCCACCGCCAGAGTGGAGACAAGAAGAAGTAGAAACAGCCATTGATAGAGCAGCTACTGAGGAAGAACGTGTGTTAGAAAAAGTGTGGTCTCAGCTGCTAGGCGTTCCTTCTATTGGCGTCCATGATAACTACTTTGAGCTTGGCGGTGATTCTATTATTGTCATACAAATGGTGGCACGTTTAGCACAGGAAGGCTACGTCATCCAGCCGAGAGATGTATTTGAAAAACAGACCATCTCACAACTCGCACAAGTGATGAGAAAGGCAGAGGTCTCTACGGTCTATGATCAATCACCTGTGACAGGAGAGGTTCGTCTTCTCCCGATTCAATCTTGGTTCTTTGAGCAATCGATGACCAATCAAGATTATTGGAATCTATCGGCGCATATTGAAATGAAGCGATCTGTTCCACATGAACAGTTAACACAGGTTCTTTCAAAACTGGTCGATCATCACGATATGCTGAGAGCTATATATACAAAAGAGGCAGATGGCACATGGATTCAAACCATTCGTGAGCCTGGCATCACACCTTGTGTCACATTCTTTGATGTGACGAATGTATCTCAGGAGGAAGCACGGGAACAAATCCGCTTGGAGACAAGTGCCTGTCAAGGAACATTGTCATTAGAGCGCGGAGAAGTGATCAAAGCGATTCTTTTTCATACAGGTGAAGACACGTCTGAGCTCTTTATTGCTGCACACCATCTCGTCATGGATGGCATATCATGGCGCATGATACAAGAAGATGTACTAAATGGATTGAAACAGCTTGCTACGGGGCAGGACATCCTATTTGCGAAAAAAACCGCCTCCTATAAGCAGTGGGCAGATGCATTATATGAATATGCACAAACAGATCAATTACAAGCGCAGGCCTCTTTTTGGCAAAAAATCAAGGATCAAGAGGAAGAAGGTTCTCCTTTCCAACTGCCTGCGCTTTCTAATATAGAAGAACATGCAGAGATCCTGTCGGTTCAGCTCACAAAGGAACAAACAGATAGGTTACTTAGACAGGCCTCACAAGCATACCGAACAGAGATTAACGATTTACTGTTATCAGGACTCACGCAAGCCATTGGAAAGCCAATGCTCATCACGTTAGAAGGGCATGGACGCGAGGATTTATTTGAACAGATGGATTTGTCACGGACAGTCGGCTGGTTTACAAGCTCTTATCCTATTTTTATTCCTTTTATACAAACCGATGTTGCAAGACAAATCAAAGACGTCAAAGAAACCTTACGAGCTGTGCCGCAAAAGGGAATCGGCTATGGTTTGCTTCAATACATGACAGAATCTCGTTTACTCAAAACGGTAACGCCGCAGATGAGTTTTAATTACCTCGGTCAGTTAGATCAGGCAGATGGCGAAGCCAAGCTTTATATAGCAGACGAACGAAATGGACATGTTCACGATCCGAAAGCAGAAAGACAGCATTTGATCGATGTGTATGGATATGTGACAGATGGTCAGTTGCAGATGAACTTTATGATCAATCGTGAACTGCTGCAAGATCAAGAGGTGCGGTTGTTACCTGAACGTTTTAAAGAAAAAATGGAGATCATCTTGGCGCATTGTGTTGAAACGAGCGGCGGCTTTACACCATCTGATTTTCCGATGGTTCAGCTCACGCAAAAGCAAATAGATGAACTTCCAGACAATGTAGTCGATGTGTATCCGCTGTCTCCAATGCAGCAAGGAATGCTGTTTCATGCACTGCTAGATCAAGCCTCACAAGCTTATTTTGGTCAGGTGCATATGACGCTCCAAGGCTTAACAAACGGTGATGCCTATGAACAAGCTTGGAATCTGCTTGTAGAACGTCATTCGATTTTGAGAACAAAATTCGCTTGGGAAGGGCTGAAGGAGCCTGTTCAGTTCATTCAATCAGAAAGAAGCATCCACCTCACTCAGCACGATGTGCGCCACCTGAGTGATGCGGAGCAAGAAGAGACAATCGAACACTTTTTAGTATCTGATCGTTCAAAGGATTTCCATTTAGACCATATAGATGAACCGCTTATTCGGATTGCTTTATTCCATTGTGATGAGGAAAGATGCACGTTTGTCTTTAGTTTTCATCACATTTTAATCGATGGCTGGAGTTTGTTCAGTTTTATTCAGGAATCCTTTGCGCTGTATCGCTCTCTTGTGGACGAACGAGAGATCAGTCTTTCTACAGTCCGTCCATATAAAGATTTTATCGAATGGCTGCAAAAGCAGGATCAAGAGAAGGCGCAAAAATTCTGGCAGCGTTATATGTCAGGCGTAGAGGAAGCGACACCGCTTCCAGGAGACGGCGAAGAACATGCTTCAGACCAAGAAGCAAGCATGGCGCAGTCCAGCGTCAAACTGACGCCAGAGATGCAGCAGAGGCTGGAGAAGATGACTGGCAAGCAGAAGGTCACGATGAGCACACTGATTCAATCAGCGTGGGGACTGCTCTTGCACCTTCATTCGGGCGCAGAGGATGTCATATTTGGGGTGACCGTATCTGGCCGGCCAGCCGACTTACCAGAAGTGGAAAGCATGACAGGGCTCTTTATTAACACATTGCCGCTTCGTCTACCGATCCATTCGGACTGGACGATTGCACGATTGCTCGCCCATACACAGGAAACCGTTTTTCAGATGAGAGAATACGAGTATACCGTACTGCCAGATATTCAGCAGATGACGGAAATTCCAAATGGAGAGGCATTGTTCCACAGCATTGTCGTGTTTGAAAACTATCCGATTGAGTCCATTGAGCCGTATGGCGTACGCATTTTAGACATCGCCAGTCATGAAGAAACAAATTATGACTTAACCCTTGTCGCAGTGCCGGGAGATACGCTGGAGCTTCGGATCACATACAACTTACATCAATATACAGAAAAGCAAATACAAACGCTGATGCAGCAGCTGATTCACACACTTGAAGCCATGACAGAACAAGTGGATACGCCGCTATCTTCCTTCACACTTGTGACAAGTGAGGAAAAAGAGCGGATGATCAGTGATTGGGCGAAAAACGCACATGTCAGCGTGCTATACCCAGACCAAGAAGAAGTTTATGCAGGCGTACATGATCCTGCCTATGAAACGGAAATATATGTCCTGAATGAAGAACATCAGCTCATGCCGATTGGATTTCCTGGAGATATTTTTATCGGCGCCAAAGAGATCAAAGCACTTTTTGGAGAGCTAGCCGATTGGATGGAGGCGCATAAAATTCCGCATCCATTCAAACATCAAACAGGCGAATACCTTTATCCGACAGGGGATGTCGGCGTTTGGACGGAAGAAAGCAAGATTCAGATTTTGGATTGGATGTAGGAGGAGAAGAAGAATGCTAGTTAGTAGACGAAAAGGAAATGCAGCAAATCATATTGTCAGGATCAATGGAAAACGAATCGATCTCAAAGCATTAGAGAAAGTCTTCATGCTTCACTTTCCACTAAAGGAATGTGCGCTCATCCCGAAGAAAAATCAAGAAGGAGGCCTATCGCTTGTGCTGTTTGCACAGGCGAAGGACCCTTCGTTGACAAGAGAGGATTTGATGAAAGGACCGCTTCATCCTGATGAAATGCCAGCCGCACTCGTCCTCGTCCCTTCCTTGCCGCGAAAAGAAAGTGGAGCGGTCGATACCGAGGCGCTACTTGCCATTGACGTACTAGATGACGAGGAACGAAGAAAGATAGAAGAGCGCACGAAAGCCATAGATGGAGTAGAGGAAGCAGCCGTTTTGATAGAGAGTCAGACAGAAAAACAAATACCCTATCATTTAGATGACCTCTTCCCAGATAGACAGCGTACAAATATAAACGAATCGTTTTCAAAAGATGAAGTCAGTCAAAATATACAATCCTCCGTACAAGAAAAACCACCAGCTCTTGTTTATGGAGGTGATGTGATCAGAAAACCAGGTACACCAGTCACATTGACAGAGGTACTGATCCGAGCCGCCTTTATGTCACCAAATCGCGGAGTCACGTATCTCAAAGAAGGCGGTCATGAGGTGGTCCAGACTTACCCGGAATTACTCACAGGAGCGGAACGTGTCCTATCTGGATTAAGGGCAGCCGGACTTTCAAACGGCGATCAAGTGCTGCTTCAATTGAAAGATCATCAAGATTTTATCACGGTATTCTGGGGCTGTATTCTCGGTGGAATCATTCCAACCCCAGTCTCTGTACCGCCTGTGTATGATGAAATGAATCAAGGCGTGAACAAGCTCAAGGGCGTGTTTCAGCTGCAAAATGAACCATTCATTATTACAAACGAAGCGAGTGCTGAGGACATTGCAGGGCTACGTAAAACGTTTGAATCAAAAGCGATTCCGATTTTAACAATCGAAACATTACTTGCCTGTGACCCAGATGAACAGCATTATGAGCCAGAGCCGGATGAGCCTGTGCTTCAGCTGCTGTCCTCAGGAAGTACAGGTGTGCCAAAGTGTATCCGGCACAACCATCAAAGCATTTTATCTAGAATCATTTCCTTTGAGCAGGCAAATGGTTTCACGCATGAGGATGTATCAATGAACTGGATGCCGCTTGATCATGTAGGGGGCATTGTCATGTTTCATGTCCATGATGTCTACCTCGGCTGCCAACAAATTAGTCCATCCATTGATCAATTTATCGAACGGCCGATGGTGTGGCTGGATTGGGTAGAAAGATACGGTGTCACAAGGACGTGGGCGCCAAACTTTGCCTTTGCGATGATGAATGAATATGAAGACGACATTCGCAAAGGGAGCTGGGATCTCTCCACCTTGACCTATATCATGAACGCCGCCGAAGCAGTTGTTCCAAAAGTGACGCAGCGTTTCATGCACATCATGGGTGAGCACGGATTAAGCCGCCATGCGATGGTGCCGGCTTATGGCATGTCAGAAACATCATCAGCCATTGTCCAGTCAAAAGAATTCATGCGTCATGATGATCAGGGTGGACAACTGACCATTGATCAGACCTCATTAACAAGTGAGATTCAATATGTGGCGCACGATCATCCGCACAAGATGACCTTTACAGAAGTTGGTGCACCCATCCCTTCTGTATGGATTCGGATTGTAGACGAGCATCACCATGTGCTGCCAGAAGATCAAGTCGGCCGCTTGCAGGTGAAGAGTCCAACGATTATGATGGGCTACTATCAAAATGAGGAAGCGAATGAAGAAGTATTTGCGGAAAACGGCTGGTTTCATACAGGAGATTTAGGATTTATTCATGAAGGGCGCCTAGTCCTCACAGGACGGGAAAAGGATATCATCGTCATCAACGGAGCGAACTATTTGAATTACGAAATTGAAGCCGTTGTGGAAGAGGTTGAGGGGGTTGAAGTCACCTTTGCCGCTGCGTACGGCATTTACAATCCCGAATCAAGTAATGACACACTCGCCGTCTTTTTTGTCACGCAGAAGGATTCGATAGAGGATCAAATCACAATGATTCAGCAGATTAGAGAGAGCATCATTCGCAAAATGGGAATCGAACCTGACCATATCATTCCGGTGAAAAAAGACCAATTTCCGAAAACAGAAAGCGGAAAAATCCAACGTGCTCAACTAGGTGCGGCACTGAAAGCTGGGGTGTTTCATGACATTGAACGTGCACTTGATCTTGCTTCGGAAAATGAACAAACCCTCCCAGATTGGTTCTTTAAACGTATTTGGGTAAAAGAGAATATCGGTCCATCTCAGCCAGTCTCCACTGATCATGTACTCGTATTTGAGGATGAAAAAGGGCTTTATCAATCGCTTTATACACAATTTGAACAAATGAACCTGCCTTATGTTTCTGTGAAAAAGGGTTATGAATTTTTACGCCTGTCAAAAGGGATGTATCAGATGAACCCTCGAATTAAGGGGGATTACGTCAGGCTTGTGGCGGCGCTTGAAGCCGATGAATTAAAAATTGACCGTATGCTCCACTTGTGGAATGTATCAGACAAGGAGATGATTGCGAGCCCTACGCAGTTCAAAGAACTGAATGCAAGCACTAGCCAATCCATTTTGTATTTGTATCAAGCATTGAGACAAGAAAATAAAGAGCCGATGCGTCTCGTTGTTGTCACAAAAGGTGGTCAATTGGTAAAACCGCAAGATGAGCTTCATGTGGAGAAAACGTCTCTTGCCGGATTATTAAAAACCATCCCGCAAGAATGGGAAGGGGCAGAAGTGTCTCACCTTGATATTGAAGCGGAGAATGTGGAACAGGATGCCAAGCATATTGCGGACGAACTAGGTGCGATTCATTTGAAAGCAGAAGTGTCTTACCGGCATGGCCAGCGCCTCGTACCAAAGCTGGAAAAAGTGAATATGATGACGGCACCTCAGACAGAAGGGTTTTTAGAATATGAAGGCTTGTACTTGCTGACTGGAGGGCTTGGCGGTATTGGATTTGAACTGTCTAAGCAAATGCTCCAATTTGGCTTGAAGCTCGTGTTAATTGGACGGACATCCCTTGAAGAAGACAGAGAAAAAGAGGCGTCATTCTCACAACTGAAAGATCTGGGAGACGTCCTTTATGTACAAGCCGATGTGACGAATTTATGTGACGTCGAGCGGGCGATTTATAAAGCAGAAAAGCATTTCGGACAGTCGATCCGAGGAGCGCTTCATTTAGCCGGTGCTGGCAATGTATCTGAGCACTTTCAGCATGTGGATACGTATACATTGGCTCATACAACAGAAGAAGATTTCGTCAAAGAACTTTCAGGGAAGGCAGATGGCGCTTGGGTGCTGCAAGAAGCCTTCAAGCATGACCCGTCAGTTCCACTCGTCTTTTTTGGATCAGTGAATGGCTTTTTTGGCGGCACCACATTTGGCGCATATTCTGCGGCGAACAGCTTTTTAGATGGACTCGCACATGCCCTTACCTATCATGAGGGAAGAAGAGCGATTTCGTTGAATTTCAGCATGTGGGATAATCTTGGTTTGTCTAAGGGACATACTGGGGCTGCGCTAACCGTTCGCAAGGGCTTTCAATTGATTGGAAAAAAACAAGGACTCCATTCATTATGTCTAGGTGTTCGGCTGAATGAAGCGCATCTATTTATTGGCCTAGATGGGGCGAATCAAGAAATCGCTGAACATCTTCAACCAGCACCAATACCATTTTTTGAAAAGAAACTGTACTATACGGTGCAATCAGGCAAAGAAGTGGATGCTGACAAGATCACAGACATCATAGAGGGGAACTGGGACATCAGGCAAGTGGAAGATATACCGAAAAAACAAGATGGCTCTATTGATCACGAAGCCCTCAAACAGTTCCATCACAAACACGCACAGCCGTTTGAAAAGCAATTGCCAGAAACGAAGACAGAGCAGGTGCTTGCGGCCATATGGGAGGATATTTTAGAAGTCGATCGTGTGTACAAAGAGGATCAATTCTTTGACCTTGGTGGACATTCATTAAAGGCCACTCAAACGATTTCTCGTATTAATCATGAGTTTTCAATAAAGGCACCGCTAAAAATATTATTTGAAAGCAAGAATCTGGCACACTTGGCACAAATGGTCGATGACATCAATGGAGCACCAGCCATTCAGGAAGCCAGCATTCCAAAGCTGGAAAAACGAACAAGCTATGAGCTGTCACACGCTCAAAAGCGAATTTGGTTCTTATCTACATTAGAAAAGAGTCATCATTACAATATATTAGGTGCTTGGAAGCTGATGGGCCAATTACACATCCAAACGTTAACAAAGGCGATCGGTCTCTTAACAAAACGTCATGAAGCACTGCGCGCAACATTTCAAACCATTGGCGGCAAGCCGGTTCAAGTCATCCGTGAAGATCTTCCGCCATCAGTAACCGTTGCGAACTTCTCATTATTTAATGAAAAAACAAGAGCGAGAAGATTGGAACAGCTGATTCAGCAAGAGGCGAACCGCATCTATGACTTAGAACGGGGACCGCTTGCACAGTGGACAATTGTTGATATGGGGAAAGAGGAATATTACTTGCTTTGTGCGCAGCATCATATCATTTCCGATGCATGGTCGCTCAGCCTGCTTATTCAAGAATTAGAAGTCGTGTATGGTGCGCTATTATCAGAGAAAACGCCTGAGCTACCTGCACTTGAGATTGAATGGACCGATTATGTTCATTGGGAGAATGAGCAATTAAAGAACCACCATGAGGCTCAGAGCTATTGGCTAGAAACGTTACAAGGAGAGTTGCCGGTATTAGAGCTCCCGTTTGACCGTCCTCGTCCGCCGGTTCAAACATTTAATGGAGCTACAGAGCAAATCGTGATAGATGAACCGCTTGTTCGGCGTTTACATGCCTTGTCGAGGCAGCAGGGGACAACACTATTTATGACGATGTTGTCAGCCTATTATGTCCTGCTTCACAAGTTGTCTGGACAAACAGATGTCATTGTTGGATCGCCAATCGCTGGGCGTGATGTCGAACAATCAGAGAAGCTCGTCGGCATGTTTGTCAATACATTGGCGCTGAGACAGGACGTTTCAACAGCCAATACCTTTGCCGATTTACTGGCAAAGGTGAAAGAAATGACGTTAAAAGCCTTTGAGCATCAGCATTATCCATTCGACAAGCTTGTGGATGACCTTTCAATGGATAGAGACCTAAGTCGTTCACCGATCTTCCAAGTCGCCATGGGGTATGTCACTGATTCGCTGGATATCAACCTAAAAGGACTGACATCGGAACAAGTGATGGTCCATCATACCGTCTCTAAATTTGATCTCACCTTGCATGTATTTGAGCAGGAGGACAAGCTGTCTATCCATGTGGAATATAATACGGATTTATTTGAGCAAGAAACGATCCACCGTATGATGAATTATTATCTCAATTTGTTAGATGGCATGACGGCTCAGCCTGAACGGACATTCGCTGACTTTTGCGTCATGGACAAAACAGAACAGAATGCCATGATCATAGGGAAAAATCAAACTGACACGCCTTATCCAAAGCGTACGCTGCAAGAATTATTTGAAGAACAAGTGCAGCGTGACCCGCACCGGATTGCTGTATCTTATATGGAAGAGCATATGACGTATCAAGATTTAGACGAGAAGGCGACAAAACTGGCTGCCTATTTACAGTCAAAGGGCGTTGGACCAGGTTCACTTGTCCCGATGCTGTTTGATCGTTCGTTTGACATGATGGTCTCAGTTCTAGGGATCGTCAAGTCGGGTGCTGCTTATGTACCGATGTCACCTGAGTATCCAGATGCCCGCATCGGTCTGATCGTTCGCGATACACAAAGCGATATCATCTTAACCCAGTCGCATCTGATCAATCGTTTAGACGATCTGAGCGGCACAAAGATTGAAATGGACAAGCCGTTACCAGAAACAGACGCAGTGTATCAAAGGGAAAAATCGATTGTAGGAGAAGACCAGCTTGCCTATGTGAACTACACTTCAGGCTCAACAGGCACACCAAAAGGCGTGATGCTTCCTCATGCAGGTGTGGTCCGCTTAGTGAAAGAAACAAACTATATTGAGCTTGGTTCAGAAGATAAAATGCTTCAGCTGTCTAACTATGCATTTGATGCCTTTACCTTTGAATTATGGGGAATGCTGCTCAATGGCGGCCAGCTGGTTCTGATCCCGAAATATGCTGCTCTAAATATGGACGAATTAACTCGGTTAATCAAAACGCATCAAGTCACAGCCAACTGTTTGCCAACTGCATTATTCAACCGGCTGATTGAGCATGATCCAAAAAGTGTGGCTGGATACCGTACATTACTCGTTGGCGGAGAAGCCATGTCTAGTGAGCATGCACGAAAGGCATTGCCACATATGAAGGGTGTGCTAATCAATGCTTACGGTCCTACAGAAAACACAACATTAGCGACCACTTATCAAGTCACACACGTACCGGAGGATGCAAGATCAGTGCCAATCGGTGTGCCAGTCGCCAACTCAACGGTTGTCATACTTGATGATGACCTCAATCCAGTACCAACAGGTGTCAAAGGAGAAATCTATATCGGCGGAACAGGGCTGGCGAAAGGGTATCTGCATGACCCAGAGCGCACGCAGGAGCGGTTTATTGACAATCCATTCCCGGCATTAAAAGGGGACAAACTGTATCGTTCCGGTGACCTAGGGAAATGGCGGTCTGATGGCAGTATTGAATACCTTGGCCGAAAAGACAACTTGGTGAAAATTAGAGGCTACCGAATTGAATGTGGAGAAATTGAGACAGCCCTGCTCAAACACCCACAAGTAAAAGAATGTACCGTCATTGCCAAAACGTACGGCAGCTCAAAACGGCTGGCAGCCTACCTTGTCACAGATGGAGGAGAGCCTGTTCCCGGATGGAAAGCATTTTTACAGGAAAGCCTGCCAGGCTATATGATTCCAAGTTACTTTATCGTACTTGACGCAATTCCTGTCACAACAAATGGGAAGGTCGATCAAAAAGCATTGCCTGAGCCGACAGACGCAGTCTCATCCTCACATGAAGACGATCAACCGGTAACAGAAACACAGCAGCTGATTGTGACAGCTTTCAGTGAAGTGCTTGGTGTCAAACGAGTAGGAATTCATGATTCATTCTTTGATTTAGGCGGAGATTCGATTATGAGTATTCAAGCCGTTGCCAAATTAAAAGAAAAGGGTGTCCGTGTTGATCCAAAATGGATTTTCATGCACCCAGCGCCAGCGCAGTTAGCGGCATATTTGGACACAGTGCCAGAAACAGGCGAGCCTGTCGAAAGATCGCCGAAAGACTATGTGATCGAGTTGAAAAAAGGGGATCCGGCTGAACCGAGAATATTCTTTGCACCGCCTGCTGGTGGAACGGTGATGGGGTATATCGATGTGGCCAAGCTCATGACACATGAAGGAGCTGTTTACGCCTTGCAGTCTCCAGGCTTGTATGAGGATGAAGAACCACAATTCCTTCATTATACAGAGCTTGTCACCATTTTTATTGAAGCCATTGAGACATTCTATCGACCAGGCATTGATTATTTGGCAGGGCATTCCATGGGTGGACATCTTGCTTACGGAATGAATCAGAGACTCTGTCATGCAGGAAAAGCGCCAAAAGGATTGATCATTTTAGATACGGTTCCGGTATTAAGAGATGAGGCAGATCAAGCGCTTCATGCCGATATGAACGAAGAAGAAGTGAAAATGCTTGCCCTCGTTCTGGGTATGGGGAACCTCGTCGGCATCAAACCAGAAGCATTACAAGGGCTCAGCTTCCAAGAAGTGAAGCAGAAAATCCTCAAAGAAGCAGAAAAGGATGAAGTCGTTCATCAATTTATGAATGATCACTATTTAGATAAATACTTGCAAATGCAGACACATAATACCATCATGTCTCAAGCCATTGAATTAGAAAAAGACCCATTCTCTGTGCCGTTTTATATTATACAAAGCAGCGATCACGCCACAGATTTCCAGAAGAAATTTGCCGATTGGGAAGCTTACACGAGAGAAACGTGCTCGTATTTTCAGATAAAAGGCGACCATGTGACCATGATGAAAAGACCGCAGGCAGATCAACTTGCGCAGATTCTTGAAACGATCGTAAAGGGGTAAGGACGTATGAACCAATTATTTAAAACCTTTGAAAAAAAATCAGATCTGATTCAGCTTATTTGTTTTCCTTTTGCAGGCGGATATTCCGCCTCTTACCGTCCGCTCTTTGAAAAGCTGAAGGACACGGCCGAAGTGACAGCAGCAGAGCCTCCGGGTCATGGAACGAACCTCATGCCGCTTGAGTCAAGCATTGACCGGTTGGCTGAATTGTATAAAGAAGGACTGACAGGCAAATTAAACCGTCCATTTATTTTGTTCGGACATTCCATGGGCGGACTTGTGGTGTACAGGCTGACTCAGCTGCTAGAAAAGGAAGGCATCGATCCGGCAGCAGTTGTCATTTCTGCCATTCAGCCGCCACAAACAAAAAGACAAATATTGACCCATTTATCGAATGAAGCATTTGTTCAGCATATCGCTGAAATGGGCGGGATTCCAAAGGAATTGTTAGAGAACAAGCCAATGATGGATTACTTTACACCATCCTTACGTGCCGACTATCAAGCATTAGAATCCTTCCAGCATACAGACAAAACAATCATTGAATCACCCGTTTATTTATTGAACGGAAAGCAAGATAAAAAATGTATGGAAGACGCAGCCGGCTGGCTAACATGGGCAAACGCCATCGAACGCACTGATTTCGAAGGAGGTCACATGTATATCAACACACACCTCGAGCAGTTCGCAGAACATATGAGGCATGTCATTGAGCAGACAACAAAAAGGCAATTCATCAGCCAATAAAAGAAAACAACGGCCCCGTCAAACGAGGGCCGTTTTCTTTATGAATTCCCCTTCCTCACCACATTTCCGCCAATCACTCCGCCAATGACGAGCACAGCTCCGATGAGGTGAACCATATCAATCGTTTCATGTAAAATAAGCACGCCAGCGGCAATGGTAATGAAAGCAGAAAGATTGTTAAAGATACTCACCTTTGCTGCTTCAAGGTGGGAAAGAGCATAGTTTGATAAATACGCTGTGAGCAGTGATGAGAGAATGCCTAAAAAGAGCATAGACCATACAAAGGATGGCTGCGTAAACGGACTGAAAAACTGCGGTAGTGTAGCATTTACCGAGTGCCGAATGAGAGCAGCAGCATTAAAGAAAACAAATCCAAAGAATGTCATCACGAAAGTCAGTTCAATGACATGGAATCGCCGTGTCATCACTCTGGCAAATACGCTGTAGGCACTGGATGATAAGGCTGAAAGTAAGATCAGCACATAGCCGATGAGATGAGAATGTTTCACATCAATTCCCTTCACCACAAAGAGGAGCATCACCCCGGACACAGAAAGAATGGTAAACAGCACCTGAATCGAGGTAGGGCGTTCCTTTAAACACCATGCTGCAAGCACCATTGTCAAAATAGGGATGGTCGCCTGTATAATACCGGCCTCTGATGAAGAGGTGAACATCAGCCCCCACACTTGAAATGCAAAAAACAACACAGGATAAAGCAAGGAAAATGGCACAATGTAAATGAGATCACGCCATTGAATGGAAAAACGGTACTTTTTTCGTAAAAATGGAAATAACAAAAGAGCGGCTGCGAAAGAAACGGTAAATCGGTGTGCCAATACATCAATCGGATTCGCTGATGCTAAGGCTACTTTGACAAACAAGAATGAAAAACCAATCATACAGGCGTATGCGATCGAAGCAGCATACGCTTTTTGTTTTGACATATCCATCAGAATTCTCCTTACACGAGCATGCATGCTTCAGTTGAATTGACCGGTTCTGTCTTTTTATCGTAAACGGATCAAGTAAAGTGTACAATAAGAGTTATTGATATCTGTACCGGTACAAGGAGGGTAGTACTGTGAGGAAATATGATCAGCTTGTGTTGAATATAAAAAACAAAATCGAGAGCGGTGAATACAATGCTGGAATGAAAATTCCATCCATTCGTCACTTAGCGGCTCAATATGCTGTGAGCAAAAGCACTGTCATAAAAGCACTAGACACATTAGAGCGTGAACACTTGCTGTACTCTGTAGAAAGAAGTGGCTATTTTGTCGTGAAAACCAATCAGTCAGCCGTTAAGAAGGGCAGCACATGGATTGATTTTGCTTCCTCTGCGCCTGATCCCATTGTGTTTCCATATGTCGATTTTCAGCACTGCATCAATCAAGCGATTGATCTGTATCAAAATGATTTATTTATCTATGGCACCACCAATGGATTACCATCTTTACTGCCAATCATTTCAAAGCGTTTAACGGATTATCAAGTGTTTGCCTCTCCAGAACAGATCGTCATGACTTCTGGTATTCAGCTGGCTTTATCGATTTTAAGCACCATCCCGTTTCGGAATGGAAAACAGACCATATTGGTCGAACAGCCAGGCTATCACCTATACCTCCAATACTTAGAGAAAAACCAGCTACCTGTCCGGGGGATCCAGCGGACGGAAAAAGGACTCGATCTTCAGGAATTGGAGCGTATCTTCCGGGAGGAGGATATTCGCTTTTTCTATACGATGCCAAGGTTTCACAACCCGCTTGGAACGAGTCTGTCGAAACAAGAAAAAATAGCGATTGCAGCCCTTGCCGAAGCATATGATGTCTACATCGTTGAAGACGATTATTTGGCTGATTTAGAATTCGATACAAAAAGAGACCCGATCTATTCATATGATCGGGCGGGGAAGGTCATTTATTTAAAAAGCTTCTCAAAAATCATTTTTCCGGGGCTTAGAACAGGTGCTGTCGTCTTACCAAACGAGCTGATTGGCCCCTTTAGTGAACATAAACGGCTGATTGATATCGACAGCTCGATGCTCTCACAGGCTGCTTTAGAAATTTATTTGAAAAGCGGGATGTTTGAGCGTCATAGAGAAAGGATGCAGGCGACCTATAGAGCTCGATCCAAACAACTTGTGGCCTGTTTGAAAAATGATCAAGGCGCTTATGAGCTGGGAGAAGAGGAGCCAGCTACCCATACCCACGTTCGTGTCGACCGGTCCATTCCGATGAATCAGCTCATTCAGCAGCTAAAAATGGCTTCTGTGATGGTTCAGCCGATCGACCGCCATTTCATTTCTACTTATCATAAGGAGCCTATACTTCAGCTGAACATTTGGCATGTAAAAGAAGAGGAAATCGCACGAGGCGTCGATTTGCTAAAGTCATCACTTCAACAAATCACACGTTATTAAGGCGTGACAGCATGTTCTCACAAGTGAGTATCTCGACGTGCTCAGCCGCAGCGGGTTTTCTTGTACAAACCGCCATTTGGTAGGCAGGATCAAGTGAATATGTTTGGACAACGCAAGGGGCTTCGTGATCAGGTAATCTCAAAGTAGCCTGTCCATCCTCTGACAAGCGAGCGGTAAAGGATGAAAGACCATAGGATATTCCCTTCCCTGTCAGCTTGATAAAAGCCTCCTTCATGGACCATAAATGAAAGAAATAGGCTTCCTGCTGGTCTGCCGGTTGTGAGAGTAAATCTTGATATTCGTCAGCTGAAAAAAATCGTTTGGCAATGGCTAAATCAATCGGTTTAATCTCTTCAATATCAATGCCAACAGGCGCATCATCTACTGCGCCCACGACCCAATCACCAGAGTGAGAAAGATTAAAATGAAAAGAAGGAATTTGCCGGACAACAGGCTTTCCATTCCCTTCTGTTTCAAAAATGATCTGTTCCATAGGCAGTGCGTACATCTCATGAATGATGTGACGAATTAGTACCTCACCTAAAAGCGTTCTTCTTGCATCGATCAAAAAACGAAAGCGCTCAGCGGCGGCGCGTTTTTCAAGTGACACAAAAGGCTTCAGCTGTTCTATTTGTTTTCGTGCATTTTTATCATCTAAAGGTTGTAATTGAATAGCGAAAATCTTCATAACGGACCTCAATTTTTTACATTTATTGTACCATTGGATGAACCCCGTGCGAAGCATCCTTTTCAATAGAAGCATAAAGTTGGTCTGAAATATTCGTGAATGTTGCACAAGAAAAGCCATTCTTTTCATAGAATGGCTTGTTCTTATCGGGTAAGGGTCTGAACAGGTTTCTCCGCTGTTTTTGTAATGAGCAGTTGCAAGAGCCGTGTCGATTGTGGCAATGAAAAGCGAAGGACGAGTCCGGTAAAGATGGCCGTCAGAATCGTTCCAATGCCAATCGGGCCGCCGAGCATCCATGCAAATAGGAGCACGGTTAACTCAATACCATTTCGAACCCACTGCACGTTCAGCCCCGTTTTTGCTGAGATGAGCAACATTAATGAATCCCTTGGCCCAGCGCCAAGGTTGGCTGAGACATAAATGCCAACGCCATACCCAGACACAATCACGCCCGTAATAAACACATATAAAGCAGGTAAATACCCATGTGGTGCAGGTAATACTGCATTAAAGAAATCAATAAACACGCCGATCAGCACCATATTGAGCAGGGCGCCGATCTTTGGAAAAGATTTCGTGAAAACAGATGTCAGTGTCACAATCAGTGCACCAATAATGATCGACCATTGTCCAATGGTTAAACCAAAATGCTGAAACAGTCCATAATGAAAAGCGTCCCACGGACCAATGCCAAGGATCTTTCCCTTCACTGTCAGCGATAGTCCAAAAGCAAGTACAATTAATCCAACAAAATAAAAAAACCAACGTAAAAGATGTTCCCGCTTCAAAAGCTTTCCCTTCTTTCTTAAACACTCGATTTCAATCGTAACATACTCGCACGCCCCTTTAAATGGCTTTGCTCAATTGTAATCGCTTACTCGATAAAAAGAATTTTTTCCATAAAAAGAGCAGAAAACATCAAATTTTGGAGCAAGACTTTTGAATTGTTTTTTTTAACAAAGCGAACCAATAATTACCAATTTTTATGAAAATAAGAAAAAAATTCAATATAAAATGACAAAAAAACAACCTTTATCCAATTAAAGAATATTCAAGATAAAATAGAATAGATTGTATGTAAATTGCGTCGTTAGGCCTGTTTTTATTGATAGATAAAATATTTGATACACGATAAAAAAACTTGTTTTATTGGAAAAAACATAGATGGATCAGATGTCGAAAGCTGTATATGACCAAAGGGCTATTTTTGTCGAAAATAGTCTTTTGGTCATGTTGAGGGTTCTGAAATGTTACTGATATTCTTTACCAAAGTGTGGGAGGTGAACTGGTACATACCATTATGATTTAGAGCAGGGAAAAGGGGATGTTAAAAAAAATGAACATAATAAAAAGAACGAGTCAATTATTTCTTATATTGGTGCTGATTGCTGGGAATTTATTAACAGTTTCGCCATCTGTTACGAAAGCCGCTGGGACGGTGGTTGTCAATAACACAGATTCCTACATGATTGGAAATGGGAAGTTAGTTCTTTATCAGCTTGATGGGCAAAATCCAACAAACGTAAAGGCTAGTGTACAGGTGAAGGGAATTAATTCGACTGTAGTGAACGGTGTTGCTGTGAATGACCAAGAAAACACTGTGTATGCAACTACGACAGCAAGTGGAGAGCCAGTTCTTTATAAAATAAATGCGACCACTGGACAAGCAGAGCGTGTAGGTGTTTTAGGCGGAAGAGCGCCTAATGCCGTTGTTTATAACGGTAAATATATTCATTCGTATGAGGTTGGTGGAGAACCCTACCTTGCAACGTACGACTTAGCAACTGGTCAAAAAACGGCCAAGAAAATTGTTGGTTATGACGTTGGCCCTGGCATTGGCGGAGACATTGGCGGAGACCTTGTAGTCGATAAGGATGGCTATCTTTGGTTCGCATCTAATACCAGTGGGTCCATTGCGCAAATGAATCCTGAAACAGCTGAAGTCATTCGAGTGATTCCAATCACAAATGCAGATGGTAAACCTATTGAGGGAGGAGTACGAGGAATTAGCTTTTTGCCAAATGGACAAATGCTATTACAATCAGGAAAAGATGACTCTATTGGTCATTCCACTCTTTTTACACTTGATGCGAAAACATTAAGTACAACATATATGGGCACTGCAGGTGATTCATTATCTTACGACTTAGCTTCAAGGGTGAAGCCTGAATTCGATCCATATCCACCTAACCTTGAATCAGAAAAATCGGTTGCTTTACAGAAAAAAGCAGAAGGCAACACAGATGAAAAGAATCCAGAAGTAGGCGACACTTTGCTTTATACAATTAGAGCAAAAAATACGGTGCAATACGGCGTTCTTAAGAATCTGACCATATCAGATAATCTTCCGAGTAGTTTAACCTATGTTTCTGGATCTCTTAAGGTAGACGGTACAAGCGTAACTGATGCCAAAGATCAAGACAAAGGTGATTATACAAACGGCACTGTGACAGGTCAAATAGGTGATGTGAAAGACACTGATTGGCACACCGTGACATTTGAAGCGAAAGTAGCAAAAGGTCAAGCTGGCAAGGATATTCAAAATACAGCGAATGTCGAAGGGGATAATACACCACCAGACAAACCAACAACAAATATAGAAATTTATCCTCGTGATCCAAAGCTTGAATCGGAAAAATCAGCGGTCTTACAGAAAAAAGCAGATGGTAATACAGATGAGAAGCATCCAGAAGTAGGCGACACATTGCTGTATACCATTCAAGCCCGTAACGCTGTTGAAGATAGCGTGATTGAAGATCTTGTGATTTCTGATAAGTTACCTCAAGGGTTATCATATGTACCAAACTCACTTCAGGTAGATGGAAATCCAGTCACAGATACAAAAGATGACGACAACGGTGATATGACAGATGGAACTGTCACTGGAACGTTCGGTGAAGTGAAAGATGTGAAATGGCATACCGTGACGTTTGAAGTCACAGTTGAAAAAGGTCAGGCAGGCAAAGATATTCAAAATACAGCGAGTGTCACAACCGGCAACACACCGCCAGACGAGCCGACAACGAATGTAGAGATCTATCCTCGTGACCCGAAGCTGACTTCTGAAAAATCAGCCGTCTTGCAGAAAAAAGCAGATGGGAATACAGATGAGAAGCATCCAGAGGTCGGTGATACACTTCTTTATACGATTAAAACAAAGAATACGATAGAAGACAGTCTCGTTGAAAATTTAGTGATCTCAGACGAACTGCCGGAAGGATTAGCGTATGTGCCGAATTCCCTTGAGGTAGACGGACAAGCGGTCACAGATGAGAAAGATCAAGATAATGGTGATGTCACAAACAGAACCGTCTCAGGACAATTCGGTGACATTAAAGATACAGACTGGCATACAGTGACCTTTGAGGTCACGGTTGAAAAAGGACAATCTGGTAAAGATATTCAAAATACAGCCAGTGTCACAGGTGACAACACACCTCCAGATGATCCGACAACAAAAACAGAAATCTATCCTCGTGACCCGAAGCTGACTTCTGAAAAATCAGCCGTCTTGCAGAAAAAATCAGAAGGTAACAAAGATGAGAAGCATCCAGAAGTGGGAGATACCCTGCTTTATACAATTAAAACAAAGAACACGATAGAAGACAGCCTTGTGGAAAATCTAGTGATCTCAGATCAATTACCAAAAGGGCTGAAGTATGTCGCTGGCTCTCTTGAAATTGATGGAGAATCCGTTACAGATGTGAAAGACGACGATAGCGGTGACTACACAGATGGAAAGGTCACAGGTTATTTTGGTAATGTGAAGGACACAGACTGGCATACCGTGACGTTTGAAGTGACAGTTGAAAAGGGACAGGCTGGTCAAGACATTCAAAACACTGCCGAAGTAACTGGTGAAAACACGCCGCCAGATGATCCAACAACAAAGACAGAAATTTATCCTCGTGATCCAAAACTAGCATCAGAAAAGACAGCGAGCATTCAGAAAAAAGCAGAAGGGAACACAGATGAAAAAACACCACAGGTAGGCGATACCCTTCTTTATACGATCAAAACAAAGAATCTTGAAGAGGACAGCATCGTCGAAAATCTCGTGATTTCAGATAAATTGCCAGAAGGTCTTGAATACGTCGAAGGGTCATTAAAAGTAGATGACCAAGCTGTCACAGATGCAAAAGATGCCGATAACGGAGATTACACAAAAGGCACAGTCACCGGACAATTTGGTGATATCAAAGACACGGACTGGCATACTGTGACGTTTGAGGCGAAAGTAGCCAAAGGACAAGCAGGTAAAACCATTCAAAACACAGCGAAAGTAACAGGCGAAAACACGCCGCCAGATGAGCCGACAACCGAAACAAATATTGATCCAAGAGATCCAAAGCTTGAATCAGAAAAAACATCTGAGATCTCTCAAAAAGCAGAAGGCAATACAAATGAAAAACAAGTTCAGGTAGGCGACACCCTTCTTTACACCATCAAAACAAAAAATAGTGTAGAAGACAGTATCATCAAAGATTTAGTCATCGCAGATAAACTGCCAGAAGGTCTTGAATACGTCGAAGGGTCACTAAAAGTAGATGGACAAGCTGTCACAGATGCAAAAGATGATGACAACGGAGACTACACAAAAGGCACAGTCACCGGTCAATTTGGTGATATTAAAGACACAGACTGGCATACGGTTACTTTTGAAGCGAAGGTTGCGAAAGGATCTGAAGGTAAAACCATTCAAAATATCGCAGTTGTGAAGGGTGATAATGTTGACGAACCAGACAAACCTGAAAACTCAACAGCGGTAGTACCGCCGCCGCATGTGCCAGGGGTGCCAGCAAATCCAGAGCAGCCTTCTCATTCAGAACCGGATACACCTGGTCATCATCTTCCGAACACTGCAACAGAGATGTACAACCTTTTACTAGCAGGATTTGCACTTGTACTAATAGGTGCATCCCTTATTGTATGGAAAAGAAGAAAAAGAAACGGATAATCGTCCATGTTTCAAAAAATCATCTCAGCTCTATTGATTACAGCAGGTATTTGTCTTGTGATTGTAGGATATATGAAAATCGTTGATGGACAAAGACAAGTAGATCAGTCATTCCAGTCTGCACAAGCAGCCATCCAGCAAAAGGGGAAAGCGGATTCCCCTTTTGTGCCGAAGGCTGGTGAAACTATTGGGCTATTGCACATTCCAAAGTTAAAAGCTGAGTTACCAATTGTAGAAGGAACAGCGGCGGAGGATTTGGCAAAGGGAGTTGGTCATTATCACGAGAGCTATTTTCCTAATGAACAGGGACAAATCGTTTTATCTGGGCATCGTGATACTGTGTTTAGACGAACAGGAGAACTTGTGAAAGGGGATCAACTCGTTATTGAGCTTTCATACGGTCGATTTACCTATGAAATTGAGAAAACAAAGATTGTGAAAAAAGATGATCAAAGTATTATTACACTACAACAGGAAAAGGAAGAACTTATCCTCACCACATGTTATCCTTTTTCTTTCATTGGTCCTGCACCAAACAGATATATCATATATGGGAAGCGTGTTTAGCCATTGGATCAGCCTGCAGCTCCTTCTTTCATTAACCGATTAGAGCGCTTAATCCCTGGATAAACAGGGAATCGTCTATATCATATCTAGAGATGCAGGGGGGGTCAATTTGTTAAGTAAAGACTATGTAAAGTATATAGATAACGTCGGAAGAATTGTCCTGCCAACAGATATAAGAAAAAGGTTGAAAATTCATCCCCGAGATATGGTGGAGATCTATCAAGAAGAAGGTCACATTGTGATGAAGCCGTATTGGCAGGACAAGCCCTGTATCGTCACAGGAGAAGTGACAAACTCCAACAAAGTGCTATCGGGTGGAGTGGTCATCAGTCCAGAGGGAGCGAGACTGCTCCTTCAAGACTTATTGGCACTTCGCCTGAAAAAAGAGATATAAAAAAAGGCTGTTCTCATCAAGTGAGAACAGCCTTTTTGATCATACTGGATTCAAAATCCGATTTAAGAATTGTTTTGTTCGTTCTTCCTTTGGTCGTTTGAAGATTTCTTCAGGAGGACCTTGTTCGACGATGACGCCGCCATCAATAAAAATCACTTCGTCTGCTACTTCTTGGGCAAACTTGATTTCATGTGTAACAACCGCCATCGTCCAGCCTTCTTTCGCTAAATCTTTCATGACCTTTAAGACTTCTCCGACAAGCTCAGGATCTAGCGCAGAGGTTGGTTCATCAAAAAGCATAAGCTCTGGCTGAATGGCAAGTGCACGGGCAATGCCGACACGCTGCTTTTGACCGCCTGACAGCTGGAAGGGATACAAATCTTTTTTATCCTCAAGTCCTACCTTTTGCAGAAGCTGAATCGCTTCTTTTCGCACCGCTTCTTTCGGACGGCGCTGGACTTGGACTGGACCTTCCATCACATTCTCAAGAACAGTGCGATGTGGGAACAGATGATAATCTTGAAACACCATGCCTGACTTCCGGCGAAGCTTGAGCAAATCAGCTTGTTTATTTTTTTTAGAAAAATCAATCGAGAAATCATCGAAGGTAAAGGAGCCGGCATTTGGAATTTCAAGTGCATTTAAACAGCGAAGCATCGTTGTTTTTCCTGAACCTGATGGACCAAGAATCGCCACAACCTGCCCTTTGTTGATCGTAAAATCAATCGACTTTAAAATCTCATTTTCACCAAAGGATTTGTTTAAGCCTTTGACTGTTAGCATGTCGTTCCCTCCTTACCTTGCGACATATCGATCAAGTCGTTTTTCAATTTGGTGTTGAACGAGCGATAGAATGAAGCAGAATACCCAATAGATCAGGGCTGCTTCCATATAAATAAATAAAATTTGATCCAAGTTCGCCGCAGCAATTTCCTGTGATTTACGGAACATCTCTGCCACGAGGATTTGGGAGGCAAGCGATGTATCTTTCACCAAACTAATGAATGAATTAGACAGCGGCGGAATCGATACACGCACTGCCTGCGGTAAAATCACGCGGATGAGCGTTTTGCGATGGGTCATCCCAATTGAATACCCTGCTTCCCATTGTCCTTTTGGAACAGATAGGACGGATGCACGAATAATTTCCGAAGCATACGCACCTACGTTTAAAGAAAAAGCGATGATAGCACTTGGATATGGATCAAGTGTGATATTAAATGTCGGAAAGAAATAGAAAATAATAAACAATTGCACAAAAAGCGGCGTTCCGCGAACGGCCGACACATAGATGGAGAAAATCCATCTGAGGGCTTTGATTTTAGACATTCTAGCAAGAGCTGTCACAAGCGCGATAAAAAGACCAATAATGAAGGCAATGATGGCAAGGGGGATTGTATAATAAATCCCCTGCATCACCATTGGCCAAAAAGATTGCTGAAGAAGATCCCAAGGAATGACGACTCCTAGGGTATTACTTTGTAACATCTTCACCAAACCATTTCTTAGAAATCTTAGCGAGTGTACCGTCTTTTTTCATTTCTTTTAATGCGCCATTTACTTTGTCAACGACTTCGCCGCTGCCTTTTCTGAAGGCAAAATACGTTTCTTGTGGATCTCCTGTTTCAAATGCAACTTTTAGGTTTTTGTTACCGCTTGTTTTCAAGTAATTCAAGACAGCTAATTTATCATTGAACGTCAAATCAGCACGCCCTTGCTGAATCAATTGAATGGATTGTGCAAGACCTTCAACCCCTTCAATTTTAGCGCCAGCATCTGTAGCTAATTTGTTATAGTTACTTGTTAATGATTGCGCTGCTTTTTTGCCTTTCACATCAGAAAGTTTCTTGATGTCATTGTTATCTGATTTTGTCACAACAATGGCTTGAGACGTTGTGTATTTATCAGAGAAATCATATTGATTTTCACGTCCAGTTTTACCAACTTGGTTCGCTACCACATCAAAACGTTTAGAATTCAGACCAGCAAACATGCTGTCCCATTGTGTTTCTTTGAATTCTGGTTTTAAGTCAAGACGTTTTGCGACTTCTGTGATGACCTCGACATCATAGCCAGTTAATTTATCTGTTTTTTTGTCATGGAAGGTGAAAGGAGCATATGTACCTTCTGTACCGATGGTTAATACGCCTTTATCCTGAATGGACTTCCAAAGGTCACCTGATTCCTTAGACCCAGATTGTTTATTTGCGCTGTCGTTTGCAGCTGATCCACATGCTGTGATCAATGCAACACAAGCGCCTAAAATAATGGCAAAGAACATTTTTTTCATTTTATTCCCCACTTTTCTTGTTGGTATTTACAACATATGATCTTACAGAGAAGCAACCTAAAAGTAAAGCATTTGAAACTAGCTTGAGCGAATCTCACCAACTTTATGCCCGCAAATGGTTGAACGGACAAACGTAGATCTATACCCAAATCAAAAAATGAATAAAACAAAACGCATGATCAAGAATGTTAGATAACCTATTTAATGGTAAAATTTGTTGTGATGAGCTCTCTAAGAAAATGAAGTGGTCCTACAGTGAACGAAAGGGAAGTGTGATCATTTGCATACATCGAAACAAAAACCTGTCATGATCTTAATACACGAAATATACGGAATAAATGATCATATGAAGAGTATGATCGATCATTTTGACAAAGCTGGTTTTGAGGTTTATTGTCCTCATTTATTAGGACAGGCTAAACAATTCTCCTATGTCGAAGAGAAAGAGGCATACGGCTATTTTATGAATAAAGTTGGTTTTGATGAGCCGATAATGAGCGTACTGAATGTGGCAAAAGAGTTAAAAACGAAGAATGCCGCGATAGACATATTTCTGTTAGGTTTTAGTGTGGGGGCAACCATTGCTTGGCGATGCAGTCAATATGAGCAGTTGTTTACCGGAGTCATTGGGTTTTATGGTTCAAGGATCAGAGATGACATTGATCTTGTGCCTGCCTGCAAAACGCTGTTATTTTTCCCGGAAGTCGAAGCATCCTTTAACCCCCAGGAGCTTGCGAGTGTTTTGGGGAAAAAGGAAAAACTTCGCGTGACAATAGTAGAGGGAGAGCATGGATTCGCGAATCCATATTCCACGGCTTTTCACGCTGAATCGAAAAATCACTGTTTTCAGGAAATAGATGATTTTATCAAAGGGTGTTTGTTAAAAGAATGAGGTGAAACCAGTGTGTGAAGATGAGGTGCCATGCTGGTTTTTTGTGCAAATATTTTGGGTTCGATTAAATGATCAAATCTACCTCATATTTGTGCGAACATTACTAAAATAAAGACTTTGAGACAGTGACCATAGAAGGAAGCATATTTATTATAAAAGATGTATAATTAGTAGGTTGTTTTGAAAATGGAATGAATCACATGGAGACATGTTTTGATAACAGAGCATCTTAGAAGAAGGAGGGCATCATTGTGGATGTTGGACAAAATCAGCCTGATCAATTGAAAAGGGCGATGACCTCCCGCCATTTATTTATGATTTCACTTGGCGGTGTCATTGGGACAGGCTTTTTCTTAGGAACGGGCTATACGATTGGACAAGCAGGGCCAGTCGGAGCTGTTCTTTCATATATTGTGGGCGGATTGATCATGTATTTAACCATGCTGTGTCTTGGGGAGCTGTCGGTTGCACTTCCTGTGTCGGGGTCGTTTCATACGTATGCGACGAAATTTGTCAGCCCGGCAGCGGGTTTTGCTGTCGGCTGGATTTATTGGCTCGGCTGGGCGGCAACGGTCGCCCTTGAGTTCTTATCAGCAGGACAGCTGATGAGGCGCTGGCTACCGCAAGTAGATGTGTGGATTTGGTGTCTCATATTCGGACTCTGTCTTTTCTTATTAAATGCCCGGTCAGCGAAAGCGTTCGGGGAGTCGGAGTTTTTCTTTTCTACCATTAAGATTATTGCAATTTTACTCTTTATTGGCGTAGGCGGAGCGGCGATGTTTGGGTTTATTGATACAACGAGCGGTGAACCCGCCCCTTACTTCAGCCATTTTGTGAATGATGGGCTGTTTCCAAATGGTCTGCTTGCTGTTGTGGTTACGATGATCACGGTGAATTTTTCGTTTCAGGGAACAGAGCTGATCGGGATTGCGGCAGGAGAAAGTGAAAACCCTGAGAAAACCGTTCCCCGTTCGATTCATCAAACCGTATGGCGTACACTTGTCTTTTTCGTCTTATCTATTTTCGTCTTAGCCGGTATGGTGCCTTGGAAGGAAGCCAGTGTGCTGCAAAGTCCATTTGTTACTGTGTTTGAGAGAACGGGCATTCCTTTTGCGGCAGACATCATGAACTTTGTCATTATTATTGCTTTATTATCTGTTGCGAACTCTGGCTTGTATGCATCGACGAGAATGCTGTATTCCTTATCGAAGGAAGGAATGGCAGGAAAAGCATTTAGACGCGTCAATCAGCGCGGTATTCCGATGAATGCCTTACTGCTCACTTTCCTGTTTACAGGGATTTCGCTGTTATCCGGTTTTTTTGCAGAGAAAACGGTATTTGCCTGGATCGTGTCCATTGCCGGAATGAGTGCCCAGACAGGCTGGATCACGATTACATTATCACAGCTTCTTTTCCGTAGAAAATATTTGAAAGCAGGCGGAAAACTGGAAAACTTAAAATTTAAAACGCCTCTTTATCCGGTGCTGCCAATCATTGCGATTACACTGAATACCATCGTGTTGGTCAGCCTTGCCTTTGATCAAGAGCAGCGCATCGGGCTATATGTCGGCGTACCGCTCATGATCATTGGATATGTTGTCTACCATCGCTATGTGAAAAAGCATCAGGCACAAAGTGAGCCGCTGAAGCTGCAAATCCGCGGAGATGATGAGATCCGGTTTTAAGATCAAAAAAACACTAAATATGTGAGTATGAGATATTTTAAAACACCTCTGATATAAATCTGAAGGTGTTTTTTTCTTGTGATCAATTAGGAAAATGTCATATTCAAACAATCTATTGGACTTAATAATTATTGAAATAATGGATCGGGGAAATGGTGATCTTTAAGAATAATAGATTAAAATAACCTTAAAATTGTAAAATATTCTTGATTTTACCAAATAAAAAAATTAATATTATATTGTATTTTGAAGAACAGCAGTTAGGAGAGAATAAAGTGTTTGTCATTAGTAAAATTGAGAATAAATTAATGTCTGGCCTATATAAAATGGGATCTTATTTAAATGAAAAACATAAGAACGTTATTCAAAATAAATGGATAGTATGGGTTATTATTTTAATAGCATTACTTTCTGGTATTGCTTATGCATTTTATTGTACAAGTAAAGGCTACAGTTTCTCAGGTAAAGTTAAGTGGAACTGGCCAAAAGTTTGGGATATCGGGATAGGTTGTAACGCAAAATAAATTAGTCTTAGGCTGTTCTTCAAAATCTCTATTATTTAAATATAGGAATGATAAATATGATCACTATAAATAACTTAGAAAAAAACTATAATGGTAGCCCCGTTCTGAATAACTTAAGTATAACGTTTGATTCTAAAGGAATCGATATCATTGTTGGAGTAAATGGATCAGGGAAAACTACACTTCTAAATTGCATATGCGATATAACTTCCTTTCAAAAAGGAGATATAAAAATTAATTCTGTTAGCAGAAAGGAAAAAGAAGCAAAACTTAAAATGTTCTATATACCATCTGACTTTTATTTGCCTGAATATTTGTCAGGCAATGAATATGCTGATTTTATTTTTAGGAGATATAGGGATATAAATAAGAAATTATTTGAGTTTATTACTGAAATGTATCATCTGACACCATTTTTAGATGAAAAAATTAGTAATTATTCTTATGGTATGAAAAAGAAATTACAAATAGGGATTGCTTTGGCTTTAGAAGTTGAATATGTATTGGCGGATGAAGTATTTAATGGACTCGATTATGAAAGCTATTTATTGACAGAGTATTTAATAAAAAAATACTCTGCACTTAGAAAATTCATCTTAATTTCACATAACATGGATTTTATTATGCGTAACGAACAGGCCAATGTTTATTTACTGAGCAAAGGCACCTTGAGCACTATTAAGAATGTTGGAGAAATTGAAGGGATCGTAATAAATAATGGAGAATTACAAAAATACTATGAAAAAATTGATGGATTCGTTTCTCGTAACAAAAGTCTTACTTAATGAGATTTGTCATAATTTATTATCAAATAATATTTTCAAAAAAAGGCATAATAGATATCTGTTATTAGGTATTATCTTAGCTGTTTATATTATGTATTTCTATTTAAATATGTCTGAATTAAATAAAATTTTTATAAATAGGAATGAAGTTTCTAATGAATTGAGAAACTCGCTGTTCTCTAGTCTAACTAATATGATCATTATTATCACTGGTGTTATTTATTTAATTGTAACCCTATCCTTCTCCCTTACAAAAAAAATGCAATTTCTGCTAAAGATCCTTCCTTTTGAAAAAGGGAGTATATGGTTTGGTAGCGTTATTTTCAAACTATTATTAAGTTATTGGTCTTTTTTAATTGTTTTCGCAATAATGATCCCTATGTTGAGGTTATTCCACTATAGTATAGGATTAAATTTTTTAATCTTGATATATTGCCAGATTTTATTCGTTGCAAGTATCTGTTTTTATTATTTAATTTTTTATTCTTTAAGTAGCCTTGTTAGATTAAATTTTTTTAATATAAATAATGGGTTATTAGTGTTGTTTCTTTTCCTTTATTATTTCTCTTTTCGTTTTAGAATTGACATGAAATTTCAGACATTTAATATGATTGTTGACCATGCCTTAGTGGTTAAGTTCATGCTTATTTTGTGTATTTTAATTGCTTTATTTGTGCTATGTATCCATTATCTACACACAAAGATTGATAATGATATATATACTTCTAATGATTTTTATATTTTAAAACTGCCTTTTAATATGAAAATGAATAAATTAAATTTAATTATACTCGGAACTATTAGGAGTAAATTAACCATAAGGCTTTTAGGTGTAGTATTTCTGGTCTTTGTATTATCCATTTTTGATACTAAAAATATTCTCATTTCATTGACTACACTTGCATACATATATCCTATTATTTCATTTTCATCTATTAGATATTTTAATACAACTGTATCATATCGCAAAATGAATTCATTTTTTGGGATAACTTCTTTAAAAGAATCTTTTATTACAACATTTATGAATTTCATAATCAATTTACCACTTGTAATCACATCATTGATATTATCAGGTGATTTCGTAAAAAGTCTCTATTACGGTGTCATTTTATTTGAAGCAGGGCTGATAATGAGTATTATATTTCCGAAAAATAAGAGTTCTTTAAATGAGTTCTCTGCTTCTGTACTATGTATTGTAATGGCTGTAGGACTTTACCTAATTTCAAATAGTGTGCTTATTTTTGTCTCTGTATACTTGTTGCTATTCTCAGTTAAATATTATTTGTTGGAAAGGAGTTATTTAGATGAGGCTGCCTAGGTGGATTTTTTTAGGTACAATTTTGTATTTAGTTGCTTTTTTAATTGATTATATAACGACTCTTTTTTCTATTGATGAGACTGGCGTATATATGTCAAAATTAGGACTGAAAATTGATATGACAATGAATGAAGAAGAATTGTATACGAATTTTTCATTTACATCTCAAATTTTAATTATATATGTTATATATATTCTCTTTATTGTTGCGCTATTTGCTATTATCAAGTCTAAAAAAACAACGAAATAAAGTATGGAAAACCTGATTTTATTTATAAAAGGGTTTATTCTTTTTTATCTTATATTGATGAGTGTGCTTATTATCCATGAAGCTATTCATTTGTTGTTGATAAAAAAATTTCGAAAGAAGATATTAGGGATGAAGCTTAATTTTTTTGGAGCTAGCGTTACATACCTAAATGATAAAGAATATCTTCATATTTTTATCATTTCAGTAGCACCTAATATTATTTTGCCGATTAGTGGAGGGATCTTATTATACTATGATATCAGCATATACTGGAATGCATTTGCATTTATTTGTATATTAAACCTTGTGAATTTGTTCCCTTTTACTGCCGATGGATCCATCATATTATATTCCATAATGAAGATGCTGAAAAAATGAAGGATTATTATAAAAAAAGCAAAAACTGGACATGATGTACTCATGTCCAGTTTTTTATTAATGAACGCCTTTCATCGCTTTCTTAATCACTGGTGTCAGTAATAGCATTACAACGCATAAAACGATGGCCAGCAATCCGATGATACCGAAATAGACGGTTTCTGGCACTTTATCAAACAGTTTGACTACTTGCGCATTGATCGCCTGTGCCATCGCATTTGAAAGGAACCAAAGGCTCATCGTTTGTGCTGAGAAGGCAGCAGGTGCCAGCTTTGTTGTCGCTGACAGTCCAACTGGTGATAAGCAGAGCTCTCCGATCACGACGAGGAAGAAGCTCAGAACGAGCCATAATGGGCTCACAAGTGTGTTCGGACCAGACATGTATGCAGGAATGATCATGATGATGAAGGATAATCCTGCAAACAGAAGGCCAAGTGAGAATTTAATCGGGGTAGACGGCTGTTTCTTACCGAGTCTGACCCATAACCAAGCAAATACTGGTGACAGGAGCACAATAAAGATTGGGTTCAATGATTGGAACCAAGAAGAGGCTAATGTCATGCCAAGGAAATTCAAGTTTGTTCGCTGATCTGCATATGTGGCTAAAATATTTGAGCCTTGTTCTTGAATGGCCCAGAACATCACCGCAGCTAGGAACAATGGAATATAAGCGAGTACCCTCGACTGCTCCACTGCACTCGTTTTTTGACTAAAATACATCACAATAAAATAAACAATTGGAATCAGCACACCAAGGACACTGACAAACCAAGTGAATAGATTAATCGTGAGCGCTCCTGTTTGAATACCGATGACAGCAAAAACAGCAAGTACAATCACGATCAATGTACCGAAAATTTTGAAGTTCTTGCGTTCAGCAGCTGATAGTGGATTTGTGACATAAGTGCCGGCAAGTCCAAGATTCGGCTTTTTCGTGATGACAAACGTAATAAGTCCAACAAGCATACCAACGGCAGCGAGTGAGAAACCAAGGTGGAAATTCACTTTTTGACCGAGTGTTCCGACAATTAATGGGGCGATAAAACCACCCATGTTGATCCCCATATAGAAAATACTGAATCCAGAATCCCTGCGGGGGTCTGTTTTTGTATACAGGTCACCGACTATGTTTGATACGTTCGGCTTTAGGAGGCCTGTTCCAATAATAATCAGCCCCATACTAATAAAGAGCGCTGTTGCTCCGCTAGGCAGTGCCAAAATGACATGACCAAGCATAATGAATACCCCGCCATAAAAGACCGTACTGGACGAACCAAATACCCGGTCGGCAAGCCATCCGCCAATAATGCCTGACATGTAGACAAGCGCACCATAGACAGACATGATCGAATTAGCGGTTGTCTGGTCGAAGCCAAGACCGCCTTTTGTCACCTCTGTGTACATATAATAAATAAGCAGTGCACGCATGCCATAATAAGAAAAACGCTCCCAAAATTCAGTGAAAAACAGTGTGTAAAGTCCTTTAGGATGTCCAAAAAACCCTTTTTGAGGAACACTTTTAACAATTTTATCGTGGTCAATTGTAGACATGGCATAGATCCTTTCTTAAAAAAAAGAGATATGAGAAAAATGATATTCTTGTATAGTTCTTGTGTCAATATAAAACTATTCTAAAACAGGAAAATGTTAGTTCAATAGGCGTAAAGACTCAAAAAGATGAAAAATTCGCTCAAGTGAAAATCATCGGAAAGTTATTCCAGAAGAATTTATATAAAATTTGAAATATCGTACAAGCAAACCTTTCCCACATGCATAGGATGACAAGAGGACATGTGTAAAAAGGAGGGGTTTTCATTGGGGGATGTAAATGAATCTGATCTGAAGAAACCCATTGTCAATGTATTAGACTTTGGCGTGATTGCTGACGGGAAAACAGATTGTACAGCGAAACTGAACGAATGCCTGGAATGGACAAAAGCACAGGGTTACTCCCACGTCTGGCTGCCGAGTGGAACGTATCTAATAGATGCGGTGTACAGGGGGGATCAATTTTTTCCTTTTCGTCATGCCGGCATACGAGTGCCAAGTCATATTTGTATTGAGATGGCATCAGATGCCGTTATCAAAGTGAAACCAAATGATTCGTGGGGATATGCAGCCTTTTATATAGGAGAGGTAGAGCATGTGACCATTCGGGGCGGGCGGATCGAAGGCGACCGTGATGAGCATGTGTACAAGGCACTCCCGCCAGAAAGAAAAACACATGAATGGGGCTTCGGGGTGTGTATTGAAGGTGCTTCCCATGTGAATATCGATCGTGTTCAAATCAACAATTGTACGGGAGACGGCATCATTGTCAGTCCGCACGGTTTATTGACCCATATCGAATCGTACTCGCCTGCTTCGTCAATTCATATTTCTGGCTGCACCATCACTGACTCAAGGCGAAACAATATGTCTATTACAGGCTGTGATGGTGTCATTGTGGAAGACTGTTTGCTTGAAAGGGCAGGGGTAAACGGGGTCGAGCCAAAAATGGGCATTGATATTGAAGGATACGGAGAAAATGCGACCAACTTGGAGGAACCGCTGAATATTCAAATTCGAAACAACATAGTCAGAGGCGGCGCAGCCAGCTCTATCTATAATTTCAACGGCTATGGTGTGATCATTGAAGGCAATCAAACGGACAGCAGTATCTCCTATGGCTTCGCCACTGAAATGATCATTGCGAATAATTTGATTCGTGCAGTGAGAGGGGGCGTGACAAAAGCAGGGATTACGAGCTTAGGTGTGCCGCTTGATCAATCGGAAAACAATGTGATCATTATTGGCAATATGATTGAAGGGTTTGAAAAGGGTATTGATGTGAGGGGAGACAGCGTGCACATCACAGGTAATAAAATCAGTCTTTTTGAAGATGCGGCTGTGTCTGTCTATATGGCCAATCGTATTTTAATAGAAGGAAACCATATTGAGTCAGGGACAAACACACGGCTTAGAAGTACATCGCTGCGTATTTATCAATCAGACAGCATTGTCTTTTCAAACAATACCGTCTACTCTGTCATCGATGCGGCGATGGTCAGAGGAACGAATATCTTAATTCAGCATAATCAATTCAAGGAATTCAGCCGAGGGATATGGGTGCAGGAGGGAGAAGCGGGGATCAACGGCAATCACTTTATTCAAGAAGGACATTCACAGCTCGCATCTTCGTATACAATCAGCGTGACAGGAAATGCAAAGGCTTTCATATGGCAGAATCGTTTTAAGCACTATCAAAACTATGCCGTCTACAGCAATACGAACGCTCCTTTAGAGATTAAAGATAATTCCTTTGAAGAAACGTCCTTATATGTGGTGATGTACATTAAAAATGGCTCACCTCAAATTGGAGATAACCGCTTTTATTTAAATCGTTCGATCGGACAGCCGACAGCCGTTTTTCTTGATGAGGTTGTCTCAGCACGTGTGCTGCGGAATAACATCATTAATCTCTCTCCTCAAAAAGCGATTGCCGTCCGCACCACATCTTCCACTCATTCGGTGATTGCCCATAACGTACTAGAGCGCAGTCAATTGATGACGCACTCCACGGACCGGCTCATCGGAAATATTGAAATTGATCCACCGTAAACGCCTGTAAATCCCTTTTTTTGGAGGTTTAGAAGGCGGTTGACAATCATGTAAAAAGGGCATATAGTAATAATTATTTTTCATTTTTCACAACATTTGCCCTTTTTTTATGGATAAAACCGATTAATTCAATCAGAAAAATGTATCTTGTAAAATAATAACTTGATACAAGGAAGATATAGAAAGGATGAAGAACAAGTGTCACAGCCGAAACGGAAGCTCAAGCTAGGCGTATTCATCGCGGGAACTGGACATCATGTCGCCTCTTGGAGACATCCGAAAGCAGTACCAGACGCAGCCATGAATCTTGATTACTTTAAACAATTAGCGAAAAAGGCCGAGGAAGGGAAGCTGGATTTGCTCTTTTTAGCCGACAGCTTATCAATTAATCATACATCTCATCCAAATGTATTAACGAGATTTGAACCGCTCACCCTGCTTTCTTCGATTGCAGAGTCTACCTCAACAATTGGTTTAGCAGCAACAGCATCAACTACATACAGTGAGCCATTCCATATTGCGAGACAGTTTGCCTCACTCGATCATTTATCAGGCGGACGAGCAGCATGGAATGTGGTCACATCTTCTATTGAAGAAACAGCGAAAAATTTTAGCGGAGAAGAGCATTTAGCGCACCACAAACGATACGAACGAGCTGAAGAATTCGTCGATGTTGTCAAAGGTTTGTGGGATTCTTGGGAAGAGGACGCACTTGTCAGAAACCAAGAAACGGGAGAATTCTTTGAGCCTAGTAAGCTTCATGAGCTGCAGCACAAAGGTGAATTCTTCTCCGTACGGGGTCCGCTTAACGTATCACGCACCCCTCAAGGACAGCCAGTGATCATTCAAGCAGGATCTTCTGAAGATGGTCAAAAGCTTGCGGCTAAAACGGCTGAGCTCATTTTCACGGCACAAAACGATCTCGACAAAGCGAAGGAATTTTACCAAAGCTTGAAGGGAAAAGTAGAGGCTGTTGGGCGAGCTAGAGAGGATGTCAGCATCATGCCGGGCATCTTCCCAATCATTGCCGATACTGTCGAAGAAGCAAAAGCGAAGTATGAAGAATTACAAGAGCTGATTGTTCCAGAAATCGGCCTTAGCATTTTACAAAACTACTTAGGGGGTATTGATCTTTCGCAGTATCCACTAGACGGACCGCTTCCAGAGATTGATCCAAGCGCGTCAAATGCCGTGAAAAGCCGCTTTGACCTTGTGATGAATATGGCGAGAAAGGACAACCTGACCATTCGCCAGCTCTACCAATCTGTTGCAGGTTCCCGTGGGCACCATATCTTCATTGGAACACCAGAGCAGCTAGCAGATGTGATGGAGACATGGCTCGTTGAGGAAGCAGCCGACGGTTTTAACGTGATGCCGCCATTATTGCCAGAAGGACTTGATGCCTTCGTAGACCGCGTCGTTCCGATCCTTCAGGAAAGAGGCCTGTTCAAAACAGAATACACAGGAAAAACTTTACGAGAAAATCTCGGCTTAAAACAGCCAAAAAATCGCTACACGACATAAAGGTGAGGTGACTAACGTTGGGATATACGTTTCGTCTGGCAACTGAGGATGATATAGAAGCGCTGCTTGAACTGACAACAAGAGCCTACGAGCCGATTCGTGAGCTCGGCATCCAGTTCCAAGCAGCACATGCAGATGTCGCCCTCGTTCAGAAAAATGTACAAAAGAACCTTTGCTATGTAATGGAAGAAAACGGAGAGCTTCTCTCCACCTTATCACTCCGTATGCCTTGGGGAGAACAGCCAGGACCATTCGGCGTTCCGCATATTTGGTGGTTTGCTTCAGAACCAGCGGCAAAAAAAGGCACAGGCTCAGCCTTGCTTGAGTGGGTTGAAACGGAAGTGCTAAGGGACACACTAAAGGTACCGTTTGTCTCTCTTGGGACAGCTGATAAGCATCCGTGGCTCATGGACATGTATGAGCGTAAAGGCTATGTCAGAGCAGGTGAAAAGGATTTAGGCAAAGGCCATATCACCATTTATTTTAAAAAACAATTACGATCAGATATTACACAACCATAAGAGGAAAGAAGGGTGTACGAACATGAAAAACAAAAAGTGGCTAGTTGTTTTATTTGCGGCAATGCTTGCGGTGTTAGCAGCATGCGGCGGGGGTAATCAGAGTGAAGGCAAAGACGAGAAAGTGCTTAAAGTGGGCGCTACAGGCCAAAGCTATCCATTTGCTTATAAAGAAAACGGCAAACTAGTAGGATTTGATGTCGAGGTCACAGAAGCCATTGCGAAAAAGCTAGGCTACAAACTAGACTGGCAGCTGAGTGAATTCAGCGGACTGATGGGCCAGCTGACATCTGGTAAGCTGGATACCGTATCAAACCAAGTTGCGATTACAGATGAGCGTAAACAAACGTTCAACTTTACAGATACGTATGCATACGCAGGAACACAAATCATTGTCAAGAAGGACAACAAGGACATTAAAGGACTTGACGACTTAAAAGGAAAAACGGTGGCGGCTGTTCTTGGCTCAAACCATGCCAAAAACCTAGAGAGCAAAGACCCAGACAAGAAAATCAACATCAAAACATATGAAACACAAGACGGTGTATTAAATGAAGTCGCAAATGGCCGTGTAGATGCTTACGTCAACGGACGCAGTGTCTTGTTAGCTCAAATTGAAAAAACAGGACTTCCACTCAAAATCGTCGGCAACCCAATCGTATATGAAGAAGTCGGCTACCCATTTGCCAAAGATGAAAAGCACGACAAGCTAAGAGAAGAATTCAATCAAGCGATCAAAGAATTAAGAGAAGACGGAACACTGAAGAAATTGTCTGAGAAATATTTCAAAGACGATGTCACAGTTCCAATTAAAAAATAACAACAGCGGCGGTGAAAAGCAGACATGAATCACATTGATTGGCAGTATATGGTGACGGTTTTTCCAACCTTGATTCAATACTTGCCGATAACGATCTTCATGGCGATTGTCTCCATGGTATTTGCCATTATCATTGGTGTGGTATTCGCGCTTATAACGAAAAACCGGATACCTGTCTTATACCAATTTGCCAAGCTGTATATTTCTTTTTTCAGAGCGGTTCCAACTTTGGTTCAGCTCTTTCTCATTTATTTTGGTCTTCCGCAGCTATTCCCTGCGATGACCTCAATGGATGCCTTAACAGCGGTCATTATCGGTTTAAGTATTAAAAACTCAGCGTACTTAGCAGAAATTTTTAGAGCGGCTCTTAATTCAGTGGATGAAGGGCAGCTTGAGGCCTGTTTATCTGTCGGCATGACAAGATGGCAGTCTTACGTCAGAATTATTTTCCCGCAGGCCGTCAGAAATGCCATTCCAGCGACGGGGAATACCTTTATTGGACTTTTAAAAGAAACATCGCTTGCCTTTACCATTGGGGTGGCAGAAATGTTTGCGCAAGGGAAAATGATTGCATCGGCCAACTATAAGTACTTTGAAACGTATTTAGCGGTTGGCATTGTGTATTGGGTACTCACCATCATTTATAGTTTCCTACAAGACCTATTTGAACGAAAAATCAGCAAACCTTACCGGAATTAAGGAGGTGTGGACATGATCAAGCTCACCAATTTGAAAAAATCATTCGGCGACCTTGTCGTCTTAGACGGAATTAATCTTGACGTGCAAAAAGGGCAGGTTGTGGCCATTATCGGACCTTCTGGCTCCGGTAAATCAACATTGCTGCGCTGTCTAAATCTATTAGAAACGCCAGACGAAGGTACGATTGAAATTGGCGATGCGAAGCTGAATGCGTCTAAATATACACGTAAAGAAGCCCATCACCTGCGTCAGCAAACGGCCATGGTGTTTCAAAACTATAATTTATTCAAAAACAAAACAGCCCTGCAAAACATTACAGAGTCACTGCTTGTGACGAAAAAAATGACAAAACAGCAGGCAAATGAAATCGGTATGAAGCTATTGAAACAAGTAGGGCTAGAACAAAAAGCTGACAGCTACCCGGTCACACTATCCGGCGGCCAGCAGCAGCGAATCGGGATTGCCCGTGCGTTAGCGGTCGATCCACATGCGATTTTGCTGGATGAACCAACGTCAGCACTAGATCCAGAGCTTGTCTCAGGTGTGCTTCAAGTGATTAAATCCATTGCCATCCAAGAAACAACGATGATCATCGTGACACATGAAATGGCGTTTGCAAGAGAAGTAGCAGATCATGTGATTTTTATGGCAGATGGTCATATCATTGAGCAGGGAACGCCAACCGAACTATTTGACGAAACGAAGAATGAACGAACAAAACGATTTATCCAAAAAGAAGCAGCGGCTGAAGAAGCATAAGCTGCTTTTTACTCTTTAGAGGGGTGAGTATCAGTGAAATCATTAGGAAATGAAGCTTTAAACAAACGTTTAATTAACATGCGCCGAGCGCTTCATGAGCATCCAGAGCTAGCATTTGAAGAGTATGAAACGACAAAAAAACTACGAGGCTGGTTAGAAGAGGAAGGGATCACAGTGCTCGATTTCCCAGATCTTCAAACCGGGGTCGTTTGTGAAATCAAAGGAGAACAAGAGGGACCAACGATTGCTCTGAGAGCCGATATTGACGCACTTCCGATTGAAGAAGCATCTGGCGAACCATTTTCTTCAAAGATACAAGGGAAAATGCATGCATGCGGCCATGATTTCCATACCGCTTCGATTTTTGGTGCGGCCGTCCTATTAAACGAACGGAAACATGAGCTCAAGGGAACAGTCCGCATTTTGTTCCAGCCGGCTGAGGAAGTCGCGCAAGGAGCGAAACACGTCATAGAGGCAGGCGTCTTAAATGGAGTGGATGCGATATTTGGTATGCACAATAAACCTAACCTGCCAGTTGGCACCATCGGGATAAGAGAAAAAGCGTTAATGGCGAGTGTCGATCGGTTTGAAATCGACATTCAAGGAACGGGTGGTCATGCTGGAATTCCAAATCACACAATTGATCCGATTGCCATCAGCGGTCAGATCACAAGCGCCCTACAGCAAATTGTCAGCCGCCGCATTAGTTCTTTGCATCATGCGGTTGTCAGCATCACACGTATTCAAGGCGGCACATCATGGAATGTAATACCTGATCGCGTCGAGATGGAAGGGACCGTTCGGACGTTTGAACCTGAAGTGAGAGCGATGGTTCCAGATCTCATGAAACAAATCGTGAGCGGTATCGCAGAAGGATTTGGCGCAAAGGCAGAAGTGAAATGGCATCCGTATTTGCCTTCTGTGATGAATGACGAGCGTTTGACAAAGGTTGTGGAAGAAACGGCAGAAGCACTTGATCTCGCAGTAGTACAGGCAGAGCAGTCACCAGGCGGAGAAGACTTTGCCCTTTACCAAGAGCACATTCCAGGCTTTTTCGTCTGGATGGGGACAAGCGGTACCGAGGAATGGCATCACCCTGCCTTTACGTTAAATGAAGACGCACTCCCTGTTGCCGCTGCTTTCTTCTCCGAGCTTGCGGTTCGGGCGTTGGAGTCAAGATCATGGAACTAACGAAACAGCTCGCAGAGGCAGTGCTCTCTGCTGATCCGCTGCAAGATCAACAGGCCGTTCAAATGGCTCGAAACGGTTTGTTAGACGCTGCGGCAGCAGCGCTTGCTGCAAAAGAGGATGAAGGGATTCAGAAGCTCATGGCGCTGGTGGAACAAGAAGGCGGCGCGGCTCAAATTCCTGTCATTGGACAAGGGAAGAAGGTCAGCCGTCAATCCGCAGCCATGCTAAATGGCTACCTGATTCACGCCCTTGATTATGATGATGTGCATTCTGATGTGAGAGGACACCCAAGTGCGGTCATCATCCCTGCCTTGCTTTCCCAGCTGACCAACGGGGAGGCGTACGGTGATCAATTTCTAGCAGCCTACATTACTGGCGTCGAAGTGATGGCAAGGCTAGGTGAATCCATCGGCAAATCGCATTATGAGCGGGGCTGGCATAATACCGGAACTCTCGGAGCCATTGCAGCGGTCTGTGCGATTGGTTATTTGAAACAAGTTTCACAGAAAGAGCTGGCGAAAGCGATCGGCTTTGCAGGTGCGCAATCAGCTGGAATGCGAAAGCAGTTTGGGACTGATATGAAACCATTACAAGCTGGCCTCGCCGCTAAAACCGCCGTATGGTCCATGGATTTAGCTTGTTCAGGTTTTGGCGGGAGTGAATCGCTTCTGGATGGAGAGCTGGGCTTCTTTTCTCTCTATGGGGATCAGAAACTAGCGGAAAGACGTCTGCTAGAGGACTATGGCACTGCGTGGCGTATTGTGTCACCAGGTCTATGGTTCAAAGTCTATCCGTTCTGTTCAGCGGCGCATCATGCAGCCGATGCGATCGAGTCATTAGTACAAGAACACTCTTCCTTACAGGGGAAGATCGAACAGGTCGACGTCATGTTTCCGCCTGGCGGAGATGCAGCACTCACGGAGCGGACACCTTTGACGGGAGAAGAGGGACGATTTAGTGTCGAGTATGTCATCGCACTAGCGGTATTTGGACAACCTTTATCACTGGATGCTTTTACGAAAAAAACCATTTCACCAGAGCTGCGGACATGGATGAAGCGGGTGAAGAGAGTATATGATCAAACGACAGAACCCCATCCAGACGCAGTGCCAAAAGGACGATTTACGATTGTAAAGCTCACCTTATCTGACGGAACCACCATCAGCAAACGGGTCGATATCCCTCGGGGAGCACCAGGCTGTGCGTTATCGACAGAAGACATCCTACAAAAGTTAAGCAGCGTCACCAGCACATCACAGGCAAAGCAGGTTTTACAGGCGGTTGAGGAGAATAATGAAATCTTCTATTTGCATCTTTTGTCGTTGTAAGAAAGAAAAAGGCCTATCAGTTTGATATTATCCCTTCTAAGTTTGGACCAGATTTCAGGGACAAACATATACAAAAAAGGACTCTAAGCAGAGTTGCTTAAAATCCTTAATATTTTTGCTGTATTTACTATCGCTTCTTTAGATGGTTCATTTAAAACACGTACATTTATTTTAACTGGTCTCCTGTTCTTAAGTGTATCTTTCTCCATTTTTATAAGCACCTCACTGAAATTTTCTTGTCAGTTAGGTACTTACAAATACGAACTGAATTAGGACATTGGAATTAAAAATAAATACTCAACCGTGTTTAAAACATCTATTACATTTCTAGTCGTCAAAGTTAAGTATACTTTTAAATAAGCATTTTAATTACTGTGTTTAATAAGTATGAAGCCCGAAGGGAATACCTTCCTAAGAGACTGGGTTGAGATAGCTAACACCCTTTGTTATATTTATTCCTTCTCAGCTATCGAATCACCTATCTCTTTTGCTGTTCTTTATATATCTGTTCAATTAATTTATTCCCCTTGTCTTTCCTGACAGCAAGCCACCAAAAATATTTTTAAAACTACAGCAAAAATTTTTTTAAGAAAAGGATATTCAATTATTGTAAATTTCATAACCATCCCCTGTCCCTAGAATGCTGTAAAGCAAAGAAAGCAAAGAAAGCAAAGTAATTAGTTCGTTAAGCTAAGATTATCAGCCTTGTAGATAACCACTTAGAAAACTTGTTAGTCCCAAAAATTCTTGAAAAATATATGTATATTTATTGGAGACCAGACACGCCATATATACATCCCCTCCCCATAGGGTATTGATGAAGCTGTACCTAGGCCAATGGAGCTGTGGTGATGATAATAATAAATAAGGTGGATGTGTTTTAGCCCTTCCCTTTTAATTAACACTTTAAAATATACAACCCTTTTTTCGTGTGTATGGATAGTATCATTCACATATTTCCCAATCCAACTGCACAACTATCCATAAATCGGTATATATAGTATAATATAGAAGGCAGTGATTTGGAGGATGTATCCAAAGTAATTATCATTTAAAAAGTGCTTAACAGCTTACTCCCAATAGCTGAGAAAAAAGTCTATTGGAGGAATGTTTAATGATGACGCAAAAAAGTTTTTTTAGAATTATGTTAATTGTAGTAGTCCTACTTATCGCTAACTGTACTGGCTTTATAATATTTGACTGGATAAAGCTTAGCGATTTCGCATTACCAATTCTGTGCCTCTTAGGCAGTTGGGTCTTAGCGAAGTTTGATAACAGTAGTGGTAGCACACCTTAATAGTGGACTACCTATCATCACTGTCTATATCCAAAGAGAAGGGGGGGATGCATATGATAATTTTTTGTAAGTTAGACGCTAACTATATGAAATAACTTAATAGGTAAGTTTTATAAAAATAGTAATAGTATAAGTGGGAAAACTAAAAAAAATAGTATGATTATGTACGGTTTGAACAACATTTTGATTTGTTAAAAATGAATAGAATTACAATAAGGTAAACAGACATTAAACATTCCTCCAACAATAGATGGGTTGTCGTTATGCGGCGGCCCTTTTCTCTATTAAACAAGTGTCATAACTTAACAGTATTGACACCCAAAAGACATTGCAGTATTATCAAGGTATCGGATGGTGTCATAACTTAGTCTCATTATTAAACCATCAAAAAGGGGCTATTACATATATGAAGTATGGATACGCACGAGTAAGTACGCTGTCACAGGAATTAGAGGTGCAAATAATAGCACTAGAAAAAGAAGGCTGTGACAATATTTATTCTGAGAGGATTACAGGAACTAAATCAGAAAGACTACAATTACAAAAAGTTCTTTCAATCATAAAAGAAGGTGATACATTAGTTGTCACTAAACTAGATAGATTAGCAAGAAACACTGTTGAGGGAATTCAGATCGTAAAAGGTTTATTTTCTAAAGGCGTAAGAGTCCATGTTTTAAATGTGGGGTTATTAGAAGATACGACAATGGGTAGCTTCTTCTTAACTACATTATTAGCAGTAGCAGAAATGGAGAGAAACTTAATTGTAGAACGTACTCAGGAAGGTAAAGCCATTGCTAAACAACGTGACGACTTTAGAGAAGGTCGTCCAAATAAATACAATAAAAAACAGATAGAACATGCGTTAAAGCTATTACAAACCGAGTCTTACAAAGAAGTAGAAAATAAGACGGGCATTAGTAAAAGTACCCTAATACGTGCAAAACGAAAGGCTAACAGCTAATGCTGTTGGTTCTTTTACTTTAGATGTTCCATTGTGCAGGAAAAACATTTCTGAGTCATCTGTTTAAAGAGGACATGGAAGCGGAAAAAAGTGAGAATTTACACAAAAATGAACAATATAAATATGTCACAAACGTTGCTATCATAAGGATTCCCTGCAAAGACTAATTGTGCACAGTTCAAATAATGAACGTTAATACTTTCTTTACTTTATACTTTTAACAGATCTCTGTTATTCTTTTCGTAGTATTCTTTAGAGAACAAATTTAAGTTTGGTTAAAGTAAGTATGTATAACGTTCATAATAAGAACTTTCTTAAGTACAATCATTGAACTATTTAGGTTCATTATTTGAACTGCTTAATCCCTATTCTTGTGACTTTAAGGTGCTTAATTTGTGCTAACTCCTTCCCAACAATTCTACTTTTCTGAGTAGTTCAATATCCTCAGGTGAAAAGTCTTTAGATTCATTATTCACTAATTGGTCCACAGTAGAAATAACTTGCCTTGTTTGAATTTGCTGTTCTTGTTGTTTCCGTTTCCTTAATTGTTTATCCTGTAGATGCTGTTGAAAACGTTCCTTATTATGTTTGGCTGTTTTCACTAGCTTAGATTCAAATTCTTTAAATTGGTCGACTTTATGAGGAACACATTTATACAATTCTGTCTTGTTTAATGGCTTGTAGACCACGTAAACATTATTCCCTCGATTCCCCTTATATTTCTGTATAAGCCCTGCCATAAATTACACTATCTTCATCTTGATATTTTTCAAAGTAATTTAGAATCATATCTTCAACCAACATTGTGTTTCCTCTTTCTATAATTTATTTAGAATCTCTTGGGCTCTAGATTTCCAATAATTCTTTTTAAAATTATTGTATTGTTTTTCTAAAATGGGGTTATTTTGAAAACTTTCGCCAGTCTTAATGATGCCATGGAGTTCCTTACAAGTATCCGATAAACATCATTTTGAATAAAATAAGCGAATCAAGAGAAGGAAGATCTTTATACTCACTATAATACGGTCTTATTTTATCGGCGATAAATGAAAAAATCAATGTACTGGTCAATTTTACGAAGCAAGTGATCCTCTTCAACCAGTTGATCTAGCAATACAAATTCGGCTTGAACATGAGAAAAACACCTTCCTTTAGTATGCTCTATTATAAAATGGGACGGTGGAAAATTTAAGGGGAAAATAAAGCTGTCGAGATTTTCTCGACAGCCTAGGCTCATCAATCAGATGAGCTTTTTTTCATAACAAAAATCAATGTGGCTTACCTCGACACCCAACTCCATCAAAAAGTATGAATAAAAGATGACCAAAGCATGATAAGTTCATGAAATCGTATCAATCCAATTGAGATTTGAGAAGGAACATGTAAAATAAAGCTACATAAAGAAAAACAAAGGCAACAGCGGAGGCTGATATGAAAATATTAATGATTGAAGATAACCAGAGTGTTTGTACAATGACGGATATGTTTTTTCAACGAGAAGGATTTCAAGCGGAATTTGTCCATGATGGATTAGAAGGATTGAATCGATTTAAGCAAGAGGAGGATTGGGATCTGCTCATCTTAGATGTCATGCTTCCTTCAATGGATGGTCTGACCATTTGTCAAAAAGTACGCCAGATTAGTGATGTTCCGATTATTATGCTGACAGCAAAGGAAACGGAATCTGATCAGGTGCTGGGCTTCGATCTTGGGGCAGATGATTATGTGACAAAACCCTTTAGTCCGCTCACCTTAATGGCAAGAATCAAAGCAGTGAAACGACGTTTTGCTCAAACAACATCTACTCAAGAAGGAGCGAAAGAGGACGAACGGCTGGAGACCGAACATTTTCAGTTAGATAAAAAAACGAGAGAAGTGTTTCTAGAGGGGAAACGGATCGAAAATTTAACGCCAAAGGAATACGATCTGCTGTGCTTTTTTATACAGCATCCTCGGCAAGTATTTTCACGAGAACAATTGCTTGAGCAAATTTGGGGATACCAATTTTATGGTGATGAACGAACAGTTGATGTTCATATTAAACGATTGCGCCAAAAAATCGGAGACGGACCTAAGCCCTTTCTGTATACGGTATGGGGCGTAGGGTATAAGTTCGATGAAGATTAAATATTTTTACCAGTTGCTGATTAGTCACCTTGGGTTATTGCTCATTGCCATCATTATTATCAGCACCCTCATGTCTCATTTTGTAAAAGATATCGCCTATCAAAATAGGGTAGACGAAATGAGTTCGTATGGGAATGAAATTTTGGAGAATTTTAAACAACTGTCGAAAGCCGAGATGAACTTCCGTTTGCGTCCATTTGAAGACATTCTTTCGACAAGACAAATCCGTTTTTTCGTCTTTGATGAAAAAGGGACTGTGCTGTCTCAGCAGCAAGAGATGCCACCGCATGAAGCGTTACTCACAAAAGATTTGTGGGCCAAGCTTGCAAAAGGAGAAGAAATCATTGTCAAGCGAAGTGATTCGCGCCGGCTTGATCAAGAAGCATCACTTGTGGCACTTCCTGTCATGGAAGACGGAAAGCTGAAGGGCGGGGTGGTGCTCATAGCTCCTATTCAAGGAGCAGAAGAGCTGATTGCTCAAATGAACCGGTATTTATATATCATCGTGTTTGTGGCATTGACGATTACCTTTATTCTCAGCCTGTTTCTGTCGAAGTTCCATGTGAATCGTATCAAAAAACTGAGAGAGGCAACTGAGAAAATTGCGCATGGTGATTACAACATTCATCTTGAAAACAAACACCTTGATGAAATTGGCACACTAGGTGAGGATTTTAATATGATGGCCAATCGTCTTCAACGGTCAAGAGAGGAAATTGACCGGCTCGAAAAACGAAGACGCCAATTCATTGCGGATGTGTCTCACGAATTGAAAACACCGCTGACGACCATTCGAGGATTGGTCGAATGGCTGAATACTGCGGATGTGCCGGCAGAAGAGAAAGAGAAATGCTATGCGCTCATCACTGATGAAACAAAAAGAATGTTGCGTCTCGTCAATGAAAATATGGATTATGAGAAAATCAGGTCGAATCAAATCACCCTTCAAAAATTTCACTATCCACTCATTGATACGTTTGAAGTGATTAAGGAGCAGCTGAGCCGAATGGCTGAAGAGAAAAACAATCAGCTCATGGTAGAGGTTCACCCTGAACAAAAGGTATACGCAGATTATGACCGGCTCATTCAAATCCTCGTCAACATCACAAAGAACGCCATTCAATTTACAGAAGGCGGCCGTATTTCTTTGAGAGGGAAAGAAGAGAATGGGGAAACGATCATTGAAGTAGAAGACACGGGAATCGGCATTGCACCTGAAGAAGTCAAACACATTTGGGAACGTTTTTATAAAGCGGATATTTCGAGAACGAATACACCATATGGAGAATACGGACTTGGCTTGTCGATTGTCAAGCAGCTTGTGGACTTGCACGACGGACAGATTGATTTAAAAAGTGAAAAACATAAGGGAACAACATTTATCATTCGATTGCCGCTACCACAAGAAAAGGGCTAAACTCTGTTTAGCCTCAGCGTGTAGACAAACCCTCGCATTCGGTGTCAGTCCTGCGTGCCGGTGCTCACGAATGTGAAATTCGCTCCGCGCCGGTACTCGTCTTTCCTAGACTGCAAAGGTTTTCTATCACGCTGAAAAGAAGAAAAAGGGCTAAACTCAGTTTAGCCCTTTTTGGTGTATCATCACTTATTCTGTTTTGGAGAACGTTAAGCCGATATGGGCAAGTGCCTGCGGTAAATCCTTACGAATGGTGATGTCTTTAAATGAAATATTCGATTGAATCGCACTCAGCGCAAGGTCTTGCTTAATTCCTGTTAAAACAGCTGAGATGCCTAACAGTCTTAACGTTTGCGCATAGCTGACCAAGTATTGAATGCTTTGTTCATTGAGTCGTTTTGTCCCTGAAACATCAATGACCAAATGAGAGAGCGACAGCCTGTAGCTTTCCTGTAAAATGGTTTCTAAAATATGCTGCGCACGTGTCTCTTCGATATCACCAAGAAGAGGGAGCACGGCGACACCGTCAACAACAGGTACGATCGGTACAGATAATTGCTGAATCTGCCGATTGGCCTGGTCGAGTTCTAAGACGTAACTCAACAAAGATGCCATCGTTTCAAACATATGAACATGCTCTTCTGTAAATTGCTGCGGCCTTAGGTCAAGTCCGCAAATTGTTCCATAGTTCGTACCATCAGTAAAATCGATGGGAACCCCAATAAATGAGCCGCCTTGCAGCTGTTTCGTGACGTCTAAGTTTTTTGAACGCTCGTCCAAGCGGATATCAGGGATCAACAGCGTATCGCGATGATCGACCGCCAGCTTGCAAAATGTCTTCTCGTAAGGATTTTCTTCCCCTTCTTCAAGAAGCTGCTCGTCATGATTTAGCACCTTCACAATCTGATTGGTGTTTTGATCATTTTTAGCAATAAACAGTGTATTCATATGAATGAATTGACTCATCATGTTTAAAATACTTGTAGAAGCATCATGAAAATTGCGAAACTGTTTTAATAGTTGTTGACGAGGCATGGATTAGGACTCCTTGTAGCTCCGATCAATGGCCGGAACAATAGTTGATTTGTCTCTATCATACAAAATCAAACGAGAAATAGATATACTTTAATGCGCAAATCGTGTGAGATCAAAAAGACTGCCGATCCGGAGATCTGACAGTCTGCTGATTAAATGGAGACAGGCACCGTGGACATAGAGAAAAATTCCTCATATAAGGCTTGAACGGCTTCTTTTTCTTGAGCCGCTTTGACGCCAAACATCATGCTCACCTCTGAAGAGCCTTGGTTGATCATTTCAATATTCACTTTGGCTTTTGACAGTGCTTTTGCCGCTCTTGCTGTTGTACCAACATTATGACGCATCGCTTCTCCTACGACCATAATAAGCGAGAGGTTCCGCTCTAAAACCACTTCATCTGCATCAAGCACAAGCTTTAATCGGTCTAAAAGCTCTTGTTCAATCTGTTGCTCCTCCAGCTGATCCTGCCTTAAAATAATGGTCATATCATCAATGCCAGAAGGCACGTGTTCATACGTAAGTCCATATTCCTCTAACGTTTGCAACACCTTACGTCCAAAGCCCACTTCTCGGTTCATCAAATACTTAGAGATATAAATACTGCAAAATCCATTGTCTGACGCGATTCCCACAACAGGGCCATTCGTATGATCCCGTTGATTTACAATTTTCGTGCCTTTGGCCGCTGGATTATTGGTGTTCTTAATCTGAACAGGAATGCCTGCCCGAAAGGCTGGAATAAGTGCCTCATCATGAAATACAGAAAAACCCGCATAGGACAATTCACGCATTTCACGATACGTCAGCTCTGTGATTTCTTTTGGTTCATGAACGATCGTTGGATTGACGGCGTAGACTGCATCCACATCCGTAAAGTTTTCATACACATCTGCCTTCAGTCCATTTGCCAAAATGGAACCGGTAATGTCTGATCCACTACGGGAAAAAGTGACGATATCACCCGCTAGACTAAAACCGAAAAAGCCAGGGAACACAATAATGCCAGAGCGTTCTCTTAATTTGTACAAATGATCATACGATTCTGGAAGGACTTGCGCTTGACCAGGCTCGTCGCTGACAAATAGACCGGCTTCTTTTGGATTCACATAGTGCGCTTCGACGCCTTGATGCTGAAAGTAGGCTGCAATCAGCTTTGCGTTATTATCTTCACCGCTTGCTTTAATCGCATCAAGATAACGCTCAGGATGAGAAGAATCAGCCTGTAATAACGTGTTTACATCTTGCCGGATGGTGTCAATAATGTCTTGACCTAATCCCAGCTCATCCGCAATCGAGGCATATCGCTCGATGACAGCTTCTTGTAAATCGTGTGCTTCACCTAAACGTAAATATTGTTCACCGCAGCTAATTAATAGATCGGTGACCTTCGTATCCGTTGAATGCCGTTTTCCTGGTGCGGAAACAACGACTGCTTTTCGAGCTGGATCTGCTGTGACAATGTCAAATACCTTTTGCAGCTGCTTGCCAGAAGCAAGAGAACTGCCACCAAATTTAACGACCTTCAATGCATACATCTCCTATAGTAAAAATTTTCTCACAAATTGAATAGTTTCTATTATCAACTCTTTTCTTCAAATTATCAAGGTTTTTCTTCTCTGAATGAACAAATGTATTTTTGGGGAGGACGTTATGTATGAATAGATGAAAAAAGAGCCGGCGATATGCCGAGCTCTTTGTCTTTATGAAGAAGAGGACGAAGAAGATAGCTCCTGCTTCATCACTTTGTTTTTACGTTTTTCTTTTAAGAAGAACGAGAGAACGAGTCCAATGACCGCAATAGCACCAGACACGATAAATGACGTATTCATGCCATGAACGGCTGACTTCATTGGATCGGATAATGCTGCATTGGCAGCAGAGCTGCTCATAATGGAGACAAGCACAGCCGTCCCGATAGAGCCGCCCATTTGTCTCATCGTATTATTCATTGCTGTCCCGTGCGGAATCAAATGCGGTGGTAACGAGTTAATACCGGCTGTTGTCAGCGGCATCATGATCATCCCAACCCCGATTAAGCGAAGCGTGTAGGCCACTGTAATGAGGGTAATCGATGAATCAAGGCTCAGCATCATAAATGGCAGGGAAGTGACAGCTAATATCGTAAACCCGCCTAGAGCCAGCCCTTTACCGCCTACTTTGTCAAAAATTCGTCCGATAATCGGTGATAGGAATCCCATAAAGAGAGCCCCTGGCAATAAGATCAGCCCTGTATCAAGGGCAGATAACCCTCTGACATTCTGCGTATAGAGCGGCAGAATCGTCTCTGTTCCAATCAGTAAGGCAAAGACGAGCATACCGAGGAAGGTCGTTAAGCTAAAGATCGCAAACTTAAAGACGCCAAACTCAAGCATCGGTCTTTTCAAATTCGACTGACGCAGGATAAAGAAGAACAAGCTCACAGCGCCGACAATGAGTGAAATCAGAACGGTCGCACTCGTCCAGCCATACGTTCCGACACTTGAAAATCCGTACAGCAGTCCGCCAAATCCGAAGGAAGACAGGATCACCGATAAGACATCGATACGAGTGTCTCTTTGCTGTGTGACATTTTTCATTAAGAAGAAAGCAAGAATGAGATCAATAATACCGATAGGAAGAACAATATAGAATAAGAACTTCCAGCTAAAGGAATCGACAATCCAGCCGCCAAGTGTTGGTCCAAGCGCCGGTGCGAATGAAATCACAAGTCCGACCATACCCATGGCTTGCCCGCGTTTTTCTTTTGGGAAAATGGTTAAAAAGATCGTTTGCATGAGCGGCATCAAAATTCCTGCGCCTGCTGCCTGCACGATACGTGCTGCAAGTAGCACCGGGAAATTCGTGGCGAACGAAGCAAGAATGGTACCTGCTGTAAAAATGCTAAGAGCCGTTAAGACTAAGGAACGGCTTGAAAATTTCTCAATTAAAAAGGCCGTAATTGGGATGAGAATCCCGTTTGTCAGCATAAAGGCTGTGGTCAGCCATTGGCCTTTACTGACATCAATATTGAACTCTTCCATGATATGCGGGATCGCTGGAATGAGAAGCGTTTGGTTTAAGATCGCAACGAACGCCCCAACGAGGAAAATCCCAACAATCACAGACCGGTTATACGATGTTGTTGATTGGTTCATATTATCCCTTCTTTATCTATAAAATAATGCTTTTCAGCTGTGACACGTTTTGAGATAAAACGCTGTGTTTGCCTAAATAATCAAGCAATGAGCTGATTAAAAAGGTTCTCGGTTGGTCCTTTGACAGTTCTTGACTCAGCAGTTCAAACGCAGAGAGGAGATCGTCCTTTTCTTCTCCGTTTGATAGTGTGTGAAGCTCTTGTTTTATTTTTGTTAAGTACGAGATGACAAGCTTTTCTTCATCATATTCTTCCTGTGTGGAAAGCAAATAAGAGTCCATCAGCTGATCTGTTAGCACAGGCTCAATGGAGCAAGGCTTTATTGATACACGGTCCATCACACCGATGATCATTTCGGCGGCATTTTCTAATTGGATGTTCTTGTGCTCAATCGCCAACATCAAGATGAATTCTCTCATTAATCCGTTGAGGACAATCACAAGATCCCACACATAAGGCGCAACAGATTCACCATATGTGCTTAAAATGATGTCTCTGTGTCGCTGCATGATAATGGAGCGTGTCTCACGTAAATGCTTAATGACGATGGGCGAATGCTGTGAAAAAGCTTCAAAGGACAGCATATTCAAAAATTTATGATTCTCTTTAAACTCTTCAAGCTCAAGCTTAATCTTTTTTGTGAATTTTTCCTTTTTGGACAGCGTCGTTTCGGAATGAATGATCTGAGAAATCTCTCTCATTTTGCGCTGATTGTATTTAATCAGTTCCAATAGAAGAGCTTCCTTTGAATCAAACAGTTTATAAATAGACGCTTTTGATATTTTACAGGCATCAGCAATTGACTGCATGGAGACACTCATATAGCCTTTTTGAGAAAATAATTTCTTCGACACCCGCAAAATCTCTTCTTGCTTTTCGTTCATCTTCATAAGTCCTTTCCGAATCGGCAAAACCATATGGTCACAATGGAAACCGAGTGGTCACTTTTGCTATGATAACAAAACCAATGGCACATGACAAGAAAATGAACTTAAAAAAATACATGTCAGAATGACATGTATCCGATTGTTGACAAAGGGCTAAAATGAACTTGATTTTAGCCCTTTGTCTTTTTTGTCATAGGCGAGTAACGAGATTGTATGTTAGAACAAAATACGATACATTTATCGTATGAATAATCCAAATCATCCAACCCAAGAAAACATGAGACTCATTTCTGTGCTGCAAGCATTGGCTGACCCTGTTCGGCTGGAGATTGTCCGCTGCTTAGCAGAAGCGGGTGAGAGAACATGCGGTACGTATCATATGAACATTGCCAAGTCCACGCTGTCGCATCACTTTAAAGTACTAAGAGAGGCAGGCATCGTGAAAGTGAGAATTGACGGGAAGCACCGTTACTACTCTCTCAGAAAGGCTGACATTGATTCCGCTTTTCCAGGCCTCTTGTCATCCGTTTTAGCTGTAGACAAGGAGCGGTGGTAAGAGAATCTTGCATCAACAAAACAAATCCCCAAGGCATTGTAACCTTGGGGATTTGTGATGCGTCTCGTGTAAAATGAATTAGGCCAATGAATGATCCATAGACAGATGGACAATGTCATAAATGTGAATCTGCTGCTCTATATTCTCTGGTAATGAGTCCAGAAAAGAATATTTGACGCACTTCCATTTATCGGGGTTATATACGATGACTTCACCCTTATTGTCGTTAAAATGGGAAAAGAGATGGGCGATATCTAGGTTTTCCAGGCAATCAGTAGGATGAATCGTTACATACTCTTCAAGAACGAATGTGCTACGATGAAAATCATGTGTTAAATGAACGGAATACGTGACGCCAATATTGATTTGTTTCCAGCCAAAAGAACGTAAAATATGATCAAATGACCCCTTAAACACAAAATCCGTCATGCCCTCAGATTGTTTCCAAATATACAATGGGCAATAGCCATTGTGTAAACTCCTATGTTTGTCTTTTTCAGTGATCAAATAAGCTTTAAATAATAAATCCTGATATCCATCTGTTTTCCATCCATTGTTTCGTACTCTTTTTCTAATGAGATTCATATCATAATCCGCAGGCAGATCCACATGATACTGCATGGCATGCATTGAAACACTCCCTTTCAATAGCCATCATAATCGACTTCAAACCAGTTGAATAATACATATTTGTGTTATTGTTATCACAAAAAGTGATAGGTGATCATGATGAATATAAATGATTTGATTATTTTTATAGAGGTGTATCAAAAAGAATCAATTAATCAAGCGGCTAAAGCTTTAGGGTATGCGCAATCCAATATTTCTCAAAGAATCAAAGCGCTTGAAACTTTATATGATGCAACATTTTTTATCCGGCATCATCATGGAATCAGTTCAACAGGACAGGGGGATTTATTTTATCAATACGCTCAAAAAATCGTAAAAGAAACGAAGTCCATTCAACAAAAATTGACTTCAAAGAAAAAGAACGTTTTATGCTCTGAACTTCTATTTAACGTTTTATACGAGCAACATGTTTTAGAGGATATTCAAGCCACTGATTTTATCATTGCTTCATCAAGTACGATCAACAAAAAGTTAACAGAGGATGTGTATGATCAAATTATTTCTTTTAATCAAATGGAAAAAGCGGAATATCAATTAAAAGAGGTAAAGAGCTTGGCATTGAACGTATATGGAAAATCTAAAGAAATATACGATGATGATATTTCATTGGTCGTGAATCGTGATCAGCTTTGCCCATTAAGACATGAGGCCACGCGTATGCTGGGTGATCGAACCCTATTTGAGTTAGATTCGTTTGAAGGAATGATCAAAATCGTTGAACAGGGAGATGGTATTGCGTTACTGCCAACCAACTTAAAAAGCCTTCAAACACTCGTGAAATTGCTAGAAAAAAATATTCACATCAACTATTACGTTTATGAAAGAATGTGATCGTAACACTCCTCTATGGGTTTAGTCCCGTCAAAGGAGCGCCACGATTCATCTACATGAGCTGTTTCATTTCCCATAAATCGAGTCATACAGGCGTTTCACCGCTGGCTTAATATCCTCTGGCCGCATATGAGAGAAACCGAGGACGAGTGGGACAAAGCCTTCTTTGTGACCAGGCACATGCTCATCAAGGGTAAAACGGTCCATCCCGTACATTTTCAGCTTTCGGTCTTTGGCGCGTTGTAAAATCTCATGCTGCGTCCGATCTGAGCGGAATTCTGCGATAAAATGCAGCCCTGCATTTTCCCCGATAATCCGTACATTGTCACGAAAGACAGTGTCGAGTTCTCCAATGAGCTGTTTTCGTTTTTCCTCATATAGCCCATTCATTCTTTTAATATGCCGCTGATAGGCGCCATCTTTTATAAAATAAAGAAGGGTGTATTGTGTAAAAAGATTGGCTGTTTGGATGAAAAAGTGCTGTTCTTCCTTATAGCGTCTTAATAAATGCTGCGGCAGCACCATGTAGCTGATCCTCAAGCCGGGCAGCAATGATTTCGAAAAGGTCCCCATATAAATGACTTTGTCATAGCGGTCAAGGCTCTGCAGCGCCGGTATGCTGTCTGTACCGTACTTAAATTCACTGTCATAATCATCTTCAATGATATAACGATCTGGCTGATCAGCTGCCCAGTTTAATAGCTGTATCCGCCTAGAAATCGGCATGATCACCCCTGTTGGGAACTGATGAGAAGGCGTAATGATCAACACATTTGGCTCTTTCTTCTGGATATCGCTCATCCGCACCCCTTTTTGATCAATGCCAATCGTTTCAATCCGGTGATGATTGTTTTTCAGCATTTGATACAGTCTGCGATAGCCGGGGTTTTCTAATCCGTATATTTGATCAGCTGGAAGGATGCTAGATAACGAATGAATGAGCGACTGTGTACCTGCACTTAAAATAAGCTGTTCAGGGTAGCATTTGACCCCTCGTGCAAGTCCAATCAGCCGGGCAATCGTTTCCCGCAGCTCATAGACGCCTTGTGGGTGCGGCAGCTCACCAAAGGCTTCTTGGTGGAGGTGAATCGCTTTTTGCTCACTTTTCAGCCAGCTTTTAAAAGGAAAATTGGCTGTATCAACAGAAATATGAGAAAAGGAATACCAGTCATCTCGCTCAATCGGATTCTCTTTTAAATCTGCTGGAAGGGAAGAGGGTTTCAGTTGACCTGATTCATGAAATGTTTCCAGTGATTCCACGAAAAAACCTTTCCGTTCAACTGAATATAAATATCCCTCGGCAAGCAGCTGCTGATAGGCGCCATTCACTGAGTTGACGCTGACGTGTAAAGTATCTGCTAACTCTCGTTTAGACGGTAATTGATCGTGCGGCTGCAGGTTGCGGTTTAAAATTTCCTCTTTAATTTTTGTATAAATTTGATGATAAATAAATCCGTTTTCCCCTGATTGATCTAGTTGAATTGTCAGCATCTCGCCATGTCATCCTCTCTGGTACCATGAAAAAAATGATATTGGTACTTTCTATCATACCAAAAAATATTCAGAATAATAAAAAAGACATAAAGGGGATGGATGACAATGAGTCAAACGACAACAAACCGTTTTTCAACAGAGGAATGGCAGGGGAAAAGAGATCAATACGTCGCAAGAGGCGTAAGTAATGGCAACCGTCATCTTGCAGCAAAAGGGAAGGGAGCCGAGCTTTTCGATATTGATGGCAATCGTTTTATCGATTTTGCAGGCGCCATCGGTACATTAAATGTAGGACACTCCCATCCAAAGGTTGTGGAAGCAGTCAAAGCACAGGCAGATAGCCTGATTCATCCAGGATTTAATGTCATGATGTACGAATCCTATATCGAATTGGCAGAAAAACTATGCCACCTCACACCAGGCGACCACGACAAAAAAGCCATTTTCTTAAATTCAGGTGCAGAAGCAGTTGAAAACGCAGTGAAAATTGCCCGTAAATATACGAAAAGACAAGCGGTTGTCTCATTTACAAGAGGCTTCCACGGAAGAACGAATATGACGATGAGCATGACAAGTAAGGTCAAGCCTTATAAATTTGGATTCGGACCCTTTGCATCAGAGGTGTATCAAGCGCCGTATCCTTATTACTATCAAAAACCTGAAGGATTAAGCGATGCAGCTTACGACGAATACATCATTGATCAGTTCAATCAATTCTTTGTCGCAACCGTTGCACCAGAAACAGTCGCTTGTGTGGTGATGGAGCCAGTCCAAGGGGAGGGCGGATTCATTGTACCATCGAAGCGTTTTGTCCAGCATGTCGCTTCATTCTGTCAGCAACATGGAATCGTATTCGTGGCAGATGAAATCCAAACAGGATTCGCTAGAACAGGGAAATACTTTGCGATTGAGCACTTCGATGTGGTGCCAGACTTAATCACTGTGTCAAAATCACTTGCAGCTGGCCTGCCGCTGAGCGGTGTTGTTGGCAGAAAAGAATTACTTGATGCAGCGGACCCAGGGGAGCTAGGAGGAACGTATGCTGGCAGTCCATTAGGCTGTGTGGCAGCTTTGGCTGTACTTGATATTATTGAAACAGAACAACTGAATGAACGATCTGAACACATTGGACAAGTCATTGAGGACAAAGCGAATGAGTGGAGAAGTAAGTACTCATTCATCGGGGAAGTCCGGCGATTAGGGGCAATGGCGGCCATTGAAATTGTGGAAGATCAAACAACGCGTACACCAGATAAGAAGACAGCCGCAGCGATTGCAGCCTATGCAAACAAGCACGGACTACTCTTATTAACGGCAGGGATCAATGGGAATATTATTCGCTTTTTAACACCACTTGTCATCACAGATGAGCTGCTGCAAGAAGGACTAGGGATTATCGAAGACGCCTTCACAGCACGCTAAACAACAAAGGGGGATGGTTGTATGCAAAAACAACAAATGGCTAAAACCATGTCGCAGTCAGACGTACTGTTTTTATCCATTGGTGCAATGCTTGGCTGGGGCTGGGTTGTACTTTCGGGAGATTGGATTTTAACAGCTGGATTTTTAGGAAGTGTGATTGCCTTTGTCATAGGGGGCATTCTCGTGATCTTTATTGGACTAACGTATGCAGAGCTTTCCTCTGCGATTCCAGAAACAGGCGGAGGACTCGTCTTTGTCCAGCGGGCATTTGGGATCAAATCAGCGTTTGTCTCCGCATGGGGCGTATTGTTCGGTTATGTGTCCGTAATTACGTTTGAAGCTGTCGCACTTCCGACAGTCATTGACTATGTCATTCCAACACAGCATGTTGGTTTCCTATGGAATATAGGAGGATGGGATGTTTACTTTACATGGGTGTTGATTGGATCTGGCGGTGCGCTGTTTTTAACAGCTCTGAACTACATTGGCGCAAAGCCTGCTGCCATTTTTCAATCGGTGTTCACAGTGGCCATTATCCTGACAGGTTTTCTTCTATTAGGCGGAGCTACATTTAATGGAGATTTTGCAAACCTTGAGCCGATGTTTCAAGGCGGGGTTGGCGGTCTGATGGCTGTGTTAGTGATGATTCCCTTTTTATTCGTTGGGTTTGATGTCATCCCGCAGGTAGCGGCGGAGATTAACGCACCGAAGAAGATCATCGGGAGAATTTTGATTATCTCCATTGTGAGTGCGGTTGTATTTTATCTGCTCATTGTCTTTGGAGTAGCGGCAGGATTGTCAAAAGGTCAGCTTGAGGCTTCATCACTGGCAACAGCAGATGCCATGGTACAGCTTCTTGGTCATCAGGCGTTTGGGACTGTGCTTGTCATTGGTGGTGTAGCAGGCATTGTGACGAGCTGGAATGCATTTATCATTGGTGCAAGCCGTATCCTCTATGCAATGGCGGAAAGAGGCATGATTTCCAAATGGTTTGCGTATATTCATCCGAAGTATAAAACACCGACAAATGCCATTTTGTTCTTAGGTGCATTGGCCTTTTTTGCACCATTACTAGGCCGACCTGCCCTCGTGTGGATTGTCAATGCAGGGGGTGTGGGCATCATCGTTGGGTATTTGATTGTGTCCATTGCCTTTATGAAACTTCGCAAGACAGAACCTGAGCTTGAGCGACCATACCGCATTAAATATTGGCGGACGACCGGCGTTTTAGCCATTGGACTTAGTTTCCTTTTTCTTTCATTTTATTTTCCAGGGATGCCGGCTTCCTTATCATGGCCAGCTGAATGGATTTTGCTTTTAGGTTGGGCACTCATTGGGTATATACTATATGTAATGAATCCAAGAACGAAGGAGAAGGTAGAGCATGACAAACGAACTCAAAGTGTATAATCCTGCAACCGGAGAAGAAATTGCCTCAGTTGCTCAGCATACAAAAGAACAGATTGAAGATGCGATCACTCGCTCACACAAAGCATTCAAAACATGGGCAAAAACGTCAGCCCATGAACGTGCAAATATCATTCGCAAATGGTTTGATCTCATGATCGAGCATAAAGAAAGACTTGCAAAAATCATCACAGAAGAAAACGGGAAGCCGTATCAAGAAGCATTAGGGGAAATCGTCTATGCCGCTGGATATATTGAATGGTACGCAGAGGAAGCAAAGCGGATTTACGGCAGAACGATCCCGTCTCATACGACAAACAAACGCCTATTTGTCACAAAACAGCCAGTCGGTCCTGTTGCGGCGATTACACCATGGAATTTCCCTGCGGCGATGATTACAAGGAAGGCTGCACCAGCGCTTGCGGCGGGCTGTACGTTTATCGTGAAACCCGCTGAAGACACGCCGCTTACGGCCATTGAGCTTGTCAAATTAGGCCATGAAGCCGGAATTCCAGAGGATGCCTTGCAATGGGTGATTGGAGATGGAAAAGAAGTGGGGGAAATCTTCACAGATAGTCCATTGATCCGCAAGATCACATTTACTGGCTCTACACCAGTTGGAAAACATCTCATCAAAAACAGTGCGAGCACAGTGAAACACGTTTCTATGGAACTTGGCGGTCATGCCCCGCTGATCGTAGATAAGGACGCCAACCTTGAATTGGCTGTGAAACAAGCAGTGGCATCTAAATTCCGTAATGCAGGCCAGACGTGTGTTTGTGCCAATCGCTTAATCGTCCATGAAGAAATTCATGAAGCATTTGCGCAAAGCTTCAGCAAAGAAGTGGAAAAGCTGAAAGTAGGAAATGGGTTTGAGGAAGGCACGTCCATCGGACCGATTATCAATAAGCGAGGCTTCGATAAAATTGTCGACCAAATTCAAGATGCCATGGATAAAGGGGCGAAAGTTCTTGTCGGCGGCGATACACATTTTGACGATGAGAAGTCGTATTATTTTGTTCAGCCGACGGTGCTAACTCATGTCGACCCTTCAATGAACATTATGCATGAAGAGACGTTTGGTCCAGTTGCACCCATTACGACATTTAGCACATTAGATGAAGCCATTGAATTAGCAAATGATACACCTTTTGGACTTGCGGCTTATTTCTTTACAGAGAATTACCGCAATGGTCTCTATATATCTGAGAATCTAGATTACGGGATTATTGGCTGGAATGACGGGGGACCATCCGCTGTGCAGGCACCTTTCGGCGGTATGAAAGAGAGTGGTATTGGTCGTGAAGGCGGCATCGAAGGCATCGAGCCTTATTTAGAAACGAAGTATGTGTCAATTGGTTTAGACGAATAACATGTGAAAAAGACTGTCCGAGAAGCCTCGGCAGTCTCAGCGTGTAGACAAACCCTCGCATTCGCCCGCAGTCCTGCGTGCTGGTGCTCACGAATGTAAAATTCGCTCCGCGCCAGTACTCGTCCTTCCTAGGGCTGCAAAGGTTTTCTATCACGTTGAAAAGGAAGACAAAGGGCTAAAATCAAGTTCATTTTAGCCCTTTGTCAACAATCTGTGACTGTCCGAGAAGGCTCGGCAGTTTTTTTTATGTTAAACAGCCGGTGGGAAAAGTTGATCCACCGTTTCTTTTGTTTCTTTGAGAATCTCGTGGATGTCGTCTGCAGATGCTTGTTCCATGCTGCTGAATAAGAGCCGTTCGACTGGCTGAACGCCGATCAGATCGAAGGCGGCTGTATCTGTCGTCATGTGATGGCTGGGGGTGATGATCATATTTGAATCAAGAAAGGTCCTCGGTGCATCATGCGTATTAATAATGACCCCTTTTTTGTCTCGAAGCAGATTTTTCACCACTCCGTTTTCATTGATCTCATACGCAAACCCCTCTGAAAAAACGCGCTCCACATAACCCTTTAGCATCGCCGGCAAGCCTGTCCACCATATTGGAAAGATAAACGTGAGGACATCAGCTTGTTGAATCAGCTTCTGCTCTCTTTGAACCGGTACCGGCACATGTCCGTTTCTCATGGCAACCTTTTCTGCTGTTGTCAGCTCTGGCGGAAAGCCAATGCTATACACATCACGAACCGTCACATCATGACCATTGTTCAAAAGAGTGCTTACAACAAGATCTAATAGGGTTTGATTTAAGCTTTGCTGGGGATGAGCAAATATGATTAGATGGTTCATCTCATAGCCTCCTAGGTGGTCATGTGTCTCATTATGGCATGCACGAGTATCCTATTCAATCCTATATTGGAAATGATAGGTTGGGAAAATAAAAAGCGACCGCTTGAAAAAACGATCGCTCATGTAAGGCTTATTTCTTTCTAAAAGCAAGTCCAAGTGCAATTAATGCCACAACTAAGGCTGCAATGGACAGACCAAGAACAAGTGGTGAAGAAGAAGAAGAGGCTGTTTCAGATGCCTTTTCTTCTTTTGGTTTTTCTTGACCATGTGAATCCGTTACGGTATTAGACGCAACAATGTTTGTGATCGAATGAGGCTTATCAGCGTCCTTGTCGCCAGTCCATTCAACTACTGTTCCATCCTTGTAATATTGATAGGCATCCCATGCCGCTTCGCCGGCTTTTTCAGGGTTTTTTGCGACAAACACGAATTGCTGGAACTGGCCAGCAAGGACACCATCGCCAGTTGCTTCCCAAGTGACTCTTGTGACTTTTCCGTTTTTCTCTTCAGTTGTTGTTTTCCAGCCAGGCACTGGCTCGTATTGCTGGAATTCTACGCCTTTAGGCATCGTGATGACAACCTTTGTTGTCGGACTGTCGCTTTCAGAAGGTACTTTTAACGTATAGGTTTCCCAAGCATTCGTTGCAGATGTATCAGGTTTGACTGTCACGTGTGCACTCACAGGAATCGCCAGTAAAAATGAAGCGAGAAGCATTGGTAATAAAGCTTTAAAGTATTTTTTCATATGATATGAACTCCTTTTAGTTTCTTCTAATGAATGTCGTATCGATGTTGTCAAAAGAACCAGTTAATGCATGAATCTCAATTTTCCAAGTGCCTTTTTCATTTAGTAAGAGGTTTTCAGCCGAGAAGTGTCCATTCTTTAATCGTTTCAGCTGAAATTCGTTTGGTGTTTCATCACCGAACAAGGAGACTTTGTGGATCTTAGCTGTCACTGATTGAATGTCTGTGATCGTTTGTCCATCCTTCTTCGTAAATGCCACCTCGAACGTGTTTTTACCTGGAGCATTCGGGGTAATGCTCAAAGACACAAGGTCACGATGCTCCACCTGATTGGCTCCAAAGAATGGCTCTGGTGCAGGCGGCGGAGGGCTTGGGATATTGGTGAATACGGCTGTTAATAGTAAAATAGCGATCCCAATGATCCACTCTGCTCGTAAAGATACGTTTCGTTTCTGCTTCTTTTCCCATCTCAGCATCAAATAATGGACGAGCCCAAGAAGACCCATGATGATAAATAAACCAAGTTTGATTAAGAAGGTGCGTCCATAAGCTGATTGGAAAAGGGCATCAAATGATTGCAGAATAAAAATCGCATTCACAAACCCAGAAAACACAATCAGTCCAACTGAGAGCAGTGCCCACGGATGAAAAGCTGTCAGGGTGCTGCGTATGAGCGGCTGATCTTCATTTGGCAGTTTCTTCATCAAAAGAAGGACAATGGCTGTTAAACCGCCGACCCAAATAGATGCAGAAACGAGATGAATGAAGTCAAGTGACGTTGTCAGTATTTTATTATCTGTAGCGGCTGGATGACCGATTTGTGCTTTCAGCCAAAGGAGCACAGTGAAAATGAGCAGCGGGAACAGCCATACCCGGAAGGAAGTGAAGTTTCCTTTTTTCATCGCCACAATCGTCCAGATCGTCAGTAGAACAAATGACGCCATTAGCATCATCCACAGACTCCCGCCCGAAGTCGACGCAATGGTTTCTTGTAAAAGCGATGGTTGAAATGCTCCTAAAAAGGACACGTCTGCCGCTGATTTAGTTTGAATCGGCAGCTGGAACAAGAGTGCTCCGCCCATCATGATCAGTGAAACAGTTAAGAGTCGCTTCATTCGCCGAGCTAAAACGTCGGTTATGACCGCTTTAAACCATAGAAGCCCAAATAAAATGGTTCCAAGAAATAAGCTGAATGACGTATACAGAAAGGCTTTGTCAATGGTTGAAGCCATGTCGATGGATTCACTTGATTGTCCTTGATCTAATTGATCAAATCCTCCATCCGCTTTTCCGATACTAAACGGAATCATGCCAGACACAGAGTGCCCATCGGCTGATACCGCATTCCACTGAATGGTGTAAATGCCTTTAGGTAAATTCTTTTTTAAAGCTGCTTCCATGATCTTTTGCTCTTTGATGACCGTATCTCCTTGATCTACACGATCCCCTTTTGCATTGAACACCTTAATGGCATGAAATCCACTTTCGATTCCTTCACTAAAGGTGATCGAGACTGCAGGAGGCTGCTGATCCAGCTCTTCATTTGCTACTGGATTTGAGCTCACCACATATGCATGAGCAAATGCTTCTTTTGGAATGAAAAATGAGAACATGAAGAGAAGCAGCAGAAGCCACTTACTATATTTGAACAATGTGAATAACCGCCTTTCTACCTATGAAAATGTCTCATGTATCAGAAAGAAAGCGGCAGTAAACTGTGAGTCACAGAAAAAACCGCTCTTTCTATTGTACCGCCCACTCTAAAAGGTAAACGAAACAAATAGCAAGATGGTTCACTTTTTCTGTGTCATGTCTGCGCAGACATTTCTTGTTTAAATAGGTTTGATCAATATAAGCCTATTCGATTTAAGAAGAGGAAACAAGAAGTGACGATTTGAAAGTTGTGAAATTCCAATGAATTTTGCGCCAAAACAACAGTAAATTCAACCTTTTACCCCGCTATCATCTATGGTATGCCGAGAAGTGTCACATCATTTTTCAATTTTGTCACACACTAAGTGACAAAGTGACATTTAGTTTCAATTGAAGGGAAAGTGAAAGCGTTTTACGATAGGTATAAGGGCTTCACTGACTCTTGTTCTTATATCTTTTGACCTATAAAGCCCGAAATAAAGGGAGAGAAGAAAGGGGTTTTCATAGATGCAGAAAAAAAGCGGATTCCGCGTGAAAGTACAGCGCTTTGGAAGCTTTTTAAGTGGTATGATCATGCCGAATATTGGAGCGTTTATTGCTTGGGGAATTATTACGGCTTTGTTTATGCCAAAGGGTTACGTTCCAAATGAACAGTTAAATACACTCGTAGGACCGATGATTAATTACTTGCTTCCGCTATTAATTGGTTACACAGGCGGTAAGCTCGTTTATGATCACCGAGGTGGGGTGCTTGGTGCAACCGCTACAATTGGGATGATTGTCGGTCCTGATATCCCTACTCCAATGTTTCTAGGCGCAATGATCATGGGACCACTTGGCGGTTATCTCATTAAGAAAATCGACCAGCTGTTTAAAGACCGAATCAGATCAGGCTTTGAAATGCTGATTAATAACTTTAGTGCAGGTATTCTAGGTGCCATTTTAGTCGTCATTGCTTTCTACGCCATTGGACCAGTTGTACTTGGTCTAAATAAAGCCCTTGCGGCAGGTGTAGATATCATTGTGAATGCACATTTGCTTCCGCTGGCAAGTATTTTCATTGAACCAGCAAAAGTCTTGTTCTTAAACAATGCGATTAACCAAGGGATCTTAGGTCCGTTAGGGGTCGAGCAAGCAGCGAAGACAGGGCAATCTGTTCTGTTCTTGCTTGAAACAAACCCAGGGCCAGGCTTAGGTGTGCTTCTTGCGTATATGTTCTTTGGAAGAGGAAATGCGAAACAGTCTGCACCAGGTGCCATTGTCATTCAGTTCTTAGGAGGAATCCATGAAATTTACTTCCCGTACATCTTAATGAAACCAAAACTCATTTTGGCTGTCATTGCAGGGGGAGCAAGTGGTGTCCTGACGTTCACATTATTAAATGCAGGATTAAAAGCTGTGCCGTCACCAGGAAGTATTATTGCGCTTATGCTGATGTCTCCAAAAGGCGGTCACCTTGTCGTTTTAGCAGGTGTTGTCGTAGCAGCTATCGTATCGTTCCTTGTCGCATCGGTCATTTTGAAAGCATCTAAAGAAGTTGACGAAGATTTAACAGCAGCAACAGAAAAGATGCAGGACATGAAAGGCAAGAAAAGTGCAGCAGCCGCTGCTCTTACGGCACAAAAAGAAGACGCTCAAGCAAACGAGCAAGCAGCATCTCCAAGTGACGTCAATCCAGATGATGTGAACAAAATCATCTTTGCCTGCGATGCAGGGATGGGTTCAAGTGCAATGGGTGCGTCCATTCTGAAAAACAAAGTGAAAAAGGCAGAGCTTGATATCGATGTGACAAACACATCTATCAGCAACATCCCAGATGATGCGGATGTGGTCTTTACTCATAAAGATTTAACAGACAGAGCCAAGGCAAAGCTGCCAGGCGCTGTGCATATCTCAGTGGATAATTTCTTAAACAGCCCGAAATATGATGAGCTAATTGAGAAATTGAAAAAATAACATGACGAAACGGGTTGAGTCCAATTTTTCCTAATTGAACTCCCCGTTTTGGTTGTTTTCCTGATTTTTATTCTAAAAAAGGTGTGTGATCATGTATGAAACAAGTACTTTCTAAAGACAATATTTTTCTAAACGAACAAGCAGGTTCTAAAGAAGAAGCCATCAAAAAAGCAGGCGAAGTCCTCGTAGCAAACGGCTACGTCACAAGTGATTATGTCGACAAAATGTTTGAAAGAGAAGAGATCTCTTCTACATTTATGGGGAACGGCATTGCAATCCCTCATGGAACAGAGGATGCGAAAGCGGCTGTCCTTCATTCAGGGATTTCGATTATCCAAATTCCAGATGGTGTTGAATATGGTGAAGGAAATGTGGCGAAAGTCGTCTTTGGGATCGCTGGAAAAAACAACGAGCATCTTGACATTCTGTCTCAAATTGCGATTGTCTGTTCAGAAGAAGAAAATGTAGAACGTATCATTCATGCAAAGGATCAGGATGAACTGATTGCCATCTTTAACGAGGTGAACTAACATGAAGGCACTTCATTTTGGAGCAGGGAATATTGGCAGAGGGTTTATCGGATCTTTGTTAAAGGCATCAGGCTTTGAACTTGTCTTTACCGATGTGAATGAAGCGGTCATCAATGAGCTGAATGAAAGAGGAGAATACACGGTTGAACTCGCAGCACCAGGGCAGAAGCAAGAAATCGTCGGGCCCGTATCAGCGATCAATTCTTCGCAAAATCCAGCAGCATTAACAGAGGCGGTTGCCACAGCCAATTTGATTACAACAGCTGTTGGGCCAGCCGTATTGAAGATCATTGCCTCATCGATTGCTGAAGGATTAAAACAAAAAGAGCCTGACCATATCATCAACATCGTGGCATGTGAAAATATGATTGGGGGAAGTGCTCATTTAAAAGAAGCGGTGTTCTCTCATTTAACAGCAGATGAGCAAGCAGCGATATCACAAACCGTTGGCTTTCCAAACGCTGCGGTTGACCGCATTGTTCCGATTCAGCACCATGAGGACATTCTCAAAGTGTCGGTTGAACCATTTTTCGAGTGGGTCATTGATGAGACGGGCTTTATTGGAGATGTTCCTCAAATTGACGGAGCGACCTTTGTCCAAGATTTGACGCCGTATATTGAACGGAAGCTTTTCACCGTCAATACAGGACATGCACTAGCGGCTTATGTCGGGTATCAGAAAGGCGTAAAAACCATTAAAGAAGCTGTTGATACACCAGACATTCGTCAAGTTGTCGAAGGTGCCCTTCATGAAACGGGCAGTTATTTAATTGACGCATATGGCTTCCGAAAAGAAGAACATGATGCGTATATTCAAAAAATCATCAAGCGATTTGAAAATGCGTTTATTTCCGATGAAGTGACTCGTGTCGCACGCTCTCCTCTTAGAAAGCTGGGAGCAGATGACCGTTTAATCGGTCCAGCGAAAAAGATCAAGCAGCCAGTGTACTTAATCAAAGGGATCGCTGCTGCTTTGGCTTACGACTTTGCAGAAGACGAAGAAGCGGTCCGCTTGCAGGCATTAAGGAAAGAAAAAGGCATTGAAGGTGTGCTTCAAGAGGTATGTGGACTCAAACCTGAAGACGATCTCTATCAAGCCATCCTCAAAGAAATCGAGCGATAATCAAAAAATCCCTTTCTAACGTGAAAGGGATTTTCAGCGTATAGACAAACCCCCGCATTCGGTGTCAGTCCTGTGTGTCGGTGCTCACGAATCTCTCATTCGCTCCGCTCCGATACTCGTCCTTCCTAGACTGCAAAGGTTTTCTATCACGCTGAAATGAAGACAAAGGGCTAAAATCAATTTTAGCCCTTTGTCAACAATCTGAGATCCCTTTCTCTAACGTGAAAGGGATTTTTTCTATGACTTTTTTAATACTTTCCCCTGCATGACGATATATGTAGTAAGGGGGAATTAGAACATGAAAAAGAAAGCGTTTGCTTCAAGGAGTGTCTTTTTTCAATTGATGTCAGCCATTATCGTTATTACAATTCTAACAGGCGGACTTGTAGGAACAACGGGGTATTTTTTAGCGAAAAATGTCTTAATTGATGCAGGGAAAGCAGATTTAAAACACATCGTAAATGGAGCGATGGCCACTCTTGAACAATTGAACGACCGTGTGGAGAAAAAAGAACTGACGCTTGAACAGGCGCAGGAACAAGCCCGTATATACTTGAGCGGGCCGAAGAATGACAACGGCAAAGGGTATCAATTTCAAAAATCAGATTTCATCTATAAAAATAAAGGCTACCTTGTCGCATATGGAGCCGATTATTCATCACAGGTTCATCCGGTTAACGACATCGGCGTCATCCCAGATAACACGACAAATCGTCAAAAAATGGTCGCTGGCGCCACAGCAAAAGGCGAGGATGCACACTATATCACCTATATGGATAAAGACGATGCCACGGGGGAAGAAAAGCAAAAACTCGCTTATATGAACCAGTTTACACCGTGGAATTGGAGTATAGGAATCGCCGTATTTCAGGATGAATTTTATAAAGAACTAGAGCAGATGAAGCTCTATATTATTCTCATTACAGCAGGTGTCGCTCTTTTAAGTATGGGTGTCTTTTATTTGGCAGCCCGAGGAAAAGTGAGACTGCTTAAGCAAGTCACGGCTGCTTCAAAAGAAATTGCGGCGGGCAATCTTGAACGCACCAGCTTAAAAGAAACCTCGGATGAAATTGGGCAGTTGGCAAAAGGCTTTAATCATATGTCAGGAGAGCTTAGAGCACTTGTGAGCGGTTTGCAGGAAACGAGCAGCCAGCTCGTCGAATCTGCGACAGATCTATCCGCCATCTCTGAAGAAACATCCGCCAGCAGTGAAGAAATTGGCCGAGCGATTGGAGATATCTCAACTGGGACTCTTCATCAGGCATCAGACCTTGAGGTAGCCAATCAACAAATGACTCAGTTCAATCAATCCATTGAAAACGTCAAAGAACAAAGCGACCAGATCAAACGAATTTCAGACCAGTCGAACCAATCTTCCGAGCAGGGTCAGCAAATTGTCCAGCAATTAAAACAATCAAATGAGCAATCTATTCAGGCATCTCAAGGCATTCGATCAGGGATTGAGCAGTTAAGTACAAAAGTACAAGATATTTCTCAAATCACAGATACCATTGAAAGCATTTCAAATGAAACGAACTTACTGGCCCTGAATGCGAGCATTGAAGCAGCTCGTGCAGGAGAGCATGGCAAAGGATTCTCGGTTGTGGCGAGTGAAGTGCGGAATTTAGCTGAGCAGACAAAGCAATCAGCTGTTCAAATCCAGCAGATGATTCAAGGCATTAAAGAAGAAACGACGTCTACAGCTGGCATGATGTCAAAAACAATGGATCGTTTTGCCGAGCTTGATGAAGCGGTTCACGCAACAGAACAAGAATTCAATTCCATCTCTACATCGATTTCACAAACCATCGTTGAAACGAATGCGATGGCAAAAGAGCTGAACACCTTACTAGAACAAAACGACCTCATCACAAAAGCGATGCATGGTGCAGCGCATATTTCTCAAGAAAATGCCGCAGCGATTGAAGAAATCACTGCATCTACAGACGAACAAGTCACCGCCATCTCCAATGTGGCGAAGGCAGCAGAAAGGCTCAATGAGCTAAGCATGCGATTGAATCAAGATATTGCACGTTATCGTTTATAAGGTATGGTCAAACGGACGTCGAAAAGTCGATGTCCGTTTTTTATTTAGACGACTTTCGTCCGTATTGCCCGTCGCTTTTGATTTGTTTGGTACGTTCGATAGGCTTTCCAAGCATTGGCACATAAAAGCCCTGTGAGTAAGTAAGATAAGCTGTTAAATAAATAGAAGTCCACACATGAAACGACAGCACAGAGGATACCAAAGATGATTTGATCACGATTCTTTGCGGGTGAAGTAGGTGGATCAGTCAACATAAAGAACGCAAGAAACAAGACGGCATTTAAGTAGGGCGTCATAAAAGCAGATGAAGCATCCGTTAGGCCGATGAATCCCAATATGAGGTGAATGAGTCCGTATGCGGCTAGAAAGGCGAAAACTTGCGGGAACTTTTGTACGCGGCTTGTCACCAAATAACCGCCGGCCACCACAAGGAATAGGGTCCACCAAGGTAGAAGAGACATACCGCCCCACCAGCTTTGATTGGAAGAAAATAAAATGACTGAGAGCCATAAACCAAACGCAGCTGGATTCAATATTGGTTTCTTTTGATAAGTGATGACATGCTTAGATAAAATGGCTACTGCGGCTGTGAAAGCAGATACAGCAAAAGAAGTGGCTGGACTGAGAACAATGCCAATGATCAGCCCTGTGAGCAGAGCTCCATCAGGGAATGTGTGTTTATTGTTTTTCCAAATCACTCTTGAGATGAAAGAGTCAATAATTAGTGCTGTCCCGATGCTGGTAGCAACTGTAGCGAGACCACTAAGAAAACCAGCGTGCAGACTCCCGGCGGCTAAAAGGACCAAAAGAATGGCGATGACATACCGTTTCGGCGTCCGAATGTAGGTTTTTAGTGAAGGCGATGATTTCAAAAATGTTTGGTCTCTTGTTGGTGCTGGCTGTAATTCCATGATGGAACCTCCTTCATCTCCGGTGTTAGGGTCATATCAGCATCTTGATCCACCATCACGGCAGGTATTTCATGTTCGGCTAAAAAAGAATAACCTCCTTCTCTACCTAATAAAAAAGCAGCTGTAGAGAGACTATCTGCGAGCATACCGAGTGGTGCAATGACGGTACAGCTTAACAAACTTTGTTCAGACTGTTTTGTTTGAGGGAGAATCAAATGGTGCGTATGAGGATCATTACGGCTGATCCGTTCATAGCTTCCAGATGTACAAATCGCACAATTAGTCGTTTGAATGACCGAGATGTTGGTCTGTTTGTGAATGGGATGCCGAATCCCAATTGTCCACTCTTCTTGTTGTTCGTTAAATCCAGATACCAACACATCCCCACCAGCATTCATCATAAAGCCTTCCCATGCTTCAAGCTCTTTTGCGGCAAGATCGCACGCAAATCCCTTTGCAATAGAACCGAAATCCAAAATCAGCGGTTTATTCAAATAAATCGTCCGATTCGTCTCGTTTAACTGGACGTCACGGTAATGAACGGCTGTGTGTGGAACGTCATCTGATGAAAAAGTCTGTCCTGTCGTGTATAACCGATTGAATCCTTTTTGTTCCATGATTTTTCCGATGGTTGGATCATACTTGCCATTTGTTAACTCGGCTAACTCTAGCGCATAGGCTGTTAAATCGAAAAGCATTTCACTGACTAATACCTCTTGCTTTGAACGATGGGCTAACTTCATGACTTCAGAATCAGAACGGAAACGGCTAAAACGATGCTCGATATCGTAAAAAATGGAAAAGGCACGGTCGATGTCTTCTAAAACAGCTCGTCGATCTTCTTCATAGGCAACCACTTGAATATTGATAACAGTTCCCATAGCCAGCATGGATTTTTGATAAGTCATCAGTTTTTGTTGTCCTAACCATTTCATCATAGTGTCTCCTCTCTATGCCTTTGCCTGCTCTAAAGCCTGAGCAACGGCTGTTTCAAAATCCTGAGTACTTAATGTTGCACCACTCACCGTATCTACATCAGCACTTTGTCTGATAACCACTTCATTAGGTAATGATGAAATGGAGCTTTGCCCGTATCTAGTGTTATCACTCGTAATCTCGACAGAAGTGATATTTCCTTGTTTGATGGTAACAGATACACTGATAGAGCCAATCTCATTTGATCCAGTACCAGAGAAAGTACCATCCTTGAGTTCAGTTTCTGAAGTGGTATCTTCTGTTTGAGTGGCGGTAGTATCTGATGTGAGAGATGTATTGTTTGAAGAAGCGTCTGCTTGTGTATTTGATTGTGCTGTTTGAACGGCTTGAGCGTGATGGGTAGTTGCATAACCAGTGATGTATAAGCTGCTGATGGCTGCGGTGCAAAGACTAATCATTTTCTTATTTATTTTTGCCATGATGTATCCTACCTCCTATTACGATCTACTATATAGAAGAAATTTGAACAAACCATGAACAAGAAAAGAACGATTTTAGATAATGGGTATGAAGAATCAAAATATTGCACGATATCATTTATCATTTATTTTTGACTGTGGTTCATTTATCAGGTAGGATGAAATAAATCTAAACCTTGCTCACGCAATCAAAAAGGAGTGTTTCGTCCATGAAAAAGAAAATATTGATGTTCTTACCTTGTGGCTACGGATACTCCACTGCTGTTTTCTTTTAGGATAGACAAAAATTGGTGAAGTCTGTCTACAGGAGGAAAAACACGCAGAAAAATCATAGTGAGTGAGGGATTTACATGGAAAAAATCACGAGAAAAAACCCAGAAAGTATGCCGAAACCCGTTGGCAACTACAGTCATATCACAAGGGTGCCAAAGGGTGCGGGGTTATTTGTGACATCAGGTCAAGTAGGGACAGGAGCGGATGGACAGATCCCATCAAGCTTAAACGACCAAGTCACCAATACGTTTGAAAATATAAAGAGAATCCTTGCATCAGAAGGATTGAATGAAGAACACGTCATTAAAGTCAATATTTGGGCAACAGAAGAAATTGATTGGGATCATCTATATCCACAGTGGGATGCAATCTTCAAAACGGCATATCCATCAATGACCGTTGCCTATGTGACTGCATTAGGGTGGCCAGAGCTGAAAATCGAAATAAAGCTATGGTGTGCCGATATTTAATCAAAAAAAGAACAGTGCAAACTGTTCTTTCAGCGAGTAGCCAAACCCTCGCATTCTTTGTCAGTCCTGCGTGCTGGTGCTCACGAATGTCAAATTCGCTCCGCTCCAGTACTCGTCCTTCCTAGGGCTGCAAAGGTTTTCTATCACGCTGAAAAGAAGACAAAGGGCTAAAATAAAGAATCATTTTAGCCCTTTGTCAACAATCTGAAAGAACAGTGCAAACTGTTCTTTTTTGATGAGTATTTATGAAACAACTTGGAATCGCTTTGTAATGAACGCACCGAGAAATGCACAGACTGTGTAGACGATGACCCAAATGAGAAAAGATTCATTTCCACCAATAAAGGTGAACATCAGAATCACACTCGCTACCAGCACAATCAAGGTGGGAAACCAAATGTTCTTTAAAAACAATGTGCCGAAAATACCAATCAGCACAGAGATCATAGGTAAACCAACTACAACGAATAAGACAAAAACAGCCATGCTAATTACTCCTTTGAACCAAATCAACTATTTACATAAAAACATATAACAGTGCTGCACCCATATGCGGAAGAGCAAAGATGATGAAAAGAAACGCCGTATCAAGACGAAACATCCGGTGTTCTTTTGTTTCAGAGTGATAGGCCGCTCGTGCCTCTTCCCCGTTGGTCCATGCACCCATAAGAAATCCAGATGCAACGAACGCAATAATAGAGATTCCACCACTGACCAATCCAATCCATTCATGGTGCTGTAATATGAGCGCCGTACTGCAAATCACCAGCATGGAGCAAACACCAACAAAAAAAGCATGTTTCTTTCTCATTACGCTTCACTCCTTCGGACAGCTATTAGGAGACCGCATCACATATTTCAATGAAATGTCCATCAGGATCAGACACGTAACTAACCGTTTGTCCCCACGGCTTCTTGGCAGGTTCCTTGAGGACAGGTACTCCTTTTTCCTTCAAGGACGCAATGGTTTCATTCACATCATCCACAACAAAGCCAATCTCAAACGTTTGTGACGAGCTAACTGCCTCTGGAACAGGCAGACCAAGTGCCTCTTTCACATCTTGGCGTGAATTAATCGATAAGGTCACTTCTCCTGTATCAAACTCAACATAGGATTCAACTCTCAATTTAATCGGGAAACCGAGGATATGATGGTAGAACTGAATACTTGCTTCAACATCGTTTACATATAGAATGGTATATTTCATTTTCATATGGAAAGCTCCTCTCTTCATATACGTGTCAAAACCGGAAAGGTTTCCCACTCATTTTACCACATAGGTCATAAGAATTATTAAATTCCAAAAAAACCAATATTTTCACCTCAATCGTCTTGAAAAACAAAATGTGGTGACATATGATAAAAATGTAAAATGAGAAAAAATAGGGGGGACTTACATGTTGAAAAAAATCATGGTGGCTGTCATATCATTCGGTCTTTTAATTAGTTTTACACAAGTTGACACTCACACAGTGTATGCAAAGACAGTCAAGTACAAAAACTGCAAAGCACTCAACAAAGTGTATAAAGGCGGCGTGGCAAAAAGCAAAAATACGAAAAACAAAGGTGGAAAAACGAAGTACAAGCCTTATGTATCAAAAGCACTTTACTTAAAAAATAAACACCTTGACCGTGATAAAGACGGCATCGCATGTGAACGTTAAGAAGAAGTAAAAAGACCTGTCACAAGGTCTTTTTTCTATGGGATCAAACTCGTCCCTTTGTGCCATCTTCATCTTTATATTAAAATAAAGATAGATTCAAAAAATGATACAAAGTGGGGTACTCAATTTGTCAACACAAGCTGATAAGAAAGACATCCGATTGATTGCCATTGATATGGATGGCACGCTGTTAAACAGTGAGCACGTCATTCCTGAGGAAAATAAACAAGCCATTAAAGAAGCAGAAGCCAAAGGGGTCCATGTGGTGATTAGCACAGGACGTACGCTGATGACATGCCGAGAGCTGGTCGAGCCGCTGGAACTCTCTTCCTATCTTGTCACAGCGAACGGAAGTGAAATTTGGGATTCAAACTTCCAGTTGATCGAACGGGAACTGCTGCATCCCGATCACGTTCAGATGATGTGGGATCTAAAAAACAGATACGAAACCGATTACTGGGCATCTACTGTGGATAAGGTGTGGAGGGGAGAATTCCCAGAACGCATTCATGACCACGAATGGTTGAAATTTGGTTTTGATATTCATGACGATGCTGTTCGTGAGGAAGTCCTCCATACATTGAAAACAAATGGACAGCTAGAAATCACGAATTCCAGTCCAACCAATATTGAAGTCAATGCAGCAGGCATTAACAAAGCGGCAGCTCTTGCAAAAGTAGCAGAACGCATTGGCTGCACAATGGACAACGTCATGTCACTTGGCGACAGTCTGAATGATATGGCGATGATTCAAGAAGCCGGATTAGGCATTGCAATGGGCAATGCACAAGAAGTTGTGAAAGAAGCCGCTGATTGGATTACGGCTCCTAATACAGAGCACGGGGTAGCAAAAGCCATCCAGCATTGGGTGCTGTCTAAATAAACGAGTAGAAAAAGTGAGAGGATATGACCTCTCACTTTTTTTGTTTTCTCCTAGTTCTATTGTTATATTTTCTGACAATTTCATGTGCAGTCTATCCAAAGTTGGTATAATCAATATAAATTCGAATATTCGGACTTTATATTCCGTAATTCGGAACGACAAGGAGGGGTCCTATGTATCAAGTGGATATTAACTGTGATTTGGGAGAAAGTTTTGGTCAATACACGATCGGTTCAGATGAACAAATTCTTGAATATGTCACCTCAGCCAATATTGCATGCGGTTTTCATGCGGGAGATCCAACTGTGATGAGAAAGACGGTTAAAATGGCACTGGATAAAGGGGTTCAAATTGGTGCACATCCAGGTCTGCAAGATTTAGTCGGTTTTGGCAGACGTCCAATCGCGATCTCAGCAGAGGAAGCCTATGATCTTGTGATCTATCAAATTGGTGCACTATCAGCCTTTCTGAAAGCAGAAGGCGGCATGATGCAGCACGTTAAACCACACGGCGCCCTTTACAACATGGCGGCTAAAAATACTGAATTATCTGAATCGATTGCGAAGGCTGTGTATGATATTGATCCTAACCTTGTGTTATTTGCGCTGTCAGGTAGTGAACTTGCGTCAGCAGGGGAAAGAATCGGTCTTCAAGTGGCACATGAAGTTTTTTCTGATCGCACGTATCAACCAGACGGGACACTGACATCCCGCCGTGAACCTCATGCACTTATTGAAGAGGATGAAAGGGCAGTTCAGCAGGTCATCCGTATGGTAAGAGAGGGGAAAGTGCGGACAGTGCAAGGGGAAGATGTTCAGCTCAAAGCAGATACGGTGTGTATCCACGGGGATGGCAGTCACGCGCTTCAATTTGCAAAAACCATTACAGCGAAGCTAAAAGAAGCCACTATTCAACTCAAGGCCTTTCGATAAATCGTCATCAAAGGGGGAAACAGCATGAAAAGAGAGAAAGCCAAACAGATGAAAGCTCCAAAAGGGAACCGTTCTATGCTGATGGGCGCAGCCTTTTTAATGGCAACGTCCGCCATTGGACCGGGATTTTTAACACAAACAACGGTGTTCACACAGCAGCTCGCAGCTAGCTTTGGGTTTGTCATTTTGATTTCCATTTTGCTAGACATTTTTGCGCAAACAAATGTATGGCGTATCATTGCCGTCTCGGAAAAAAGAGGACAGGACATTGCCAATATGGTTCTGCCGGGGCTCGGATATGTGTTAGCCTGTTTGATTGTTATTGGGGGTCTTGCCTTTAATATTGGAAATATCGCCGGTGCGGGTCTCGGTTTTCAGGTCATATTCGGCGTCGATCCCCGCATAGGGGCTGGGGTCAGTGCAGTCATTGCCATTCTCATTTTTGTCATCAAAGAGGCAGGAAAAGCGATGGACCGATTCACACAAATCGCTGGTTTTGTCATGATTGGTCTGATGCTGTATGTGGCTATTTCCACAGCACCGCCAGTTGGAGAAGCGGTCATGAGAACTTTCGTGCCAGAGAAAATTGACATGTTATCAATTGTCACACTGGTCGGCGGGACAGTTGGTGGCTATATCGTTTTTGCTGGTGGTCATCGTCTGCTGGATGCTGGCATTAAGGGGAAGGAAGCATTGCCGCAAGTGACGAAAAGTTCCATTTTCGGTATTTTGATCACATCCGTGATGCGTGTGGCTTTATTTTTAGCCGTTCTAGGAGTTGTCTCAAAAGGCTTACAGATTGATCCGTCGAACCCGCCTGCGTCTGTTTTTCAATTAGCATCTGGAAATGTTGGATATAAAATGTTCGGGATTATTATGTGGGCTGCTGCCATTACCTCAGTCATTGGAGCGGCATACACCTCCGTTTCCTTCTTTAAAACCTTCTCACCAAAAATCGAGAAAAATCAACGAGGCATTATCGTTGGATTCATTGCGCTCTCGACCATTTGTTTTATCACGATTGGAAGACCTGTGAACATATTGATTTTGGTTGGGGCCATCAATGCATTGATCTTGCCGCTTGCACTCGGAACATTGCTGATTGCTGCCTATAAAAAAGAAATTGTCGGTGATTATCGCCATCCATTCTTTTTGACAGCAACAGGTGCGTTTGTTGTTGTCATCATGGCAATCATGGGAGGATATACCATCATGAATGAAATTCCAAAACTGTGGAGCTGATCACATGAAAGCATATCAAACCTATAAGCCGTCACGAATAAGGGAATTGATTCGTAAGCAGAAGATCACAGGACCAACGGCTGGCTTTGCTGAGGGATTTGCGCAAGCCAACTTAATGATCGTCAAAAAAGAGCTAGCCTTCGATTTTCTTTTATTTTGTCAGCGGAATCCGGCTTCGTGCCCTTTGCTTGATGTGCTCGACCCAGGTGATCCAGTGCCAAGGCGTTCAGCACCCGATGCGGATATTCGAACGGATTTCCCTAAATATCGTGTTTACAAAAAAGGGGTTCTTCAAGAAGAGGTAACAGATATTTCTTCCTATTGGGAGGATGATATGGTGGGCTTTCTCATCGGATGCAGCTTTACGTTTGAGCATGCACTGATGCTGAATGACATTCCTGTCCGCCATATTGAAGACGGTCATAATGTACCAATGTATCAAACGAACATTCCATGTGAAAGGGCAGGTGTATTCCATGGTCCGATGGTTGTCAGTATGAGGCCGATCCCAGCGCATCAAGTCACAAGAAGTGTTCAGGTGACATCTAGATTCCCATCGGTACATGGCGGTCCTATCCATATAGGTGATCCAGCTGTGATTGGCATTGAACATGTAGATCAACCAGACTTTGGAGAACCATCTGTGATCAAAGAAGGGGAAGTTCCGGTGTTTTGGGCATGTGGTGTGACGCCGCAAGCCATCGTCATGCACACTAAGCCAGACATTGCGATCACCCATGCACCCGGTCATATGTTTATCACAGATGTAAGAGATCAAAAGCTCGGTGTCCTGTAGAAAGAGAGGTGTCATAAAAGTGGCATTTTCAACGATAAAAGATACGATCACGTTCCACCCGCTAGGAGACGCAGCCATTGTCATCCAAGCCGGGACTGACATAAGTGAAGACATTCATGAGCGTGTGAAGCAGCTGTTTTCATGTGTTGAACAGCATCCATTTGAAGGATATGTGGAAGCTGTTCAAGCTTTTACAAACGTGACCGTCTTTTATGAGCCCTATACGGTCTATCAATCTGCTCAGCTTAAGCAACGTGCGATCTCTCCGTATGAATGGGTCAAAGACTATATTGAAAACCTCCTTGAAGACAACTGGCAGGAGGGGAATCAAGCAAAGCGCCGGATCATCGACATTCCTGTATGTTATGGAGGAGAGCTCGGTCCTGACTTAGAAGAAGTCGCCCGTATCAATGATTTGACGCCTGAAGAAGTTGTACGCATTCACACATCCGGGACGTATCTTGTCTATATGATTGGGTTTGCTCCTGGGTTCCCGTTTTTAGGCGGACTTTCTGAAAAAATTGCAGCTCCGCGTAGAGAAACACCAAGAATGTCGATTCCGAAAGGGTCTGTGGGTATTGCGGGGAAGCAGACAGGGGTTTATCCGATATCTACACCCGGAGGCTGGCAGCTCATTGGACAAACCCCTTTGTCCTTATTTCGGCCGAATGCTGAGAGACCTAGTCTACTAAAGGCAGGGGACGAGGTTCGATTTGTTCAACTGTCTGAAAAGGAATTTTTCAGCATGAAGGAGGAAGAACGTTGAGTATGCATGTCATCAAGCCAGGAATGTTCACCACCATTCAAGATAAAGGGAGAATAGGCTATCAGAAGTACGGTGTGTTAACGAGCGGCGGCATGGACCCGCTCTCGCTCCGAATCGCCAACATCCTCACCGGGAATCAAGAAAACGAAGCGGTGCTGGAAATCACATTAATGGGGCCCGGTCCAGTGTTGACATGTCAGAAGGATCAGCTGATCGCCGTGACCGGTGCTGATGTGGAGATTGAGATTGACGGGGAACAAGTGCCTCTATGGAAACCGCTCTTCATTCGAGCAGGAAGCACGATCACCTTTGGCCCTTGTAAGAGGGGATGCCGCTCCTACCTCGCTGTAGCCGGTGGATTTGATGTTGAGCCGGTGATGAAAAGTAAAAGTACGTATGTCAGAGCGAAGATAGGCGGGATAGAAGGGCGTCCGCTAGAAAAAGGAGACGTCCTGCCAATTGGAGAACCGTCATCACTGGCGGTGAGCCTAGTTCACATGTTAAAAAGCAAAGGGGAACGTGCGCCAGAATGGACAGTCAATCATGCGCATTTTTTGCCTCTCGGGAAATCACCAGTCATTCGAGTGCTGGCAGGCAGACATCTATCTCATTTTCAGGAAGAATCGCAGCAGGCTTTTTTCGAACGGTCTTATCAGGTCACTCCCCAATCTGATCGTATGGGATGCAGATTGAAAGGGGAATCGATACGTTTAAAGCAAAAGCTTGAATTGATTTCAGAAGCGGTTGCTTTTGGCTCTATTCAAATTCCTCCTGACGGCCAGCCGATTATTTTGCTCGCTGATCGCCAAACGACAGGTGGATATCCCCGAATTGGTGAGGTGGCAACAGTCGATTTGCCGCTCATTGCGCAGGCGATGCCTGGTGCGAATCTCACGTTTCAACAAATTGACCGCAAAGAAGCAGAGCAAGCCTTATTCACACAAGAAGCAGAGATGAAGGACCTGACGGCAAGATTAAAACTCGAAGCATTTTCGTTTTAGAAAAGGTGAGAAACATGCAGAACACAAATAAAACCGTTGTGAAATCAATGGAGATATTACGGCTTTTTATCACACACGAACAATTAACGTTAAATGACATGATTGAGCTCTCGAGCATGCCCAAAACATCTGTACACCGAATGGCCAACTCGTTAGCAGATATGGGGTTATTAGAAAAGCATCCTTCAGGTGTTTACCGATTAGGATTGATGTTCCTTGAATATGGTCAGCTTGTCGCCGATCGCCTCGATATCCGTAGAATTGCAAGGCCCTTTATGGAAAACTTGCGTGATGAGGTAGGTGAAGCTGTTCAGCTCATTATTCGTGAAGGAGATGAAGCGATTTATGTGGAGAAAATGGAAGGAACGCAGCCTGTCCGGCTCTATACCGCTGTCGGAAGAAGATCCCCATTATATGCGGGAGCTTGTGCGAGAAGTATTCTTTCCTTTTTGCCAGAGGAAGAGAGACTTGCCTATATTGATTCGGTAGAGCTCGGGAAAATCGGGATCGGAACCATTACCGATAAAGATGTCCTGCGAAACATGATCGAAGAATCAAACAGACGTGGATATACGTTAAGCTATTCAGAGCTTGAAAACTATACTGCGGCTATTGGAGCGCCCATTTTCAATCATCACGGAGAAGTGGCAGCAGGCATTAGTATTGCGGGGTTTGAGGCCGGCTATCAAAAGGAACGGCTTCCTTATTTAATTGAGCAGGTCAAAAAAGCGGCCAGCGGCATTTCAAAAGAATTAGGTTTTGCATCTGAACAAATAAAAAGCCAATGACCGTTAAGATCATTGGCTTTTTGCGTGTTAATAATTAGAAAGTTTTACCTAAAGCTTTTGCACGTTCGATCGCATCTGCTTTAATTTGTTCTGCTTTTGCAGGCTCAGCATTGTGACCTTCAACAATAAGACCTTCGAAAGAAGGAATACCGAAGAAGTTTGCAATTGTTCCAAGGTAACGGTGACCTGCTTCTAGTTCAGCAGCAGGACCTTCAGTGTAGTATCCGCCACGTGCTTGGATGTGTAGCGCTTTTTTGTCTGTTAGTAATCCAACAGGACCTTGCTCAGTGTATTTGAATGTTTTACCAGCTACAGCAACAGAGTCGATGTATGCTTTAAGAACTGGTGGGAATGAGAAGTTCCAAAGTGGTGAAACAAATACGTATTTGTCAGCAGAAACGAATTGATCGCTTAATTCGTTTAGGCGAGCAACTTTCGCTTGCTCTTCAGCTGAAAGTGTATCGAAGCCAGCACCAGATTGAAGCTTGCCCCATCCAGCGAATACATCTGCATCAATGTGAGGAATGTTTTCTTTGTACAAATCGATATGTACAACCTCGTCACTTGGATTTGCTTCCTTATAAGATTCGATAAATGCTTTAGCAGTAGCCATACTGTAAGAAACTGTTTCATCATGCGGATGTGCAGTGATGTATAAAACTTTTGCCATGTTTATTCAATCCTTCCTGTTTCAATGATTTTTTTAGCGTACCCCAAAGATACACTGAATATGTGGCATCTTTAATCATATTGGAATGCTATGAAAAAGATGTAACAAGCACAGTTACATAAAAACTGATATTTTCATTGTAATCACTATATAGTTTGAAGTCAAGGTATAAAGTCTTGAAATCAAGATAAAAAGTTTGTAAATTTTTCTGAAACGCTTCAAAGCTGCGATTTAAGCAAAAAAACCCTACTCCCATTGAACAAAAAATGGATCGATATCGCAAGTAAAGTGTTTGTAAATGCGCCCATCCTGCGTTTTTGAAAAAAAGGTGGATGCCTTTAAGCCATCTGCTACAAGCATTTGTTCTTCTTTTTCGTATATATAAGAGAAGGCAGGAGAGAGTGAGGGATAAGAGTGGGACGATCCTATGTTGCGATTGGAGATTCCTTAACGGTTGGGGTGGGGGCACGTTTATTTGGCGGCGGTTTTACAGAGCGATATGCGGCGAAGCTTGAAAAGAAGCTGCATATACCGGTGAAACTGTCCGTATTTGCGAAATCAGGGTTAACAACGGAAGAGATCTTGCAGCTTTTTCAGCGGTCTGATGTAAGACGGGCGATTGCTCATGCTGACATCATCACCATCACAGGCTGCGGGAATGATCTTGTTCAAGCTGTTCTGCAGTATGAAAAAGGTGAAGATGAAAAGACACTGCTGCAAGCGTCTATGCATTGTCAGGCGAATTTTAGCAAAATGGTTCAAGAAATCGCTCTGATAAAAAGAGGGCAGCATCAACCATACTGCGTATATTTATTGAATTTATATAATCCTTTTCCTGAGATTCCGATCGCCGAGAGATGGCTGAAGCAATACAACCATCACCTTCGCCAGCTTGCTGCGAATCCACATGTAGAAGTGGTGGATATTTACGGTGTATTTGAAGGACATCAAAGCGCATACTTATCGATTGATCAATTTCATCCGAACCACAGAGGATATGAAGCAATGGCAGAAGCGCTGTTTCAACAATCCGTTAAGCAACTGTGATCCTTCGGGATTGCAGTTTTTTCATTCTTTTAAATGAAGGGCTGTTTCGATATGATAAAAGAAACAAAGACAAAAGAGGTGGATGCATGCAGGAGATGAGCGCGTATTTTCATGAATTGAAAGGAACAGCTTATGAGGTAGGAAAGCAGCAGGCTATTTGGCTGAAGGAACGCCCTTTGCTTAAGAAACAATACATTCAATCAGAACCGTTATCAAAAGAGGCTGTGAAGGAAACAAAGCAGCTGATTCGACCGTTTCTTCCTCAGTTAGAAGAAGAGCTCTCGGGATTTTGTGATGAAATGCAAATAGATGAAAGCGATTTGACCTTTTTCTATTCTTCGCATCTTCAGCCAGGCTGTTCCCATTGTGTGATGCAGGGAAATGAGGCTGCCAATCAACAAACGGTGATGCTTCGCAACTATGATTTTTCTCCGCTGTTTGATGATATGCGTCTTGTATCTACACATGTGAAGGGCACAGCAGTCCATACAGGCTCATCATTAATCTTATTTGGTCGATCTGATGGGATGAATGAGCATGGTCTATCGGTCACATTTTCTGCATGCGGTCCGCCTATTGGCAACGAACCAGGCTTAAAGCCGCCGGCTGTTGCTGGCTTGCAAGTATATCATGTCATTCGTGCTGTGCTAGAGTCCTGTAAAATGGTGGAGGATGCCGTCCGTTTGGTACAGGAAATGCCCGTCGCGTCAAATGTTCACCTAATGCTTGCCGACCGGCAGGGAGAGGCGGCTGTGATTGAAATGATTGATGGGCAAAAAAAGGTGAGAAGGCCGGAGCGTGGATTTATTGCGGCTACGAACCATCCGCTTGCTGATCACACGGCAAAAGGGCTGACGAAACATCATTCTGTTGTCAGGTACGACATGTTAATTCAAGCTTTAGAAGAACAGCCGTCAAGCGAGTCTCTTACGGAACTATTTCAGGCAGAATACCCTGCTGGTCTGACTGTGCACAATTATGAAGAGCTGTTTGGGACGATGCGAACCGTCATGTTTCGGCCGGAGGAAAGGACGATGGAGTATTGCTTTGGCTCTCCCGTCTATCATCCTACCTATTCATTAAAGGTCGGGGGCACACTGCCATTTCATGAACAAACGATTCAATTTCATCAAAAGGATTATGGACCTTCCTTTTGGAGAAACGTGTGAGTCTTTCATTTTGTCACAGCCTGTGTGCCAAATTTAGATCAACTTCAGGTTGCATCGATCAGTGAAAGCGTTTTATATTAAAGTGTGACAATAGACCTATTTAAGCAGAAGGAGGCATTTCATGTACATAACGGCACGAGAACAGAAAGTAATCAAATATATGATTCAGCAAAATCGTTATGTCACCATTCGTGAGATCGCCGATTCTGTTCAAGTAAGTACAAGAACCATTCATAGAGAACTTAAATCCATTAAACCTATTTTAAAGAATTACAACCTATCACTTGATAAACAGCCGGGGAAGGGCTTGAAGGCGGTCGGTGAACAGGAAGACAAACAGCGGCTTCTGTCTCATATTTCAAATGAAGATCAAATTGAATATAGTTCTGATGAACGGAAGCTCTTAATCCTGTGTGCCCTGCTTGAAGCAAAAGAACCGGTGAAATTATATACACTTGCAGCCGACTTGCAGGTTACAAATGCGACCATCAGCTACGACTTAGATGAACTGACGGACTGGATCGCTCCCTACGGTTTACTGCTTATCCGCAAGCGTGGGTACGGCATTGAATTAAAAGGGCCTGAGGAAGCCAAACGAAAAATTGTCGGGAACCTGATCGTTGACCGTCTCGACATTCAATTATTTCTCGAAACGATTGAGATGAATATTAAACATCGAACGAAAGCGACTGAAAAGGTGTTTGGGGTAGTCAGTCGAGGACAGCTGCTCAAGGTAGAAAGGCTGCTCTTTCATTTGAAAAGCAGACTCTCTCTCTCGTTGTCAGATAGTGCCTATATTGCACTTGTCGTTCACTTAACCTATGCCATTGAACGCATTCAAATCGGTGAAACCATTCGGATGGAAGAGGAAGAATTGCTTGAATTAAAGCGGACGAAGGAATTTGAATCTTCACTCAGAATCGCACGAGCATTAGAGCGCATGTTTAATGTAGAGATTCCTGAAGCTGAAGTTGGATACATGACCATCCATTTGCGCAGTGCAAATCGAAGCTTTACGGCAGAATATCGCATTGATGAGATTGAGTTAGATATCGCGCTGAGAACGAAGAAACTCATTGACTTTATTTCTCATAAAACAGGCTATCATTTAAATGAAAACGATTCATTGTATGAGGGACTCGTGTCTCATCTTGAACCAGCTATGAACCGATTAAAAGAAAAGATGCGGATTTACAATCCGCTCACACAACAAATAAAAAAAGACTACTTCTTGCTGTTCATGGCGATTGAAGAAGGTGTGGAGCGCTTCTTTCCTGAGATCGAATTTCCAGAGGATGAAATTGCCTTTATCGTACTTCATTTTGGTTCGGTGCTTGAAATTAAAAAAGAAGAAACCAAGATTCATGCATTGGTCGTTTGCTCAAGCGGTATCGGGTCGTCCAAAATGCTCGCATCACGATTAAAAAAAGAATTGCCTGAGATCGCCAAATTCGATCTATCTTCCTTAATGGAGCTAAAGGAAATCGACGCTGCAAGCTACGACATGATTGTATCAACCGTGCCGATCCCCTATGAGCATATTGATTACATTATGGTCAGCCCGCTCTTAAACGAGGATGACGCGGTGCGGGTCAAGTCTCATATTAAACGAAAAATTCCTTATCTGATTGAGAAAAAAAGAGCGCAGGAATCTGCAAAAGAATCGGTGGAGGAAACGGTTGATATGATAGGGATGGCAGAGCAAATCACGAATTATATGTCAGTGATTCGCAGCATCTTGTCCCATTTTACAATAGAAAAAAAGAAGACGACGGAGCAGCATGAGACAACAATGAGAGAGCTGATGCGTCAGGTTGAAAGTCAAGGCTATTTAGAACGTGCAGACGAAGTGACAGCCGGTTTACTTGAGCGTGAGCAGCAAGGTGGTTTAGGCATTCCGGGAACTGAGTTTGCTCTTTTTCACTTAAAGCATGATCTCATTAAGAAACCGGTCTTTCATATCTATGATCTTGATGAGGCATACGAGATTAAAAGCATGGATGGTGGGCAGCAGCTCATGTCCAGAATGCTCCTCATGCTGGCGCCGCTAGAGCTTGGCAAAGAAGGGTCTGAAATGTTTAGCCTGATCAGTTCATCCATCATTGAAAGCGAGGAAAGCATGACGCTTTATGGTCATGGATCAAAGGAAGATATAGAACAGAAATTGCATCAGCTGTTCTATCAATTTGTAAAAGAAGCAAAATGGTAAGAAAAAGGCCTGAATTCATCAGGTCGTAATGACAGTGTTTGAAAACAACTGATTTTTTCTTAAATTTAACTAATCTCTTAAAAAATTAATACATATATGATGGTAGTAAAAAGAAGCGGGGTTTAGTTACAATAGTAATCTATCACACCCAAAAAAATTGAATAAAGACGTTCATAGAGATTTGATTCTGTATATATAGTAGGTATAAGGGATTTATTTAAATTTTTTGGATAATTTTAATAAATAAAGGTTTTTTTCTCCTCTTAAATAAGTTAATATAAAATTATTCAAATTATAATAAAAAGAGAGGATGTTAAGAGAATGATAAAAAAGAATGTTAACTTTTTAGTAAAAATTATGTTGGTAAGTATATTAGTCACTCCACCGTTGTTAGGATCAGCAAATTTTTTCGGGATTAATAAGTCCAGTAATGTTGCACAGGCAGCAGAAGAAAGAGTTGTAATTGGGTCTTATACTTTAACAAAAGCTCAAACTAAGGATTTGGCTAATAACATGAAAAATATAAAAGGTAATGGTAATCTTAAAATTGCACTATTAGCTATTATTACTAAGTGGGGTGGAGTTGCTGGGTGGGCTGTTGCACTAGCTACTCAATTAAGTTCTAATGCAGTTTACAAACAAAAAGTTGTAGATGCTGCAAAAAAAGGTAAAAGAATAAAAATAACTATCACAGATAATAAACATTATCATACGTCCTATTCCACACAGATAAAGTACACAGTAGTAAACTGATTTTCTAAGTTATGAGACTATGAATAAACATTTAATGATAAATTTCCTTATAAAGTTATTTTGGGCTCGTGGCTATCATGTTAATGATTTATCTCATCTTAGGGTCATCCAAAAATGTATCTTTAATTTTTGTTATGATCTTAGGGTTACCAATAACTGCATTTATGGTTTTTACAAGATGGGATAAAAAAGTGAAAAAATATTTACCTTAAAAAGGCGCCTATAAGGGGGCCTTTTTTACTTACTTAATCCTAACAGCTTTATGATGTTTGAGTGAAAAAATGAAGTGGTAATGAAAGGATACATCAACAAATCAAGGAGGAGCTTACACATGGATTTACGTGAATACTTAACAAATGGCATTCCGCGCCAAACGCAGGATCAGCAGCCAGGCAGTGAAAGAGAAATGAATCCTGCGCCGATCTATGAGGATGAATCGTATAAAGGGTCTGGTAAGCTAAAAGGAAAAGTAGCGCTGATTACAGGGGGAGACAGCGGAATTGGACGTGCCGTTTCTGTCGCGTATGCCAAAGAAGGAGCTCATGTCGCGATCGTATACTTAAATGAACATGAGGATGCAGAGGATACGCAAAAACGTGTAGAACAGGAAGGCGTCAAATGTTTAACAATTGCAGGGGATGTCGGGGACGAAGCCTTTTGCGAGAAAGCGGTAGAAAAGACAGTTGAAGCCTTTGGAAAGCTGGACATTTTAGTCAATAATGCGGCCGAACAGTATCCGAAAGAACGTATTCAAGATATTTCTAGTGAACAGCTTCACCAAACCTTTAGAACCAATTTCTATTCTTATTTTTATTTTACGAAGAAGGCACTCGATTACTTAAAACCGGGAAGTTCCATTATTAATACAACATCTATTAACCCGTATCGAGGCAACAAAGTGCTCATTGATTATACGGCGACAAAAGGGGCCATCAACGGCTTTACTCGTTCTATGGCACAGTCGCTTGTGAAAGATGGAATTCGGGTCAACGGTGTAGCACCCGGTCCAATTTGGACGCCGCTCATTCCATCTACATTTGATGAAGACAGTGTCGAAAACTTCGGGGCCGAGACCCCAATGGGAAGACCAGGACAGCCTGTGGAGCATGTAGGCTGCTATGTACTGCTTGCTTCAGACGAGTCGTCTTATATGACGGGACAGACACTTCATGTCAACGGTGGTTCCTTTATGAATACATGATCAATAGCACGCCGCCCAGATTTAATTGGGCGGTGTATTTAGTATTTCTTCCGATTCTTCTGTACAGATGAGACAGACCATATGATAATGCCCACAACAACCGCTGCAATAACAAGTGAACTCAAATGGAACATCGTTTCATGATGCATGTTCAACTTCCCCTTTCAATGTGTCCGTTTTTTATAGCATCAGCTAGAAGATGTCTTTTTATGAAAAACACATTTCTTTGTTTAATGAATGGATTGTCGTGGAAACCTAAGAGTACGGATGACATTTTGAAGGAGTGAAGATACATGTCACAAGAAGAGTTAAAACAAAAGGTAATGAACTTATTAGATGAACAAAAAGTTGGAACATTGGCGACTGTTGAACAAGATAAGCCGCATACCCGCTATATGACTTTTTTTCATGAAGGGCTGACATTATATACACCAACAAGCAAAGAAACACATAAAGCGGATGAGATTGAAAAAAATCCGAATGTTCATATTCTCATTGGTTATTCAGGTGAAGGATTTGGGGACACATATGCAGAAATCGCAGGTAAAGCCACATTAACGGATGATCCAGAATTGATCGACCGCCTTTGGTCTGATGAGATGGAGAAATGGTTTAAAGGAAAAGATGATCCAAACCTAGTGATCCTTAAGATTGACCCAACCTCCATTCGTTATATGAACGAAGGAAACCGTACACCAGCAGAATTATCACTTTAACACTTGCGTAAGTTGGGGGAACGTGTTATAGTTTTATATTAAGTGTTGAAATAGCAAATAAATAAAGAAAGTAAACTTTCTTTTTTCTATGACATAATGAGAAGCAATAGAGCTTCTACTTGATAAGAACGAGACGCTGTCAAAGCGAACAAACTTATTCTTTTCCTTCTGCAACCGCCCCCTATAAAAGCGGAAGAATGGAAAAAAGACGTTTTGATTTACAATTCACACTGGCACGGCTTCGGAGCCGTAAGGACGAATGAGAGGTAGGGCTTTCGTTGTCTTGTTATCCAGAACTTCCATGGCGTTTACTTTCAAACGTAGGTTCACTCGGAACACATATGACACACTGATATGATCGAATCTTAATTCATACACTCCGTGACGGAGATTAAACATTGATTATTTATTTGCATGAAAAGAGTAAGAAACGGGCTGCCATCTATTTGGCAGCCTTTTTTTAGGTTAAAAGCGGACACCATCCGCATGACATCCCCTTCAAAAAGATTCGCCGTCAACAATAGAACAACGAACACTCATCGACAGCAAGAGGAAATGCTTCATCATCACTCCCTTCGCCCTTTCTTCTGATACCTCCAAATCCGGCCAATAAAAAAGAACATCACCGTAAACAAAATAGAGAAGATCAACATGTCCAGCAGTGTCACGCCTCTATCTGGATGCACAACCCCAAACCAAACCCATTGAAGAACAAAAGAGATAGCAAAATAAAAGATGGATTCTTTCATGAAATTCTCCTTTTCACTTGTTTTTTTGATTGTTTAGACACACCATCCAGATGAAGAAGGAACAAATGGCGCATGCGAGCAAAGTGACAGGCGGCAAGGTGTACCAGCTAGTCAGCCCCTTTACAAAGCACATATAAAAAAAGAAAATGGTAATAGATACGAGCACCCCTTGCTTGAACCAACGGGGAACACGCAGCCAAGCCGCTAGAATGATCGATGATAGCTTATCCATTGAGATAACATCCTTTTTTTGAATCTGATTGGATTTTATCGTAAACAATCAAATATGTAAAATATGGATTTAGAAAGTTGGAATGGTATTCTGCTAGCATGAAACATTCTCGCTGCACTGACGTATAAGAAAAAGGAACTCCATGAAAGGAAGCGATCAAGTGAAAAGAATACCAGTGATTTTCCTCAGGTATATTGTCTTCTTTATTCCAGCAATCATTCTTAGTATTTTGGTGTGGAACCATTACCAAGATGATTTGTCAGCAGGGAAAGCGACGCAATATGACGTCAAACAAATATTTACATTCGATGAAGGAAAACGAGTAGTGAGTGCTGTATCAAAAAACCAGCAGCTCCATTTTGCAATGTATGATCCTCAATCAGGAAAAAGAATCAGTGACTGGATAACGGAAAGCGATACGTTTAATGAAATGCTGCCATCTATTCAAGGGAACAACCTCTTACTTGCTTTAAAAAATAAAGAGGGGCAGCTGTTGATCGAGAAACTAACGCCGAGCGGGGAAAAGAAAGAGCTCGTTAAGCAAAATCTACAGATTCCCTCGTTTTTAAAAACGAGTACATATCAATGGAATGGACGACTCTTGTTTACAGGAGAAAAGGAAGGTGCCGCTGCGGTCCTCGGTGAGCTAAAGAATGGTCAGTTTCATGTCCACAATCTCAACGAGCTGAAGCTGCCAGCAAGACCTGTTTCCATCGATGTCGTCATGAATTCTTTTAGAGGGCAGACCCCATTCCCTATGTTTGAATTGACTTTGAAAAATGACCAGAAGGCGTATGTCAGCGGAATCTCAAACGAGAAGCATCAGCTTGGGGTCTATGTCTCCAAAAGTGCAGAACCGTTTAGCCTCATTGAAGATAAAGTCGTGCAGCAACTGAAAAAAACGATCGGATCATCACAAAACGTTGCTGTCGCTGTCGAATCCAACTATCCAAAAAGACCAAGGAAAGTGGATGCAGAGGGAAGGCTTGGGGAAGTCGTCCCAACACCAAAACCGATGTACCAAACCTTTATCTACCAGCTGAATGAAGAAGAAGTTCTTCTTTTAGGCTCTACAGCAAAGGACGAAGCACAAGGCAAGCTAACTGGTTATATTTATAATCATCGCACGAATAAGGCGACGTCTGCCAGCAAGCTGTCTCAGTCGTTGTCATATGAAACTTTACAAAAAGAAGATCTCTCTTTTCATAAAAATGTGAAGAGCAATTGGCTCTATTATTCACTTGGCAACCAATTAACGGGGGCATTTGAGGCGAAAAGCAAACAGCTAAAGGAATTTCCTTTGCAAAAGGTCATCTCAATCGAAAATGCCAGTCCAGCCCACCAAACGTCTGTTGACACCTTTATACAATATGTCATGAAGGGCGGACCACTCATTCTCAACTGGGCGATATGGATCTTTATCCCACTGCTGTTATTTGTGCTAGCGATCTTCCTGCCACCGATTTTGAGACTGGTGAGAAAGAACAAGATAAAAGACAGTGTCACATTAGAAGCCAATATTGTATCAGTCAAAGAAACGGGTACCTACATCAACGAACAGCCGCTGGTCAACATGCAGCTTCAATTTCAATATGATGGGAGAAATATCGAGAAGGCGGTTAAAACGGTTGTATCCTATACTCAGATACCGAAGCCGGGTCAGCGTATCGCTATTCTCTACAACCCGAAAAAGAAAAAAGCGATGCTCTTAAAAGAAGGTGACTTCTCGCAGCCAAGCGAGCCAAAATTCATCAAAGACGCTATTTTAAGAAACATAGAATCATATGGAACCGTAGGACGAGGCATCGTCTTATCACTTACATTTGAAGCAAATCAGGAAAGGTATATCATTCCGATGGTTCAAGCCCATGGTTTTGAGTTTAGAACAGGAGAAAAAGCCGATCTCGTTGACATCAGCGGTCAGTTGAAAATGGCAGCCTATGGGCATGAAGTGCGGAATCGTTCGGGGAAAGACGTGACATTGACAGGAACGATCCAACGGGTGAAGCAATATCCAGTCACAATTCATGATCAGAAGCCTATTATGCTGGATGTGACGGTTTCTAGCGGAGATCAATCCATCACAAAAACGGTCAGCCAATTCATCCCTGATCATATGGAGGTCGCGCCAGGAACACAAATCACGATGCAGACAAAAAAAGAAGAGTTTAATAGAGAAATGGGACTCATGCAAGAGAAACAAGGAAGTGCAAAAGTGACCGAAGTGTCGTTTGTCGGGGTCATCGGCAATCTTCCGTTAGCGATCATTCAAGTCGAAAGAAATGGTGTGCAGTATGAGATCAAGCAGCCAATCGATCCAATTACTAGCGTATTGCCTGATGATGAATTATGGATAGCGTTTAACGACATGACACGTCAAGCAGCCATTGTGAAATATGCATCGATATAAAAAAGCGTTCCATTATCAGAACGCTTCAACGTAAAGACAAAGGGCTAAAACGACATTCGTTTTAGCCCTTTTGATTAAGCTTTTGTATCATACTGACGGAGCACCTTGTCATAGGCGAAGTTGCCGAAAGGAATGAATGCCGCAAAGAATCCGGCGATGGACCATTTCAAATGCCAGCGAACTTTAAATGTCACATATGCCAAAATGAGCATATAGATCACAAACAATGCGCCATGAAGAGAGCCCACAATGGTGACCGCCATCGGAATATCCGCAAAATATTTTAGAGGCATGGCAATTAAAAGAAGGGTTAAAAGAGACATACCCTCAATAAAACCCGCCTGTCTCAGACGGCTGATACTTGTATGCATATACAAATCCTCCTGTATAAAAGCTAGTTTCTCATCTTCTAATATAAACGAAAGATCGCCTGAACATGCGATAATCTACGAAAAATTCAAAATATGTTCAACGAATGCTTAAAAAATGGGAAATGACACGTGTTACTTTTCGGTTGTTTCAGAGAGTACTTGCTTTAAATGCGCCACATCATGTATGAGGTGGTCTGTCATCGCCTGAACGGCTTCAGCAGCCCGGCGTTCTTTTATTAGAGTGAAAATGGCCGTATGCTCTTTTTGAATCGTCTCGGCCCGAGGCCCGCCGCTAAAATGAAAGATGCGGCAATAATGAATGAGCGCATTCACGTGATTTAATTGTTTAGATAAACGGTGATTGTGACTGGCTTGTATGATTGTTTGATGAAACGCTTCGTGTAACTGAACGATATCCTGAGATGGCAGTTGCTGTTTGATCGCTTCGTCTGCCTTCGTGAGCACCTGTTCAATGTCATCTATTTCTCTATCTGTGGCTTCTTTGCAGGCAAGCTTAACGGCAAGCGTTTCTAAAGCCATTCGGACTTGATAGAGTTCCTCGACATCCCGCTCTGTTAACGTATAGACGGAATAGCCTGATCGATGATCCGCGATTAAAAGCTCGTCTTTTTCTAACAGCCTCATCGCCTCTCTGACCGGTGATCGGCTTACGCCAAATTGTTTGGCAAGCTGTGTTTCATTGATGCGCTCTCCTGGCTGAAACTGGCCATCAAAAATCATTTGCTTCAGCTGTTCATAAAATTGCATGTGATACGGTGCTGGTCTTTCCATCTCGAATGAATTCATCCCATCATTCCCTCTTTTGTACATCATCTTTTGTCTCATGTTATCCAAGTTCTTCCCTCTAGGCAAGCCTGCATCGAAAAGTCAATATCGTACAATCCAAGAGAAAAAGGGTGTGCTACACTAATGATCAGCTCAGTGAAAAGAGGGGATCGACATGAGAATACTAGAGGAACGAACAGTCCATTTTGACCAGGACTTGCAAATAGAGGCGTATCGCTTTCATGCCATCATCAAAAAGTTCCCAAAACATTTTCATCCATACTATGTGATTGGATTTATTGAAGGCGGTCAAAGACGTATGTTCTGCCAAAATCAAGAATACATCATTGAAAAAGGAGATATCCTTCTTTTCAATCCGTACGATAACCACGCATGTGAACAATTTGATCACATGCCCCTAGATTATCGCAGCTTAAATATTGAACCAGAGGTGCTGGAGAAGGTCTTTCAGCACAAGCCGCATTTTAAAGCCCCTGTGGTTTCACAAAGTGAACTAGCAAAGCAATTATATGATCTTCATCAAATGATCACAGAAGAAGCTCCCGCTTTGAATAAACAGGAAGCCTTTTACTTTTTGATGAAGCAGTTGATCGAAACCTATTCTGATACACCAGAGGAAAAAGCATCAGCAGCCAATGCCAATGAACAAAAAGTCCAAGACGTACAGCAATATATTGAAACACATCTCACGGAAAATATATCGTTAGATGACTTAGGTGAGCTTGTGTCCATGAACAAATATTCATTGCTGCGTGCTTTTACAAAGTTCAGAGGAATTACGCCGTATCGTTATTTACAGACAATCAGGGTGAACTATGCGAAGGAACTTCTCGCCCAAGGAATGAAGCCAATAGATGTAGCTGCTGCCGCTGGATTTTCTGATCAAAGTCATTTGACTCATTTCTTTTCGGAATTTATTGGGCTTACGCCAGGGCAGTATCAGCAAATTTTTGCAAAGCAGGTAATAGCAAAATGAAAAATAAACAGCTTCTTGGTCATCTAGCAGCCATGCTCACCATTTTTTTATGGGGATCTACCTTTATATCAACCAAAATATTATTAACGGCTTTTTCTCCAACAGAGATTTTATTTTTTCGTTTTTTCCTTGGGTACCTTGCCCTGATGATCATTTATCCAGTCACCATGAAGGTGCAGCATAGAAAGCATGAAGGGATGTTTGCGCTCGCAGGGTTATGCGGTGTGGTCTTATACTATTTTTTAGAAAATGTTGCACTTACCTATACGTTTGCTTCGAATGCAGGTGTTATCAGCTCCGTTGTCCCATTTTTCTCTTTTCTATTGTCTTATTTTTTATTAAAAGATGAGCCGCTACATAGCCGGTTTTTTATCGGCTTTTTCATTGCGATGACGGGAATTGTGCTGATTAGCTTGAACGGGATGACGACATTCCAATTGAATCCACTCGGCGATGCTTTAGCATTTATGGCTACCATTGTCTGGGCATTTTATTCCATTTTATCGAAAATGATCAATCAATATGGCTACCATATTATTCAGGTGACAAGACGTGTCTTCTTTTACGGGCTTTTATGGATGATTCCACTGATCTGGCATTTTAAGATTCGTTTAGACTGGGAGCGGTTGACGAATCCATCGTTTGCCTTCCACTTGCTGTTTTTAGGCGTCTTTGCATCTGCTATTTGTTTTCTGACATGGAGCTTTTCCGTGAAGACGATCGGTGTGGTGAAATCGAGTATCTACATTTATGGCGTTCCAATCATCACGATGGTCATTTCAATGATCGTTCTCCATGAGAGATTGACCTTCATGTCACTGATCGGAACAGCTCTGACTTTGGGAGGATTGCTTCTTTCAGATAAAAAAGGAGCAGGTAGAAAAAAACAGCCAGTCCCATTACAGTTGCAGAACAAAAAGGCGCTTTGATCAAAAAGCGTCTTTTTGTTTATTGAAAGAACATGAACTCTTTAGTAAACTCAACTTAATCAGTCGACGGTCGACCATTCATAAGGGGGAGAATACAATGAAACACTTTTCGATTGCGACGATACCTGGTGATGGGGTAGGAAAAGAAGTTGTACCAGAAGCAGTACGTGTTTTGAAAGCGATATCAGAGGTGCATGGCGGTCTGACTTTTTCTTTTCAGGATTTTCCTTGGAGCTGCGAATACTATTTAGAGCATGGCGAGATGATGCCAAAGGATGGATTGGTACAACTGAAAGCCTTTGACAGTATTTTCTTAGGGGCTGTCGGTGATGCCAACTTAGTGCCTGATCATATCTCGCTTTGGGGACTGCTCATAAAAATTAGACGGGAATTTGAACAGGTGATTAACGTAAGACCGGCAAAACAGCTAAAGGGCATCCGTTCTCCGCTTGCTCAGCCAAAAGATTTCGATCTACTAGTTGTAAGAGAAAATGGAGAAGGCGAATATAGTGAAATTGGGGGCCGGATTTATCAAGGGGAGGATCAGCTTGCGATTCAAAATGCCGTCTTCTCTAGAAAAGGGACAGAACGTGCGATGCGTTTTGCTTTTCAATTAGCAGAAAAGAGACGAAACCATGTAACAAGTGCCACAAAGTCAAACGGCATCGTGCATACCATGCCATTTTGGGATGAAGTGTTTCAAGACGTCTCAAAGGACTACCCTAATGTGGCGGCAGATTCTCAGCACATTGATGCGCTCTCAGCCTTCTTTATCACAAGACCAGAGAAATTCGATGTGATTGTTGCCAGCAATTTATTTGGTGACATTTTGACGGATCTTGGTGCCGCCATAATGGGTAGTATTGGCGTCGCACCAGCAGCCAATATCAATGTAAATGGCAAATATCCATCCATGTTTGAGCCAGTACATGGATCAGCACCAGATATCGCTGGAAAAGGGATCGCAAACCCTATCGGACAAATCTGGACCGCTAAACTCATGCTTGATCATTTCGGAGAGGAAGAATTAGGCACACACCTTCTCGATACGATTGAATCTGTCACAGCAGACGGCTTTTTAACGGCAGATATCGGCGGAGCTTATCAAACACAAGAGGTCACAAACGAAATCATTAAACGATTGAAGAAATAATCCGTCATTAGAACCACATCTCCACGTCTGCTATAATAAAAGGATGGATAGAAGAAAGAGATGTGAAATCTAGTGTCAAAAACAGTTGTATTAGCAGAGAAACCTTCAGTAGGGCGTGACCTTGCACGTGTGCTGAAGTGTCATAAAAAAGGAAATGGTTTCTTAGAAGGAGATCAATACATTGTCACTTGGGCGCTTGGCCACTTGGTGACACTGGCTGATCCAGAAGGCTACGGGAAAGAATTTCAATCCTGGCGCCTAGAGGATTTACCAATTATTCCAGAACCACTCAAGCTTGTCGTGATGAAAAAGACAGGCAAACAGTTTCAAGCGGTTAAAGCGCAGCTGGCGAGAAAAGATGTAAAAGACATTGTCATCGCAACAGATGCTGGACGTGAAGGGGAGCTTGTGGCAAGGTGGATTCTTGAAAAAGCCCATGTGAAAAAGCCTCTAAAACGTCTATGGATTTCGTCTGTTACAGACAAAGCTATTCAAGAAGGGTTCAAACGATTAAAAGACGGCAGAGAGTATGATAACTTGTATCGCTCGGCGGTTGCGCGTGCAGAGGCCGACTGGATTGTAGGAATCAACGCAACAAGAGCGCTGACAACGAAGTTCAATGCGCAGTTATCCTGTGGACGTGTGCAAACGCCAACGATTGCTATGATCGCCAAGCGAGAGGAAGACATTCAGCAATTCCAGCCGAAGCCGTTCTTTGGGCTGACTGCACAAGTAGACGGACTGACGCTGACTTGGCAGGATGCAAAGACAAAACAAAACCGTACATTCCAAGAGGATGTAGTGAAGGAGCGCTTGGCAGCCTGTAAAGGAAAACCTGCAGTGATTGATGCACTGAAAAAAACAGCGAAAAAAGCCTTTGCTCCAGGATTGTATGACTTGACAGAGCTGCAGCGTGATGCCCATAAACGCTACGGTTTTTCAGCAAAAGAAACACTGTCTACACTTCAGCGTCTGTATGAGCAGCATAAGCTCGTCACGTACCCGCGTACGGATTCACGTTTTATTTCGGCAGATATCGTGCCTACATTAAAAGATCGACTCAAAGGAATGAACGTTAGACCTTACGCGCAGCATGTGAATCGCATTTTACAATCAGGCATTAAAGCACATAAAGGCTTCGTCAACGATGCCAAAGTGTCAGATCACCATGCGATCATTCCAACCGAGGAAGAGCTGTATCCAGGTGCATTAAGTGATAAAGAGCGTAAATTATATGACCTGATTGCCAAGCGATTCCTCGCTGTACTGATGACCCCTTTTGAATATGAGGAAACAACAGTGATCGCCAAGATCGGCAGTGAGACATTCACAGCGAAAGGAAAAATTGTGCAATCAGCCGGCTGGAAAGCCGTGTACGATGATTCCTATGAAGACGAGGAATCAGCCGAAGCAGATCAGCACTTGCCGGCATTAACAGAGGGGCAGTCACTTGACGTACGCCAATTAAAAGAGACAAAAGGCGAAACGAAACCTCCTGCTCGTTTTAACGAAGCGACCCTTTTATCTGCCATGGAGAACCCGTCTGCATTTATGGAGAACAAGGAAAAGGACTTAGTGAAAACCCTTGGCGAAACGGGTGGATTGGGGACAGTGGCAACTCGAGCTGATATCATTGAGAAACTGTTTAACAGCTTCTTAATTGAGAAAAAAGGCAAAGACATCTTCATCACATCGAAAGGGAAGCAGCTGCTTTCTTTAGTACCTGAAGATTTAAAGTCACCTGCGTTAACAGCGGAATGGGAACAAAAGCTTTCTAAAATTGCGAAAGGCCAATTGAAAGCTTCTCAATTCATGAGTGAAATGAAGTCATATGCAAAACAAGCCGTATCTGAAATCAAACAAACGAACCAAACCTTTAAGCATGACAACATGACAGGCACACATTGTCCTGACTGCGGAAAACTCATGTTAAAAGTGAACGGGAAAAACGGCACCATGCTTGTTTGTCAGGATAGAGAATGCGGACATCGAAAAAATGTGGCAAAGAAAACAAATGCACGCTGCCCGAACTGTCATAAAAAGCTTGAGCTGCGCGGGGAAGGCGATGGCAAAATATTTGCCTGTGTTTGTGGTCATAGAGAGAAACTGTCTGTCTTCGAAAAACGTAAATCACAATCCAATCAAAAACGAGCCAGTAAGCACGATGTGTCTAAATATATGAAAAAACAAAAGAAAGTGGAAGAACCAATCAATAACGCACTTGCAGAACAATTGAAGAAACTAAAATTAGATCAATAGTTGTGTAAAAACCCATGTGAATTCGCATGGGTTTTTTGTTTGTTCGAGTATTTTGACATGTTGTTCTTCTGTAAATGGGAATATGTAAGAGAAAAGACTCGTAATTTGGTATAAAATATTTATTTTCATTTAAACAGAAACGCTCTATAATAAATCGTTAGATGCTTAGAGAGAACAGGGATTGAAAGGGGACACGAATGGATAAACCCATACATCGTACAGCTATCGCTATACTCATTGTCATTCTACTAGGCGGATGTACCTGGAAACAGCAGCAACATTCAGCTCAACCAGAACCTGCAAAGCCAGTATTGTCAGGAGAGTACTTTATGACTCACCACTTAATGACAAACCAAGGCATGATTCAGACCTCGCTTGCGGAACAGCCTACTTACTTATCAGAATCGCTCGGACTTTGGATGGATTATCTTGTTAGAAAAAAAGATCAAACATCTTTTGATCAACAGGTAGACGTCCTGCGCACTCAATTCTTACTGGAACATGATCTTCTTAGCTGGCAAATCGAATCTCATCAAAAAAGCCAAGTCAATGCTTTAGTTGATGACTTACGTGTAGTAACAGCGCTTCAAAAAGCAGATCAATTGTGGCAGAAGTCAGTGTATCAAACCACAGCCCAAAAAATCGCAAAAGCGTTAAAAGACAAAAACATGTTCAAGGGTATGTTGACCGACTATTATGATGCATCGACAAAGCAAACTTCACATACAATCACACTTTCATATCTTGACCCAAAAGCAATCAAAGAACTAGTATCCCTCCACCTATTCACAGAACAAATGATGAACAACCAATTGGCCATTCTAAAAAATGCACCGAGACAAAAAGGGTTTTTTCCAAAATCCTATGACATAGCGAAGAAAGTCTACTCATTTGATCAGGAAATCAACTTGATCGACCAGCTTTATACGGCTCTTTATGCTGAACGTGCACAGGTTGATACATCAGTCATCATGAAATGGCTGAAAACCAACTTCCAAAAGGAAGGAAAGCTGTACGGACGATATAAACTGAGCACATTACAGCCAGCAGTGACGTATGAATCGCCTTCAGTCTATGCATTGGTGATCTTATATGCACTCAAACAAGGAGAAGATGATTTTGCAAAAGACGTCTATCACCGAATGAAAGAGCTGCAAATCCAAGATCCTCTCAAGCCTTATTACGGAGGCTATATGAACGAAAAAGATACACACTCATTTGATAATTTATTGCCTCTAATTGCAGAAAGGGAGCTTCTAAATGAAAAGGTTATTCAGTAACACCTATCGCACGTATTATACGCTGCTCCTCACGTTTGCGGGACTCATTTTATTTATGGGCTACTTGAATGGACGTGATGCGGAGAGTGTCATGATCATCACACTCACATTTGTCGTGATAGGATGCGGTATTTTATTTGGTATTTTGCCAGCATTGGTTTTTACTTTGTTGATTTTGTTCTTTATAGGAAGCGGGATGTTCTTTACAGAGCTTGGTCACACAAATTCACTCTTTTCTCATCAAACGTTGCAAGATGTCGTGATATGGGGCGTGGCGCTTCTCTTTTTTGCTATTTCTGCTGGAAACGTGCATGAGCGAATCAAAACGATGCGTTACACCATTGACCAACAAAAGAGGGCCATCAAACAATTTGTAGCGATTGACTCAACCACAGGATTTGACAATGCAGAGCGAATGAGGCTCGAGTTATCTGAGGAAATGAAACGAGCAGAACGATATAAACAGCCATTCGTCTTTATCCTTCTTCATATGCACTACTCAGCTGAATTCAAAACATTATATGGAGAAAAAGAAATGCAGCATCTTTTCCAGCAACTCAGTATGAAGATACGCGAAAGTGTGAGAGAAACGGATAAGAAATTTCGATTATCGGAAGAACGAATCGGGCTGCTGCTCACTCACACACCTGCAGAAAACGTCTCGATCGTTCTTGAAAAGCTAAAGGATAAACTGCAAACGCATGTCCTGCTAAATGGTCGTGAAGTGACCTTAACTTTTCATGTCTGTCATTTAACAAGCAGATCGGATTATCGGACACCAGAGCAATTTTTAGAAGAACTAGAAAACGAGATGATGATGAATGAACTTTAATGTTTTGACGAAATGTTGTTTGTTATTCGTTCTTTTCTCTATGCTTTCGATCAAAGACAGTACATCAGCCGGTGCACTTGAGAAAGAGTCCAGGACCCTCATCGTCTATTCCACACAGTCAGGTGAGACAACGCCAACTGTTCATATGCTTGATGTACTTGTGGGGCATTTTTCCACACGAACGACCATTTTATCTGATGAACAAATCACTGAAAAGATCCTCAATGACTCTCAGCTAGTTATCTATATAGGTGAAGAAAAGAGAACGTTGAAAGCACAAACCATTCGTCTCATAAACGAATCAAAACGCTTAATTGCAATAGGATACAATGCGGAACAGCTTCGCCCATTCTCCAAGCTTACTTTTCACAAACAAGATCACATCAGTCAAATCAAAGAGACCGATGATCAAGAATACCGTCAGCTAGAGAGAGGAATCACAGCTCAGGCGGTTCAAGGGACAGATCTGCAACGTAAATTCTTATTGAAGAAAAATCAAACTGAGCAGCCATTTGTGATTCAAACAAAAGAAGGTGCGGCATATGTCGGAATGCTAAATATCCTTCAGCACGACAAGCTGCTTGCAGAGGTGCTGGAAAGTCTCCTGCCGGCTTCTAATCAAACGACGACAAAGTACTTACAGATTGGGAAGATTAACCCCGTCACGGATGAGAAGAAGTTGCTTGAACTTGGACGATACGTAACAGCTCGCCATATCCCTTTTCTGCTGGCGGTGACCCCTATATGGATTGATCCAGCAACAGGGGATGAAGTGACGCTCAGTGACCGGCCTAAACTTGTCCACGTGTTAAAACAATTGCAAAGCAATGGAGCTAGTGTCGTTCTTCATGGGTTTAGCCGTACGTATCGAGCGGAGGAGTCGGGTAAAGGCTTTGAATTTTGGGATGTCAAGTACGATCAGCCCGTTACGTCAAATGAACCAGAGAAAGCTGATCAGCAGCTGAACAAAAGCTTTTTTTCGAATGAAAAAGATTTTAATACGTATATCACATCCAATCAACATCAAGAAGCCATCTATACAGAAGAAAAGCTGACAAAAGGCATTGAACTGCTCGCGCAGCAGGGATTATATCCGCTTGCATTTGAAGTACCAAATGATGCCATATCCCTGCAAGGCTATGAAGTGATTTCCCGCCATGTGTCCAGTCTATTTGGACAGGTGCAGCTCTCAGACCGTACATGGAAAACAAGAAGTGCATCACCGTTTTTATCGACACCCGCCATGCTTCATGGCATGACTTTATATCCTGAACTGTCTATAGATACAGCGTCTGACCAAGAAGGTGTAAACATACTGGCTGAGCAGACAATTCAATCCATGCAGCATATCCAATCCGCCGCCATTGGGCTGTCCTATGATGTGGAAGCGGGGATAGATGGGCTGCAAGATGTAATCACACAAATGGATGCGATCCCTTCTAGTGAATGGCTAGATTTAAAGAAAACAAAACAGACTGTTGAAACCCCGCATGTCCAGATCAAAACAACAGGAAATGGACATATTCAAATAGAGCAATCCAATATAGCTGAACCAAAAACAAACAAACGAAGCGGGATGGAAAATATGCTTCGAATGCTCACAATGGTGGTGCTGCTCTTTATTGTGGCATTTGCTTTTTACACATTGTATTTAAGGCTGACGATGAAAAAACGGATCTTTAAGGAGAGAAAATCAGGTGGCTGATATCTTATTTTACCTATCATTAATACTGATTTGGATCATGCTCCTATATCATATGTTTCTGATGCAGGGAGGCTTTCAGCACTATTTAACTTACGAAAAAGTGCTGCCTAAATGGACGAAACAAGGGAAAGATCTGCCGACCGTCAGCATTCTCATTCCAGCACATAATGAAGAAGTGGTCATTCGGCAGACGCTAAAAGCCATGGTCCAGTTATCCTATCCCAAACACCTTCTTGAAATCATTGTGATTAATGACAATTCCTCTGATTGTACAGGGGAGATTGTGCAATCATTTAGTGAGCAATACGATCATGTCCATCTGATTGAAACAAAGCCGCCATTTGCAGGGAAGGGGAAATCTACTGCACTGAATGAAGGCTTGAAGGCTTCGACAGGAGACGTTATTTGTGTATACGATGCAGATAATATGCCTGAAAAGAAAGCCGTCTACCATTTGGTTCTTGGATTATTGAATGATCCTAAAGCAGGTGCTGTTGTCGGGAAATTCAGGGTCATTAATGCAGCCAAAAACCTCCTGACAAAATTCATTAACATAGAAACGATCTGCTTCCAGTGGATGGCGCAAGGCGGGAGATGGAAATGGTTTGGCATTGCGACGATACCAGGCACCAACTTTGCGATCCGCCGGCACATTTTAGAAGAGCTTGGCGGCTGGGATGTCCATGCACTAGCTGAAGACACTGAATTAACAATTCGTGTGTATAATCTGGGCTATGTGATTCGGTTCTTTCCTGCTGCGATTACATGGGAACAAGAGCCTGAAACATGGAAAGTCTGGTGGCGGCAACGAACACGCTGGGCTAGAGGCAACCAATATGTTGTGCTCAAATTTTTAAGGCAGTTTATGAAATTAAAACGAAAACGAATGATTTTCGATTTATTTTATTTTTTCTTTACGTATTTCTTATTTTTCTTTGGTGTACTGCTCTCCAATGGCATTTTTATCTTAAACTTATTCGTTGATCTTCACTTATCTGTGGGAGCTGTGGCACTCATCCTATGGGGGTTAGCCTTCTTCCTCTTTTTAACAGAAGTGATGATTACGTTAAGCATAGAGAAAACAGAGCTGACCAAACAAAACATTCTCATTGTCGTTCTCATGTACTTTACCTATTCCCAAGTATGGATTGCGCTTGTTGTGTACTCCTTATGTGTAGAGGCGAAAAGCCGATTATTGAAACAAGAAGTGAAATGGTACAAAACCGAGCGTTACAATCAACAACAAAAGAAAAGCGGGTGACATATTGAAATCGTTAAAATGGTTGATTTATATATTAGGATTATCCTTAGCGATCCAGCCTTTTTTCTTGGCAGGTCAAGCAATGGCGCAATCCAACCGAGTTCAAGTCAAAGATGATTGGGTTCAACCTTCAAAAGAAAGCAAAACAAAAACGCAGCATCTATCAGAAGACGTAGTGACCTTATATGGACAAGAAGACCGCACTGAATTTACCTATCAAGTGGATCAGGAAAAAACAGAGTCAAGCACATTGACGTTAAATATAGAGGCTTCACCATTATTGATTTCACCTTCCTCATTCACTGTTATGATTGATGGAGAGATCGAAAAGACCATCCCTGTATCAGGGAAAAACCAGAAGAAGTCGATTCAAATCAAGTTGAACAAATCACAATTGAAAAAAGGTACTCACCGCATTCAGGTCACATTTTATGGTGTTTTAAAAGAAGGCGTGTGTATCAACCAAGAGACACCTGCCAATTGGCTAAAAGTGTATCCTGAAAGTGAACTTACATTCAAAGGAATCAAGACGAAAGATTTCACATTAGATAGCTTTCCATCACCTTTTATTCAAACAGGTGATCAGAAAGAACAGACAGACATTGTCATTCCTAATTCACCGGATGCAGCTGAATTAGAAGCAGCCATCAAAGTATACCGTACGTTGAAAAACAAAGATCGCCAAAAGGAGATCAAACTTATCCAAGAAAAGGACATCAAGCAAGTGGCTCACCCAACGATTGCTGTGGGAGCTATAGGAAGCTGGGATGGACGATTGAAAACGATTGAACAAGCTGCAGGAATTAAAACAAAAAGCAGTCATCTTACGTTAGCGATGAGAACTTTGACAGCAAAGAAAACAGAACAGCCCATTTTATTTGTGACAGCGGAAAAACCTGTGACAATTGCTGAAAAAATCAATGTTCTGACTCAGTCAGAATTAACGGGTCAACTGACTGGAACGGACTTACTGATTCAAAAGACTGCAGCTCAAACGTCTAAACCATCTCACAAGATTCCTTTGAAAGATTTTGGCGGAGATGATGTCACGGTTGGGACCAACAAGACGGCATCCGACCACTACTATTATCCGAAAGCGCTACTGGCTAACCAAAAATCAGGTGCAAAGCTCAATCTTTCATTCAAAAAATCTGATACAGCGGCAAGCAAAACAGAACGGTTAACTGTTATGATCAATGACGAACCGCACGACGTACCATTAACAAAACTAGGCAGCAAAGATGCGAATGGATTCTATCATGTCTCGATTCCAGTAGATTCAAAGGTACTTCAAAAAAATGAATATATTGATTTGCAATTTGTCACAAGTGGTTTTAAAAACATGGAATCCTGCAGACATACGGATGAAGAAGGCTGGATATTCATTGACAAAAATAGCACTTTACAAATACCAGAAGGAACAACGAGTGAAAAGCCAGATTTAGCCGCATGGCCGCTCCCGTTCACGTCGAAAAATACATTGATCATCATACCAGATCAAATCAAACGTGAAACAATCAATCAAATGGCCATGTTGACGGAATCTTTTAGTCAGCCAGAAGTAGCTCAATATCATTTAATGAAAGCATCTCAAGTGACAAATGAACAATTGAAAAATCACCCTCTCATTTTCATCGGAGGCATTCAGACATTCTCTCTTCTGAAAGAAAAAGCAGCCGATCTCGTTGTTCCGGTGAAAAAGGATCAGTATGATGTATCTTCTTTCGGCATGATCAACGAAACAACGGCTCGAATTGTATGGACACAGCCATCTGTTTGGAATAAAGAACAGACAATGACAGTCTTTTCAGGAATGACTGCAGCTGAAGCTAACGTGTCAAATGAAGTCATGCAATTTCTTCAAACTAATACAGAAAAAGCAACAGTTGCAATAGAGAGTAAAAACAAAGGCGTGTTTACTAATCATCAATCCGTCAGCAGCACATCGAACAGTCTGAAAACAAGTGAAAAACAAAGCAGCAGCGAGTCTTGGATTTACTTTGTGTGTATCGCTGCACTCATCCTTTTTGTGCTTGTGATGATTGTCTATTTCGTACGAAAAAACCGTAAAAAGACTAAGTTCTAAACGATCAAAAGACCTTGAAAAAATCTCTTTACTTTGGTGTCAAACGGGAGTATGATCTCTTTTATAAAAGACCAATCGCTGAATCATTTCGATGAGCGGGGGAACCAATTGTGGTGGTATAAAACACCACGTGGGGTGAATCCTTTTAAGGTAGGGCAAAATCTCATGCGCCCGAATCCGTCAGCTAACCTCGTAAGCGTTAAAGAGAGCAAAGACCAACCTGTGATCTAAACAATAGGCACAGGGGCATTCTATTGCCTCTGTGTCTTTTTGGTGATCCAAATTTTGTAACTCAAATCGTTTGACACTAAAGGAGCGGGCATCACATGTACAGTTTGATGAAGCGTATTTTAATTGGTAAACCATTAAAATCACAGGCAGCAGGAGAACAAAAACTATCAAAAATCAAAGCTTTGGCATTATTGTCATCAGACGCATTGTCGTCAGTCGCATACGGTACAGAACAAATCTTGATTGTTCTATCAGTTGTTAGTGCGGCAGCGTTTTGGTACTCACTCCCGATTGCAGGTTGTGTATTAATCCTTTTAATGGCGTTAATTCTATCTTATCGCCAGATTATTTATGCTTATCCAGAAGGCGGCGGGGCGTATGTCGTCTCCAGCAGAAACTTAGGTGAAAAACCAGGGCTGGTTGCTGGTGGATCATTACTCGTCGATTACATTTTAACCGTAGCAGTGAGCATTTCTGCTGGGACCGATGCGATCACATCGGCTTTTCCAGCTCTATATCCATATCATGTCATGATCTCAATCGTATTGGTCCTAGTGATTATGGTGTTAAACCTTCGTGGACTGACAGAGTCGGCATCTATTTTGGCTTATCCTGTGTACCTATTTGTCTTTTCATTGCTCATTTTAATTGGGGTGGGCGGGTTTAAACTATTAACTGGGCAAGTGCCGCCAGCACCTGAACATACAGCATTTGGCACACATGTATCAGGCATCACGTTATTTCTTTTACTAAAGGCATTTTCGTCTGGCTGTTCTGCTTTAACTGGTGTTGAAGCGATTTCTAATACAATTCCATCCTTTAAAAAACCAGCTGCACAAAATGCAGCGAGAACTTTATTGATGATGGGGGGATTACTGGCCGTTCTATTTGTAGGAGTGACATTGCTTGCGTTTGGTTTTGGTATCTCCCCAAAGCCAGAAGAAACGGTTGTGTCACAGATTGCATCAGACACATTTGGACGGACATTTTTCTACTATGTCATTCAAGCTGTCACAGCATTAATTTTAATATTAGCGGCAAACACAGGCTTTTCAGCTTTTCCATTATTGGCTGTCAACTTAGCAAAGGATAAATATATGCCGCGCATGTTTACAGTGAGAGGAGATCGGCTCGGTTATTCCAATGGTATTATCTTTTTAGGTGTAGCTTCTATGCTGCTCATTTGGCTATTTGATGGGAAAACGGAACACCTCATTCCACTTTATGCTGTCGGTGTGTTTATTCCATTTACCTTGTCTCAGACAGGTATGTGTGTAAAGTGGATTCGTGAAAAACCACAGGGATGGAAAGTGAAAATGCCTATCAATATCGTGGGAGCACTTATTTCATTTACGGTTTTCATGATTCTCATTTTGACCAAGTTCCATCTTGTATGGCCAGTATTTGTTTTCATGCCAATTGTTCTATTTATTTTTCATTCTATTAAGAAACATTATCTGTCTGTTGGAGAACAATTACGTTTATTGAATGAAACCGAGCCTGTCGAAATCAAAGGAAATGTGGTCATCGTCCCAATAGCAGGTGTCACACGTGTCGTCGAACAATCTGTGCAATATGCAAAATCCTTATCAGACCAGGTCATAGCGGTTCATGTATCGTTTGATAAAGAGAAAGACAAGAAAATTGAAGCTGATTGGGAAAAGCTGAATAGTGATGTGCGTCTGGTGATTTTACATTCGTCTTATCGAAGTCTCATTCACCCGCTTGATAAATTTCTTGAAACGATTGAAGCGAAAGCAAATGCACATCAATATAGAGTGATGGTGCTCGTTCCTCAATTTATTCCGAAAAAAAGATGGCACACCATTTTGCATAATCAATCTGCTTTCTTATTAAGATTCCGTTTATTATGGAAACGGGATATTGTTGTCGCCACTCTTCCATATCACTTTAAAAAGTAGCAAGAGCAAGTTGAAACGTTTGATCAAAAGGGTGCGGTGGTATGGAGTAAGAAAAAAGGAGTTTTCTCACATGCCGCAAAGAACCGCAGGAAAAGAAGTAACAGCGCTACTGGAAGAGTGGGGCGTGAAACATATTTATGGAATGCCCGGCGACAGTATTAACGAATTAATCGAAGAACTAAGGCATGAATCAAGCAAAATTCAATTTATACAAACAAGACATGAAGAAGTGGCAGCACTTTCAGCAGCAGCTGATGCGAAACTAACAGGCAAACTTGGTGTTTGTTTATCAATTGCTGGGCCAGGTGCTGTCCACTTATTAAATGGACTATACGATGCAAAAGCGGATGGTGCACCTGTATTAGCGATAGCAGGGCAGGTTGCCTCAACTGAAGTAGGCAGAGATGCATTTCAAGAAATCAAATTAGAGCGGATGTTTGACGATGTTGCTGTCTTTAATCAGCAAGTACAAACAGCAGAAGCTCTGCCTGACTTATTGAATCAAGCCATCAAAGCTGCTTATACCCATAAAGGGGTGGCGGTTCTCACTGTCTCAGATGATTTATTTTCTCAGAAAATTAAGCGGAGTCCCGTTTATACATCTCCTCTTTACGTAGAGGGAGACGTGCGGCCCAAGAAAGATCAACTGCTAAAGGCTGCTCAACTTATTAACAATGCGAAGAAGCCAGTCATCTTAGCAGGAAAAGGATTAAGAAATGCAAAAGAAGAGCTTCTTTCGTTTGCAGAAAAGGCAGCTGCACCGATCGTCATTACACTTCCTGCAAAAGGTGTTGTTCCAGACAGGCATCCATACTTTTTAGGGAACCTAGGTCAGATCGGGACGAAGCCTGCATATGAAGCGATGGAAGAGTGCGATTTATTAATCATGCTTGGAACCTCCTTCCCATATAGGGATTACTTACCGGAAGACACACCTGCCATTCAATTGGATATCAAACCGGATCAGATCGGTAAAAGATATCCAGTAGAAGTGGGGATTGTAAGTGACAGTACGACTGGTCTTCATGAACTAACCTCTTATATTGAATATAAAGAGCAGCGCGGTTTCCTTGAAGCTTGTACAGAGCATATGATGAAGTGGCGAGAAGAAATGGATAAGGAGAAATCTATTGCCACATCACCGCTTAAACCGCAGCAAGTCATCGCTAGATTAGAAGAAGCGGTAGATGATGATGCCATTCTTTCAGTTGATGTCGGTAATGTGACGGTATGGATGGCACGTCATTTCGAAATGAAGCAGCAGGATTTCATTATTTCCAGCTGGCTTGCCACAATGGGCTGTGGTTTACCTGGCGCAATATCAGCTAAATTAAACGAACCAAACCGCCAAGCCATTGCTGTCTGTGGTGACGGAGGCTTCACAATGGTGATGCAAGATTTTGTGACGGCGGTAAAATATAAACTGCCAATTGTCGTTGTGATCTTAAACAACAACAACCTTGGTATGATTGAATATGAACAACAGGTAAAAGGCAACATCAACTATGGTATAGAGCTTGAAGATATTGATTTTGCAAAATTTGCAGAAGCATGCGGTGGTAAAGGAATCTCGGTGTCATCACATGAAGAACTAGCACCAGCCTTTGATCAAGCACTTCAAGCTGATAAACCTGTGATCATTGATGTTGCGGTGACCAATGAGCCACCGTTACCTGGTAAAATCGCGTACACACAAGCAGCAGGCTTTAGTAAATATTTATTGAAAAAATTCTTTGAAAAAGGTGAGCTGGATATCCCTCCACTCAAGAAAAGCCTTAAACGCTTTTTCTAAACAGCAGGTAGTCGGTCCTCCAATTAGGGGGACTGACTTTTTTGTTGAACAAGGAAAAACATTTCAATTGTCACTTGTTTTCTTTTGTATAAAAATATCCAGATTGGATTTTTGTAACTTAAAGCCTATTTTTCCAATTCGGTGAGAAAGGTAAAATAGACTTTATGATCAATAATGGAGGGAGTGGCTTAATCTGGGCAAGATACTTGATGCAAAAGCACTAACCAGTGCCATGGATACAAGGGCAAAACACTATCAGGAACTCCGTGAAGAAATGGTTGATTTAAAAAAAGCGCTACAGGGTGTGGCGAATCTCGGTGATGATTTTACCGGAAAAGGTGCCGATAACATTAAAAGCTTCTACAAAGAACTCGCCGGAAATGTGGACATGTTTATTAGCTTCATTGATAAACAAAAAGCCTTTCATGAAGGTGTTTCTGGAACGCTTGATGATACAAACTTTGGCGGCGACACCTTTGTAGAAGAACATTTTTTAGACAACGCTGTACATATGGGAATCAAAAATGCCAAAAGTATTGTAAAGGATCAAAAAAAGGCACTCAAAACGATTTTTCAAGATATTGATGACCTCATTTCTCTGGAGGTATTTGATAGTAAAACCTTTGACGAAAAGATTGCAGATGCGGAAGATGAACGAAAAAAGACAGTAAAAGATTTAAGAGAGCTTGATCAAAATCTAAAAGATGAATATGCTTTGTCAGAGACGGAGCAGCAGGCTACAATGGCATTGTACGCAGAAATGATCAATGCGACAAATGACGGAAAATCCATTTCGCCTATGAATTTTGACAAGAAAGCGTATCAAAATAGCGAAATCTACAAGGCAAAAAGCGATATTGAGAAGCAAACGTCTGAATATCTGAAAATCAAAAATGATCAAGAAGAAGCTCGCAAGATCGCAAAGGAACAAGAAGCACTCGCCAACCGTCCGTGGTATGAAAAAGCTCTTGATTACGGAGGAAATATCGTCAATGAACTGACAGGCGTGAACGATGCAAAACGTGCCGCAACAGGTGTCGATCCGATCACAGGTGAAGAACTCACCGCAGGCCAGCGAGTCGCCGCAGGCGGCATGGCAGCAGCAGGCTACATCCCGATCGTCGGATGGGCGGGCCGTATTTTCAAAGGCGGTAAAGCCGTTTATAAAACGACTCAAGCCACGTCAGCCGCAGTCAGAGCAGTCGACATTTACAAGACATCACAAATATCCTTTGACGCCCTGAAAACATCACAAAAAGGCTTATATGGCCTCACCGCAACAAACGGCTTCAGCGAAGCGATTACTGGTCGAGACATGTTTGGAAATAAAGTCTCGAAAGAACAGCAAGAAGCCAGTATGAATGCGGCTCTGGGGATGCTTTTGCCGTTTGGGGCGAAAGGGTTTCAAGGGAAGATGGGGATTAAGGGTGCTGAAAAATATAATACCCATACGATGAAACACATTTATCATGGTGAAATTAATAAAAGAGGAAAAGCAGTTGGTTATCATCATGAAAGTATGCAAGGTGGTAAGATTATTCCAGGAAGTGAAAGTTTACCTGATAAAAACGGTATTTATAGAGCTAAAGTTGAAATTGAAGGAGTTGAAAAAGTAGCTAAATCAAGTTTCTTTCCTAAGGAATGGAACCGCATTGATGTGTTAAAAGCTATCGATGAAGCTTACCAAAATAAACAACAGATAGGTCCTAATAAATTTAAAGGTATAACATCATCAGGAATTAAAATAGAAATGTATTTGAAAAAAGATGGATCAATAGCTACAGCATATCCATTATATAAAAAATAATATGAAGGTGATTAACTTATATGAGATATCCATATGAATTTAAGGAAGACCAATTTGGTGATTTAGCAATCATACTTCCCGAAGAAATAAGTATTTTCTCAGATTTTATACAAGATATTTCATCGATAGAAGAAGTGGATGAATATATAGGATATATTCAAAATGTTATAGATGGAGTATATGAGAAATTTGAAATTACATTGAATGCTACCAGTGTAAATATTAAAAAAGATGAGACAGTAGTTGAACATCATTATAGGATTGAAGAACCTCTTGAAAATAAAATTGAAACGAAGGAATTCATAGAATTGTTGTTAATTTGGAGAGAGAAAATACCGGAAATATTCGAAGGTTAAACATCATTGTCGAGACTGAAAAATAAAAAGCACTTTATTGTTATTCAAGGCAAAAAGTGCTTTTTGTTATGAAATAAAACTTTAGATAATTGTCTAAAAAAGAAGTTGCCAAAAATGATCCCAAAAAGAATAACAAGAAGCTCAGTCTACCGTTTTTGGTATGAAAAAGCACTCGATTTATGGGAAATAATTTTAGATGACTCCGTGGAGACAGCTTACTACCATTAATAAAGAATGCTGTGTATATGCCTTGAAAGGAGACATGATGATGTTAAGAGTAACAGAATATAAAGACAGTCAGCCTATAAATATTGAAAATGATCTTTATACACCGATTAATATAGAGTTCGGTAGTTGGAATATATCAAAAGAGCCAACGATATATTGGAAAACTGAAGATTTTAAGAAATTCCCAATTAAAATAGGCATAATGAAGGGTCTCTGTGCTTAAAGCAAACAGAATATTTTATCAGAACGCTCTAAAATAATAAATATGAAAGTTATAAAATGAAAGGGGTTTACATGATGGATGATATTCTGACAAAAAAAATAATTACAGAAAGTGGTACGGAGTTTGAAAAATCTCTAGAATATGGAGGGTCCTACGAGCTAGCAATTGTAGAATTTACTAAAGAAGGAGAAGAAAAACTTTTTACAGGACTAGCCTATGATTTGTATGAAAATGGAAATTTAGAAAGTTATTTCTATGTAGAACAAGGTGTTAAGCAGGGAAAGTATGTTGAATTTTACTCAAATGGAAATGTGAAAAAAATAGGTAATATGAATAAAAGTGCTGCAGACGGATATCAAGTCGAGTTTTTTGAAAATGGAAATAAAAAGTATGAATCTGAATATATAGCTGGTCGGAAAATGACTTATATAAAGTACGATGAAAACGGAAGTATTGTAGATCAAAAAACAGAGCCTGATGAATCTGATTTAAAATACGTCGAAAAATTCAATGGTTAGTAAGGAAAAATAAATTCGAATAATGATTGAAATAATTGGAGTAATATTAATCTGTCTCAAAATAAAGAGAAGGCTTATACATAAAATGTGATAAAATTTATTAATCTTGACTACCAATCCCTGTGAGATATGCAGATATCGAGACACACATTATTCGAAATGAGTTATGAACAAAAAAGGGTGAAATGTGAAGTGCTCATTTTTTAAGATTTAGAAAATGAAACTATCGAAACCCAATCACCAAAAAAAAGGGGAATCAACCAATGCTATGGATTTTCACACAAAACGAACAAAGTTTCGTTAATGTTCACGAAGTCACAGTAACCGGTAAAAAGATTGAAGGGTCTATTGCTGGCAGTGATTCTTGGGTCAAGACGCTCGGCAAGTATGACTCAAATGATCGAGCATCAGAGATCCTTCAAGACATTGTGAAAGTAATTGAAAAAAACCCAAATGGTACGATGACCTATCGAATGCCTCAGCAGTAAAAAGAAACCACCTTTCCATTGCGAAAAGGTGGTTTTGTTTATGAAGGTGTTTTGGTAAAGGCTAAAAATAACGGAATGCCTGTGCCGACAAGTGTTGTGGCAAATAGAAACATACCGCAAATGAATAGAAAGTGACTGGCTGAAAAGACGAGTGCCAGAATGAGAAATACGATGCTGAGTCCTGCCATGCTATAGGATGGGACAAAGCGGCGTTTGTATGTGGCTTTCTTTGTTAGGAATGAGAAGAAAATGCCAAATAATAAAGGGACAATCCATAAGTAAAATAAAATAATAAGAGACATACATCATACCTCGATTTTTTCCTTCTATTTTATCAGATGCCAATCACAACGGATACTACAAAGCTTCACTTTGTAAAATAGTTCATCCAATCGACACAATTAAGTAGGCTGATTGATCGAATTCGTTTTTTGTTTCATATATTCAGGCTGTAAAAGTGCGTACACACAGTGATCGGCAAAGTGGTCGCCCAGCCATTCACATTGTCTTAATATGCCTTCAAGTGAAAAAGATAAACGCTCTGCGATGCGTCTGCTTTTTTGATTATCAACAGCGGCCCTTATTTCAATGCGGTGCAGACCGCACTCTTCAAATAAATAGTGAATGACCGCTTTGCATGCTTTTGTCATGATGCCTTTTCCTTGATAGCCTTCCCCGAGCCAATAGCCAATGGAAACCGTCCGGTTAATCCAATGAATTTGGTGGGTGCCAATGATACCAACGAGTTCTCCATGTGACCAGATTCCAGCCTGAAAACCATTGTTTTGCAAAGCTTGCTGCATGGCACCTTGAATAAACGCCATGCTGTCTTCTTCTGTCTGCGTCGAATCGACCCATAGCATCCATTCACGTAAGTGCTCTCTTGAGCGTTGGATGAGCAGGTACAGACTTCTCGCGTCTCTTGGTTCAAGCAGCCGCATGGATAGATCTTGATCCTGATAAAAAAACATGTGATCACATCCTCTCAAGGGAAATTCTACCACAACCCGATGTAAAAGACAGCATGATTACTGTCTTTTACATAAACGTATCCACAATTAAAAACAGATTAAGTGCGACAACAAGAGCTGCTATCACCCAAGATATTCCTGTCACCCAGCGAGCATTCGTCAAATCACCCATAATTCGTTTTTTACTTGTAAACAAAATGAGCGGAATTAAAGCAAACGCAATGCCAAATGATAAGACCACTTGACTCATCACAAGCGCAGATGTCGGATTGACCCCAGATGCAATGATCGCAATAGGTGGAATGATGGTAATCAGCCGGCGGACATATAGCGGAATTCGGTACTGAATAAAACCCTGCATAATAATATCGCCTGACAGTGTACCGACAGAAGAACTGGAAAGTCCGGCTACAAGCAGACCTACACCAAATAAGATCGCTGATACAGGACCTGCGAGAGTTCCAAAATGCTGAAATGCTACATCTAAATCCTCAACAAAAAGACCATTTTTAAAAAATAAAGCAGCTGCTACAATCAACATGCTGGCATTGATGGCGCCAGCAACTACCATCGCAATGAGGATGTCTAAAAACTCAAAACGAAAAATCAGCTTTTTCTCTTTTTCCGTTCTGCCGACGACTCTTCTTTGCGTTAAGGCTGAATGGAGATAGATCGCATGCGGCATCACCGTAGCGCCTAAAATACCAGCGGCAAGCAGTACGCTGTCTGTCCCTTCAAACCTTGGAATGAACAGTCCACCGGCGACACTTGCAAGATCAGGTTTAGCCACAAAGGTTTGTACAGCGAAAGCAATCACGACAACAAACAGCATGCCGGTAATTCCTGCTTCTAACGCTCGATAACCTCGTCTTTGGAGCTCTAAAATGGCAAAAGAACCGATCGCTGCAATAATCGATGCTTCAAGCAGCGGGATACGAAAGAGTAAGTATAAACCAAGGGCAGCCCCGATAAATTCGGCTAAATCTGTGGCGATAATGACGAGTTCGCCCTGAATCCATAAACCGATCGAGACTGGTTTTGGAAACTCTTCTCGTGCAATTTCAGGTAAATTTTTCCCTGTTGCGATTCCAAGCTTTGCAGACAAAGACTGGATGAGTAAGGCCATGAGATTGGATATGAGAATGACCCATAACAGAAGGTAGCCATATTTCGAGCCAGCCGCAATGTTGGTCGCAAAGTTTCCTGGATCAATATAGGCAATGGCTGCGATAAAAGCAGGCCCGAGAAAAGGAAGGAGCCTTCTAAATCCTTTCACCTTTCCTTCAAGTGCACGCTCCGCTGCCACTGACATGTGGGCTTGTGCCTCGATGTATTTGTTTGTCATATGTCATCACCTAGATTCTACAAAGTTTTGCTTTGGCACAAAAAGTTTCCTCGATGCAATTTTTAATCATCATATGCCCATCTACATGAAAAGTCAACTATCTGAACTAATAGGTTTGTTTATCATATGTAAGTGAAAAAAATAGATACCTTGTCAATCAACACATAAAAAACACCGCCTCTGATCTTAGGCGGTGCATCCTCTACTTCCTCTTCTTTTGTATCGTTTTTTAAGAAACCCTTGATCCAACGCTGCGGAAGATCAGGCTTAAAATAATGACAAAAATGGCTGCTCCTAAGATCGCTGGAATGATCGCAAATCCTGCCAGACTAGGACCCCACGTTCCAAGTAATCCATGACCAATCCAAGCTCCTGCAAGCCCGGCAATCATTGAACCGATCCAGCCTCCTGGCACACTGCCTCCAGCGAGTGCACTCCCAATGAGACCAATGACAATCGCCACAACTAATGAAATCAGAAATCCTAACATGTTGATCACTCCTCTTTTGTTTGTTTATTGTTTACTAAGCAATAACCGTTTTAAAAGAGATTAAAACCTTTCGGAACCGCTTCAATGTTCGATACGTATGATGGACAAGGATTGTGTATAATAACAGACATATACTTGAACGGCATCTAAGGAGGCAAATGGCATGGAGGAAAGAGAGTGGCTAAAAGCACAATTAAAAGAGATTGAAAAATGGGAGAAAGACCAGCAGAAGGTATGGTTTTGGGAGAAACTTAGCCGGCTTCCATTTCAAATGCTGGACAAGCTGACCCCTGCCTTTATTCAAAAGAAAATCGGTGTGTTATTAGATGAGATGGGGCACTACATTCAATCAGGCGGTGTCTATTTGACGTCAGAGAAAGGCATTATTCATCAATTTCAAAAGAAATGTGCCGATGAATCGATTCAGCGTATTGAAGATATTGAGGCGGCTCCGATCGAGGTCATGGATGCCATTAGTGATCAGATGGGGAAAAACCGAACAAACCTCGCCACTGTGCAAGGTGCGACAACAGGTGTCGGAGGTATGTTTACATTAGCGGCAGATATTCCGGCTGTTCTCGGTCTCTCTTTAAAAACATTACAGGATATCGCCGTCACCTATGGCTATGATCCGAAAAATAAAGAAGAACGAGTCTTTATCATTAAATGTTTACAGTTGAATTCTGCTGACGTTGTTGGGAAAAAATCAATATTAAAAGAGCTGAAGAGCTATCATGCATCAGAAGGGAAGCACGAAAACATGATCTCTCAAATTCAAGGATGGCGTGAGGTCGTATATAACTACCGTGATTCGTTTGGCTGGAAGAAGCTGTTTCAACTTGTCCCAATTGCGGGGATTTTGTTTGGTGCAGCGTCCAACCGCTCACAGTTAAAAGGAATTGCCGAAACAGGCATCATGCAATATCGAAAGCGCAGAATATTAACAAGATTAGAGGAGCTCGCTCAGCAAGAACAGCGTGACTCCGGCGCATAAAAAAATCCCTCTCTAAAGGGATTTTTTATTTGGTCTCAGCATCTTCTTCAAACGCTTGAATCGGAGAATATTCATAGCGTGCCCGGAGCTCGCGGATTTGTTTGATCAAGGTGGAACCGATGATCCTTTCTGCTTCATCATACAAAGGATCGAGCGCCTTCATCCATTTTTGCCGCTCTGCTGGTGTTAATTCGTGTATGGCAATTGGAGATTCGCGTTTAATATCCTCCAGCTGATCCTTGTTCATTTGTTCGGCATGTTTTTCGTTCCATGCCGTTGTTTCTTCCATCGCTTCGAGTAAAATTCGCTTCGTCTCAGGTGTTTGACGATCAAAAAAGGATTGATCTGTTAAGACGACATACCCTAAATACCCGTGATTACTGATCGTCATATAGTCTTGTATATGATAGAATTTTTTTGAATAAATATTTGAAATTGTATTTTCTTCACCGTCTACTTTTTTTGTTTCTAGCAGCTGAAACGTTGAATTAAACGATTCCTGATAGGGTTTTGCACCAAGAAGCTTGAATTGCTTTTCAATCATGTCACTTTGCATAATACGGAGAGATTGCTTTTTTAAATCACTAGGCTGCTTGATTGGGCCTTTATTCGAAGTGATTTGCTTAAAGCCATTTGTCCAGTAGGCCATTCCTTTTAGTCCGTCTTTTTGCAGTGTGCCGAACAGTCTCTGTCCAATCGCACCATGTAACCCTTCTTGGACAGCATCGTAGTTAGAAAAGGCAAAGGGCAGATCAAGTGCCAGCCATTCAGGGGACAGCATGCCGAGCTTTGACGTAGACGGAGCAATAAATTGAACTTGATTCTCTTTTAGTGCATTAATTTCTTCGATATCAGAATAAAGACTCCCGTTTGAAAAGATTTGAATGCTGATCCTGCCGTCGGATTTTTCGTGAACAAGTTCAGCAAATTTCTTTGCAGCCAGCCCTTTTGGGGTATTATCTGCGACAACATGGCTGAATTTGAACACAAGCTGATCCTTCAGCCCAGTCTGTTCATCGTCGAAGGTCGTCGCTGATTTAGGCATCATATGATAAAAACCAAAGTATAAAGCGGTTACAAAACCGATGATGAGTAATAGCGTATAGGCGAGTAAATTCTTCATGCGTCAGATCCCCCTTATGTCAAGGATACTTGACATAGGAAGAATTCGTAAAGATACAGGTGAAAAAATGATGAGAAATCGACTGAAATTACAACAATTATCTATTAGATGGAAGCTCACCATCCTCACATATTTCGTTGTCATTTTTGCCCTTTTAATCGGAGGAATTGTTCTGGTCGGGGGAATTCAGCAAACAGAGGAACGAGAACTTCGAAAAAGGCTCATGAACACGGCAAGAACAGTGGCTGAGATGAATGAGGTAAAGCAGGCGTTGGATGATGAGACAAAGGAGCGTGCGCGGTTGCAGCATGCCATTGAAGAGATTCGGATTATCCAAGATGCTGACTACATTGTGGTCATGGATATGGATCACATGCGATTGACACATCCAGTGAAAACAAGGATTGGCCAGCGCTCTGAGGGGACAGATGAAGAACCTGCCTTTGCAGAGCATATCTATTTCTCAGAAGCACAGGGAGAGCTTGGCACAGCCATTAGAGCTTTTTATCCAGTAAAGGATGAAAAATTTAACCAAACAGGGGTTGTACTAGTCGGAAGAACATTGCCGAGTATGGCAGATATATTAGGAGAAATGAAGCAGGATATCCTCATGATCCTTCTGCTCACGCTCAGCTTCGGGCTTGTCGGTTCATTTTTGCTCGCCCGTCATATTAAACAGCAAATGTTTAAGCTGGAGCCGCATGAGATTGTCAGAATGCTAGAGGAACGCACCGCTACCTTTCATTCCATTAATGAAGGGGTCATTGCCATTGATAACCAGCACATGATCACCATTTTTAATGAAAAAGCAAAGCAAATTTTCAGCGTGACAGGTGATGTAGTGGGCCGAAATATTTGGGATGTGCTGTCAGATACAAGGCTTCCAGAAATCATTGATCGCGCAGAACCCGTCTACAATGAAGAAATTCATATGAGCGGAAAGCGGATCATGAGCAGCCGAATTCCAATTGTGATGAAAAAGAAAATCATCGGAGCGGTTGCGATTTTTCAGGACCGGACAGAGGCAGCCAAATTGGCGGAGGAATTAACCGGGGTGAAGAATTTCGTTGATGGCCTGCGGGTGCAAAATCATGAACATATGAATAAGCTTCATACAATTGCGGGTTTAATTCAGCTAGGGAAAGCCGATCAAGCGCTCGATTTAGCGTTTCAAACGACCGAAGAGCAGGAGCATGTGACGGACTTTCTCCACCGTGTGATACAGCATGATGCAGTGGCAGGTTTATTGATGAGCAAGATAAGAAGGGGCAAGGAGCTAGGCATAAAGGTTGAAGTAGATGAAAATAGCAGTCTGCGCGATTTCCCAGAGCGGCTGGATCAGCATGATATGACGAAGCTACTTGGCAACCTGATCGAGAATGCCTTTGCCGCGTATGATACTGTAGAAAGAGACACAAAACTCATTTCTATTAGTATTGATCAAACAGAGGATGTCCTCGCGATCTTAATTGAAGATTATGGTTCTGGAATAGAAGAGGACATGATTCCTCATATTTTCGACAAAGGCTTTACTCACGGTAAAGAAGGCGGAACAGGCTACGGACTGTATATTGTAAAAACGATTATCGACAAAGGAATGGGAAATGTAGAAGTCACATCAAGCATCGGCATTGGTACCACCTTCTCAATCGAATTCCCAATGACAATAGAGGAGAGAGACAGATGACTCAGATTAAGGTGCTATTAATTGAAGATGACCCGATGGTGCAAGAAGTCAATAGAGAGTTCATTAAGAGTGTCCCTGGCTTTCAAGTTGCGGCTGTAGCAGGAAATGGCGAGCAGGGCATCCAGCTCATCAAAGACATTCGCCCAGATCTTGTGGTGCTCGATGTGTATATGCCTAAAAAAGATGGCGTCAAAACACTGCAAGACATCAGAAAGCAAAAGATGCAGGTGGATGTGATTGTGATTTCGGCAGCAAAGGACAAAGAGACGATCGGCACCATGCTTCAAAATGGTGCCCGAGATTATATCATTAAGCCATTTAAGTTTGAACGGATGAAAGAATCTCTTGAAAGCTATAAAACGTTCAAATCAAAAATTCGTACCGCAGCAGAATTTTCTCAAGAGATGCTCGATGATATCATACGAAAGCCTGCAGTTAAGCAGGAAGAAACATGGCTTCCTAAGGGGCTGAATGTGCATACGATGAATGAAATTAAAGCCTATATGCGTCTGCAAGACGGAGCGCAGTCTGCAGAGGAAGTCGCCAATGCACTTGGGATTGCACGTGTTACGGCACGCCGTTATTTAGACTTCCTTGTAAAAGAAGGCGAGCTGAAATTAGATATGCAATATGGCGGGGTCGGACGCCCTGTGAATAAATATATCGTACATTCTGACTAAGAGACCAAAAAGACCAAAATGTACGATATGTCCATAAGCTTCACAGCCTTTGATGAAATCGCTATCATTTACCTACAGATAACAGTTAAGCGTTTACATCAAAGGGTGAGGGAGTTGATTTTTTATGAAGAGGCTATTGAAGAACCTGACATTTCAGGTCATTGCAGCTGTCATTATCGGGATTATTGTTGGGATGGTTTGGCCAAACGTCGGGAAAGAAATGAAGCCGCTTGGTGACACATTTATTAATGCAGTGAAAATGGTCATTGCACCCATTATTTTCTTAACCATTGTTCTTGGAATTGCCAAGATGGGGGACATGAAAAAAGTTGGAAAAGTTGGGGGAAAAGCTTTTATCTATTTTGAAGTTGTGACGACGCTTGCGCTTGTCATCGGACTGTTTGTGGTCAATATCATGAAGCCAGGGGCGGGTCTTGACTATAGTAAACTTGAAAAAGGGGATGTCTCGCAATATACCCAAAATGGGGGACAGGGTATCGACTGGATGGAGTTTGTCACACACATTGTGCCATCTAACATGGTAGATGCCTTTGCAAAGGGGGATATTTTACAGGTCTTATTCTTCTCTATTTTATTCGGTGTTGCGCTCGCTGCACTTGGCGAGAAGGGGAAAGGCATCATCGAATGGCTTGATAAGCTGTCGCTTGTCTTCTTTAAAATCATTGGTTACATCATGCGTGCCGCGCCATTAGGGGCATTTGGAGCAATGGCTTATACAATCGGACACTTCGGTTTAGCTTCAATTAAACCACTGGCTAGTCTAATGCTTTCCGTTTATATGACGATGTTCCTGTTTATTTTCGTCGTGCTGAACATCATTTGTAAAATGTATGGCTTCAGCCTGTTCGGTTACCTCCGTTTTATCAAAGATGAAATTTTAATTGTTCTTGGCACAAGTTCTTCAGAATCTGTCCTGCCAAGAATGATGGATAAAATGGAACGCTACGGGTGCTCTAAGTCGGTTGTTGGACTTGTCATCCCGACAGGCTATTCCTTTAACTTAGATGGAACCTCAATCTACTTGTCCATGGCCGTGGTCTTCTTAGCGCAAGTGTTTGGGGTGGACCTATCCATCGGACAGCAAATCACGATTATCCTTGTTCTGATGCTCACATCAAAAGGAGCAGCTGGAGTCACAGGAAGCGGATTTATCGTGCTAGCTTCTACACTTGCTGCACTTCAGGTTATCCCGCTAGAAGGTCTTGCACTGCTATTAGGGGTCGACCGTTTCATGAGTGAAGGAAGAGCGATTACGAACCTGATTGGAAATGGAATTGCTACAATTGTTGTAGCGAAAAGTGAAGGGGAATTTGACGAAGCGAAGAGTAAAACAGCGCTACAGGAAATGCGAAATATCAAGCAGGCTGTTTAGTATAAAAACAACCAAAAACCGAAACCTTATGTTCTACATGGGGTTCGGTTTTTTCTTGTGTAAAAAAAGAAAAAACATAAAAGCTTGATTAATTTAGGACGAATCGTAAGACCTCATTGACCTTTTGTTATATAATTTACAGAAAGATCCGATATAATGAATATGAGATCCAACGAAAAATAGACTTTAGTCCTGGCAGGTGTGTAACGTATGACGGCATTTTTTAAATTGTTCGAAAAACCTGGTGTCAAGAGGTTTTCAGTATTTGTAGTATTAGCCACAGCATTATATCTATTAAGAGGAATGATGAATTTAATTCTCCTGACCTTCATTTTCACCTTTTTAATGAATCGGTTAGAAGAGGTCATAAGAGGCTTTTTAAATCGCTTCCTGAAAATAGGACAGAAATCAGTCATCACCATTTTGTACATCCTTCTAGCTGGTGGATTGACGTTTGGCGGCTTTGTGTTTGTGCCCATCATTGCTAAACAGGTGGAACAGTTATTTCATTTAGGGAAAAAGATTGCAGATCATCCACAAGATTTACCCTTCTTTGACGTCGTCACCAATGTGTTCGGAGATTTCAAAATATCTTCTTTCTTCGAGAAAGGGTTTAATTTCCTCTATACATACTTAACAGATTTCAGCACGTTCAGTATCCAGGTCATTATGTCCTTAATATTAAGCATGTTCTTCCTGTTCGAAAAGGAACGCCTCATTCAATTCATGAATAAGTTCAAAACGAGTAAAATCTCCGTGTTCTATCATGAAATTGCCTTCTTTGGACGTAAGTTTTCCAGAACATTTGGTAAGGTACTTGAAGCACAGTTCATCATTGCAACAGTTAACTGTGTCTTAACGACAATTGCGCTTGGCATTATGGGCTTTCCGCAATTATTTGGATTAGCGGTCATGGTCTTCTTGTTAGGTTTAATTCCGGTAGCGGGTGTGGTCATCTCCCTCGTTCCACTCAGCATCATTGCGTATACACTTGGAGGCGGAATGTACGTCCTATATATTGTGCTGGTGATCGTGATCATCCATGCCATTGAAGCCTACTTCTTAAATCCGAAGCTCATGTCAGCTAAAACAGAGCTCCCTATTTTCTTCACGTTTATTGTCCTGATCTTTTCTGAACACTATATTGGCATTTGGGGACTGATTATCGGCATCCCAATCTTTGTGTTTATCTTAGATATCTTGGAGGTCACGAATAAGGAAGAAAGTAATTAAAAAGTTCATATGAACCTGTTTACAATTTTCTAAAAATAAGGTATAAATAGTATGAAAATATCATATTACCACACGCTTAATCCTTCTAAAGGAATGGGGGACCCAAGTTTTTGGGGTGAATTTTTCTTATTTTAAGAAAAAAGGACATCTCTTCGTCCTAACCCGTCAGCTAACCTCATCAGCGTGAAGAGAGTAGACAGTGGTACACGTATGGACACGCAGGCCCACGAGAAGACTCTCTCGTGGGCCTTTTTGACGAGGAAGGGGAGATTTTATTGAAGCTTGCGACGAAAATTATTATTGCTTTAATTGTAGGTGCAATCACAGGACTACTGCTCAACATTTTTGCTCCAAATGTATTCAAAGTGTTAGACCCTTATCTATTTACACCTCTAGGTCAAATCTTCTTAAACCTGATTAAAATGTTAGTTGTGCCGATTGTCTTCTTTTCGATCACACTTGGTGTAGCAGGCCTTGGCGATCCGAAAAAACTTGGCAGAATCGGCGTGAAAACCATTACTTACTTTCTACTCACTACGACTTTTGCCATCATTATTGGCATTTCATTGGCCTTACTTATTAAGCCAGGCGCATTCGGTAATTTTGATACGAAAGCGGCAGAATATTCCGCTGAGGAAGCCCCATCAATGGCAGACACACTACTCAACATTATTCCAACCAATCCAGTCCAATCTCTAGTTGAAGGAAACATGCTTCAAATTATCGTCTTTTGTGTATTTTTAGGTCTCGGCATTGCCTTGCTCGGTAAAAAAACAGAAGGTTTGCTGAAGCTGTTTGAACAAGGAAATGAATTAATGATGTATCTTGTCGGTGTTGTGATGAAATTCGCACCGTACGGGACATTCGGTTTGATCGCAACGGCAATTGGCAGTCAGGGGCTCGATGCCATGAAAGCGATGGGACTTTACTTCTCAGTCGTCTTAATTGCGCTGATCTTGCATTTCTTCCTGACCTATGGGTCAACCGTTGCCCTATTAGCTAAACGAAATCCAATGGCATTCTTCAAAGGATTTTCTCCAGCGATGGTTGTGGCATTTAGTACATCAAGCAGTAACGCAGTACTGCCAGTATCAATGGAAACAGCTCAAAAGCGTTTGAAGGTGCCAGAACCTATTTCAAGCTTTGTGCAGCCGCTAGGTGCGACCATTAATATGGATGGTACAGCGATCATGCAAGGGGTTGCGACTATTTTTATCGCACAAGTGTATGGAGTTGAATTAACCCTTGTTCAAATGCTGACAGTTGTCTTAACGGCAGTACTAGCAAGTATTGGCACAGCAGGTGTCCCAGGGGTAGGGCTCATCATGCTAGCCATGGTTTTAAATTCCGTGAATCTTCCTGTTGAGGGCATTGCGCTGATCCTTGGCATAGACCGCTTATTAGACATGGCAAGAACCGTGGTCAATATTACAGGTGACGCAGCATGTGCGGTGATTGTTTCTGAAACCGAGAAGAAACATGAGAAGGAAGCACCAACACCTAATTTATCACTGTAACAACAAAAAGGGCTGACTGGACCAGCCCTTTTTTTCGTGGAACGGCTTGTCTAGCGTGATATACTTTTTACAGGATGAGCGGCCGTAACTGCCGCCATATGTTTTACATTAGAAGGAGGAACCACTTTGCAGTCTGCTGTTCTACACATAGAGAACGTCGATAAACAAATTGGCCGGCATCAAATTTTACAACATATTTCGATGGACATTAGGCAAGGAGAAATTGTCGGTTTACTTGGACCAAATGGGTCTGGAAAAACGACCTTGATTCGATTGATTGTTGGCTTGATGAAAAAAAACAACGGCCGGATCATCATGAATGGATATTCTCAAGATGATGATCATCTAAAGGCGATGTCATCTGTTGGAGCGATCATAGAAAATCCGGAATTTTATTCATATTTAACAGGTTTTGAAAACCTTGAGCTGTATGCATCTATGCATGATGGAATTTCAGAAGAGCGCATTTTTGAAGTGGTAAAAAGAGTTCGTTTGGAGCACGCCATTCATCAGAAGGTCAAAACATATTCACTAGGGATGAAACAAAGGCTCGGGATTGCACAAGCCATTTTGCATAAGCCCAATCTGCTCATTTTAGACGAACCAACAAATGGGCTTGATCCCGCAGGAATGAAGGAGTTTCGAGAGCACTTGCAAATGCTTGTACAAGAAGAAGGTGTCTCTGTGTTATTTGCTACACATCTTTTGCATGAAGTAGAAGAGCTTTGTGACCGCATGATCATCATCCAAAAAGGACAGATCAAAGCCAATACAAACCTTCGCGACATGGAAGGAAAAGAGCAGGTGCTGATGAATATTCAGCCAGTAGAAAAGGCAGTTTCATGGCTAGATACGCAAGGGTATACATATGAACAAAGGGATCAGCATGTGCTGGTTCAACTGAAAAAAGACCGTGTGCCGGAGCTGAATAAACAGCTTGTCTTAGCAGAATTTGATGTACTTGAAATGACGCCTCAAAAACAATCAATTGAAGAGGCCTTTATGAAATGGACGGAAGGCGGGACGGCAGATGCTTCAACTCATCAAGAATGAACATAAAAAAATCACGAGACAAAAGATCACATTCATTGCACTTGGACTGATTGTTGTCTTTCAATTGACGATGGCTCTAGCATTGAAACGAGTCATTTCCGGGCTTGGTGGGCAAGATACAGTCGCGAACTATTTTGCTTATTCCACGAATGTTGTGTTTATTTTACAAGTGTTCGCTGTCGTGATTGGCGCCACATTGATCTCAACAGAGTTTCAAAAAAGAACCATCAAGTTCTTGTTGATTCGGCCGAAGACAAGGCTTCATATTTTCTTGTCAAAATACATCACTCTTGTGCTGATGGTCCTTTACCTGTTTGTTTTTTATTATGTGTTCGCTTTTCTTTTTGGCCTTATTTTCTTTGGTACTGATTTTGATGAAAGCACTGGGCGGTTATTTCTGCACACATTTGCTGTGATTGGATCACAGTGGGTGGAAGTAGTCATGATGGCAAGCTTTGCTTTTCTGTGCTCAAGTTTGTTTAGAAACAGTCTGATTGCACTTGTGACTTCATTTTTCGTCTTATACGCGGCGAAATCACTAGTGTCGATCATGTCTCTGTTAGAAAATCAGTGGGGGAAGATTCTACTTTTCGCTAATACGGACTTCACACAATACAGTTTTCAAGGTCCGCCGCTCTTTCAGGGCATGAGCCCTCTGTTTTCGCTATTCATTGTAGGGGCGCATTTTGTTTTCTTTGTTGGTGCTGCTTGGCTCCTTTTTTGGAAGCGTGATGTAAATGTGTAAAAATTGTGTCAAATAACAAGAAAAATTCGTGACATCTTTGTGAAAACGAGTCTGTATTTCACGATAACCGGCTGATTTTGTCTTATAATAAGACAGAGTCATGGAGGTGGCACTATCGTGAAAAATTTTATTACGGCTTTACCCATTTTGTTGCTGTTGTCGTTTTCGTTTGTGTCTTTTGCCTTCCAGTTTGATCATCTTGTTTATTTCAGACTAGCGCTAGGGATCTTTTCATTAGCGGGTCTTTTCTTTCTGTATACACTTAAAAGAAACATGAAATGGTTCATGGTCTATTTATATGCGAGCTGGATCGTGCTTGCTGCCGTTACGACATTTGAAGAACCTGTGTTTTCACAATTCTTCTTCGGTGGTTTAACGATGACAATGGGTTATCTAACATATATGCTCATCTATTTAGGAATGAAGCAAGACCGTGTAGCGAAATCACATTAAAACAAAAGCCGATAAAATCGAAGAATAGATTTTATCGGCTTTTTCTTTTCTTCAGGCAAATAAAAAAGCAGCCATCTGTTTGACTGCTCTTCTTGTGTTTATGATTCACGTCCAGCAGCGGCAAGCTGCTTCTGGTGCTTTTTGTCGATGGTTGCGTATATACTTTCCATCATCTTAGGGTCTCGCATGATCGCTTCTTTGTTTTCTTCAATCAATTGCTGATACGTTTTGATTTTCTTCTTAGACATGTAACTCAACGCTCCTTTGGTAGAATGGACTCTATAAGATTTCACATAGATGAAATTGATAATCATTTTCAATTAGCATCTCCATTATACAAAGCAGAATGTCATAAGTAAAGATTCAATTCAGAAAATTCACGTAACCGACATATTCCCATCCATATCGACGATGAATTCTTTCCCAGGAAATAATCCGCTGTCAAACCTTGTCATAAAATCAGATCAAACATTCCTGTCGATGTTGAAACGTTTTAGCCGCACATCTCGTCTTATGAAGAGATTTGATTTAAAAGGATATAAAAAAGACACCAGCATGAGTTGGCTGATGTCTCCATTCAAATGAGTTATGAAACGTGTTCTTGAAGAAACTCTGTTACTTCTTCAGGTGATTTAGCGTTGGCACTGTGTAAATGACCTGTTTTTTCGCCATTTTTGAAAATTAACAGGCTAGGAATTCCCATGACCTGATACGTTTCCGCTAACTCAGGAAAGTCGTCTTTGTTTATTTCAAACCATTCATTCTGAGCATAAGCCTCTAAGATGTCTGGAATGAACATGTCCATTCTAGTGCAATCAGGGCACCATGTCGCAAAGAATTTAACGATGACCTCTTTGTCTGATTGAATGATTTCGTTGAATTGTTCAGTGCTTGTAATTTTTTTCAATTTGTCACAACTCCTTTTCAATGTCATTTTAATATAAAATAAAGGCGAATGACATACAAATGCTCGGGGGGGCGCTTACAACCTTTACAAATCATTTCAATTCCGTAACAACAAAAATTAATTAGAGCATTTTTGCTTGAAAGTGATAAGATAGTAAAGATGAATTTTAGTGGGGGGAGTATCCATTGAAAATAAGTTTAGGATTGGTTTACGGCGGAAAGTCAGCCGAACATAATGTATCACTGCAAACAGCCCTTGCAGTTACGAAAGCACTTAACACTGAGAAGTTCGATATACATCCAATTTATATTACAGAAGAGGGCGAATGGCTAAGAGGAGAAAAACTCACTGAACCAGTATCAAACGTCAAAATGCTTCAATTTGAACAAAATGCAAAGACGTTTTTACCAACTTCTTTAAATGAAAGCATGTTTCCACAGCCTGCATCAGCTGATGAAAAGATTGATGTCGTCTTTCCATTGCTACATGGGCCAAATGGTGAAGATGGGACCATGCAAGGGTTACTTGAACTATTGAATATCCCGTATGTCGGTAACGGCGTTCTCGCGTCTGCTGCGGGTATGGATAAAGTCATGATGAAAGATGTGTTTGCTCAAGCTGGGCTTGCGCAGGCAAAGCATCTTTCCTTCAGTAAAAAGGATTATGAGAAAGCCATATCAGACAGTCTAGAACAGGTAGAAGCAGTTCTCGGGTATCCTTGTTTTGTGAAACCTGCCAACATGGGATCAAGTGTCGGAATTAGTAAATGCCGCAGCAAAGAAGAGCTGCAAGCAGCATTTGATTTGGCTTTCCAATATGATCGTCGTGTTGTTGTGGAAGAAGGCGTTGTAGGACGAGAAATTGAAATTGGTGTATTAGGAAATGACGAGCCGAAATGCTCAGTCGTTGGTGAAATTGCACCTAAAACAGATTTTTATGACTACAAAGCAAAATATGAAGATGGCGATACAGATTTGATCATTCCTGCGAGTGTGTCAGAGGAAGAGTACAAGACGATTCACGATATGGCGATTAAGGCATTTAAAGCCATTGATGGATCTGGCCTCGTACGTGCAGATTTCTTCCTAACAGAAGAAGGCGAAGTGCTGATCAATGAAGTGAATACAATGCCAGGGTTCACACCTTTTAGTATGTTCCCGCTGCTTTGGAAACATACTGGTGTAGAGTATCCTGAGCTGATTGAGAAGCTGGTGTCACTTGCAATTGAGCGCCATCAAGAAAAACAAACCATTAAAACCACTTTTTAATGTAAGAAGCAAGCAGACACTATCCTACAGGTAGTGTCTCTTTTCCTTCAAACGTGAAATGAGAAAGAGAGGCGAAAAAACATGATCAAACGTACAGTGAAACAAGTCGCCCAAATGGCTGGTGGCACATTATCGAATGAAGCTTTTGGCGAAGAACAGATACACGGAGTGACAACAGATACACGAAAAGTATCAAAAGGCGCACTATTTATCCCGCTTATCGGGGAACATTTTAACGGTCACACTTTTGCTTCAAAAGCAGTGGAGCTTGGAGCGGCAGCGGTTCTTTGGAATGAAACAGAAGCGAACCCACCATCCGGTGTACCTGTCATTCTTGTAGAGGATACTCTGACAGCACTCCAACAGCTTGCGAAATCATACTTAAAAGAGGAAAACCCTCGAGTTGTCGGTATTACTGGAAGTAATGGCAAAACAACGACGAAAGACATGATCCATTCTGTCCTACAAACGACATACAGAGTCCATAAAACAGATGGAAACTTTAATAATCATATTGGACTTCCGCTGACCATCCTTGCAATGCCAGAAAAAACAGAGATTGCTGTATTAGAGATGGGCATGAGTGCAAAAGGAGAAATCGAATTTTTATCTAATCTCGCTGAACCTGATGCAGCTGTCATCACCAATATTGGAGAATCTCATATGCAGGATCTAGGATCAAGAGAAGCCATTGCAGATGCAAAATGTGAGATCACAAAAGGGTTAAAAGAGGATGGGACTTTTTATTATTTAGGAGACGAGCCTTTACTCCGCCAAAGAGCAAATGCCCTTGCACGTAGCGTAAAAACATTTGGGGAATCAGAGGACTGTGATATCAAGGTGATTCACATCCACCAACTCGCTGAAGGCACTGAATTTCAAGTGGAGGGATATGCTCAAGGGTTTCTCATTCCTGTATTAGGGAAACACAATGTAAAGAATGCTCTTGCAGCTATTGCAATCGGCCAGCATTTCGGTCTGAATGAAAGACAAATTGCCCAAGGGCTAATGCAAACGAAATTGACAGGCATGCGTTTAGAACTGTTTAAAACAGATAAGGGCATCACGGTTATCAACGATGCGTATAATGCGAGTCCTACGTCGATGAAGGCAGCGATTGATCTTGTAGGAGATATGGACGGCTTTGCTAACCGCATACTCGTTCTCGGAGATATGCTGGAGATGGGCAGTGAAGAAGAGACCTATCATTTTGAAGTAGGGGAGTACATCAAGCCTGAGTTTATTGATCATGTTTTAACGTTTGGCCGTCTTGGCGCATTCATTGCTGAAGGAGCAAAGAAAGCATTTGGAGACGACCGTGTATCTTCTTATATGGACAAAGAAGAACTGAAGAAAAAACTAGCGGATGTGGCAGGACCTGACGATGTCGTTCTTGTCAAAGCTTCCCGTGGCATGAGATTGGAAGACGTGATTACTGCACTATAAATCAGATCGGCAAAGAAGGTGACAGGGTGATTGGCTGTCTATGTATACACGGTTTTACTGGTGCCCCGTATGAAGTAGAGCCGCTTGTGGAATATTTAAAGCAGACGACAGATTGGACGGTACAATCTGTCACGCTTCCGGGGCATGGGGAGGAACTTCAGCTCAAAGGCATTCTCTATCAGGAGTGGATTGCCACCGCTGAACTAGAACTCTTATCCCTTTACCGAACATGTGACACCATTTATTTGGTCGGCTTTTCTATGGGCGGGATGATTGCCTCATATTTAGCAGCGAAGTATCCAGTGGCCCGTCTTGTTCTGTTAAGTGCTGCTGCTAAATATGTTAACCCGAAACAAATGATTCAAGACACAAGGCAGATGGTGAAGGAATCCTTGTCTGGTTTGATTGATACGAACCCATTGTATGATCGATATCGTCATAAGCTGACGAGTACACCGCTATCAGCTGCTGTAGAATTTATGAAATTGGTGAAGCAAACGAAAGGTTCTCTTGAAAAGCTTCATCTACCTGTCTTGATCGTTCAAGGTGAAAGCGATGGGATCGTCCCCGCTTCTAGTGCAGAATTCATTTATCATAAAATCCCGTCCCGTCAGAAAGAAATGTTCTATTTACCGGATTGTAAACATCACGTTTGTCATGAGCCTTGTGCACAGCAATTGTTTGAGAAAGTCGAACAATTTCTAAAAAAACAATTTAATCTATAGAAAAGCTAAAATGTGGCTAAACTAATATAAATTGAATCCCACTTGTTAAAATTTGCATCATTTTTGTCGAATGAGTGACAGGCCTATGTTACAATAGGTAAGAAAAGGTGGTCGATTCGGTTGTTTCAATATGACGGAAAAACCTTTGTCCCGCAGTCTAATTCGAGCAATGGGGAAGTATCGGAAGGAACCATATTTCAATATCGTCAGGACGGGAATATTTTAACGGGCACATATCAAGGCGGCAGTATTCAATCTGGCGTACTTGTAGGAACTGTGAATAAAGACGGAGCACTTCATTTTAGATATCATCATGTAAGTAAGGATGGCAGCATGAGAAGCGGTTCATGTCATTCCACCCCTAAGCAGCTGGATAACGGGAAAATCCAACTGTTCGAAAAGTGGAAATGGATGGACGGAGATCAAAGTGAAGGTGAATCTGTCATTGTGGAGCAGTAGATATATCCATTTCTGTCTTGTTGAAAAACAAATAGTGTAATGGTAAGATATAAGGTAGGGTAATTCGGGCTTTGTATATAATGGACCTGTCCTTTCATACAAAGGGCAGTTTTTAATGATCATTCACGAGATTACTGAAACAGCAATTAGAAGGAGTTTGAATAATTTGACTATAACGTTTCAAGATTTTCAATTAAGCGAAAGTCTCATGAAAGCTATTAACCGCATGGGATTTGAAGAAGCAACACCGATTCAAGCGGAAACAATTCCTCTCGGTCTTCAGAATAAAGATGTCATTGGACAAGCACAAACAGGAACAGGAAAAACTGCAGCGTTTGGTATTCCTCTTGTAGAAAAAATCGACCCAGCGTCTCCAAATATCCAAGCGATTATCATTGCGCCAACAAGAGAATTAGCGATTCAAGTATCTGAAGAGCTATACAAAATTGGCCAAGACAAGCGTGCGCGCGTACTTCCGATTTACGGTGGACAAGATATCGGTCGCCAAATCCGTTCGCTCAAGAAAAATCCTCATATCATCGTAGGGACTCCAGGACGTTTACTCGATCACATTAACCGTCGTACAATGCGTCTTCAAAATGTTGAAACAGTCGTGCTTGATGAAGCAGACGAAATGCTCAACATGGGTTTCATCGAAGACATTGAATCGATCCTTTCAAATGTACCAAGTGAACACCAAACACTTTTATTCTCTGCGACAATGCCTGCACCAATTAAGCGTATTGCAGAACGTTTCATGACAAACCCAGAACACGTAAAAGTAAAAGCGAAAGAAATGACTGTATCTAACATCCAGCAGTTCTACTTGGATATCCATGAACGTAAAAAGTTTGATACATTGACTCGTCTTCTTGACATTCAATCACCTGAGCTTTCAATTGTCTTCGGCCGTACAAAGCGCCGCGTTGACGAATTGACTGAAGCACTGAACCTTAGAGGTTATACAGCTGAAGGAATTCATGGTGACTTGACTCAAGCGAAACGTATGGTTGCGCTTCGTAAATTTAAAGAAGGTTCAATCGATGTGCTTGTAGCAACAGACGTTGCAGCACGTGGACTTGATATCTCAGGTGTTACACATGTGTATAACTTCGACGTACCACAAGATCCAGAAAGCTATGTACACCGTATTGGACGTACTGGACGTGCTGGACGTACAGGTATGGCGATGACATTCATCACACCACGTGAAAAAGATATGCTTCGTGCGATCGAACAAACAACTAAACGTAAAATGGATCGTATGAAAGAACCAACACTAGATGAGGCAATCGAAGGACAACAACAAGTAACCATTGATCGTCTGCGCACAATCATCAGTGAAAACAACTTAAACTTCTACATGACAGCAGCTGCTGAATTATTAGAAGATCATGATTCTGTTACAGTGGTTGCGGCTGCCATCAAAATGATGACAAAAGAGCCGGATGCAACGCCTGTTCGTTTGACAGATGAAGCACCAATGATTTCAAAACGCAATCGTAACAACCGCAGCTCTTCTAAACGCAGAGACGGCGGCGGTGGTGGCGGCTATCGCGGAAAAAGCCGTTCATCTTACGGTGATAAAAAGCGTTCTTCAAATGACCGCAATCGTTCTTCTAACGATCGTCGTCAAAAGAAATCTTATAACAACTAATTCAAAAGCGAATCCTTTGCAGGGTTCGCTTTTTTTAACAGGTTTGCTGAAACTTTTTAGGCTTTCTTTCGTAATATATTGATAGAAAAGTAAGAGAATGGGGGAAGAATGTGAGAAAACAGCCGCAACGTCAAATCAGCTTAAATGGATTAAAAGTATGGCGTCTTCAAAATGGAATTATCTCATTGATTTTCTTATTCATCATCATTGGGGTATTTGTAGCTAGTTATTATTTTCAATGGCCATATTGGATTGGAGCCATCCTCATCGGTTTGTGGATTTTACAGGTCATCTTCGGAATCTGGCTCATCCCGAAAATCCGCCATCACATCTGGCGCTATGAAGTATTTGAGAACGAAATTGAAATACAGCACGGATTGATTCGTGTCACACGTGTCATTGTGCCAATGGTACGTGTTCAGCATGTGGATACATCTCAAGGGCCGCTTTTAAGGCGCTACCGGTTGGCATCTGTTCAAATTTCTACGGCTGCGACAGTGCATGATATTCCGGCACTGGAATTAGAAGAGGCAGATGAGCTTCGGGATTACATATCTAAATTAGCAAGGGTGACGGAAGATGATGTCTGAACCAAAACGTGTACATCCAATCTCGATGTTCATTGATTTTATATCAGATGCCGTATCCATGATCAAAAACTTCATTATCCCTTTTTTCGTGCTTATTTTTGTGAACTCGAATTCAAGTATTCGTTTTTATGCGTTCATTATTCTTGGGGTGCTTCTTTTATGGAAAGCTGTTTCAACCGTTTTAGCATGGAGACGATTCACCTACCGAATGGAAGACGATGAATTTCGAGTGGAATCAGGTGTCATCACCAAAAAGAAAAAGTATATCTCGTTAGAACGAATTCAAACGGTGAATACAAGTGAAGGTATCTTCCAGCGGATCTTTGGTTTGGTTCGGGTGCAAATCGAAACGGCAGGCGGGACGGATGGACCTGAAGTGAGCCTGACGGCCATTACAAAAGCAGAAGCTGAGCAACTAAAGCAATCGATTTTCAACCGGAAGAAAAGCTTGCAACAAGAAGAAATGATTGATGAAAATTTAGATCTCCCTGATTCTCTGACAGCGCAACAGCCTGTAGAAAAAGAAATCAGTGTTTCCTACCGAATGGGTATACCAGAGCTGCTTTTGGCTGCGACCACTTCAAGCGGAATCGGCGTCATTATTTCTGGGTGTCTCGCCATTTACACACAAATAGATGAAATTCTACCTTTGGACGGATTCCTTAAACGGTTTTCTTTTTTAAGTCATGCGAGTGTTGAGATTTATGCGATTCTCATATTTATTGCCGTATTGATTGCGTGGATTCTTAGTGTTGGGGTAACAGCCCTTCAATATGCGAATTTTACCGCAAAACGAAAAGGGAAAGACATCATCATCACAAGAGGACTCATCGAAAGGCATCAAATGACCATTCCGCTTGCGAGAATTCAAGCAGTGAAAATCAAAGAAAATATTCTGCGTGAACCATTTGGTTTTGCGACGGTCATGCTTGTCAGCGCAGGAGGTTCCATTACAGAAAAAGAGACCTCTTCTGTCTTATTTCCACTCATACGGAAGAAAAAGATCAATGAATTGTTAACGCAATTTACAGATCAATATCAGCTGGCACCAGAAAGTGAATTGAAAAAAGTGCCGAAGCGTTCACTAAAACGTTATCTGATATCTTACGGATTTGTTCCATTACTTGTAGGTATAATCCTTTCTGTACGTTTTCCACCATGGGGGTATTTGGCGCTGATTCCATTACCATTTGCCTTGTTTTTTGGGTATTTAGCCTATAAACAATCAGGATATGTGATCAAAGATCAACTGATTCAATTAACGACAAGAGGTATCGGCAAGACCACCGGAATTGTTTTAAGAAAACGAATGCAAAACTATACGATGACCCAATCCTATTTTCAAAAGAAAGGGCGGGTGGCAAGTATTCACACCTTTGTGAAGTCCTCTGCCTTGCTTGATTCCTTTGGTGTGCATCACCTTGAAGAGGAAGATGCTGAACGTGTATGCGATTGGTATTCCTATGAAACGAATCAATCAACTTAAACAAAAAATGTCGATCAGCTCCCGTTAAACGGAGTGATCGACATTTTTTATGAGCTTAATAGCGTCGTTTTTTTGAATGGAAGAATAGAGTGATCGGTGCTAGGATCATGCCGCCTATCAATCCAAATAAGTGGGCCATGATGTTGATGTTCGAGTTGACGAACGTCATAATAACAGAGACGCCGAGAATCGTTAAGATCACCTGAGAATTACCACGGTCCATCATATGCGGTTTAAATAGGACAAGATAAAGATAGACGCCAAATAAACCAAATATCGCACCAGAAGCCCCGACATGTACGTACTCTAAAGGCTCCACCCAATAGGTTCCGAGATTGCCAATGAATCCAGCACCCAGATAAATCACAAGAAATCGAACCTTTCCAAGCAAATACTCAAGTGCTGGAGCGAATAGGAAGAGCGACATGGAATTGAACAGAATATGTGTCAGACTTCCGTGAAGAAAAATAGGCGTTAAAAGCCGCCACCATTCTCCTGCTGCAACACCATAATTAAAACCAACGAGATGGTCCTGCCCAAGCTGGATCATTGGAATAGGGATCGCAAATAAAAGCCATAGGCCGATTTGCAAAGCAAGGATCGCTGTTACGATTGGATACGATCTAATAAATTGTTGAAAGCTCTCCGTTCGAATAAACATAACAAACCCCTTTTGACTAGATAATGGTAAGTTTATAGTAACACGTTTATGAAGCGAACATCCAAATTAGTACGAGTATCATAGGAGGTACCTCATGATTAAAGGAATCGGTATGGATATTGTAGAGATCGGCCGGCTGTCAAGAGTGCTTAGCAGGCAGCCCCGTTTACCAGAAAGAATTTTGACTTTACGTGAACAAGAAGTCTTTCGCACACTAAGTGAAAAGAGACAGCTGGAGTTTCTGGCAGGGCGTTTTGCGGCGAAGGAAGCATTCGCAAAAGCATACGGTACGGGAATTGGTCAGTATGTAAGCTTTCACGACATCGAGATACAAAAAGATGCAAACGGAAAACCTCTCATCAAAAGTGAGAAAACAAAAGAAGACTACGTTCATGTATCCATTACACACACAAAAGAATATGCTGCAGCACAAGTTTTAATTGAAAGGTTGTCAAGCTAGTCTGCATATTGTTTGTCCCTCCTTCATATATTGGGTAGTGCGATAAGGAAGGGCGAGTTGCTAACAGGCTTTGATGGTTCGCGGTACGCAGTTAACTCTTGAGGCGTACTGTTAAAGTCAAACAAGCGGTTTCTTCCTTTTAACACAATTAACGAAGGGGTTGAAAAGGGTGAGAAAAAGCTTTGTTTTGCTTGTAACGGGGATCCTTTTTGTACTGATTCTCTCCGCATGCGGTCAAAAATCTCAACAAGATATCGTTGGAGATTTAAACAAAAAGGCAGAGGAAATGACATCATACAAAGCCAAAGCAAAAATGACCATTGAGACAGGAAATGATCCGCAGGAATACCACGTGGAAATTTGGTACAAGAAGCCGGAGCTTTACCGTGTCTATTTAGAAAATCCGAAGAAGGATCAGAGTCAAGTCATTTTAAGAAATGGCAATGGTGTATTTGTGCTGACACCTTCATTAAACAAAAGCTTCCGCTTCCATAGCGATTGGCCGAACAACAGCAGTCAGGTGTATTTATTTGAATCACTTGTGAAAGACATTAAAAATGACAGTGCAGCTCAGTTCAAAGCAAAAGAGTCGAAGTACGTTTTTGAAACAAAAACCAACTATCAGCACAACCAAATGCTGCCGACCCAAGAGATTACCTTTCATAAAAAAACAATGGCGCCTGCCAGTGTGAAAGTACTGGACAGCGATAAAAAGCCAATGGTGAAAGTAGAATTCTCTCATTTTGAATTCAACAAATCCTTTGACAAAGACGCCTTTGATGAGAAGAAAAATATGACACTTTCTCAAATGGATGTTGCCACAAGTGCAGATCCATCTGACAGCTTTGCTGTGAAAACGCCTGTGGATATGCCAGAGGGCGTGAAGAAAATGGAAGAGAAAGAAATGACAACAGATGCTGGGAAACGGTATGTGATGACGTATGGCGGAAAGAAATCCTTCACGCTCATTCAGGAAAAAGCGCGGGTAGCAGAAGCGTCTACGCCTGTGACGATGAATGGCGAGCCAGTCGACCTTGGCATGACAGTGGGTGTTCTGACAGACAAATCTCTTTCTTGGACATCTGATGGAGTTGACTACTTAATTTCTTCAAGTGATTTATCGAAAGAAGAACTCTTAATGGTCGCCAAAAGTGTAGAAGGACAGTCAGCGAAATAGGCGAGATTCTTAACATAACAACAAATCAGCCCTGTACAGGGGCTGATTTTCTTTGAGTTGTTTCACATTATTCTGGATTTTTAGTATCATAATGAAGTATTGAATCATTCAATAGGGAAGTGTGATGAATGGACACAAATGCCTTTTATAGAGACACATGGGCAGAAATTGATTTAACAGCAATCAAGCATAATGTTTCACATATGAAAGACCATATTGGTCAAAGCGTCCAACTAATGGCTGTTGTGAAAGCCAATGCATATGGACATGGAGATATAGAAGTGGCAAAAGCTGCCCTCGAAGCAGGAGCAGACCTATTAGCCGTCGCTTTTTTAGATGAAGCCATTTCTTTAAGAAATAAAGGTGTAAAAGCACCTATTCTTGTGCTCGGCGCAGTACCGTCAGAGTATGTCAAAGTCGCCGTTAGATACAACGTTATCATGACTGCTTACTCTATCCAGTGGCTGAGAGAAGTCGTCAAAGTGATGAAAGGGCAGATGGGACAACCCATTCGTTTCCACTTGAAAATCGACAGCGGCATGAATCGGTTAGGTGTGAAAACAATCGAGCAGGTGAGCGAAGTAAAAGAGCTTGTCCACGCTCATTCTTTTTTACTGCTGGAAGGAGTATTTACTCACTTTGCCACAGCGGATGAAAAAGATGAAAACTACTTCGGTATGCAGGTTGATACGTTTAAAACATTGCTTCAACCGCTTCATACGGACAAACTGCTCATTCATTGCGCCAACAGTGCAGCAGGTCTAAGGTTTAAAGACACTTTATTTAATATGGTTCGTTTTGGCATCAGTATGTACGGGCTGTCGCCGTCGGAAGAAATCAAAGATGAATTGCCGTTTGAACTGGAAGAAGCATTATCTCTTCATACAAAACTTGCACATGTAAAGCCCATTCAAAAGGGTGAGAGCGTGAGCTATGGTGCAACTTATACAGCGAATCAAGATACATGGATTGGTACGATTCCAATCGGGTATGCAGACGGCTGGATCAGGAAGCTTGCCGGAACAGAAGTGCTCGTTGGCGGAAAACGCCGAAAAATTGCTGGAAGGGTGTGCATGGATCAATTCATGGTTGATTTGAAAAAGGACATTCCGGCAGGGGAGCCAGTCGTGCTCATCGGCACACAAGGCGAAGACAGGATATCTGTCGATGAAATAGCCAAGCGGCTTGAAACCATTAACTACGAAGTCACATGTTCTGTTGGTTACCGCGTCCCAAGAGTCTATATAGAGGACGGCGAAAGGGTTCATGTACGAAATCCGCTGCTTCAAGACGGTCCAAGCTTTTTATAAACAGCATCCACGGGAACGATGTTCAAACTGACATCGTTCTCTTTTATTCTACAAAGGCATCATAAACATTCTCCCTTTTTTAGAGATTTTGGAAATACCGTATGATTTTCGGAAAAAAGCGTATAATGGGAAAGAGGAACTCCATTATCATCTTGATTTACGGGTGGCGAGCCGCTTCATGTTCTAATAAGAAATCATGAAAAAACAGCTTTGCTTGTGCATTGAATAATGGTATGATTAGTCTTGGAATGGATCGAAACGGTATCCGTAAGTTTTGTGGAGGTGTATGTTTTTTGTCTGAATCCAGCGCAACAAACGAAATGAAGATTCGACTGCCGGAGGCTTTAATGTCTGAGATCGAACGAGTAGCAGAGCAGGATAAGGTAACAAGAAATGAATTGATCTACCGAGCGACAAAAACGTATATTCGTGAACGTAATATTCGACAAAATCGTGAATCGATGAGACGCGGCTACATGGAGATGGCGAAAATTAATCTGAATATCTCTTCAGAGGCACAATACGCAGAATTTGAGGCTGAGAATACAGTTGAGCGATTAGTCAGCGGGGGTTAAACATTTGATTGTTAAACGCGGTGATGTTTACTTTGCTGATTTATCTCCTGTTGTTGGCTCCGAGCAGGGCGGGGTTCGCCCGGTATTGGTGATTCAAAATGACATTGGAAATCGCTTCAGCCCGACTGCTATCGTTGCAGCCATAACAGCCCAAATACAAAAAGCGAAATTACCGACTCACGTCGAAATTAATGCAAAGCGCTACGGCTTTGAACGAGATTCTGTCATTCTTTTGGAACAAATTCGTACAATCGATAAACAAAGATTGACAGATAAAATCACACATCTTGATGATGAGATGATGGAGAAGGTTGATGAAGCCTTACAAGTTAGTTTGGCTCTTATTGATTTTTAATATGGTGATACTTGGTTGCTCTACTGGGAGCAACTTTTTTTGTGTTCAATTTTTTTTAACGTTATAATGAAGAAAGACTAAAGAAGAGCTTTAAATGTAAGTAGGGGGTAAAACATGTCGAATCATATCGTGTTAGCTTTTGCAAGAAAGCACCAAAAGGAATTAGAAACAGAGTGGACGGACATTTTAAAACGACTCGGAGAAAAAGAAACGGACATGATGCTGAACGACAAAATGTATGAAACCATCTGTTCGGAATATGTTCAACTCATCATTACATCTCTTTCAGAGGGGGATCATGAGGATTTTGAAGAAAAAGTGCAAAATTTTGCTTTAAAAATTGTTCAAATGGGTATATCACTTAAGTTACTGGCAAACGGTCTAACAGAAATCCGTACACATTTATATGAAAAAATGAACGATGACAAAGATACAACACAAGAAAGTCATGACCTCATCTGGCAAATCGATCGATTCATCACACCCATCCATAACGAGATCTTAAACCAGTATTCCATCTCATGGGAAAAAACCGTCAGCCTTCAAAAAATTGCGCTGCAGGAACTTTCTGCCCCGCTAATCCCTGTGTTTGAGCACATCACCGTCATGCCACTTGTTGGCACAATTGATACAGATCGTGCGAAAAAAATTATGGAGAACCTGCTTAATGGTGTCGTCAAACATCGCTCACAGGTCGTTTTGATTGATATCACGGGTGTACCTGTCGTGGACACAATGGTGGCACACCATATTATTCAAGCGTCAGAGGCTGTGAGATTAGTAGGAGCGAAGTGTTTACTTGTTGGTATTCGCCCGGAAATAGCCCAAACGATCGTTAACCTTGGAATTGATTTATCTCAGGTTACAACAAAGAATACCCTTCAAAAAGGAATTCAAACTGCTTTGGAAATGACAAATCGAAAAATTGTTTCATTGGAGGGATAACCAATTGAGAAATCACCCGAAGATTCCAATCTTAAAATTATATAATTGTCTTCTGATTTCAATACAGTGGGAGCTTGATGATCAAACAGCTCTTCACTTTCAAGAAGACTTACTGAATAAAATTCATGAAACAGGAGCAAACGGTGTGGTCATTGACTTAACATCCGTCGATATGATTGATTCATTTATCGCAAAGGTATTAGGTGATGTGATCACCATGTCCAAGCTCATGGGGGCAAAAGTTGTATTAACAGGAATACAACCGGCAGTCGCTGTGACGCTTATTGAACTTGGCATTTCACTGGAAGAAATTCAGACAGCACTAGATCTTGAACAAGGGCTTGAGACACTGAAGCGGGAATTGGGGGAATAGATATGAAAGACCAATCCTGTGTAAAAATATTGACGGAATGGGACATAGTCGCAGCAAGACAATTGGGGCGCAATGTTGCAAAAGAACTTGGTTTTGGAACAGTTGACCAAGCAAGAATTACGACGGCCATTTCAGAATTAGCTCGAAACATCTATTTATACGCTGGTAAAGGTCAGATTTGTATAGAAGAAGTAATGGAGCGCGGAAAGCGTGGACTCAAAGTCATCGCAGCCGATGAGGGTCCTGGCATTATGGATATACGTAAAGTAATGGAAGACGGATTTTCTACATCAGGCGGACTTGGAGCAGGCTTGCCGGGCGTCAGAAGACTGATGGATGAATTTAAATTAGATTCCGCACCAGAACAAGGAACTGAGATACAAGCTGTCAAGTGGCTTCGCTAGGAGGGAAACCATGGATTTTAAGGAGGTAATGGAGCAGCGGTATCATCAGCTGCTCAGTCGTTATATCAGTGATTTAACTGAAACATCGCTTTATCAAGCTCAAAAATTTAGCCGTAAAACCATTGAGCATCAAATACCTCCTGAAGAAATAGTGAGTGTTCACCGAAAAGTGATTCAGGAGCTTTACCCTGATTTGCCGGAAGATGTCTTTCATTCACTGGACTTCTTAATTGAAGTCATGATTGGATACGGACTTGCCTACCAGGAGCATTTAACACTAAGAGGCATCCAGCAAGAAATTAAGTCGGAAATTGAAATTGCTGCAAATGTTCAGCAAACCCTTCTGGAAACGAAAATTCCAGAAGGAGACACATTTGATATCGGAGCCATCAGTGTGCCGGCAAAACAGATGAGTGGGGATTATTACCATTTCGTAACAGATCACGATACAATCAATATCGCGATTGCAGATGTGATTGGGAAAGGCATTCCAGCTGCGCTCTGTATGTCGATGATTAAGTATGCGATGGATTCCTTGCCAGAGTCAGGCAGCGGCCCAACGAAAGTGCTCAAAACCCTTAATCGTGTGGTCGAGCAAAACGTAGACCCAAGCATGTTTATCACCATGTTTTATGGCAGCTATAATAAAGAAACACATGAATTTAAGTACGCATCGGCTGGACATGAGCCGGGCTTTTTCTATTGCAAAAAAGAGAATCATTTTTACGATTTAGATGCAAAAGGTCTTGTCCTTGGAATCGCACCAGACTTTGATTACAGGGAGTATGAGCAGCATTTGGACGTAGGAGATATGGTGATCTTATTTTCAGATGGGGTCACCGAATCCAAGTCAGAGGACGGCTTCTTAGAGCGCGAAGATATCAAAGCGCTCATAGCAGAGCATCTTTCCTATTCAGCGCAGGAAATGGTCGACGCTATCTATGCAAGCTTACTCAAATTACAAGATTTTCAGCTTCACGATGACTTTACTTTACTTGTCCTTAAAAGAAAGGTTTAGAAAGTGAATATGCGGGTATATAAAACTTTAGGAAACAAGAATTTCGAGGTGAATGCATAATGAATATGTCTGTAAAAGAGCATCAAATTGATCATAAGACGAAAATTAGTGTCAGCGGAGAAATCGATGTGTACTCTGCTCCTCAGCTAAGAGAAACACTTATGCCTAAAGCCGAGGCGGGAGAGCATCTAGAGATCTGTTTGAAGGATGTTACGTATATGGATAGTACAGGATTAGGTGTATTTGTTGGGTTGTTTAAAGCAGCTCAAAAAGCAGGTGGAACACTAAAGCTTGAGAACTTGTCGGATCGGCTTATCAGATTGTTTGAAATCACTGGACTAAAGGACATCATTGACATTTCTGCAAAGTCAGAGGGTGGGGTACAATGAACGAATCAGTAGATCTAATCGAGATGAAAATACCGGCGAAACCAGAATACGTAGGCATCATTCGTCTGACTCTTTCAGGCGTTGCAAGCCGGATGGGCTATGCCTACGAAGAGATTGAGGACTTGAAAATTGCCGTCAGTGAGGCATGTACAAATGCAGTTCAGCATGCCTATAAAGGTGCAGATGGCGAAGATGGAGAGGTAGCGGTTCGCTTTCTTGTCTATGAAGATCGTCTAGAAATCATTGTCGCTGATAAAGGCGGTAGCTTTGACTTTAAGCAAAAGCAGGAAGACCTAGGGCCGTACACATCTGCTCATACGGTGGATCAATTGGCAGAAGGAGGTCTTGGTTTATACTTAATGCAAACATTGATGGATGAAGTCGAGGTGCAAGCAAACTCCGGAGTTACCGTGGCGATGACAAAGTTTTTAAACAGGGAGCGAGTTGACCATGACACAACCATCCAAAACTATGAAACTAACTAAAGATGAAGTGGATCGCCTCATTCAAAGCTATCAATCCAACCAAGACGAGCAGGCGCAGCTGACACTAGTTGAGTGTTATACAAATCTTGTGGATATGCTCGCGAAGAAATACTCCAAAGGAAAAAGCTTTCATGAGGATTTAAGACAAGTTGGAATGATTGGTCTACTCGGCGCAATTAAGCGTTATGATCCACTTGTCGGTAAATCATTTGAGGCATTTGCCATTCCAACCATTATCGGGGAAATCAAACGCTTTTTACGTGATAAAACATGGAGTGTCCATGTACCAAGACGAATTAAAGAGCTTGGACCAAGAATCAAGATGGCAGTTGATCACCTGACAACGGAAACGCAAAAGTCACCTAAAGTACAAGAGATTGCAGAATATCTAGATGTAACAGAAGAAGAAGTTCTTGAAACAATGGAGATGGGCAAAAGCTATCAAGCGCTGTCTGTTGACCAAGGCGTAGAGGCTGATTCTGAAGGAAGCACTGTGACGATTTTAGACGTTGTCGGCTCACAAGAAGAAGGGTACGAACGTGTAAACCAAAAAATGATGCTTGAAAGTGTGCTTCACGTTCTGACAGATAGAGAAAAAGAAATTATCAATCTCACGTATTTGCAAAATAAAAGCCAGAAAGAAACAGGCGATTTACTCGGCATATCTCAAATGCATGTATCAAGGCTGCAGCGGAAGGCAGTTAAAAAGCTACGAGATGCATTGTCAGAAGATGCGTCTATGGAGCTAGGGTAATGAAGCAGATCGAACAGCATGAGCATGTAAACGCCATTATCTATCAATCGAACAAAGAAGGAAAATCATGCTGCGGGGACAGTTTTTTTATTAAAGCAGATGATGAAGAACTAATTTGTGCTGTCGCAGACGGATTAGGCAGCGGCCAGTTCGCCAATGAATCATCTTCTTTAGTCAGCGAAATTGTCGAAGAATATGGACATGAGGATGTAACAACCCTCATTGATAGATGCAATCAGGCCATGAAAAATAAACGTGGGGCCACTGTAGCCATATTAAAGGTGAATTTTTCCCAGCAGCAGTTTACCTATTGTTCGGTTGGCAATATTCGATTTATCTTGAATGCACCTTCTGGCGACTATATTTATCCACTTCCGACATCAGGATATCTATCAGGTAAACCTAGAAAATACAAAACATACACCTATTCCTACGAAAAAGGATCGACATTCATTATGTATTCAGACGGACTGAATGTGCCAAACATGCGAATGTGTTTAAAGCATAGCCATTCAGTTGCAGATATCGCCAAACAACTTGAAACATACACACAAGACAAGAAAGACGATCTCACCTATGTACTTGGTCAGCTTACATGAAATAGCTGACCTTTTTTCTGTTTTGCCGGTTTTTTTGATACACTAAAAGAGAAGACACAGTGAGAGGATGCAAAGTATGAAGACATCTGACTTTTTATTGAAACAAATTGCGACAGAATTAAAGCTTTCAACAAAACAAATTGGAAGTGTGATACAGCTATTAGAGGATGGCAACACCGTCCCGTTTATTGCACGTTACCGGAAAGAGCAGACAGGCTCACTAGACGAGGTGCAAATTCAAACCATTTCTGAACGCTATACATATATCCAAAATGTGACGAATCGAAAAGAAGAAGTGATTCGCTTAATCGCTGAACAAGACAAATTAACAGATGAATTAAAACAGAAGATCGAACAGGCGCATAAGTTGCAAGAGGTCGAAGATTTATATCGTCCATTTAAACAAAAGCGTAAAACAAAGGCAAATGTAGCCAAAGCAAAAGGACTTGAGCCGCTTGCGGAGTATTTACTGAAGCTGCCAAACGATGATATTGAAAAGAAAGCATCGGCTTTTATCAATGAAGAAAAAGAAGTCACAACAGCAGAAGAAGCACTGGAGGGCGCCCAGCACATCATTGCTGAACAGCTTGCGGATGATCCTGATATGCGGAAATGGATTCGCAGTGAGACGTACCAAAAGGGAAGTCTTGTCACATCAGGAAAAGACGTTGAAAACGACGAGAAAAACGTCTATGAAATGTATTACGACTATCAAGAGCCGATTAAAAAAATTGTGCCTCATCGTGTACTCGCGGTCAACCGAGGCGAGAAAGAAGGGATTTTGAAAGCAGCCATCGAACCGCCTGCTGAAAATATTCGTTTCTACCTCGATAAACAAGTCTTAAAAGGCAAGCAAACGACGGCGAGGCCTTACATTGAAGCGGCCATTGATGATGCATACAAGCGCTTGATTCAGCCTTCAATTGAACGGGAAATACGAAAAGAGCTGACAGAAAAAGCAGAGGAACAAGCCATTCATATTTTCGCTGAAAACTTAAGAAAGCTCCTACTTCAACCGCCGATGAAAGGGAAACGTGTACTTGGGGTAGACCCTGCGTTTCGTACAGGCTGTAAATTAGCCGTCGTGGATGATACAGGAAAAGTCCATCATATTGGCGTCATTTATCCGCATCCGCCTGTACAAAAAAAAGCGGAAGCCAAACAAAAAGTGAAAGAAATCGTTCAATCATCGAACATTGAAGTCATTGCGATCGGAAACGGAACAGCCTCAAGAGAGACCGAACAATTCATCGCAGACTTGCTCCAAGAGCTGGACCAGCCAGTTTCATATTTGATCGTGAATGAAGCAGGGGCAAGTGTATACTCTGCATCTGCGCTGGCAAGAGAAGAGTTTCCAGACTTGCAAGTGGAAGAAAGAAGTGCCATTTCCATCGCCAGAAGGTTGCAGGACCCATTAGCAGAGCTTGTCAAAATAGATCCAAAATCTGTCGGTGTAGGACAATACCAGCACGATGTGAGTCAAAAGCAATTAAACAGCTCGTTAACCTTTGTGGTAGAAACGGTTGTTAACCAAGTCGGTGTGAACGTTAATACAGCCTCACAGGCGCTGCTGCAATATGTGTCAGGTCTTTCAAAAGCCGTCGCAGGAAACATCGTCAAGCGCCGTGAAGAGATTGGGAGATTCACAAGCAGAAAAGAGCTGAATGATATCCCTAGGCTTGGTGCAAAGACTTATGAGCAGTGTATCGGCTTCCTGCGCATCACAGATGGACAAGATCCACTTGATCGCACGGGTATTCACCCTGAAAGCTATAAAGAAACAAAACAGTTCTTACGCATGATCAACATGACGCCAGACGATCTTGGAACAGAACAGTTAAAAGAGAAAATTGCAGGGGTGAAGCTGGACGAAGCAGCAGAACAGCTTGAAATTGGTTCAATCACCCTTCAAGATATCATTGATCAGCTGACAAGACCTGAGCGTGATCCGCGTGATGAAGTACCAAAGCCGCTGCTCAAAACAGACGTGTTGAAATTGGAGGACTTGAAGCAAGGGATGGAGCTACAAGGAACGGTGAGAAACGTCGTTGACTTCGGCGCATTCGTTGATATTGGTGTCAAGCAGGATGGACTTGTCCACATTTCCAAGCTAAGCAATCGATTTGTGAAACATCCGCTCGACGTGGTATCAGTTGGTGACATTGTGACCGTATGGGTAGACTCCGTTGACCAGGCAAAAGGCCGGGTAGCTCTATCGATGCTAAAACCAGAGTAAACAAAAAACGAGGCGCACCTTAGGATGGGGTGTGCCTTGATGTGACTGAATGTTTTTTTCTATAGAAGTACCAGCATTGATTGAGCAATTTGATTTGATAATGATTTTTCTCATAAAATGCTTTCTGCATCTGATTTTTCAGCCAGTTGGGCATCGCCCATTCCTCCTTTGATCAAAACAGTGGGTGTACCTTCAATGTATGCAAAGGGGAAATTGTCCCGTTCGAGGTTTTTATAGAAAGGAACGATCTTGATTGAACGAAAGAGAGTTACAGCAGTTAACAGAAGACATTTCAGAGCAGTTCTTTGGTAAGGCGTTTCGCCATCAGGCTGTTTTTAATGACCGTCTTAAAACGACAGGCGGGCGATATTTACTTGGAACACACCATATTGAGCTAAATCGCCGATATCTTGAGGAGCATGGCAGAGACGAATTGATCGGTATCATTAAGCATGAACTATGTCATTATCACCTACACCTTGAAGGGAAGGGCTATCAGCATCGGGACAGGGATTTTCGTGAACTCTTGCAGCAAGTAGGAGCCCCGCGCTTTTGTACCCCGCTGAAGACCGTTCAAAAGAAAAAAAGAGCGGTGACGCTTCATTACTATGTGTGCACAGGTTGTGGAAGACATTATACGAGGAAGCGCCGATTTGACACAACGCGATATGTCTGCGGGATTTGTCATGGTAAGTTAAAAAAGGAAGGGGAAAAGGCTTGACTGTTATATTAGTATATGTTAAATTATAAAAGCCGTCGCAAATGGAGCAGGAATGAAACGTTTAAAAATTCTTGACACATTTTTCTGGCATAGATATAATGAAACATGTCTTATTATTCCGCAGTAGCTCAGTGGTAGAGCTATCGGCTGTTAACCGATCGGTCGTAGGTTCGAGTCCTACCTGCGGAGCCATAATGGAGAAGTACTCAAGTGGCTGAAGAGGCGCCCCTGCTAAGGGTGTAGGTCGCGCGAGCGGCGCGAGGGTTCAAATCCCTCCTTCTCCGCCATTATCATATGGCCCGTTGGTCAAGCGGTTAAGACACCGCCCTTTCACGGCGGTAACACGGGTTCGAATCCCGTACGGGTCATGTTTTGTTATTTTGATTCGTTGGGCTATAGCCAAGCGGTAAGGCAACGGACTTTGACTCCGTCATGCGTTGGTTCGAATCCAGCTAGCCCAGCCATTTTTTTATATGTTTTTCTGCATAGCAGATGAGCCATTAGCTCAGTTGGTAGAGCATCTGACTTTTAATCAGAGGGTCGAAGGTTCGAGTCCTTCATGGCTCACCATTGTCACGCGGGTGTGGCGGAATTGGCAGACGCGCTAGACTTAGGATCTAGTGTCTTTATGACGTGGGGGTTCAAGTCCCTTCACCCGCATTGTTTTTTCAAACAGTGCACTTATGAATATATGAGCACATCAAACACGCGGTCGTGGCGGAATGGCAGACGCGCTAGGTTGAGGGCCTAGTGGGTGAATAACCCGTGGAGGTTCAAGTCCTCTCGGCCGCATCTAAGAAACCAAAGGTTGTAGACCTTTGGTTTTTTTGTATTATCTAAATGTAGCTGGCAGGATAGCTCAAGATTCACCAAAAGCAAAAAATAGAGTATCAAATGAATGAGGGCGTATTAGGTGCGTTCTTACATTAATGCTAAGTTCTCCATCTCACAATCAATAATGGATGCTTTACATGATGATGAGAAAGGAAACTTTGGTGTCGTTTTTACATTTGACGAACCGGGTGAAAGGGAAGATGCTTGAAATAGATGAATCTTGAACCAAGTGAAGAAGATCAAAAGATGCTTGGATCAATGTTTCAAAGCCAATGCCTGATTAAAGATATTTACGGGCGTACCTCTAAAATCTTAATTGAATGCCTGTTTGAAGAGTGGATGGGGACTTTCGAGACCAATAAAAGTGAAGTGGCCTATGTTGAAGAGATGTATTTTTAAAATTTCGTTCATAATTGAGCGGCTTTTTTATTTGTATAAAATCAACTTTTGGGAGGATTGGTACAATACATAATCTCTAGGTTGAAGGTCTAGTGAGTGGATGAATAACCTAGAGATGTTAAATTCTTCTCAACCGTATTTAAAGAAACCAAAGGTTTATGAACCCTTGGTTTCTTCTTATCGATGGCTTCTTTGCATTTTTGTATCAGAAGCTTAATATAAAGAGCATTGTTTAATTTTACTTTTCATAATATGTGTCATACAATCCTTGATAGTGGTTTTTTAAATTTTGTATTAGATTTTGGTCATAAGAGATAAAGTCGATCACATCTTCGCTAATATAGACAAGATAGTTCTCATTATAAATAACAATATAAGATGAACGCATTCCTTTCACAACACTTTTAATATATTGATACACTTCCTCAAAACGAATGTTTTTAATAGTTGTAAATATGACATTAGCATCTATTTCATCGTGATAAGTAATGGTTTCAGACCAATTTTTGATCTTTATATACTTGCCTATATTTGTTTTTTCTCGATACCTGCGATCATTTTTAATATAACCCGAAATAAAGGTAACATTAATTTCTTGTGGATGATCCAGTGTCTCGGATAATATATCTTTTAGTAAACTAAGTTTCCCATTGTCAAAAAGTTCAACTCCAAATCGAACTCTTAATTGGGGTGAAACTTGAAAAAAAGGAATTTCCATATTTTTTGTAAAATTCATGTGGAATTTTTTGGTTTTATCCATGATATTTAATCTCCTATTCTTCTTAATTCAGCATCATAAGTCCCTGATCTAGTCTTTTTACTTGCTAAATTCTTTACTGTTGAAGCGCCTTAAATGTGCTTTTTCAATAGCAGCTTTTAAACGCGAATCATCTATAGCAAAACCAAAGCTCAAATTAATTATATCTACACCCTGTTTAATACTCCATTCTATGCCTTCTATAGTATCAGAAGGATCGCCTTTTCCGTGTTCATCCAAAACTTGAATATCATATAAATTGGTATTCTCGGTAATTAATATTTTTGTATTTTTAATTTGAGTATTAGTAAGTATGCTTGCAATCATTGTTCCATGTGGAAAAAATGGCTTAGTTTCTGAAGTGCGATCAATTGCATTGTATGTATTTTTAATATGTTTTTTTATTTGGGGTATGTTTTGTTCAATTCCACTATCCAGTACTGTAATTTTTACTGGTTGGGTTTTTGTTATTTCTATTTTCTTATTAGGTAAAATAATACAAATTGACCAATTATTATCACGATGTTCTTTTGATAATTTAAATTTCGTGGTCTCATGTTTTTCACAACCTACAATGTATAAAAGACATAAACAGATCAATATATATTTTTTTATCACCAACTATCACTCCAAATTAAAAATACATGATTTTCTATTGTATATATAAATAATGTGATTTTTAATAAAATATGGGTAAAAAACATTATATAACAAATAATATAATGTTTAAATTCAACTTTGTTAAATATTTATTATTGATATTTATGTTATCGTTCTTTAATATACTTAAATATTTTTAAAACTAATAGGAAGTCTGATTTTTATATAATTGAAATAAACGTTTTGTGTAATGAATTTCGAGTTAACATATTAAAAAATTGCAATAATTTCCGCTTCATGTTACAATAAGAATAATTATTTTTGTTCGGCGTAAAGGATAGCATGAAGAAAGACTTTTCGTCTTGAGGATACTTTGGGCAAGGATAGTATAATACATTGTGTGGTAAACGCACGAGGAGGCAACAAACATGGAACAAGGTACAGTAAAATGGTTTAACGCAGAAAAAGGTTTTGGATTTATCGAACGTGAAGAAGGCGACGATGTATTCGTACATTTCTCAGCTATCCAAGGTGACGGATTCAAATCTTTAGACGAAGGTCAAAAAGTATCATTTGACGTAGAGCAAGGTTCTCGTGGAGCTCAAGCTGCTAACGTTCAAAAAATTGCTTAATCTTCATTCTATCAAAACGGGTTCTCTGTAGAGAGCCTGTTTTTTTGTGCTTTCATTTATTTCTGCAATAAAAAACCCTACTCAACGTACAAGTAGGGAGATGTTACAAGGTAATCGTAAAAAAATTCATGCTTCAAAGGTTTATCAACAGTATAGCATATTGGATTTACAATATGCGGAATTTGCCTAAATAAATTCTTTTTTTCTTTAATAAAATTGAAGGATGGATCGTTCTAGAGAACATGTATTCAAAAATGGTGAGGGATACCGTAAAGAGCGGCATAGTTCTTAACAGAAACTTTTAATTTGTTTTTCTGTAATCCCTTCGATAACTTCTAATTCACTTAACAAAAATTCATGAGCCTCATCTAGCATTTTCTTTTCACTTGCATTTAGTGCTTTCTCTTTCTTCATCCGCATCAGATCACGCACAACTTCAGCACCATCTTGGATGTCACCCGTTTTTATTTTGTTTGTATTAATTGTATGGCGTTCTTTCCATGTCAGTAATTGAGCTGATTCGCCATGCTGAAAAATGTGCATCACATTGTTTAATGCCAGTATATCTGTAACAGGTCTAATACGTGAACTTGACATTTTTCGTGTTGGAATCATCACTTTCATATGACTGATTGACATTTTAATCACATAATACTGTTGTTTTTCATCAGAGAATTCTTTTTCTTCTATGGCTTCAATTATACCTGCTCCGTGCATTGGATAAACAATGTTATCACCAATTTGAAACATATCATCCGCCTCCATATCATGTATCTACTTTAAGGGTATCACACTTAGAGGTAAAATAATCAAATTTTTAATAATAACATGTTTATTTATTTTTTGTCAATAAATTTTGTTCTGGAAAAGAGAGGTTTTTTCATGTGAATTTCGGATGGTTTTTGATCATATCCTCAAGAATCCTTGCTACAAGAAAAACAGAATATCCACCATTAAAAAAAGACCAGCCATTGAGCTGGTCTTTCCAAATAGAATCCGATCATAATGTTGAAATATCAATCACAAACCGATAACGCACATCACTTTTGAGCACACGTTCATATGCTTCATCGACTTGGTTTGCGTTGATCACTTCAATTTGTGGTGCGATCTTGTGAGCAGCTGCGAAATCGAGCATTTCTTGTGTTTCTTGGATGCCGCCAACGAGTGAGCCGGCGATGCTGCGACGTCCGGTAATTAATGAAAACACATGGAAGTTGTCTGGCTTTGGTGGTGCACCGACGTTTACTAATGTTCCATCAACACGAAGTAAGGACAAATAGGCATCCACGTTGATATTGGCAGAGACGGTATTGAGAATGAGATCATATTGACCGGCTAGTGTCTTAAACGTATCAGGGTCACTTGTAGCAAAATAGTCTTTTGCACCAAATGACAGGGCCTCTTCTTTTTTATTCAAAGAGCGGCTTAATACAGTCACTTCTGCGCCAAGTGCGCGTGCAAATTGAATGGCGACATGACCTAGACCGCCCATTCCGACAATCGCCACTTTTTTGCCAGGCCCAGCCTTCCAGTGTTTTAACGGAGAATACGTTGTGATGCCGGCACAGAGAAGAGGACTGGCGACATCGAGGGAAAGCTGGTCAGGAATATTGACAACAAATCGTTCTGTCACAACAATTTTCTGACTGTAGCCGCCGTAAGTTGGTTCTCCATCATAATCCAGGTTATTATAAGTTTGAACGACTCCTTTCTTGCAATATTGTTCATCTCCATTTTGGCAATATTCACATGTACCGCAAGAATCGACAAAACAACCGACGCCTACACGATCACCAATGTTGAATTTCGTGACAGCATCCCCAACAGCTGAAACAACTCCAGTAATCTCATGACCCGGAACCATTGGGAAAATACCGCCGCCCCATTCATCAAAGGCACTGTGGATATCTGAATGACAGATCCCGCTAAACTGAATATCAATTAAAATATCATGTGGACGAAGGGCTCTTCGTTCAATGGTTGTCCGTTCAAAGTTTGCTTTTGCATGGGAAACACTTAAAACGTTTGATTGGTGCGTCTGACACATTCTTGATCATCCTTTCAAAAGTAAGATTCGGTCCTTCCTCTATACTGTACGTCTTAAAGTGAACTTTAAGTCAACATAGAACCCTCTGATCGCCTCAATTCAGGCTTTAGCATCAACCTTGAATCAAGATTTGAGCCAAAAGTATCTTGTCTTCTCGATTAAAATGGAGATGATGGGAAAAGGGAGATCGTCAAGTAAGAGAAAGAAGAGAAGGGTGAAAATAATGAAAATAGCACAAGCCGCCAAGCAGCTCGATTTATCTACTGCTACGCTCAGGTATTATGAGAATATAGGTTTAATTAGACCGATCAGGCGTGATGAAAATGGTGTTCGTGAATATACAGAAGAAGATATTCAGTGGATAGAATTTATTAAATGTATGAGAAATGCGGGTCTGTCAATTGATGCTCTTAGAGAATATACGGCTTTATTTATCGAGGGAGAGGATCGTACATTGTCCTCAAGGAAGAGTATTTTGGTCAATGAGAGAGAAAGACTCGTAGACAAACAAAAGGAAATCGAAGAAACGATTAAACGGTTAGATTACAAGATCGAAAGTTATGAAGATATTATCCACAGTTATGAACAAAAACTAGTTCATCAATTAAAAACGAGCTCTATTTAAATGAAGAAAAACCTGTGACTTGTCACAGGTTTTGTGATGTGGTTATCTTTTTGTGTAACGCACCCAATTGTAATGAGCGTAAAGTGGGGTAACACCGTTGTAGGAGCCGAGCCATTCATCGACACCTGCACCATTCCATAAGTTCATCATAATCTTTCCCGGTGTTTGAGGGATTTGAGTAGTAGCCGTGTGTTTTAATTGACCGTCCACATACCATTTAATTGAGTTAGGCTGCCAGTCGAACGCATATGTGTGATAAGAGTTTGCTGCATCAAAACCAAGGTTGACGATCTTTTCATGATTTCCGACACCATTGGTATAGTAGTTAAACTGAACCTTTGTCGTATCTTTTCCTAGAAATTCGATGTCGATTTCATCCCAAGGCGTACCATCAGTCGGTCCCGTATAAGTAAAGAACGAAGACACGATCCCAACATTTTTTGCTGGTTTCATGCTGACTTCATAAAGCCCATAGCCATATGTTTGAACGGAGCGGTTTTCCCCACAGTCAAACTTATTATACGAAGGACTAGTGAGCGATAATCGCATTTCCCCTAACGACGTCATGGAGACATTGTTTGCGCGCCACGTACAGTTAAACATATTTCCGTTCGAGTACCCATCGGCTTTTTGCCATAACCCGGTATTATAGTTGTTGAACGGCTCATAAAACGACCCGCCCGTTTGTGCCGAGGCACTTGCAGCAAATGTGGACAAACTTAAGAATAATCCAGTGACAAGCAGCATCAACATTCGTTTTACACGGTAAGACATGTAGGCATTCCCCTCTCTTTTTTGAAAGCGTTTTCTTTTTGATCATACATGATTCTCTCAAAATGGAAAATCGGTCTAAATAATGATAAACAGTGTGTTTTTTTAATAGAATGAAAAGAAAATTGATAGGTAAAAAATAATGATTGACAAAGCGGACAGTTGTCCGTAAGATAATACCGGTACAATTGTCCTAATGAAAATGAAAGAAATTTGATTTACACATAGAGATATAAGCAAGGTGGATGAAGGTGAAGCATCATGGAAAAGGATATTGGAAAGGAAATTGAAGAGGTCGCTTTCTCTTTGTTTCAAGAGTTTGGTGTAGAGAATGTCAGCATGCATAAAATCGCAAAAACAGCTGGTGTTGGTCAAGGAACCCTTTACCGCCGCTATGCAAATAAAAGTGATTTGTGTCTCTCTATTCTTGGTGAGAGATTTGAACAGCTGATCCCTGCTTTGCATCTTTACTTAAATAAAATCAGTGATCAGCCGGTTCAAGATCGTTTGCAATATGTTCTCGAGGAGATCCATCTCATCGTTGGTCATCACTTAGACTGGATTCGGATGCTGACGATCTCTGGAAATTTAGAGCAGACAAGTAAAGTATATGATTGTCATTACAGTCAATCACTCAAACAAATCATTCGTGATTTGCTCGAGGAAGCGAAAGTAAAAGGAGAAGCGAACATACAAGACATTGAGTTGACGACATTATGTATGTCCTCTCCAATGACGCCTGAACTCATGTTTTATATTCATGAATCCGGCTACTCAATTGAAAAAATTGCACAATTCGCTGCGGAAAGACAGGTTTTGTCTGTCTTTTCCTAGACATTGAAGTGGCTCATTTCTGTCCAGCCTAACTACTTATGGTTTATCAAAATTGAAAAAGAAAAGGAGCCAACTTAATATGAACAAACAGCAAACAGCAGCTTCCGACATTCGAACGCTGCCCATTATTATTTCATTTATCACAGCTGGATTTATTGGACTGTTCAGTGAAACGGCATTAAACATGGCGCTGAGAAGTTTAACATTAGATTTTGGTATTGAAGCAACAACTGCTCAGTGGCTTACAACCGGGTATTTATTAACACTAGGGATTCTTGTTCCAATTTCAGGCCTCATTCTTCAATGGTTTACAACAAGACAGCTTTTCATCACCTCACTGGTCTTTTCGATCATCGGTACATTTATTGCGGCCGTTGCACCAGTCTTCAGTATTTTAATGGTGGCACGTGTGGTGCAGGCAGTAGGAACAGCCTTGCTCCTTCCATTGATGTTTAATACGATTTTGGTCATCATTCCGCCTCATAAAAGAGGTAGATCAATGGGGATTATCGGTCTTGTCATTATGTTTGCCCCAGCAGTGGGTCCAACGGTCTCTGGTCTCATTCTTAAATCGTTAACATGGCATTGGATTTTTTGGATTTCGCTTCCGTTATTAGTTGCTGCACTCGCATTTGGGTATATTTTTATGCAAAATATTACGGAACCCACAAGACCGAAAATCGACATTTTATCGATTGTGCTATCAACCATCGGTTTCGGTGGAATTGTGTATGGCTTTAGCAGTGCTGGTGAAGGCGGCGGCTGGAGCAGTATGCATGTGATTGTGGCGATTGTTGTAGGTGTCATTGGCATTCTTGTGTTCTCCCTAAGACAGTTAAACATGAAAGAACCGATGTTGAATTTAAGCCCATTTAAATATCCAATGTTTGTGATCGGGTTACTCCTGATCTTAGTGTGCATGATGGTGATGCTGTCTGCTATGATGATCTTGCCATTATATTTGCAAACGTCCTTGGCACTTTCTACATTTACAGCAGGTTTGATGCTATTACCAGGTGGAATTATCAATGGACTGCTATCGCCAATCATGGGTGGGCTTTTTGATAAATTTGGGCCGAAGTGGCTTGTCATCCCAGGCCTTGTCATCGTTGCAGCGACCATGTTTGGCTTCACGAACTTAAGTGTGAATACGTCCATCGGTTATATCGTGACGCTTCATATTACGTTAATGGTTGGGATTGCGATGATCATGATGCCTGCCCAAACAAATGGATTAAATCAGCTGCCGCCAGAGCTATATCCGCACGGTACAGCGATTATGAATACATTGCAGCAAGTATCAGGAGCGATTGGGACTGCGGTTGGTATCTCGATCCTTTCATCAGGAGCTCGCAGCTTTATGGAAAATGTGGCTGATCCCGCAAATCCAGTCAATCAGCTGCTCGCCTTTACAAATGGCGTCCAGCATGCCTTTATCTTTGCTGTCATTATGACAGTGATTGGCTTGGTGATTGCTTTCTTTATTAAACGAGTGAAAGTAGAACAACAAGTATCATAATATATGAAAAGCACTGAGGACTTAGCGCCACAGTGCTTTTTTTATTTATTCATAGGGGTGAATGTTTGTTTCAAAGGAGCTAAAAATGGGGAGATAGATAAAAAGCAACGACTCTCTGACGACATTGAAGGAAAAGACGAAATACGTAACGAATGGATAGAGATAAAAGAATAAGATAGGAGCTGAGATCATGAACTTAGACGAACAAATCAAAATGGCTGAGTCTTTACGCCAACCAGCTGAAGATTCATTAGCTAGTCAATCAGAATTAAAGCCAGTCCACCCTCCTGAAGTGAACAAAATGGAATATGATATCCCAACAGGTGCTGGTGAAACAAAGGTGTGGGTATTTAAACCTGTGAAAACATTGAAACAACCCCTACCTGTTTTCGTGAATTTGCATGGGGGCGGTTTTATCCTTGGAAGTGCTGAAATGGATAATCATTGGTGTCCGGTCATAGCAGATCGTGCGGAGTGTATCGTCGTCAATGTGGAATATCAGCTGGCACCGGAACACCCTTTTCCAGCCGCTCTTCATGAATGCTACGATGTGATGAAATGGTTATATGAACATCCTGATGAACTACAAATAGACCCAAATCGATTAGCCATTGGCGGACATAGTGCAGGTGGGAATTTGGCAACAGCGGTTTGTTTGCTTGATATCCAAAAAGGGAACAAACTTCCGATTGTCTATCAAGTGCTTGATTATCCGCCGCTTGATTTAGCTACTGATCCAGCACAAAAGCCAGCGTTTGAAGAAGCAATTCCAGTTGAAATGGCGAGACTGTTTAATGCCTTCTACCTGCAAGGTCAAGATCCGCACAATCCGCTCGTTTCTCCAGTCTTTGCAGAGAGAGAAGTCTTAGCACAAATGCCCCCAGCTCTTGTTATCACAGCTGAGAAAGATTCACTAGCTGAAGAAGCTGAGCATTATGCGGACAAGTTAAAAGAAGCAGGGGTAGATGTCACATACAAACAATTTAAAGGAGTCCCTCATGCGTTCACTCATGCCGGAGACTTAGAGATAGCTGAAGAGGCTTGGCATCTGATGAGCGATCAGCTTAAGAAGGCGTTTGAATAAGAAATATTAGGATATCAGTAAAAAGCACAGACTTTTTTTCTGTGCTTTTTTTGTGTTCTTGCTGACGTATTGAAAAGAAGTGTAGATACAACAATCACAGTAGTCGATATAATAGTAAGATAGAAGACATCTAAAAAGGAGCTAATAGAATGAAAAAAGAGACACTACAGGCATTTTGTCTTTCTTTACAAGGAGCAACCCACGACTATCAACCTGAGTGGCAGGCAGATCGTTATCATATAGGTGGAAAGATGTTCGCCATGATGGGGGGAGACGTCGATCGCAAGCCAGTTATCACTTTAAAATGTGATCCGCAACGTGCTGAAGAATTAAGAGAAATGCATGAAGGAATTATTCCCGGCTATTACATGAATAAGACGCATTGGAATTCTATTTATCTTGATGCAGATATTCCATCTTCATTTGTCGAAGAGCTAATTGAACATTCCTATCAACTGGTTTTTCACAAATTAACAAAAAAAGCTCAGCAGGCTATCCTCCAACATGATTCAACAGAAACCGATTAAATGCTGAACGTTCAGTTGTTCATGTCTCTTTGAATCTCTTCAAAATTGACTAGAGTCACATGCTCTCGCTATACTTTAAACAGCTAGAAGATACGAATAGGGGGATATACAATGGGCTATACAGTCATTACAGGGGCAAGTTCAGGTATTGGGTATGAAACGGCTTTGGCCTTTGCAGCAAGAGGAAAAAATCTGATCTTAGCTGCACGCCGGCTTGATAAACTCCAAGAACTGAAAGAAAAGATTCTAGAAACATATCCCCATATTCAAGTGAAAGTCCAGTCTGTTGATTTAACAGACAGAGAGCAAGTGTATTCTTTCTATGAGTCATTAGCTGGTGATGAGCTGGATACGTTCATTAATAATGCCGGGTTTGGCCATTTTGGTTCAATAGGAGAGCAGGATGTGAAAAAAATTGGGGACATGCTTCATCTCAATATTGAAGCGTTAACAATTTTATCCACTCTGTTTGTCCGTGATTATGAGCAAAAAGAGGGGACGCAGCTAATCAATATCTCTTCAAGAGCGGGTTATACCGTCGTCGGAAATGCTGTCACTTATTCAGCCACGAAATTTTATGTGAGCGCCTTTACAGAAGGGCTGGCCCTAGAATTGAAAGAAAAAGGAGCCAAATTACAGGCAAAAGTATTAGCGCCTGCTGCGACAGAATCGGAATTTGCAAAGCGTTCATTAGATGTCGATCAATTCGAATATGAAGGCACTATCAAGAAATATCACACATCAAAAGAAATGGCAGCGTGCTTGCTTGAACTTTACGACAGTTCAAAAACAGTTGGTATCGTTGATGGGAAGACATTTGATTTTGAATTGAAGGACCCCATTTTTTCACACGCTGGCACAAGCATGAAATAAAAAGTTCCAGTCACTGAGGATAGATTCTCTTAGTGATCAGCAGGTCACCGAGCCGAAAGATGTCTTGGATAATGTGGAGCACTGTCAACACATACTAGAATAGATAAAAACACCTACACATTAGGTGTTTCAGCGTGTAGACAAACCCTCGCATTCTTTGTCAGTCCTGCGTGCTGGTGCTCACGAATGTGACATTCGCTCCGCGCCAGTACTCGTCCTTCCTAGACTTCAAAGGTTTTCTATCACGCTGAAAAGAAGACAAAGGGCTAAAATCAAGTTCATTTTAGCCCTTTGTCAACAATCTGAAACACCTACACATTAGGTGTTTTTTTTATGCATTCTTTGATGAATGAAAGAATCGCAGGTCCAGTAGATGAGACTGCTGACAATTATGATCGGGAGGGATGTTGAGCTCTCAATTCCATCCATAACAAAAAGCATGACAATCATTGCTATCAGTAAGTAAGCCGCTAAATAAAGAGGATGAAAAGCCTTGGGCTGTAAAGAAAACAACAACTGTAAAGGTACCGCAAAGATGAAATAATAAACAAAAAAGATGGGAGTGTAAAACATCATAAACGCAGGCTCGCCCTGAATCGGTGGATATAAACATACGAACAAGCTGAGTAAAATGGAACTGAAGAATAGTGTGAGTAGGATTTTGTAAAATGGTTGAACGGAACGCACTGTATGTACTCCTTTTTTGTAAGATTTCCTATATTTTATCATAAATGGGTCGAGAACAATTTCTGAAGTCAATTTAGGTATTAAGATATAAATAAATTTTGATAATAGTGTCCTTTTTCCTTTATTTGGTTCTGTGACTTTCACCTCATGCTGATGAATGAAGGAATGGTATAAAGTAAACCCTATAGACAGATAATTATTCATCACATTTAAGAAAAGAGATGATCTTATGAACGTAACAAAATGGTTTGGTGCTGCCCTTCTTACTGTTTCACTATTGGTGACCGCAGCTTGTGCGAACGATAGCACTCAAGAGAATAATCAAAGTAATCAAGAAAGCACTACCAGTGAAACAAAAGAAAAAAACACGGCTGTTGAGACAGGGAACAAGTCTTTATCCAATATTAAGGTGCTGGCAACAGGCGGAACGATTGCCGGTAGTTCAGACAGTAATACAGATACGACTGGATATAAATCTGGTGCACTTGGAATCGATAAAGTCATTGCTTCCGTACCACAGCTGAAGGATATTGCAAATGTCACGGGTGAGCAAGTAGCGAACGTCGGCAGTGAAAATGTGGATAACGCTCTGCTTTTAAAATTAGCGAAACGAGTCAATCAGCTTTTAAATGATGATCAAGTGGATGGCATTGTGGTGACACATGGTACAGATACATTAGAAGAAACGGCCTATTTTTTACATTTGGTTGTAAAAAGTGATAAGCCAGTGGTGGTTGTGGGTTCCATGAGGCCAGCATCTGCCATTAGTGCGGATGGCCCGCTTAACTTGTATCATGCAGTGAAAATTGCTTCGACAAAAGAAGCCAAAGGCAAAGGTGTAATGGTGACATTAAATGACCGAATTGCCTCTGCTCGCTTTATTACGAAGACAAATACCACCACAACCGATTCGTTCAAGTCTCTTGAGCAAGGGTACATTGGAGAAGTGGCGGGTGAAGTTGTCTCTTTTTATAACGAACCGACAAGAAAACATACAACTGACAGTGAATTCGATATTTCAAAGCTAAAAGAACTGCCGCAAGTGGATATCTTATACGGCTATCAAAATGATCAAAAGTATGTGTATGATGCTGCGGTTAAAGAAGGAGCGAAGGGCATTGTCGTTGCCGCCGCAGGAAATGGAACGATGTCAACAGAAGCGATCAATGGGGCAACAGATGCTGTGAAAAAAGACGTGGTGATTGTGAGGTCAAGCCGTGCAGGAAATGGCATTGTCACACATGAAAAAATGGATGATGAACATCATTTTGTCTCATCGGATTCATTAAATCCACAAAAAGCACGCATTCTACTCATGCTGGCTCTGACGAAAACAAAAGATCCAGATAAAATTCAATCCTATTACGAGCAGTATTAAAAAGAAAAAGACCCGACGTATCATTGGGTCTTTTTTATATGTGTACCTGATGTTCAGCCCGTTTTTTTAAAGAGAGTAAAATGTCTCTCCAAACATCATCTATATCAGTCAGAAAATGTCCTGCTTGCTCGATATAGTGCGTTTTGGCGTTTGGAATGTTGGGAGCCATTCTTTCTATCTCTGCAAAAGGGGCCATCTGATCCTCTTTTCCATGCCAGACATCCACAGGGATTTGTATATCTTTCATATCGAATTTCCATGACCGTGAGAGTAAATCTGGTTCATGAATACATTCATCAACCGATTGACGAGTAGCTTCGTATAAATGCCGCATCATCAGCTCCAGTTGCTCATCGGTTTGAAGAAATTGCCGATCCGATGGATGTAAATGTTTGTTCCCTTTTTTCGTTAGTTTCTTGAATTTCTCTGGTTTCTTTTCAATTAGTTTTTTTTGAGCGCGATAACTTGCCTTTAAGAGCCAAGGCATTCTTTTACTGAGGAAAAAGGCAATCTTGTTCTCCTTTAGCATACTTTTAGGCGGTTTACCATCCTGAAATGGGGTGGTACTTGAGACGAGAGCAGCTGAAAGAATGCGGTCTGGCAATTGATAGGCACAACCAGCAGCGAATGCCCCGCCTCCAGAGACACCAATCACTGAAAAATGGGAGATGTCAAGATGATCGGCCACTTCCTGTACGTCTTTTGCCCAGTCTAAAATAGTGCGGTTCGGTTGCGGATCAGATAAACCAAAACCAGGTCTGTCTAAAGAAATAAGACGAATGCCAAGCTCTTTTGAGATTGGATCATCATCTAAAAACATCACTCTCGATCCAGGTGTCCCATGAAAAAAGAATACTGGGAATCCTTCAAGATCACCGTATTGAGACAAACCAATATGACGTCCATCTTGCAAATGAATCCTGTCCATTTGATCACCCCTTTCATCGTTTATCTAACTTACATATTCATGCATGAAACGCCGGGTTAAGGCGTTTCTTTCGCAATTTGATAGATTTTTTCGTAAAGCGATAATAATGTTTTTAGATCTTCTTTTGAAAGCTGGGCATAGTATTTTTGAATAAGATGCAGCTGAATTTTTTCAATATCTTTATGATAGTCATGGCCCTTTTGAGCAAAATCAACAATGATTTCTCTACGGTTATGTGGATTAATCTCTCTTTTCACATATCCAAGCTGCTCAAGCTTTGATATGAGCTGGCTAGCGGCACTAGATGAAATGGAGAAATAATCAGCCAGTTCATTGATTGTTCTCGTCTTCGACCGCAGCAATTCAAGGGTCAGTTCTTGTTTGCTTGTTAAATCTGCATACTCATTTTTTAAGAATCGTTGATACTCTTCTACATAGATAGAACCTAGTGCATTTGAGTACTCAATGATTTTTTTGCTGTAATGAATGATATCCTCATCCAATGACATCACCTCTTTTCTCCTATATTATATGCGATCTTAATATTTAAGTGAAGTTAAATGTTAAGAAAAATTAAATAAAAGGAGGATAGACTACTGAGAAAATGACCTCTACCTCCACTTTTTTCATCAACAATGGACAAAGAATACTTCCTGTTTGGTGATGGGCAAAAATGATCGTTTTGTTTGTTTTCACTTAGATTCACTCCTTAAGAAGTCGATGACTTTTTCATTGTATTATGGGCAATCTCCATTTATAATAAAAAAATAAACCAACTGGTCGGTTTTATTTGTCCGTGTGAAGAAAAGCAAGGTAGAAGGGATTGTTCATAGATGACAAGTGCACAGAGCGGGGCTGGAAAAAGTGAAAAGACGAAGCAGAAAATTGTCACCGCTTCACGTGATTTATTTGCGAAAAAAGGATATTCCGAAACATCCGTGCGAGATATTCTAGAGGCGGCTGAGATAAGTAAAGGCAACCTTTATCATCATTTTAAAGGAAAAGAGTTTTTGTTCCTTCATATTATGGAAGAGGATCATCGATTCATGATGGAGACGTGGCATGAAGAGAAACAAGCGCTGCACCGGGCCATTGATAAGCTCGCAGGGTTTGCAGAGCTACTTAGTCAAATGGGGATTAACTATCCTTTAATGAGAGCAAGTGAAGAATTCTGTGCCAGTGCATTTACATCAGATGAAGTCATGGAGCGGCTGAACAAGATTGATGTAGACTTTGATGATGTGATGAGAGACATCCTGCTTGAAGGAAACGAAGATGGCAGCTGGTCGATTCAGCATGTTGAATCAAAAGTGAAAATATTACTTTCTGTATTTTATGGATTAGACGTGTTATATAAAAATGACACGATGCAGCAGAAAAAGGAATTACAAAAAGAGGCGATCTCATTGTTTATTCACGGAATCAACCATCATGAGTAACAAGTGAGTCAGTAAAGGGGAAACAAACATCATGCAAAAACCGATTCGTGAGCAAAAAGCCGTACTTGTTATTTTATTAAGTAATATATTTATTGCGTTTTTAGGTATCGGTCTGATTATACCTGTCATGCCGCTCTTTATGAATGTCATGCATTTAACGGGCAGTACGATGGGATATCTTGTGGCGGCGTTTGCCGTTGCACAGCTTATCGCATCACCTATTGCGGGAAGATGGGTAGACCGATACGGAAGAAAGATCATGATTGTGTCTGGGCTGTTTCTATTCGCGTTATCAGAACTCGTTTTTGGCTTAGGAACACACGTATATGTTCTGTATTTTGCAAGGGTTCTTGGCGGCATTAGTGCAGCATTTATCATGCCGGCTGTCACCGCTTATGTCGCCGATATCACGACTGTTCAAGAAAGATCAAAGGCAATGGGGTATGTATCCGCTGCTATTAGTACCGGATTTATCATCGGCCCAGGAATTGGCGGATTTATTGCAGAATATGGCGTTCGCCTGCCGTTTTTCTTTGCAGCAGGGATTGCATTTATTGCTGTGATTTCATCTATGTTTATGCTGAAGGAACCATTAACAAAAGAAGAGCGAGAGAAACAAATGGATCATGTGAAAGAATCGACCTTCTTTAAAGACTTGAAAAAATCGATTCATCCAAGCTATCTCATCGCCTTCATCATTGTCTTTGTGCTGGCGTTTGGACTATCTGCATATGAAACGGTCTTTAGCTTGTTTACAAATCACAAGTTTGGATTTGGTCCGAAGGATATTGCGATTATCATTACCGTCAGTTCAATTGTAGCCGTCATCATCCAAGTCCTCGTGTTTGGTAAAATGGTGAATGCGCTTGGGGAGAAACGAGTTATTCAACTATGCTTGATTGTTGGAGCAGTTCTCGCTTTTGTTTCCACAGTCGTGTCAGGCTTTATGGTTGTGCTGATCGTGACGTGTGTGATTTTCCTTGCGTTCGATTTATTGCGCCCTGCCCTCACGACCTTCTTATCAAAAATCGCTGGCAATCAGCAAGGATTTGTCGCAGGGATGAACTCTACCTACACAAGCCTTGGTACGATTTTTGGCCCGGCACTTGGCGGCATTTTATTCGATCAAAATATTCATTTCCCATTCCTGTTTGCAGGTGTTGTCTTATTTCTTGGATTGGGCTTAACCCTTATTTGGAAGGGGAAGGCGACGGTTGAATCTGATTAGATGAGGGGCTCTAACTAGGGCTCTTTTTTTTGTTCCTTTTGGATAGATGATTGAAAAATAATCACAAGGTCCCTGTTGATAAGGTGTTATACATGTTAATCTAATACATGTTTTACCAAAATGCAGGAGGAGGATGTTCAATGCAAATTAAAGAAATTTTTTATATTCGGTGTATCTCGTGTTTGAGTGTTGTGTTCATTCATGCAATAGCCATTTTATCTAGCCCCCATTCATCATCTATTCTTGTAGCACTACTCATGTTCAGTACCCCGAGTTTTATTTTCATTTCTGAGTTTTTATTGGCTCATGCTTATCCGAATGGTACCCCTAAAGGATTTATGTGGAAGAGGGTGAAAGCCATCTTTTTCCCATTTGCTTTTATTGGGATTGTCGATGGTTTTTTGCATTCGGCATCGTTAAATGGAGGGGCAGTTGACTTTTTTAAAAGAGCTTCAGCAAATGTCTTATTGGGAAATTATATTGGTTATTTTGTTCTGATTATTTTTCAATTTTACTTTTTGCACATGTTTTTTCACAAAATGGCTAAGCGTACCTCAGCCAAATGGGTATTGCCGATCTCCTTTATCATCACAGTTGGTTATTTAAGTGTCATGAACCTCGTCAAAATCCCACAACCTCAATTACCTAATCCAATGTTCGGCTTAGAATGGATTCCATTTCCAGGGTGGTTGTTCTATTTTTGTTTAGCCTATTATTGTGGAGCGAATTATCAGCAGTTTATCACAAGACTTCATCGTTTTAAGTATGCCGTGTATGGACTTGTTTTGATTTCAGCAGCGACCCTTCTAAGCAATTCATATGTAGGTTTTTTCGAGTCTTCTTCTAAGAGACCAGACATTGTTCTTTATACAGTCAGTATTGTCTTCTTATGTTTTCTCTTGTTTTCTAAAGTGAAAAGCGTTCCACCTTTCGTAGCTGTCATTAGTCAATATTCATTCACCATCTATTTGCTTCACGGGTATTTTCTAGGTATTTCTGTGTTACTATGGGGACAATTAAAAGATTATCCATTCTTTGTAGGGACAATCATCATATCAGCACTTGCAATTGCAGGACCTATCCTATTGTCACGGATAGCAAATCATTATAAATATGGCTATATGTTTGTCGGTAAAATCAACAGAACGAGGCGAAAAACAGTCGCTTCATAAACGTTTTAAAGGGGATCTTAAGAAGATGCCCTTTTTTTGTTGCCTAAAAGTACAATGCTTCTTGCCCGAAAGTACAATTTCAATCGACCATCTCATTGCTTAGAATAAAGAGGTCAAGTTCACGAAGTTGAAGAAAAAGGAGTAAGTGAATGGCAAAATTTTTATATCATTTAGGAAAAAGTGCATTTTCTAAGCCGAAACGGATGATTATCGGTTGGTTACTTGTTTTAGTTGCTGTTGTGGCGGCAACAATAGGGACAGGTGTTTCATTTAATGGCGATATGTCGATTCCAGGAACAAAATCAGAAAAGGCAATGGATCTCTTGCAGAGAAAGTTCCCAGCAGGTGATGATGGCGGGACGATTCGTCTGATCTTTAAAGCACCTAAGGGTGAAACATTAGAAACAAAAAAAGTAAGAAACAAATTGAACGAAACGATCAAAGAAGTCAAAAAGGATAAAGCAGTCAAGCAAGTGACGGATTTATATCAGACATTTGCTATTAGTAAGGATAAGAAAATAGGGTATGCGGATATTACATACCGGGTAAAGGCGGATGAGGTAAAAACATCCTCAAAAGAGAAAGTATTAGATAGTATTAAGATTTCAAGAAAAGCTGGCATCCAAACAGAATTAGGCGGCTCCGTCACATTCTCAGAAATTGAGGTAGGCGGGATTTCGGAAGTCATAGGTATTGTCATGGCCTTCTTTATTTTAGCCTTTACCTTCGCTTCACTATTGATTGCAGGACTACCGATCTTGACGGCTGTCATTGGGTTAATAATCGGCGTGATGGTCATATTAATTACCTCAAATTTTGTTGAGATGTCTGCATTTAGTCTTACATTAGCTGTGATGATTGGACTTGCAGTAGGAATTGATTATGCATTATTTATCATTTCTCGTTATCGACAGTTATTAGCAGAGGGTTACGAATTGAAAGAAGCAGCTGCTAGAGCTGTTGCTACAGCAGGCAGCGCTGTATTGTTTGCAGGTGTTACCGTCGTAATTGCACTATGCGGACTTGTTTTAGTCGGTATACCATTTTTAGGCGTTATGGGTCTTGTAGCTGCATTCATGGTACTATCAGTTATGCTTGTGTCTCTCACAATTGTTCCTGCCATACTAGGGATTCTTGGTGATAAAGTCAGCCCTTCAAGAAAGAATAAATGGTTCTCTAAATTACAATCTCAACAAAAAGAAGAAGCCACAGCTTGGGGAAGGTTTATCAAGAAGTATCCAGGTAAGATCATCCTAGGTGTCATTGTATTGACTGGTCTACTCAGTTGGCCAGCACTTCATATGGAGTTGGGTCTTCCTGATAACGGCATGAAGGGGAAGGAAACAACTGAACGTAAGGGCTATGACCTGTTAGCAGAAGGGTTTGGTAAAGGGTTTAATGGGCCACTGGTTGTTATCATTGATGCCTCCCATGCAAATAACGCAATGAAATCTATTGAGAAAACAACAACAGTACTAGAGAAGATGGATGGCATCAAACAAATGGCACCGCCTGTTCCTAATCCATCGGGTAAGTACGCCATGCTGACCATTTTACCGAAAAGTGGTCCAGAAGATAAGGCGACAAAGCAATTAGTCAAAGATATACGAAATGAATCTAGTCAGACTGCTGCAAAGTATGATACGAAATTACTTGTTACTGGGTCTACGGCAGTTAATATAGATATTTCAGATAGACTCAGTGAAGCGTTACCGAAATTTGCAGGAGTCATTATTGGATTTGCTTTGATTTTAATGATTCTTGTTTTTAGGTCATTCCTTGTTCCATTAAAAGCGGTTTTAGGATTCCTTATGACATTGACCGCCACACTAGGTTTTTCAGTCTTTGTTTTACAGGATGGACACCTTGCGCCATTGTTAGGAATACCAGCAAATGGCCCATTGTTAAACTTTATGCCTGTACTAGTGACAGGAATATTATTTGGTCTTGCAATGGATTATGAGGTCTTTTTAGTCAGTCGAATGAGAGAAGATTTCCTTCTATCAGGTGATGCGAAAAAGTCCGTTGTATCAGGTTTGAAGCATAGTGGAAGAGTAGTGACTGCCGCAGGCTTAATCATGATCCTCGTCTTTGCTAGTTTTATCTTTGCAGATGACTTGATTATCAAAACAATGGGGTTAACGTTGGCATTCGGCGTTCTGTTTGATGCATTTGTCATAAGAATGACTTTTATCCCAGCATGTATGATGCTAATCGGACGAGCTGCTTGGTACTTACCTAAATGGTTCGAAAGCTGGCTTCCACGTATAGACATTGAAGGTGAGTCTATTTCTCAGAAGGATGAGAAAGAAGAGAAGGTGATTTAGTCACTGATAGTCTTACATGGTATGATTGATGATACCGCCATTACCTCGATAAAGGGTGGGCGGTATTTTTTGAGTGAATATGAGGCTCGGATGGTGATATTTATGGCGAAACGACGGGTAGACCCTTTTAATGAAATGATCTATTCGCGAATTCCAACCTTATTATGGGTCATTCTTGTTTATATTGCAGCAATGATATTTCAGTTTATAACCACCCCATTAGCACTTTCTGGCCTGTTTTTTTCTGCACTTATTGCTATACATCTGATTCTGCATTGGTGGTCATTTTACTGGTTTCAGCAGAATCCATGGGTATATTTTCTGATTCAAGGAATAGTGATTCTACTTTGTGTTTCAGTCATGCAGGCGGCTTCCCCTGTGATCTTAATTGGTCTGTTACCGGTACTAATAGCGCAAAGTATTGGGGTATATTATCATACATTGAAGGTGATTTTGACAGGGCTTAGTTTTTATGTTCTTTTTTTTCTTGCCCTTATTTTGGTCAATGATACAGATGATTTGACCGTATACATTCCTATTTTGTTTTTGATTCTGATTGTAGTCATCGCATACTCCATTTTATTTTTTAGACAAGTCAAAGCTAGAATTCGTACACAAACATTTTTAAAGGAACTTGAATTGGCACATCAACAAGTGGAAGAGCTGACACTTGCAAATGAGCGTCAAAGAATGGCGAGAGATTTACATGATACCCTTGCACAAGGGCTGGCAGGTATTATTATGCAGCTAGAAGCGGTCCATGCCCATTTAGAGAATCAGAATGTTGAGCGTGCTCAAAGCATTATTAAAGGTTCAATGAGCCATGCGCGGACGACATTAGGTGAGGCGAGATTGGTCATTGACGACCTTCGAACATACAGCCAGGATCAATATGACTTAGCTGATTCTGTGAAAGATGAAGTGAATCGGTTTATGACGGCGACGAATATTCCAGTTCATACAAAAGTGGCTGTCTCTTATCAAGTGTCCCCTTTCCTCATCGAACATACTGTATACATTGTCAGTGAATGTTTGACGAATATTGCCAAGCATGCCAAAGCAAGTAAGGTCGAATTGATGATGAAGCAACAAGATGATCACATCTCCTTGCAAATCACAGACAATGGAGTGGGTTTTGATGAGAAAAAACAAGAATCCACTTCCGGGCATTACGGTCTAATTGGTATGTCAGAACGTGCCCGACTGCTTGATGCACAGCTACACTTGAAAAGCGAAAAAAATGAAGGTACACAAGTGACGGTAACCATACCTTTGAAAAAGGAGTAAAAACAATGTCTTATCAAATTGTGATTGTCGATGATCATTTTGTTGTTAGAGAAGGATTAAAATTAATTCTTGAGACAGATCAACGATTTGATGTTGTTGGTGAAGCAGAAGATGGAGCAAAGGGTTTAGATATCTTGAAAGAGAAGGCTCCAGACCTTGTATTACTTGACCTCAACATGCCTAACATGAGTGGGCTTGAGATGTTAAAAGAGATGCAGTCTCTTCAATTAAAAGTACCGGTCCTGATTCTCACTACCTATAACGAAGAGAAATTAATGATTGAAGGGCTGCAACTTGGAGCAAAGGGCTATCTTTTAAAGGATGCCAGCAGAGAAAATTTATTTTATACAATTGAAGCAGCTATCAGAGGGGATATTCTTCTTCAAGCAAACGTCGCTGCTAAAGTATTTGAATCAACAGAGCATCAAGTGACTCCGACCCATTTGAAAAAAGAAATAAACATGCTGACTGAAAAAGAGATGCTTGTCTTGCAAGCAGTGGCTAGAGGATATCGAAGTAAGGAAATTGCATTTGATATGGGGATTTCCGAGAGAACTGTCAAAGCTCATTTAACAAATATTTATCAAAAGCTGGAGGTCACTTCAAGAGCGGAGGCAATTAAAGCAGCAGTGGAATTAGGGGTGATTCATTTTTAGAGAGAATGAGTTAGCAGCAGCCTTAAAAAAAGAGACCTTTCAAATAAGGTCTCTTTTTTTAAGGCTGCGGCTTCAGGTGATTCAGTGCCTGCGCCAGTTTTTGATTTTGTTGCTTTTTGTAAAATAGAAAGGCGATGATATGGCCTACTAATGTGAGAAAGGCTATACCGATAAAATAAGGCATGATCCATTCGAGCAGTGTAGTCGAATATAAAGCGACGGCTCCTACTTGAAACCCTAAATTGACGACAGTGGAGATGAGAATGTTGGTGGGTGCTGGAAAGGTAAAGTAGTTCCATAGTAAAGGATACATGACCCCAAAGACGATGCCTGCCAGAGTACCGATGCCAATGATGTGCCACACGTAATGAAAAGGGATAGAGGATGACCATTGAGTGATTGACAGGATGAGTGTCAGCCATACGATAGAGACAAAAGCTGTTTGCATAAATTGATGTTTTAGTTCCTTGATCATTTGAATCGCTCCTTTATATATTTGGCGTAATGACGACTGACGGTGTAGCTGTTTTTCGAGATGGTTTCGACCTCTAAGCGAGCGTACGTACCAGCGACAAAGCTGTCGACTTGCGCTAAATTGAGAATGACTGCATTGTTGATACGATAGAAATGTTCACGCTCTAGCGACTTCAGATCCTTCAGCCGTTTACTGAGAAAATATGTCGTACCCTGAGTCGTGATCACCTTTGACAGATGTCCAAGCGCAGAGATCGCTTCAATTTGTTCTAATGGTAAAAGAGACTGCCGATCATTTTTTGGATCTTTGACCGTTAGAGATGTACTAGTCTCCATCATTGATGTCATCTTTTGTAAACGTTCTTGATTATGTGGATGGCTGATGACGTCTACTTCCGTCACATCCTTTTCTTGATTCCAGATCAAACGAAATTTCATCCATAAACCTCCTCTCACAATGAGCATAGCAATAGATGAAAGCGAATGCGATGGAATGTTGCTTTGATGCAGAAGAATTCTTTTTGTTGCAAAGATTCACCGCGTGTCTGCGGCTTTCCTTTATAATGAAAAGATACTCGTTCGTGAATGGAGGAATGATGTTGTATCTTGTAGATCAACAAAGGACAGGAGCGGTAAAAGAGGAAATTCGGCGGATTGATCCTGCCTATCCAGTGTTCGTAGATGCGATACTCGATGGGGTGATACAAGGAGATTTATATGTGGATCACCGAGATCACCCGTGTGTCTATTTTGCAGGGACGACAACCGGCATTTATTATGTCGCAGGCAGGACAGAAGCCGCACTCTCATTATGTTCAACGTTCATTGTGGATGTTTATAAAAAGCAGAAAAGAGAGAACAGACGGTTCACTTTGTTTTCAGCAAATCCAGCATCAGATGAGATGATGAAAAAATGCTTCGGTTCCCATCTGAATGAAATGCAAAGACATGCGTATTCTTATGACTTGACCTCTCCTGATCTGATTGTGCCTAATCAAGACGAAATGATCAAACGCACGAATGAACAAGTCATTGCCGCAAGCAAAGTATTCCCATCCAGCTATTATGAAGCATATTGGGGAGGAGTAGATCACTTTTTATCTAATGGCGTCGGAGTTGCCATCTTAAATGGTGAAGACGTGGTCAGTGAATGTATCTCTATTTTTTCAAGTGAAAAACGTGTGGAAATTGATATTTGGACAGATGAAGCCTGCCGTGGAAGAGGGTTGGCTTTGTTAGCAGCTCAGCAAATGATCAGCATCTGTGTTGAAAAAGGGAGGACACCGCATTGGGATTGCGATGTCCATCACGCAACCTCGGCCAAATTGGCAGAGAAGCTAGGTTTTCAGTGGACAAAGACGTATCGCTTATTTTATGCCTCACGCTGAAAAGGTTTTGAGATACCAAGCATCCATGGCAGAATGCTCTGAGCCTTCAATCGGTGCAGGAAGAAGAGAAAAGTCATACCGTTGATAAAGACCAGTAGCGGCTGTTAATTCACTGCGGGTTTCTAAATAACAAGCATCGTAGTATGTAGCAGCATATTGGAGGGCCGTATCCATCAGTTTCTTGCCCGCACCTTTGCCTTGTGCTTTTGGGCTTAAATAAAGCTTTTGCAGCTCACAAATGCCATCTGTGAAAGGGGCAATGCCAACGCCACCAACAATTTCACCATGTTCTTCGGCAATCCAATAGGCTGCATGAGTCAATGATTGATAGTATTCGAAAAGCTGATCAAGGTGTGGGTCTGTGTAGGCTGTACCTTCAATCGCAAGATTCGCTGATTCTAATGACTGGCGGATAATGGCCGCGATAAAAGGATTGTCCTGCTTTTGAATCGGTCTAATATTCATTGGAAAAACCTCCGTTGTCATAGGATAAAAAAGAAAAGGAGTTGATGCGATATGTTCTGGCTGCAAACCGCTATTTTTACTGTCATTGTGCTCTGTCTCTCGTGGTGGGCGGGAAAAAGACGTAGGCATCGCCATGCCAGGCTGATTGTCCCGATATGTATCACTATGTTTGGATTGCTCTTATTGATCGGCAGTTTCTTCATTGGCAGATGGGAAGGGATGGCGCTCAGCATATCAAGCGTCTCTATCGTTCTCTCTTCTATCATTTGTTTGATCATCGTTACAGGGCTTCATTTGTTAAAAAAAGATGACCCTTCGTAGGCTGGGACATCTTTATGATTTGATTCTATCGTATTCCTCACGAAGGATGCCCATCATGATGACATCCGAATAAGCACCGTTGAAATAGAGCGCTTGACGTCTTTTTCCTTCATATTGAAATCCGGCTTTCTCATAGCTTCGAAAGGCTCGTGGGTTATGGGAAAAAACTTCAAGCTCAAGCCGATTGAGTTCTAACGTCTCAAAGGCAAATGTTTGAACCATCCGAACAGCCTCAGTGCCATATCCTTTGTGAAAATGCTCTGGACCATGTAGCGCAATGCGGAAACTTGCCGTATGGTTTATCGGATCAATATCCACAATCGCCGCATCCCCAATCATTTCTTTCGTGTCTAGCAGACAAATAGCAAAGTCTCGTCTACTGTCATCCTGCAGAAAACGGGTATAGGCTGAACGAATTTCTTCTAGTGTGAACGTTTTGCGTGTGCCAGTCATATAAAGTGTTTCTGCATGCTGGCATCCTCTATGAATACCAGGATAATCTTTTTCTTCAATCGGTCTCAAGAATAATCGAGTCATGATGGATCAGCCTCCTCTATATATCGGGAGATTTCAATTAAGTTCATATCAGGATCACGGATATAAATGGATTCAATCGGACCTAATGCACCAGAACGTCTGACCGGACCTTCTTCAATTGGAACAACCTGCTTTCGAAGATGAAGCAATAAACTGTCTATATCTAAATCGGTGATAAAACACAAGTCAGCAGATCCAGGCTTGGGATGAGCAGCTTTTGGTTCAAATTCATGACCCGCTTCATGAAGGTTGATCTTTTGTAAGCCAAAACGAAGGGCTTTACGGCCTTCTCCAAAAGTTTCTTCCTTCATTCCTAATACGTTTGTATAAAAGCGAATGGTTTCCTCCATATGTTGAACAGTCAACACGATATGATCAAGTCGTCGTATCATCAGTCTCTCCTCCAAGTATGATCATTGTTTGAACTGTTTCTATTATATCATCCCTTGAAGAAGATACCTTATTTGATCACGGTTTTATAACTCCAGCTTTCTAGGGACATGTTTTCTCCGTGCAGTACTCTCTCATCAAACTCCGTCCACCCATTTTTTCGATAGAAATGACGATTGGCCTCGTTGTGTGTAATCAGTGTGAACAGTCCGCCACCTTGCCGGGCGATAAAGGGGAAAAGACATTGCTTTAACATACGGCTTCCAAGTTTTTTTCCTTGTTGGTCTTTTGCAACGACAAGAGCTTCTAAATACCAGTAAGGTTTCTTTAAGGAGGAACACGCTTTTTTTGCCTCCTTTAACATACGGAACACATGCTGAATCGCCGATATGCCACCAGTAAAGAGTAGCTTTAACCCACCAGATAACACATAATCCATGAGTCCTGGTTCAGGAAGACGGGGATGTTTTAACAGGGCGGCAGACACAATTTTCTCGTTCTCAACCCCGACCAAACAGATTTGATGCTGAAAATATACCTTTGTATTGATCAAATGCAACTGACGGGCGAAAGCAGAACGATTGGTCACCTTTTCGCATAATAAATCAAAAAATGAATAGTTCTGAAATGAATCATCTAACAACGCTGCCACTTGAGGCAGTTCATCCTCTCTAGCAAGTCTGAATTGAAACATATGATGGTCCTCCTTTTTTTGAACAGATATAGATTATTGAACATGTGTCCATTATAATAAGAGGAAAATAAACCGAACATCGGCAATGAATGATCTCTTGTTCATAAATAGACAGGTATAGCCAGATTGTTCAAAAATGGAGGGTGTTTGATGAAGGACAGACGAACAATCAAAACCAAAAAGGCGATACGGGAAAGCTTTCTTGAGCTTTTAAAGGAAAAAGATGTTCAACAAATTACAGTATCAGAGCTATCTAGAAGAGCGGATTTAGGAAGAGGGACCTTTTATTTGCACTACCAAGATGTATTTGATTTGCATGAACAGCTTGAGAAGGAACTATTTAATCAGCTTGGCGGACTATACGATGAATCGTTTCCAAGCCAGGACCCGCTTGATATGCTGTCCTTTTTAAACAAAACAACTGAGTATTTAAAAGAAAAACAATTCATGATGACGTTATTTGTCAAACCGAATAGCCCAACGACGAATCAATTTAAAGCGTTTTTTAAAGAAAAAATCATGAAAGAGTGGCAACTTGATCAGCGTCAGATTACGGAACGTGAACAGATTGAGGCTTCATTTGTTGTGTCTGGTGTTGTTGGTGTACTGGAGGAATGGATTCATGAAGGGATGACAGTCGAAGCGGGGCAGCTTGCGCACATCTTGTACAAGCTTCTTATGAAGGTAGAACAGGAATCGTAAGAAACGAATTGATCATATATCATTTTTCTATTCATTCTGTTAAAATGGGAATATACGTTCTTATTTGAGGCGGGGAGTGGTGAGATTGAAAAGGAAATTACTATTTTATGGGGCAATGAGCATTGATGGATATTTAGCAAGGGATGATCACCGTTTAGATTGGCTCATAGGCACAGAGGGCGAAGAGGATACGAGATATGAGGAATTTTATGCAACAGTCGATACGCTGATCATGGGACGGAACACATACGAACAGGTTCTCAAACTTTCACCTGATGAGTTTCCTTATGAAGACAAGACGTGTTATATCGTTTCTCACACTTTACAAGACAGTCATACAGGAACCCACATCGTTCGTGAAGATGTTCTCTCGTTTATCAAAAATTTAAAAAATGAAAAAGGCCAGCATATCTGGATAGTAGGAGGCGGGGAACTGCTTCAAGCATTATTAAAAGAAAAATTAGTCGATGAGCTGTATCTCCAAATCGCACCTGTCATGATTGGAAAAGGAATCCCTCTTTTCCCTCCAACTGAACAGGAATCTAGATTTTCATTACAACAAGTGAATCAATACAAGCAAATTGCTGAAATGAACTTTGTGTTAAAAGAAGATCACTGAATCACAGGGGTCTTTTTTTTAATCAAACAAACACGTTGACAAGAAAATATCCTAGTGTTAGGATAAATTTATCCTAGTTTTAGGATTTATTGAAAAAGGAGTAGTTGCCATGGTGCAGCAAGAACAGGAATTAGACTTAAGGCTTTTCCGAGTATGGATGAAAGCCTACCATGCCCTTTTTGCAAATATCCAAAAAGACATTGAACGTTATGATATCGGATTTGAAAACTTTCAAATTCTTGAATTACTGTATAGTAAGGGACCGCATCCCGTTCAAAAAATTAGTGAGATTCTATCCATTCCAAGTGGGAGCATCACCTATGTGGTCAACAAATTAGAAAAACAAGAATTAGTCAAAAGACAATGTGCACCTTCTGATAAACGTGTATTCCATGTATTACTGACAGATAAAGGGAAGCAGCTATTTGACGATATTTTTCCAAAACATACAGATGTCATTTCACAAAATCTGTCCTTTATCGAAACAGAGGAAAAAGAGCAGCTCATTGAATGGTTGAAAAAAATCGGTTTAGGTGCAAAACAACTTCACGAAAAGGGGAAACAAGATGACACGCAGCTTTGATACATTGGTACGTGAAAGACGATCAGCATCAAATTTTTTGCCAAATATCTCGATTTCGAGAGAAGAGCTTAATAGTATCTTTGAAGAAGTGAAGCTGGCACCTTCAGCCTTTAATTTACAGCATACGCAATATGTCGTCGTCCAATCAGAAGCGCTTAAAGAGCAAGTAAGAGATGCTGCATTTGGACAATATAAGGTGCATTCCGCTTCAGCAGCGATCATTGTGCTCGGCGATCCGAAAGCTTATGAGCAAGCAGGAAACATTTATGAAGGCCTAAAAATGCTCGGCATCTTAAATGCGCAACAATATGAGGAAATGGTCAGAGAGACGATGAGTTTTTATGTGCAGAGAGGATCAGACTTTCAGAAAGAAGAGGCGATTCGAAATGCTTCATTATCTGCCATGCTATTTATGCTTGCCGCCAAAAACAAGGGATGGGATACTTGCCCAATGATCGGCTTTGACCCCGAAGCAATGAAAAAGGTGTTAAACATCGAATCAGATTTGGTTCCTGTATTAATGATTACACTCGGAAAAGAAAAAGTAGAGAGCAGACAAGCGAGAGGCTACCGCAAGCCGGTCTCTGAATTTGTGACATATTTATAAGATAGGGGGTTCCATTCATGGAACTAGGAATTAGTACATTTGTAGAAACAACACCTGATTTTCAAACAGGAAAAACAGTCAGCCACGCACAGCGCATTCGTGAAGTAGTAGAAGAAATTATTTTAGCAGATCAAGTGGGTCTCGACGTTTTTGGTGTAGGAGAGCATCATCGTGAAGATTTCGCCGCATCAAATCCAGCAGTCGTATTAGCAGCTGCGGCAACGCAAACAAAGAATATTCGTCTGACAAGTGCCGTAACTGTTCTTTCATCGGCAGATCCTGTTCGTGTGTTTCAAGATTTTGCGACATTAGATGGCCTTTCTAACGGGCGTGCAGAGATCATGGCTGGCCGTGGATCATTTATTGAATCGTTCCCGCTTTTTGGCTATGACTTAGATGATTATGAAGAATTATTTGAAGAAAAACTAGATTTACTGTTGAAATTACAGCAGTCAGAGCGTGTGACGTGGAGCGGTAAGCATCGTCCTTCCATTCAGGATGTCGGCGTATACCCAAGACCTGTTCAAGATCCGCTTCCGATCTGGATTGGCAGTGGAGGAAACAGAGAATCTGTCGTACGTGCTGGATTATTAGGATTACCACTTGTCCTTGCCATTATTGGCGGCAGCCCTAGACAGTTCGCACCGCTAGTGCAGCTCTACAAGCAAGCTGCGATTCACGCTGGACATGACCCTGAGAAATTAACGGTGGCATCCCATTCACATGGATTTGTTGCGGAGGAAACAGAATTGGCAGCAGATCAATTCTTCCCTTCTACACAGCATGTCATGAATACATTAGCAAGAGAACGAGGCTGGGGACCTTATACCCGTTCTACATTCGATGCAGCAAGAACATTAGAAGGTGCATTGTATGTAGGAGATCCAGATGCCGTGGCAGAGAAAGTGATTCATCTGCGAAAAAATGTAGGCATTACGCGCTTCATGCTGCACGTACCGGTCGGTTCGATGCCGCATGATCAAGTGCTGAAAGCTATTGAGTTATTTGGAAAAGAAGTGGCTCCTAAAGTAAGAGAAGAGGTTGCCCGCTGGGAAGCCGAACAAGCATAACAAAAAAGTCGATCAAGGGAATAGGCTTGATCGACTTTTTCTTATGCTTAAGGATCAATAACACATGGTTTCACTGTAGGGCATGAAGCAGCAGAAGCAAATGGTGTGGCCGTCAAGGTGAAGAGGAAAACAAGTTGAAAACAGATAAGCCATTTTTTCATGAAATCACCTCCGTTATCAATTGTTTCACTAGAAACGAGATGAGGATAAAAGCATAGAAGTATGTAACACCCTCTATCCAGTATAAGACAATCATATCATAATTTTCAAAAAAATGAAAAAATAACTTACGAAAGTTCTAAATTATGGTATGGTTAATATGTTCAACAAAAAAAGGGAGGGATTTTTGTATGAAAAAGGTCATAACTTCTGTTTTGGTTGGAGCAATTGTTTTAACGGGTGCGGGTGTCACCGCTGTCCCGGTAGAAGCGAAGGGGAAAGTAAACAGTGAAGTTACGGTACAAGCAAGTCGAACCGTCTCGGAAACGAGAACATATACGACGTCAAACATCCCATCAAGTATTACATATGCAAAGGATGGATGGGTCGGTATTCTCTATCAATCGTCAATTGAAGAGTTAGGTTTAGGAAAATATAGAGTTACCTTTACTGGAACGGTTGTACGCGATCCAGGATTTAATTAAATAAAATGTAAAGCTGACAGGTGGACAAGCCTGTCAGCTTTTTTTAATGGGGATAATAAAGAATCATTTGCAGCCGGACCATCTGTTCTCCTGATTGTTTATACTCATGGGCACGGTCAGCTTTAAACCGAATCGAGTCGCCAGCTTGTAATGTGTATTGCTCATCACCGATCGATAAATCAAGTGCTCCCTCAAACACGGTAATCAATTCCTCTGTACCGCCGATATGTTCTTCCGCACTTAACGACCCATGAGGATCAATTTCTACCTGATAGACTTCAAATTTTCTCAGGTCATCAAATGGGAACGTCGTATATACCCGATACCTTCCCTCGTCCTCTGTTAAAACTTGTCCTTCTTCTTTTCGCACAAACTTAATCTCAGGCTGCGGTGCGTAAATAAGTTCACTAAAAGACACCTTCAACCCATTGGCGATTTTCCACAGAGTGGTGATGGTCGGTGTGGATTCTCCTCTTTCGATTTGTCCGATCATCGTTTTACTCACATTTGTTACCTCAGCCATCTTTTCTAGGCTTAATTTCTTTTGCTCTCTTAGCAGTTTTACATTTCTAGCAATAATCGATTGTACATCCTCCATCAAAAAACTCCTTTCTGCATTTACTTTATAACGACTGAATAGTACAATAAAACGTAATATATACGCAATAAAGACTTTTAAGTCTAAATAACGTATGAAAAAGGAGGTAACAGTTTGATTGTTTCCATGTTGATTTATGCTTTTGTTACCAGCTTTACCCCTGGACCGAATAATATCATGGCGATGGTCTTTACGAATAAATATGGGGTCAAGCAAACATTTCGATTTTGTTTAGGTGTTGGGATCGGATTTTTGGTCATTTTGTGTTTGAGCGGTTTCTTCAATATGATTCTTTATCAAGTCATGCCGAAAATAGGCTGGGTCATGGCTTTCATCGGAGCCAGTTACATGATCTATTTGGCTGTCAAAATCATGAAAAGTAAAGGCGGAGATGACGAAACCCTAGACCGCTATAATCATTTTATCCCGGGGATGCTGCTGCAATTTATTAATCCGAAAGCCATCTTGTATGGATTAACCGTCATTTCCACTTTTGTTCTGCCGTATGGACAGTCCAATATGCAATACATGTTATTGACACTGATTCTTGCCATCATCGGTTTTTTAGGCACATTTAGCTGGAGTTTATTTGGCTCTGTATTCAAGCGGTTTTTAACTCTTTATCAGCGGCCGTTCCAGTTCGTCATGGGGCTTCTGCTTATCTATAGTGCGATTTCGATGATCTGGGGATATGTCATGGGATATGTCATGTAAGCGGTCAGGAGACTGGCCGCTGCCTGCCCATCACAACCGTATCATAATACATGCCGTCCGCCAGCCGTTTATCTTTTTTTAACAAGCCTTCAATCTCAAAGCCATAGTGTTCATATAAACGAATGGCTTTTTGATTGGTTTCCATTACTTGAAGTGACATCTTTTGAATGCCTTGCTGATCTGCCCAGTCAATCGATGCAGCTAAAAGTTCTTTCCCGATGTGATAGCCCCAAGCGGCCTTCTGTACGGCGACGCCAAACGTTACTTTGTGAGCAGAGCGCTTAAGAGAATGCCCTTCGCATCTTGAAAAACCGACAATGTCTCCTTCAATATCTGCAACTAAAAAGAGATGACGGCATTCCTTGGAATCCTCTTGAATCAACGCCTCGAACCCTTTCTCATCAATAAAAGCTTCACCCGGTTCACGATCTAAATATTCGGTTTCACCATCGATTTTCAGTCTGAGAGCTGATAACTGTTTGGCATCTGCTAATGCAGCAGAGCGAATACGATAAGTCAGACCACGTACAGTGAACATACTTTCAGAAATGATCATTGAACAGACCACCAACCTTTCATTCCATTATGTCTATCATACCTGAAACGCGCACACAGCACACTCAGATGTTTTGTCATGTGCAAAAAGGCTAAATAAACAGTATCAAACGTGGAGGTGGAACAAATGAGTGAACAAAATGGACATATGGATAAAGCGAAAGGAAAAACAAATCAAGTCAAAGGTCAAGTGAAAGAAAAACTTGGCGAAGCTACAGATCATGAAAACCTGAAAGCAGAAGGAAAGAAAGATCAAGTAAAAGGAAAGCTTCAAGATAAAAAAGGTGACGTGAAAAATAAGCTGAATCAGTAGTTTGCACATACTTACAGGTACTTGCCCCATGTATCCATCATCCCATTCCTTTCATCAATAAAATGAATAGGTGTGTGAAAAGAATTGATTATAAATTCTCGCTTCCGTCATGTAGACTTTAAATAGAAGACATGAACAAGGGAGATGGATGACTTGGAGCAAGTATGGGGGAAAGTTGACGAGTATATCAAAGACAAATTGATGGCTAAAGATGACGTATTGGAGCAAACTCTTATCAAGAATAAGCAAGCCGGATTACCAGAAATAGATGTGTCGCCGGCCCAAGGAAAACTGCTTTATTTGTTAGCAAAAACCAAGGGTGCAAAGCGCATTTTAGAAATCGGTACACTTGGCGGTTATAGTACCATTTGGCTTGCCCGTGCACTTGAAGCGGATGGAGAACTCATGACATTAGAGGCTGTCAGTCATCATGCAGAAACAGCACAGCAAAACATAGACAGAGCAGGCCTAGCAGAACGTGTCACCATTTTACAAGGAAAAGCGTTAGATACTTTATCTCAGTTAAAAGAGCAGGATGCGCTCCCGTTCGATTTGATTTTCATTGATGCAGACAAACCAAACAACCCGCAATATCTGAAGTGGGCGTTACACTTCTCAAAAAAGGGAACAGTCATTATTGCAGACAATGTGGTCAGAAATGGAGCAGTTCTTCATGCCTCTGATCAAGATGAGCGAGTGAAGGGAACGCGTGAATTCTTCGATTTACTCAAACAAGAGTCGAGAATTGAGGCAACCGCTATTCAAACTGTTGGCGAAAAAGGCTATGACGGCTTTGTATACGGTATCGTAAAATGAAAAAAGCTTAACCGCATCCGGTTAAGCTTTTTCTATTAGAAAAACCATCTAGCTGTGCCCATCAGCATGACGCCTACTAGAACGGTGAGGGACAAGCTTTTTGTCCAAACAGCGATTAACACAGTTGGAACCAAGACAGCAAGGTACATCCAGTGAATGGTGACGCCTGCTGTAGTATGTATGAATAGATGCTCTGCAATCAAAGCGGTAAATATACAAATGGGGATAAATGATAACCATTTGAGCACCACTTCTGGCATCTGTATACTCCTTACAAATAAAAATGGAACGACTCTTGGGATGATGGTCACAATCATACAGCCAAGAATGAGCCATAACATAAAACTGCTAATCATTTATCTGTCACCACCCCAATAGTGGCAACAAGCACAGTTGCCAACAAAACAGCCACGTGTGAAGGAACAAAATGAAGCAGCACAAACATCGCAACAAACATATATAAAACAAGTGATAAGCGATGGGTGAGCTTATTTTTTGGCACCGTCTGTAAAGAAAGAATGAGCAGCGCAGCAAACATCGCGGATAGGGCAAAATCAAGACCAAGCGCCTCTGGATTTGAAATCCAGTGTCCGAATATTCCGCCAAGTGTACACGCAGCAATCCAGCATAAATAAGCTGTAATGTTCAGTCCATGCATCCATCTGTTATTCAATTTTCCTTGCTGTGCTAATTTATTCATCGCTACGCCAAAGGATTCATCAGTAAGCAGAAGACCAAATCCGATGTTCTGCTTTACAGAGTAGCGTGTAAAATGGGGGGCAAGCGTAAGGCTGAGTAACAAATGCCGTAAATTGACAATGAACGTGGTGAAAATAATAGCGGAAAGAGGGCTTCCTGTCACAAGTAATGCACAGATGATAAACTGTGAAGCGCCAGCATAAATAAAGATAGATAACAGCGCGATTTCCCATATACTTAACTGCGAACTAATGCCAACAATTCCAAAGGCAAACCCAATGCTCATATAACCAAGCAAGGTTGGCACACAATCTTTTATTCCCTCAAGAAACGGTTCGTTTCCGGCAGTGGGAATGTGTTTCCTAGCTTCAACATCCAAATACCTCTACTCCTTTTCTATGTAAACATCAATTGTTTTACTTACTATAAGAAAACGAATTCATCATGTCAATCCTATTGAACTTCTATTATATGAAGAAACATGGCGATAAAAAGGATTGAAGTGAACCAGATTTTGTTATAAAGTAATCAGAAAATAAACACAATTGGGGTGACTGATATGCAATGGAAGCCTTTATTTGAACATGATGTACCAAATCACCTCCGTCCATAACGGAGAGTGATCTCCGTTTGTGGATATCGCAGTGAATATATCCAGTAACGGAGGGGAAAAAATGAATGGAAAATATATAGGAGCCCTCTACTTAGCGTTAGCTGCTAGTATTTGGGGCGGTATGTATGTAGTGGTCAAAGTAACAGTTGCGGTTGTCCCGCCACTTGAGCTCGTCTGGATGAGATATGCAGTAGCTGGAGTCGTTCTTGTGTTCACGATTTGGCGTTTGGGCTACTCTTTTCGGTTAGACAAAAAGGATATCCCGCTGATTGTGTCGATTGGATTGATTGGCAACTTTCTTTCGATCGTGACCCAAGAAATTGGCACAATGTATACGTCTGCACAAATGGGTGCCGTCATCACATCGGCCACACCTGCTTTTATGGTGCTTTTCGCTTTCTTTCTATTAAAAGAATCTTTCACAATGAGAAAGTGTGTCTCCATTCTGCTTGCTACAGTAGGTGTGCTGACGATGATTGGGCCTGTCGCTGTTCAAACGGATGAGTTTGTTGGTGGTCTTTCACTGGTTATTGCTGCATTAACATGGGCACTCATGTCTGTTCTTTTGAAACGAGTTCCAGGAAAGTATCCTCAAGTAGTGACGACAACATATGCGATCATTGTGGCCTTTATCGTATTAACACCACCTGTCTTGTTTCGTTTGCCTCATCTGGATGTGCATCAAATGGCAAGACCGGAAATATGGGGCGGCATTCTGTATCTAGGTATCATCTCAACGGCCCTTGCTTTCTTTTTGTGGAATAGAGGGCTTCAACTGATGGACGCTTCAAGCGGTGGTCTGTTTTTCTTCTTTCAACCAATCGTTGGTACGGTCCTTGGATGGCTGCTTCTAGGTGAAGAGATGGGCTTACGTTCGTTTGTTGGGATTTTGTGTATTTTCGCAGGTGTATATACTGTCCTGCGTCAGAGAGAGTAAGACGAGATTCCCCTTGAAGAAGGGGAATTTTCTTTACAATGAATAGATGAGAGATTCATAGAAGGTGGAGGTGAGCAGGATGATCCAGTATCCATTTTTGCAAAAAGGACAAACGATTGGGGTGACAGCACCGTCCTCAGGTGTACAACCCTCTTTGCATGAGATGTTTCAACTGTCTTGCGATCGGATGAAAAAAAGAGGCTATGAAGTCATATGTGGAGAGACAGTATGGCAGCAGGAAAAAGCGAAATCAGCCCCTGCAATCAAGCGAGCAAATGAGTTACAGTGGATGATGACTTGTCATGAGATTGACCACATCATCCCGCCATGGGGCGGACAGCTGCTTATTGAAGTGTTAGAGCATCTTGATTTCTCAGTGATGCAAAAAAAGTGGATTCTTGGTTACTCAGATACAAGTCTCCTTCTATTAGCTTTGACATTAAACACAGGCATTGCGACAGCGCATGGACCGAACCTGGTGGATCTTCAGGGGGAAGAGCTTGATCAGGTGACTTCTATGTGGGAACAAATACTTTCCACTCCAGAGAAAAAGGACGTTACTCAATTTTCTTCTGATATGTATCAAAAGGAATGGCAGTATGACCATCCAAGCATTCATGTCTTTCATTTAACCGAACCAACCGCATGGCGTACTGTTGATCACTTAGAGACGACGATGAAGGGAAGACTGATGGGTGGCTGTATTGATGTGATCCGGCACTTAGCTGGCACGCCTTTTGGAGATGTCAAAGCTTTTCAAGAAACATATCTAAAAGGTGAACCCATTCTATGGTATTTTGAAAACTGTGAATTAAATGCTGCGAGCATGAAGAGGTCTCTTGTTCAATTAAAACTAGCAGGCTGGTTTGATCATTGCTCTGGCATCATGTTTGGCAGGAGTGCAGTGGACACTCCTGTGGAAGGATATGAATATACAGATCTATATGAAGAATTGCATAAGGAATTACAAATACCGATTGTTTACGATATTGATTGTGGACACGTACCGCCGCAAATGACCCTCATTAACGGAGCATATGCGGAGGTGCAGTTGCAGCAAGAAGGTAAAGCCGTGCTGAAGCAGACATTTTTGCCATAAAAAAAGGAAAGGGCGACCCCTTTCCTTCATAAAAAAACATTACATTCCTTTTGTTTCTTCACCTGCTTTTGGAACTTCCCATGCAGACTCTCGGAATACTTTTTCCCATTTAGAAACGACAATACAGGCAACCGCATGTCCAGGAACATTCACGCCTGTTCGAGCCATATCCATAATCCGATCAACACCGGCGATAATAGCGACACCTTCTGCTGGCAGACCTACTGCATGAGCTGTTGCCAAAAGAACGACAAGTGAGCCAGACGGGACAGCTGCAATGCCTTTACTTGTTAAAACAAGGACAAGCATCATAAGGAGCTGCTGGGATAAACTCATATCGACACCAAACGCTTGTGCAAGAAACACACAGGAAACCGATAAATATAAACTTGAACCATCACAATTAAGAGAAAGACCTGACGGGATGACGAAGGAAACAATTCTTTTCGGACAGCCGTATTTCTCCATCCGTGACATGAGCTGTGGAAGAACAGTTTCTGTACTTGTAGTAGAAAAGGCCACTAAAAACAAATCCCAAATCATTTTCAACACTTCGAAGTAGTTAAAACGGAAGATCAGTGCGACAAGAGGGAACAAAACAAATAGAATAATAAACAATCCTAAGAAGACAGTGCCAACAAGTTTCATCATAGGAATGAGTAAAACAATGCCGTATTGTCCGACAGAAGCTGCCATTAATGCTAAAACTCCAATAGGAGCTGTCACCATGACCATTTGTGTGAGCTTAAACATAATTTGTGCTACTGATTCAAAGAAGGTAAGGACAGGAGCGGAAGCTTTCCCAATACCGCTTGCGGCTACACCGAATAAAATAGCGAAGAAAATCACTGCTAGTAAATCATTCTGAGCCATGACATCGATGATATTGGTTGGAATGATGTCTAAAACCATCTGTTTAAAATCGACGACCTTTTGAGTATAACCATCGAGTTCCCCAATATCTTTCTTAGCTAATTGAGAGAAATCGAGTCCAACGCCTGGCTTTAACACGTTGGCCAATAAAAGCCCGATTCCAAGAACGATGGTCGTAATGACTTCAAACCAAATGATTGTCTTTAATCCGAGACTACCCATTTTCTTCATTCCACCACTGCCAGCTGCGCCGATGACAATCGTAGAGAAAACAATAGGGACTACAATCATTTTAATCAATCGGATAAAGCCATCCCCAATGGGCCGCAGTGCCATTCCGAAATCAGGGAAGAAGTGGCCGATAAGAGCTCCTATCACCAAAGCGATCATGATTTGAAAAGCGACAAACTTTTTCATCATCTCCTACCTCCTTTAAATGCATGGAAAATATTAAGAATTTTCCAATAAATAAAAATTCTAGGTGACCATGTTTTGTCCTCCTTTGGATTTAGAAAGATTTTATTTAAGAATCATTAGAATTATGAAGAAAGAAACGAAAATAGGGCGATTGAAACTCTATTTATCTAACAAAAGAGCACTTCTTAAAAAACATTAAACTTTTTTAGAAAAATGTATTGACCCTTTTGTATGATCCATGGTATATTTTTATTCGTCGCTGATGACGCATCTGAAACACTGATGCTCAGACAGATACGACAAACAAACTTCAAAAAGATGTTGACTTAATAAAAACGATATGTTAAGATAATTAAGTCGCCTGATTAAGCGCCCGTAGCTCAATTGGATAGAGCGTTTGACTACGGATCAAAAGGTTAGGGGTTCGACTCCTCTCGGGCGCGCCAATAACATTTAACCACGCGGGTGTAGTTTAGTGGTAAAACCTCAGCCTTCCAAGCTGATGTCGTGAGTTCGATTCTCATCACCCGCTCCATTTTTAAAAAATGATCTTTGAAAACTAAACAAGACAAAACGTACCTGTTAATTCGAGTTTTTATAAAAAATCCTATGATACATCATAGGTAGTCAGTCAAACGCTGACGAAAAACAAAACTTCGGTTTTGTACTTTTTCGGAGAGTTTGATCCTGGCTCAGGACGAACGCTGGCGGCGTGCCTAATACATGCAAGTCGAGCGGACAGAAGGGAGCTTGCTCCCGGATGTTAGCGGCGGACGGGTGAGTAACACGTGGGTAACCT